>JBEKXB010000013.1:0-83384 GCA_049512455.1 Solirubrobacteraceae bacterium | reverse complement strand
CACGGTCGGCGAAGCGAACCTGGGCTTTCTGGCCAGCACAAGCGATGTTGCTGCCGGAGGAACCGTCACGGGATCAATTAGCGGCGCATTCGGGCCTCACGCGCCGGCCTTCGCCAAGCTGAACCCCGGAGAGGTGATCCACGGCACCGTCGTCCTGCGCTACTCCACCGGCCCCAGCGTCCACGGCGCCATGCCTACCGCCAAGATCCCGGTCGCCAACTTCACGTTCACAATCCCATAGCCCGGGCGGCCCCTAGTTTCGCGCATGAAGGCGGGCGTCTCGGTTGCGCGGCCGCTCTCGCGTTGACGAAACAGCAGGAGCACACGAGTCAGGCCGCTCGCTCTCGCTGTCGCCCAAGGGGGAGCGTGAGATCACGTCCGTCTGCGCAGCATGTCGCCCCTACGTGGCGACATGGATGCCACCCCCAGTGCGTTGCAGCAAACAGTACACAGACAGTACGCGCCGCTCTAATCACGCCCACCTCAGCCCAAGGAAAAGCCCCGCCTCAGCGGGGCTTTTCTGTGATCGGGGAGACAGGATTTGAACCTGCGACCGCCCGGCCCCCAGCCGGGTGCGCTACCAGGCTGCGCCACTCCCCGTGGTCTTCGTGCAAGCGGGCGACGGGAATCGAACCCGCCCTAGAAGCTTGGAAGGCTTCTGTGCAACCACAACACTTCGCCCGCAAGCCACCTGCCGACAGGATAGCCCGCCGCGGGCGTGCTCGTGCGGGGCCCGCCGCCCACTCGCTCGCGCGCCACGGAGCAGACATCCGGCACGCGTCGTGTCGCAGTGGCGCGCTACGATCGCTGCCAATGCCGCTTGTTGCGTTGGGGGTCACGGCCCTGCTGGCCGGGCTGGACTGGGTTGCCTGGGACTGGGCCACGACCACGGGCCACGACACGGTCGGCCTGATCGCCGGCCTGTTGATGGTGCCGATCGTCGTCGCCTTCGCCGGCGTGCTGGCGGTCGCGCTGGCTGGGCTCGCCAGAGTCGGCGCGCGCCGAGCAGCCGGGTGGCACCGCGAGCACGCCGAGCAGATCGATCAGCGGCGTGCGCCATCCCCGCCGCGCGGCGACGAGAGCCCATCCTCGACGGTGAACGAGTCGCGCGGGCGCATCGCCGTCTGAGCCACGCTCGACGGCCCCTCGCCGCTGCCACCATCGGCAGCTCTTCGCGCGCGCGACTCGCGCAGGACATCCTTGAAGCTGCGGTAGTGGAAGACGAACACGATCGCGGCGAACCCCAGCGTGAGCGAAAGCGCGACGAACGCAATCTGCTGACCGACGGAGAACACGGCAACGGTGGCGGTGGGTCTGGAGGAGCTGAAGATCGCGAGCAACAGCGCCTGTTGAACCCCCGCGCCGCCGGGGGTGAATGGAACGATCGCCGCCACTACCGGGACCGCGAGCACAAGCAGTGCGTTCTCGATGCTCGCGCCCATGTGAAAGGCGGCGAGCATCGCGTAGTAGGCGCCGCCGCGGAACAGCCAGCCGATCGTTTGCGGCACGATCATCTTCCGCGCGTAGCGGCGGCGGTGTTGCAAGATCGTCCAACCCTGGCGGACGTGCAGCCAAAGCGCTGCGATGCGCCGCGAGAGGATCGCGAAGGCAGCGAGGACGCCGACTCCAAGCACGGTGATTCCGAACAGCGTCAGTGGGAAGTTCGACGCGAGAAACGAGATGTCGAAGGACTTGAGGCCGCTGAATGCCGACAAACCCGGGAAGTGAGGATTGGCGAACGCGTAGAGCAGTACACAGGCGGCGACGACGCCGTCGAAGAGAGCCGGCACGCAGAGCGCGCTCGTCACGGTCGGGTAGTTCGACTCCTCGATCGACGTCTTCGTGAGGACGAGCTGCACGATGTTGCCGCCGCCGGCGGGCACGACGCCGTTGAGGCCGTAGGCTGCGATGTAGGAACCCCATACGCGTCGCCATGGGATCGTGGACTGCGGGTAGGCGGCGCGCACTGAGTTGTAGATCGCGCGGGAGCGAGCCAGCTGGTAGAGCGCGAAGCATGCGAGCCCGATCAGCAGGTCGACCGGCTGGAGCGCTCCGATCGTGTCGAAGAACTGACCGGCGGCGTTGACGAACTCGCTGACTGTTCCGCCGATCGAGGCGATGATCACGAGCACGCCGCAACCTTAGGGCCTCAGCGGGGTGCGCAGGCACGGCCCGCGGAGCGTGCAATCCGCAGCACCGCCGTGCAGGCAATAATGCGACAGGATGAGCGCGCTACCCAAGGTCGCACTGGGCCTTGCTGCGGCTGGCCTGCTGGCTGGATGCGCGACGCATCCCGCACCGCCGATCTCGGCGTCGCAGCTCGCCTATGCACGCTCGTTCAGGGGCTACACGGTCTACTGGGCCGGCCGCAGCGTCGACGGCGCCCCACTCACCGCCGCCGACAACGGCAACAGCCCCAACTACGCCCCGACCATCGGCCTGACGCTCTACTACGGCAACTGCGAGCGCGACGGCGTGCTGCACGTCGGCGGCTGCACGCTCCCGTTGAAGATCACAACTGTCCTCTACATACCCCACTCCAACGTCTCGCTCGGACCGCAGCGGAATGTCACGCTGCGCGGCGTGCCCGCCGTGATCTTCGGCGGCGGTGACGACATCGAGATCTACACCGACCGGATGTCGGTTGACATCGTCGCCGACAGCCCGCAGCGGGCGCTCCAGGCCGTCAAGCAGCTCGAGCCGTTCAACCGCGCGGCGACGGCGAGCTGGCCGGCGTTCCCCTACCCGCAGTTCAAGCCGGGCGTGCCTCCGAGCGAGGTCCTGGGGGCCACCGGCGCCACCGGGTCCACACCCTCCCCGCCGGCGGCGCTCCAGCCGAACCCGACCCCGACGCAGTGAGGCACCTCACAGGCGCGCTGGCCACCCTGGCGACCGTGCTTGCCACCGCCTCGCCGGCGCCAGCAGCCGCCGCCACCCCACGCGTGCTGGTGGCGGTACTCGCACCCCAACCAGCCTCTGAGCCCGTCGCCGCCATGCTCGAGACGTTCGCCGCCGAGCCCGGTCTGCACGCAATCGGCCTGCTCAACATGAGCGTCGGCGACTACAACGAGCAGCAGGCGCTGCTCGACATCACGCAGTCGGCTCGCGTCCCCCGCCTCGACTACTCACCGCAGGCGCCCCCCGAGCTCACCGTCAGCGCCGGAGGCACGGTCGAAGCCTGGTCGGTGGTGCTCCGCCGCGCACGCAGCGCAGACGCCGACCTCGAGCCAGGGCTGCTCGCCTCGCTGCTACGCCACGGCGGCGCGTACGCCAGCGGCGGACGCACGCCCGGCAGCGACGCCGTGATCGCGGCCGACCGCCAGGGACGCGTCGCGCAACTGTCGCTGGGGTCCGCGCGGTCGCTCGTCGGGCGTGTCGATGCGCTGCTGCGCGCACACGCCCTTGTCGTCGTCGATCTTCCGCGCGGCGCGCTCGGCGCCCGCCAACTGGGCGAGCTGCTGGCAACACGCCCGCCAAGCGAATTGCTGATCGCGCTCGAGCGGCCTCCTGCGACCTCACCCCGCGCCACCACGCCGCCCACGCTGCTGGCGCTCGCAGTGGCCGGTCTGGGCAGCCGGCCCGCCGCGCTGACGTCGGCGACGACGCGCACCAACGGCCTCGTCACGACGCTCGACCTCGCGCCGACGATCCTGCGCTGGCTGACGCTACGCGTCCCGCCAGCCGTCGTCGGGGCGCCGATCAGCGCCGCCGCGCCGCGCAGCCCCGGCGCGCTCGCGGCGTTCGCGCAGCGTCTGAGCGTGATCGCGGGCCGGCGCACGCCGGTGATCGTCGCGTTCCTCGCGACATGGCTGGCGCTCTGGCTCGCAGCGCTGGCGAGCCGCAGGCCCGCGCGCTGGGCGCTCCGCAGCGGCGGACTCGCAGCGCTCTGGCTACCAAGCACCGCGCTGCTAGCGGCCGCGCTCCGGCCGACGCAGGCAGTCGAGATCCTGATCGTCGTCGCCGTCGCCTTCGCGCTCGCCATCGCCTGCGACCAGCTGGCCGGATGGCCACGCGCACCAGCGCTGCCGGCAGCCGCGATGCTCGTCCTCTACACGGTCGATCTCGCCCGTGGATCGCCGCTGATCGAGACATCGCTACTCGGCTCGAACCCGATCTCCGGCGCGCGCTTCTTTGGCGCCGGCAACGAGCTCGCGGCGGCGTTTCCGATCATCCTCTTCGCAGGCCTGGCCGCCGGCTTGCCGCAACGGATCGCGACGCGCCGCGACGCCCTGCTGTTCGCCGGCGCCGGCGCCCTGCTCACGCTGATCGTCGCCTGGGGCCGTCTCGGCGCGAATGCCGGTGCGATCTTCACGATCGGCGGCGGAACTGCCATCGGAACGGTGCTGCTGGCACCGGGCAAGCTCACCTGGCGACGGCTCGCTTGCGCTGCAGCCGCAACGCTCGCCGGGGTTGCCGTGCTCGCCGGTCTCGACCTCGCGACCGGCGGCGGCGCGCACTTCACGCGCCAGGTGCTTCATGCCCAGTCATCCTCTGCCCTGTTCGACACGCTCTGGCGTCGACTGTCGGAGGCCTACGCCACCCTCGTTGGTGGCGAGGCGTGGGTCGCCGTGCTGGTCTGCCTCGCGATCGCCGCCGCGCTTTTCGCAGACCGCGCGCGGGTCCTGCGGCCAGTCGCCGGGAGCAACGTCTGGCGAGCGTGCCTCGGCGGCGGGTTCGCCGGCTCGCTCCTCGGCTCGGTCGCGAACGACAGCGGCACGCGACTGCTGTTCGTCGGTTGCTTCCTGCTCGCCTGCGTCCTCGCCTACGTGCGCGGCGATCCGGCGCTGGCAGGCTCGCCCGGAGGGCGGCCTGTGCCGTTCTTACCGAACGCTTCACGGCGAAAGCGAGACTGAGCTTTGGGTCCGGCATCCCCCGGCCGGACCCTCCCCTTTCATCCAACGCGATGAGCCAACAGCGAGAATGCTCGCCATGAGTGACACGCCTCGCATCCTCGTCGTGGATGACGAGCCATCGGTCAGGCAGGCGCTGTCGCGAGCGTTCGCGCTCGAGCGCTACGAGGTCGAGCTCGCGGGCGACGGCGTCAAGGCGCTCGACGTGCTCGCCGCGAAGCGCTTCGACGCGGTCGTCCTCGACGTGACGATGCCGGGCGTCTCGGGCCTCGAGGTCTGCCGGCGCCTGCGGGCGACCGGTGACAATAGCCCCGTCCTGATGCTCACCGCGCGTGATGCGATCGACGACCGCGTGGCAGGCCTCGACGCCGGCGCCGACGACTATCTCGTCAAGCCGTTCGCCCTGCGCGAGCTGCTGGCTCGGGTTCGTGCGCTGCTGCGCCGCCGCAGCGATGACGAGGTCCCGCAGATCCTCACGTTCGAGGACGTCACGCTTGACGGCCTGGCCCACGACGTCCACCGGGGCGGCCGGCGGCTCGAGTTGACGCGGACCGAGTTCTCGCTGCTCGAGCTGTTCATGCGCCATCCGCGTCAGGTGCTGAGCCGGTCGACGATCTTCGAGCACGTCTGGGGCTATGACTTTGGCGCGGCGTCGAACACGCTCGGGGTCTACATGGGCTACCTGCGCCGCAAGACCGAGGCTGGCGGCGAGCCGCGTCTGCTGCACACGGTCCGCGGCATCGGCTACATCCTGCGCGCGCCGTGAGCTTCGGGCGCCGCGTCACCGTCTCCGTCGCCGCGGCCGTCGCCGTCGCGGTCGTGCTCGCCTCGCTCGCGAGCTACCTGATCGTCCGTCACGAGTTCGGCCACGCGATCGACAAGTCACTGGAGAGATCCCTGCTGGTCGACCGGCAGATCGTGCATGGCCAACGCTTCCCACACGGGCACGGGTTGGGGCGCACTTTCGCCTCGCCGCCCGGCGGTGTGACGGGGGCGAGGAGGTTTCCTCGCCCGCGGCGGTCGAGCTCGCCGTCACAGCGGCTGAACTACCTGCTGGTCGGCGGCCTCCCCAACCGGCTCGGCGAGCCGGGACTCGTGCAACTCATCACCGCCACGGGCGTGGTCCGCCCAGCGTTCGGCGTCGTTCACGAGCTGCCCGCCACTAACGCCGTCGAAGCGCTCGCTCGAGCTGGCCGCGGCAGCTTCCTGTTCGACACGCACCTCGGCGGCAGCGATGTGCGCGTGCTTGCCGCGGGGATCGAGCCTGGCGTCGCGGTCGAGATCGACCGCTCGATCAGCGAGCAGGAGGCGACGCTCGCCAACCTGCGCCTGATCCTGCTGATCGTTGCGGCAATCGGGATCGCGCTCGCCACGCTGCTCGGATCGCTCGTCGCGCGCACGACGCTCGCGCCGGTGCGGCGCCTGACGGCCGCCGCCGAGCACGTGGCGGCCACCATCGACCTCGACCAGCGGATCGACGAGGGACGGCGGGACGAGCTCGGCCGCCTGGCGCGCAGCTTCAACGCGATGCTCGAAGCGCTCGACGGGACGATCCGTGCGCTTGATCAGTCGGCGCGCGCGCAACGCCAGCTGATCGCTGACGCCTCGCACGAGCTGCGGACCCCCGTGACGAGCGTACGCACCAACCTCGAGATCCTCCAGCGCTCAGACGACCTCGCCCCGCCAGAGCGCGCGCGGCTGATCACAGACGTCGTCGGTCAGCTCGAGGAGCTCTCGGAGCTCGTCGTCGACCTGATCGAGCTCGCCCGCGACGATGAGCACGATGAGCCGCTGGAGGACGTTCGCATGGACATCCTGGTCGACGAGGCGATCGAGCGGACCAAGCTGCACTCGCCACAGGCGCGGTTCGAGGTGGCGCTGGAGGAGACGCTCGTCAGCGCCGTGCCGTCGCGACTCGGCCGCGCGGTCAACAACCTGCTCGAGAACGCAGTGAAGTTCGCCGGCACAGACGAGCCGATTGAGGTTCGCCTGCACGATGGCGAGCTCGAGATCCGCGATCACGGACCGGGGATCGACCCCGACGAGCTGCCGCACATCTTCGACCGCTTCTTCCGCGGTTCGCGGTCGCGCTCACTCCCCGGCAGCGGCCTCGGCCTCGCGATCGTCCGCCAGGTCGTCGAACGCCACGCGGGCACCGTGACCGCGGGACCGGCGCCCGGCGGCGGCACACTCGTCCGCCTGCGCCTACCGCTGGCAACCTGAGCGCCGCTCAGGCGTCCGGCGCGCGGCTACGGGTCGACATGCACCGAGCGTGGCGGGCTGGCGGTGGGCTGGTAGGGGTAGCCGGCGACGCCGGTCGCCGGTATCGCGACGCGGAATGTGTAGGTGATCGACTCGGTTGTTCGCTCGAACGTATAGCGGTAGCGGAAGCGGCCGGTTTGCGCGTTTGCGAGCACCTCGGTGTAGACCATCCAGTTGCGACCCTCGCGGTACTCGATCTCGACCGGCAGGCCGGCGCCGGCAATGTAGCCGCCGGCGACGCGTCCGGAGAAGGTGATCGCGTGGCCGTTGGTCGTGCTGCGCGGCGTGATGTGCAGGCTGATCGTCGGCGTGACGCGCAGAGCAACGGTCGCCACCGCGGACGGCTCGGCGTCAGCGGCGTAAGCGCGGTAGCTGACCGTGATGTCGCGCGACGGACCGGCCGGCACGACGTAGCTGAACGAGCCGTCCGCGGCGGTCACGATCTGCGCGTAGTCCGTCGGCGTGGAACCGGCGGCCGGTGCAAGCGCGAGATCGATCGTGGCACCACCGATCGGCGTCCCGTCACACGCAAGCGCGCCGCGGAGCGTCGCCGTCTGCCCAAGCGCGACGGTCTGGGAAGCGCGCGTGCCGAGCTCGGCAACGAGCTGCGCCGCGTTGCAGGCGCCGGTCCCGTTCGCGGCGGCCGGCGTGCTCGCCGCGGAGGAGCCGCTCGGGTCCGCCGCGCTTCCGTCCGCATCGACGACGACACCGGTCGGCGGCGAGGTCGCGACCGTCGCGCCGTCGGCGTCACTGGCGAGAACCCGAACTGCTATCTCGCCGCCGCTGTCAGCCGGCACGAGCGTGTACACCGGCCCAGTCGCGCCGGCGATCGCCGCACAGCTCACGCCCGCGGCGTTGCAGCGCTCCCACTGGTAGCTGATCGCGCTCGGCGACGGCGACCACTGCCCCGGCGTCGCCGTCAGGCTCTGACCCACCTCGGTCGTGCCGCTGATCGTCGGGATGCCGCCCTGCGGCGCGTTGAGCGTTTCGATCGTGCCGCTCCACACGGTGTCGGTCTCGGTGTCGTCGGCGACGATGACGAGCACCGTGTGCTGGCCGTCGAGGAGCCTGGTGGTGTCGAGGAGCAGGCGGCCGCTGCCGCGATCGACCGTGCCGGTGACGAGGCTCTGACCGTCGACGTAGATCGTCGCCGTGTAGACGCCAGTGCTTTCCACCGAGAACTCGATGTCGGCCGGGCCCGAGATCACCCCGCCCGCGACGAGCGTGCCACTTGGGCTCCCAGGGTCGGGCGGCGCGTAGTCGCGATCGTCAGCCAATGCACGGAGCGGCAACAGCACAAGCGCCAGCGTCGCGCCCGCCGCGCCGGCAAGCCTCAATAGCTGGTTGGACCTCACGTCTGGAGCCTCGCGCCTCTCTCCGCCGGCCGCGCCAGCGGCGGGACAGTCCTGCGCAGTATCTGCGCTGCGCACGGCGCTGGCAAGTCACTTCTACGCGGAGTCCGCCACCCGCTCGAGCAGCGCCCGGCAGCCAGCCTCGATCAACTCGAGCGCACGCTCGAACGCCGCTGACGAGCCGTAGTACGGGTCGGGCACATCACCGTCGGCGAGCAGCAGCCGCACCTTCAGCCGCCCCGTCCGATCCGGCGCCAGCTCGCGCAGGTCCTGCGCATGCGTCTCATCCATCGCGACGAGCAGGTCGAAGTCGGCGAAGTCCGCGACGCTCACCGGCCGCGCCACGCCACGCACCTCGAAATGGCGCGCCGCGCCCACCGCCACCGCCCGCCTGTCCGGCGGCGCGCCGGGCTGCCAGACGCCGGTCCCGGCACTGTCAGCAACGATCTGCCCATCAAGCCCGGCCTCGCTGATGAACCGCTGCATCACCGCCACGGCCATCGGCGAGCGGCAGATGTTTCCTGTACACACGAAGAGGATGCGCGTCATTACGCGCATCCTAATAGCGAGGGCGTCGCCCGCAGCCCCCGAAGCCCTATTTGTCGCCCAGTTCGAGCACCGCGAGGAACGCCTCCTGGGGCACTTCGATCCGCCCGACCTGCTTCATCCGCTTCTTGCCCTCCTTCTGCTTCTCGAGCAGCTTGCGCTTGCGCGTGATGTCACCGCCGTAGCACTTTGCGATGACGTCCTTGCGGAACGCCTTGACGGTCTCGCGCGCGATCACGTGCGAGCCGACCGCCGCCTGGATCGGCACGTCGTACTGCTGGCGCGGGATCTTCGCCCGCAGCCGCTCGGTCAGCAACCGGCCGAGCTCGTAGGCCTTGTCGTGGTGCGTGACCATCGACAGCGCGTCGACAACCTCACCACCGAGCAGGACATCGAGCTTGACCATGTTCGACGGCCGCAACCCTGAGAGCTCATAGTCGAGCGACGCGTAGCCGCGCGTGCGCGACTTCAGCTGGTCGAAGAAGTCGAGCACGATCTCCGCCAGCGGCAGGTCGTAGAGCATCTGCACGCGCTCCGGCGAGAGGTAGTGCATCCCTGCGTGGACGGCGCGCCGCTCCTGGCAGAGCTCCATCACCGTGCCGATGTACTCGCGCGGAGCGACGATCGAGGCGCGGATGAACGGCTCGCGGATCTCCGCGATGCGCGCCGGGTCGGGCATGTCGGACGGGTTGTGAACCTCGAGCTCCTCGCCGCTCGTCAGCGTCACCAGGAAGCCGACCGACGGCATCGTCGCGAGCAGCTCCAACCCGTACTCGCGCTCGAGTCGCTCGCGCACGATGTCCATGTGCAGCAGGCCGAGGAAGCCGACGCGGAAGCCGAAGCCGAGCGCGTCGGAGGTCTCGGGCTCCCAGGACAGCGCCGCATCATTCAGCGTCAGCTTCTCCAGTGCATCGCGCAACTCCGGGAAGCGTTCGGAATCGATCGTGAACAGACCGCAAAACACCATCGGCTTGACATCTCGATAACCGGGTAGGGCCTCGCGGGCTGGCCGTGCGCGCGTCGTCAGGGTGTCGCCGACACGCAGCTGCGTGACGTCCTTGATGCCGGTGATGAGGTAGCCGACCTCGCCCGCATGGAGCTCAGCCGTGGCGATCATCGCCGGCGAGAAGAAGCCGATCTCGTCGATCTCGGCGTTCGTCTGGCCGGCCATCGCGCGGATCGCCTCACCTTTCCGGAACACGCCGTCGACGACGCGGACGTAGGCGACGACGCCGCGGTACTGGTCGAACTGCGAGTCGAAGATCAGCGCCCGTGGCGGAGCATCGACGTCGCCGCGCGGCGGCGGGATGCGCTCGACGATCCGCTCGAGCACGTCGGTCACCCCCTCCCCCGTCTTCGCCGAGATCGGCAGGATGTCCGAGGTGTCCTCGCCGAGCAGCTCCGCGACCTCGCTGGCGACGCGCTCGGGCTCGGCGCCGGGAAGGTCGATCTTGTTGAGCGTTGGGATCAGCTCGAGGCCGGCCTCAACCGCCATGTAGGTGTTGGCGACGGTCTGCGCCTCGACGCCCTGCGACGCGTCGACGACGAGCACCGCGCCCTCGCAGGCGGCGAGCGAGCGCGACACCTCGTAGGTGAAGTCGACGTGGCCGGGGGTGTCGATCAGGTGCAGCTGGTAGGTCTGACCGTCGCGTGCGGTGTAGGTGACGCGCACGGCCTGCGCCTTGATCGTGATCCCGCGCTCGCGTTCGAGGTCCATCGAGTCGAGCACCTGGGCGCGCATCGCCCGCTTCTCGACGGTGTGCGTCAGCTCGAGGATGCGGTCGGCGAGCGTCGACTTGCCGTGGTCGATGTGGGCGATGATGCAGAAGTTGCGGATGTGCGCCTGATCGGGCATCGGCGAGGGAGGTTAGAGCGGCACGCTGGAGAGCGAGGCGGCGACGGTGGACGCGCCGTGGAGGACCACGCCGTTGGTCGAGGCGATGCCGATCACGTAGCAGCCGGCCGCGATCCCGGCGGCGACACCGGTCGGCGAGTCCTCGAGCACGGCGGTGCGCACGGGGTCGGCGCCGAGCGCTTCGCAGACCGCGAGGTAGATGTCCGGGGCAGGCTTTGGATGGGCGACTTCGTCGCCGGCGCAGGTCGCGTCGAATGTGTCGGGCGGGATCTGCGCACTCGCGAGCGCGCGATCGACGAACGCACGCGTGGAGTTGGAGGCGAGCCCGAGCGGCATCCGGGCGGCGCGCAGCCGACCCAGCAGCTCGATCGCCCCGGGGCGGGGCGTCGCACTGCGACCGATCTCCTCCAGCGCGAGCGCCTGCAGCTCCGCGAACAGGGCCGGCCCGTCGTCGGGCAGCTCGAGCATCGCGGCGAGGTTGGCCTCGGCGAGCCCGCCCGCCGAGCCCAGCATCAGGCGCTTGTGCTCGATCGTGAACTCGCGGCCGCGACGCGCGAACAGCGTCACCTCGGCGCGCGTCCAGGCCGTCTCGGTGTCGAGCAGCAGCCCGTCGTTGTCGAAGATCACCGCGTCGAAGCGGCGCGGCGCGGCGGTCACACGCGGACGACCTCGACGCCGGGAAGCTCGTCGAAGTCGCTGTCCTGGGTGTACACGGGAACACCGTTGACTCGCGCTGTCGCGGCGATCCACGCGTCCTGGATCTTGGGCCGCTTGCCAGCCTGGTGCGCCGCCGCGACCAGCTCGGCGAAGTCTGCTGCGACCTCGCTGCTCACGGGCAGAGCCACATAGGTGGAGCGCGCCGCGACCAACGTAGCCAGCCGCTGAGCGCGCGTCTGCCCCGGTGCGGCCAAGTGCACGCCAACGCCCAGCTCGGCGAGTGTCACGACCGAGATCGCGGCCTCATCCGGCAGTGCCGCCGCGTCGATCTCGCGGTGCTGCTCGCGGGCGATCAGCACTGACGTGTCGAGGAGTCCGCGCGGGGTCACAGGTTCTCGATGGTGTCGCCGAGAACCTCGTTCAGCTGCTCCGTCAATCCACTGTCGGCCTGTACCAGGCTCGCGAGCACACGCTCCCTGGGAACCCATGTCGCGCGCGTCGGCAGTGGAACGAGCTCGGCCACCGGTCGACGGTCTACGGTGACCGTCAGGTGCTCACCGGCCTCGACGCGCCGGAGAACCTGGGCGGTCTGGTTGCGCAACTCGCGAACCGAGACTTCGATCGACACCCTGTCACTGTAGCACATCGGCTACGCACGCCCGAGGCGTGCCAGGAGCATCTCCTGGACCTGGCGCGCTTCGGGGATGCCCATCCGCAGCACGGCCTTCATGTAGATCCAGCCGCCGATCGCTGCGCCGGCGCCGACCGAAACCAGCTGGGCCGGGATGGAGTGGCCCAGCAGACCGTCCAGGACGCTCCAGATGATCCACGCTGCCGCCGCCAGCAGGACCGAGGCGACGGCGATCCGGGCCGTGATCATCATCGTCTGAGCGCCCTCGAGGCGGCCGTTGAAGCCGGTGCGCAGGCGGTACAGCATCATCGCGGTCATCACGGCGTTGGCGGCGAAGGTGCCGATGACGAGACCGGCGATGCCGAGCGGCTTGTACAGGCCAACGCTGACGATGATGTCGACGATGATGTTGATCACCGCGAGGCGGGTTGGGATCCACGGCCGCTGGAGCGCGAAGAAGGTGCGTGTCAGCAGCAGATTGAGGCCGCCGAACGGGAGGCTGAAGGCGAACCAGAACAGCGCGATCGAGACGAGGTGGGTCGAGTAGCCGTGGAACGATCCGTGCTGGTAGATCAGCCGCACGACCGGCGTCGCGAGGACCATCAGGAACGCCGAGGCGGGGATCAGCATCAGGTTGATCTGGCGCATCCCGATCGCCAGCGCACGGCGCATCCGCGCCGGATCGCGCCGCGCCGCCATCCGGCTGAGCGTCGGGAACAGCACCGTCGCGACGGCGACGCTGAACATCCCCTGCGGCAGCATGTAGATGCGGAACGCCTGATCGATCGCGCGGGGGGCGTCGCCGTTGACGAGGCCCCCGAACGCCGAGTTGATCAGCTGGTCGAGGTTGACGATGCCGAGCCCGATCGTCACCGGCAGCATCAGCATGAACACCTGATTGATCCGCGGGTCGTGCCAGTCGATGTGGAACGAGAGGCGGAAGTCGATCTGCGCCAGGGCGAACATCACCAGCAGCAGCTGCACGCCGGTCGCGACGAGGATCGCGATCGCGTAGGCCTCGATGCCCAGATCCTTGGGGTGCAACGCAAGAAACCGGGGCCGCAGGAAGATCAGCAAGCCGATGATCACCACGTTCCAGACCGCCGGGGCGAACGCCGGGATCGTGAAGCGGTCATAGGACTGGAGGATCCCCGTCAGCAGGCCGGTGACGCCGATCAGCAGCACGACCGGGAAGAGGACCTGCGACAGCAGGATCGTCAGCGAGGTGATGCCCGCGGTGTGGGCCAGCTTCGGCCCGATGAACAGCGGCATCACGACCCCGGCGACCAAGATGAAGAACGCGGTGATCACAGCGAGCGCGATGACCATGATCCACAGCAGGGTCGAGGCGAGGCGGAAGGCCTCGCGCTTGCGGCCCTGTTGGAGTAGATCGGTGAACACCGGCACGAACGCCGCGGACAGGGCCGCGTTGGCGAACAGGTTGGCGACGAGGTTCGGAACCTGGAAGGCGAGCGTGAAAGCGGACGCCGCAGGGCTCGTGTTGAAGTAGCTGGCCGCGACGATCTCGCGCAGCAGCCCGACGACACGCGAGAAGGCCGTCGCGATCGAGAAGATCGCGGTGTTGCGTGCGACGCCGCGACCGGGCGGCCCCTCAGTCGCCGCCTCCGGCCCGGCGGCGGCTGGAGTAGTGACACTCAACGTCGCTATAGTACGGCTCCCCGCGGTCCCCGCCGCGGTTTTCCTATGGCCAACATCGCATCACAGAAGAAGCGCATCCTCCGCGCCGAGCGCGAGCGGATCGAGAACCGCCAGCACACGTCGGCGATCAAGACCTACTTCCGCCGGCTCGAGGAGGCCGTCGCCGCCGGTGACAGTGAGCGCACGGCCGCGGAGCACCGCACGCTGATCTCGAAGATCGACAAGGCAATCAAGACGGGTGCGCTGCATCGCAACAACGGTGCCCGCAAGAAGTCCCGCGCGGCGCGTGTCGCGCGTCCCCGCGCGGACGCCTAGCTCACGCCGCGAAGCACCGGGCTGGCCGTCCAAGCGACTACCATCCTGCGTGGTGTCTGCTCACATCCGCGCGCGCCATTCGGCTGCGATCGCATTCGCGGTGGTGTGCCTTTCGCTCGCGGCGTGCGGTGGCAGCGGCTCGCGCCCGATGAGCCTCTTGAGCGGCTTGGCGGCGCACGGCAACGCCAGCGTCACCGCCATCAGGCTCTACGAGGCGGCGGTGACGAGGACGCAGCATGCCGCGAAGGCCGCGCCGAACAGCGCGCCGGCATGGGACGCCTACGCCAAGGCGGTGTTCCAGCTGGCGGACACGAACTACTTCTTCGCGACGAGCACCTCAGCCGGCGGCTTCACGAGCTACGGCGCCAAGGAGCTGGCCGCGCTGGCGCCGGTCTGGAAGCACTATCTCGTGCTCGCGCCGGCGAGGGCGGACACCGTGCTGGCAGCGGATGTCGCCTTCGCGTTTGGCTCCCCGGGAGTCCACGACTACGCGCTGGCCGAGACCGGCCAGGAGATCGTTGCGGCGCACTACGCGACGAGCTCGGACCAGTGGGCGCAACTCGCCGTGTACGCATACCTCGCGCACGAGAAGGACCGCGCCGAGCTCGCCGAGGCAAGGGCGATCAGCCTCGCACCCGTGGCGGCGCGCGCAGCGCTCAAGGCTGAGATCACCCAGGCCGGCGCGGGGCAGGGCTAGCCCGCGTCCGGCGGCTAGCTGTTGTGCGGACTTTGGATTGCGCCAAGGACGATCAGGAACAGCATGAGGGCGATGCCGAGGCTCGCAAGCACGATCCCAGCCAGCGCCAGCCCTAGACCACGCTGCCGGCCCTGAGCGGCGACGATCTGACCGCGTCCGACGATGCCGAGAATGAGCGCCAACGATGAGCCGAAGCCAAAGATCCACAGGATGCTCAAGACCAGCGAGGCGATAGCCAGGCCGTTCCAGGGGGCTGCTGGAGCCGGCGCAAACGCTCCCGGATAGAAGCCCGGCTGGGGATACGCCGCCGCCGGGGGGACGCCGCCTGGCGGGACGTACGCCGGCGCAAAGCCGCCTGGCGGCGGATACGCCCCGCCTCCGGGCGGGAGATACGCCGGCGCGAGGGGTACGCCTCCTGGCGGGACATACGTCAGCGGAGCAGCGGGCGCACTCGCCTCACCTAGCGGTCCGCCACAGGATCCACAGAAGCGGTCCTCGGGTTTCAGCGCTTCTGCGCCGCACCGCCCGCAGCGCAAGCTTGGTGGCGAGCTCACTGTGAGCATCCTTGTCTACGCTGCTGGCTAAGTCAAGCACCGCGCAACGGGGAGCTTGCAAGCGGTGCAGTGCTCGGTCAACGGCGACACTGAGCGACCGTTCGACTATCGCTCACCACACGCTCCACGTGTCGCGCCCGAAGAAGAAGCCGTGCCCAGAGTGGGCCTTGCAGGAGATTCCGCCGCTCTTGCCGGCACAGACGAACGGTCCAAACGTCACGCTCTGACCAACCGGCATGACCGGCCCAGGAGCGTTGTCCTCGCCGATGCAAACCAGCGCGCCCCGCCCTCGCGCAGCAACCGCCGGCCCACCAAGAACGGTCTCCCATCGGGTCTTCCGCTGAACGGCGGCGCATCGCCCTGCGGCCGCGCGCACGGCTGCCCGGTTGCCGCCGACGACGATGCCTTCACACATGGCGGTCCACGGCTCGGACCCCTGTGGTCCGTCGATGTTGCAACGGAGCGTCGGCTGCCGGCCAACATCAAACTCGAAGCTCGCCAAGTTACCGACAACGTCGGGTTTGAATGCAGCGTAGGCGTCGCTCCTTGTGCGGCGCTCGGATCGTGCCTGTGTCACCGTGGGCGCGGCGACGGCGGCGCTGATCAACACCGCACATACGAGGCCGGTGCTGAATCGGCAGAGTACGCGCTCGCGCCCATACCGGCTTGGGCTAGGTGCGCGTGCCTGGCGCTGGTGGGTCATGGTTCGGCGCTCAGCGCGCAGATCGTCCGCAGTGCGAGCGTGTCCGGGTCGAGCGCCGAGCGGCCGCGGCTGTCGACTTCGAGGTCCGCGAATGCCGCGATGGCGCTGCGGAGGGTTGTGGCGTCGGTTCGCCGAACATCCGCGATGAAGGCGGCGGCAGCCTTGGGCGGCATTCGCAGGCCGCTTGCGATGCTTGCCGGCGAGGCGCCGCTCTCAAGTTGCGCTGCCACGCCGAGCGCCTCGCGCAGGCGGCGCGTCATCCAATAGGCGAGCGACTCGACCCGCTCGCCCTGGGCGCGAAGTTCGAGGTAGAGGCGGGTCGCAGCGGCGCTGTCGCGGTGCACCAGCGCGTCGGCAAGCGTCCACGCCTTGCGCTCGGAGCTACGGGCGACGCGATCGAGCACAGCGCCGGCGTCGAGCTTCGCTCCGGGACCGCATTCGATGGCGAGCTTCTCGATCTCTCGCGAGAGGCGGGCCTGGCGCGCACCGACGGCCTGCACGAGCGCCTTCGCTGCGACGAGGTCGAGCGTCAGCTCGAGCTCTGCGGCGCGAGTCACGACCCACTTCGGCAGGTCCCACTCCTTGACCGCCATCTCCGCGCTGAGGTCCCCCCCGGCCGCCTTCACCAGAGCGTGCAGCGCGGCGGGCGCCTTCGCACGAGCTTCCTCACAGGCAAAGAACGCGATCGTCGTGTCAGGCGGCATGCTCGCGAGCGGACCAGCGAGGTGCTCCTTGACCGCAGCGTCCTTCCAGCTCTCGACCTCGTCGACGATGATGAAGCGGCGCCCGATCGAGAGCGTCAGCGCGCTCAGCAGCGAGGCCGCTGCCTCCGGCGTCGCCGCAGCCTCGAGGGTGCCGCCCTGTGCCTGCGCGAGCGCGCGAAGGCGCGCTCGCCGCTCACCGACGCGGCCGTGGTCGTCACCGTGGATCAGGTAGGCGGGCTTGAAGGCCGGCATCCCGTCGCAGGCTACCGGCCCAGCCGACTGGCGTCGGTCAGTCCGGTCAGCGCGACGGGGCGTCTCAGGGCAATCCGAACGGCTATGCCGACTCCCCGGGGGCCGATTTGCCGTGGGCGGCCAGCCAGGCACCGGCGACGACGACCACCGCCAGGATGATGTCGACGAAGAAACCCCAATCGAAGCTGATCGTCTGGGCGAGGACCTTGATCACGAGCAACAGCAACGCCAGGCCCGCGAGCGTCGCGCGCGTCGCGCGCCCGAGCTGCGTCGTGAGGATCGCCGTGCTCGGGCTGAATGTCGCGAGCGCCCAGTCGACGACGACGACGAGCGTGACGATCAGGGCGAGCACGCCCCAGATCGCATTCGGAGCGCCTGTTGCGACGAACGAGAAGCCGCGCTCCGAGTACCACGGCAACAGGAGCAGAGCGATGGCTAGGAGGATCCCCCCTCCCCCAACCATCAAGTCCTCACGACTCAACTTCGAGAAGTCCACGTTCCCTCCTCGTTGCGTGGAGGCGAATCGGCAGGAGCATATGGGCCCTGCGCAACGGCGCGGCCGTGGTCGTCACCGTGGATCAGGTAGGCGGGCTTGAAGGCCGGCATCCCATGGCAGGCTACCGGCCCAGCCGACCGGCGTCGCGCGTCCCCACTCAGCGCGACGCCGCATCTGCAGTCGGACGGTTAGGCCGACTTCACCGGAGTTGACTTGCCCTGAGCGGCCAGCCAGGCACCAGCGAAGACAACCAGCGCGACAATGATGTCGACCCAGCAACCCCAACCGAGCCAACTGGTGTGGAGGACCAGCTTGAGCAGCAGCAGCAGCACCACGACGCCAGCGACAACCGCCCGCGTCATGCCACGACCGAGCTGCGTCGTCGGGATCGTCGTCTGCGGGCTGAACGTTGCGAGCGCCCAATCGACCACCACGACGATCGCCAGGATGAGAGCGATGATGCCCCAGATTGAGGCCGGCGAGCTCGTCGCCGCTGCGGTGGCGGTTCCTAGGCCCAAGATAGTCTGGGAATAAAACGGCAGGGCAAAGAGAAAGATGATTAGGAGGATTCCGCCGCCCCCGACCATCCAGTCCTCACGACTCAACTTTGAAAAGTCCACATTTCCTCCTCGTTGCTTGGCCAGATCGGCGGGAGTGTATGGGCCTTTCACGATGCGTGCAACGCCCTCTCAGGCGAATCCGCGGCGTTCAGCGTACGACGACGTTGACCAGCTTCCCCACGATGACGATGACCTTGACGATCTCGTGGCCGTCGGTATGGGCGCGAACCGCCGGCGCGGCGAGGGCGAGGGCCTTCAATTCCTCCTCGCCGAGGCCCGCCGGCACCTGCACGCGGGCGCGGACCTTGCCGTTGACCTGGCAGACCAGCTCGTAGGTGTCGCGGGTGAGCAGGGCCGGGTCTGCGACGGGCCACGGCTCCTCCCAGACTCGCCTGCCGGTCAGCAGGTGGTAGGCGTCGCTGCCGGCGTGTGGGGCGAACGGGAAGATCAGCGACGCGGCTGATGCGAGGGCGAAGCGCAGCGTTCCGCCGGTGACGTCGCGGCGCAGGCGGTAGCAGTCGTTGACCAGCTCCATCACCGCCGAGATCGCCGTGTTGAAGGCGAAGCGGCCGTCGAGGTCGTGCGTCACCTTGTCGATCGCCCAGTGCGCCTTGCGCAGCAGCTCGAGGTCGCCTCCCGCCGGCGCCTGCGGCGGATCCTCGGGCTCGGTGCTCTCTGCGACCTCGGCGGCCGCCCGCCAGAGCCGGCCGAGGAAGCGGTGGACGCCCTCGACGCCGTCGTCCGACCAGTCGGCGTCCTGCTCAACCGGGCCGATGAAGAGGATGTAGGAGCGGGCCGTGTCGGCGCCGTAGCGGGCAACGATCGCGCCTGGGGAGACGACGTTGCCCTTCGACTTCGACATCTTCGCGCCGTCCTTGGTGATCATCCCCTGCGTGAACAGCGCCGCGAACGGCTCCTCGAAGGACAGGTGGCCGAGGTCCGCGAGCGCCTTGGTGAAGAAGCGCGCGTACATCAGATGGAGGATCGCGTGCTCGACGCCACCGATGTACTGGTCGACCGGCATCCAGCGGGCCAGCACGCCGGGGTCCCATGCGGCGGACTCGTTGCGCGCGTCGCAGTAGCGCAGGAAGTACCACGAGGAGTCGACAAAGGTGTCCATCGTGTCGGTCTCACGACGCGCCGGCCCGCCGCAGCTCGGGCATGTCGTGGCAACCCAGTCCTCGGCGCCCGCCAGCGGCGAGCGGCCCTTCGGCGCGTAGTCCTCGATATCCGGAAGCACCACCGGCAGATCGGCGTCGCCCACCGGGACGATGCCGCAGGCCTCGCAGCGGACCACCGGGATCGGGCAGCCCCAGTAGCGCTGGCGAGACAGCAGCCAGTCACGCAGGCGGAAGTTGATCGAGTGCTTGCCGCGCCCGGACGCTTCAAGCGCGGCGATGATTCTCGTCTTTGCCTCCCGGTTAGGGAGGCCATCAAGATCCACAGCCGAGTTGACAAGCGAGCCCTCGCCGGAGTACGGCAGCTCACCGCCGTCGATCACGCGGCGGATCTCGATGCCGAAGGCCTTGGCGAAGTCGAAGTCGCGTTCGTCGTGAGCCGGGACCGCCATGATCGCGCCGGTGCCGTACTCCATCAGGACGTAGTCGGCGACGAACATCGGGATCGCCTCGCCGTTGACCGGGTTGATCACGCTGTGGCCGAGCGGCACGCCGGTCTTCTGCTTGTCGATGTCACCCCGGTCTGCGTTCGAGGCGGTCAGCGACTGGTTGACGTAGTCGCGGACTGCGCTCTCGTGCTCGGTCCCGGCGGCGAGGCGCAGGACGTCGGGATGCTCGGGTGCCATGACGAAGAAGGTCGCACCGAAGAGGGTGTCCGGGCGCGTCGTGAAGACCGGGTAGTCGATGCCGAGCTCCTCGCAGCGGAAGATCACCTCGGCGCCCTCGGAGCGGCCGATCCAGTTGCGCTGCATCGTCTTGACGTGCTCCGGCCAGTCGATCCCGTCGAGGTCGTCGAGCAGCCGCTGGGCGTACTTGGTGATCGCGAAGAACCATTGCTCGAGCTGGCGGACCTCGACCTCGGCACCGCAGCGCTCACAGTGACCATCGACGACCTGCTCGTTGGCGAGCACGGTCTGGTCGTTGGGGCACCACTTGACGGCCGCTTCCTTGCGGTAGGCGAGACCGGCCTTGAACAGCTCCAGGAAGATCCACTGGGTCCAGCGGTAGTAGCGCGGGTCGCATGTCGCGATCTCGCGCGACCAGTCGATCGAGATCCCCCATTCGCGGAACTGGCGCTGGAAGGAGGCGATTGACGTGTTGGTCGAGTCGCGCGGGTGCACGCCGGTGCTGATCGCATGGTTCTCGGCGGGCAGGCCAAACGCGTCGTAGCCCATCGGGTGCAGCACCTGCAGGCCGCGGCGGCGGCGAAAGTGGGCGATCGCGTCACCGACCGAGTAGACCTTGAGGTGGCCGATGTGCGGCTCGCCGCTCGGGTAGGGCAGCATCTCCAGCACGTACGAACGAGCGCGGCTGTCGGCCGCCTCATTCGAGACCTCCCAGGTGCGCTCGGACGCCCATACCGCCTGCCAGCGCGGCTCGATCTCACTCGGGTCGTAGCGCAGATCAGTCATCCTGAACGCAGATTATTCGGGCGTGCAGCTGGCATGCTCAGCCGCGCCAGCCGGCCGCGGTGACGGGTAGGGTTCCGCCATGTGGGGAGGATCTTCGAGATCGCCAGCGGACGCCGCGCGAAATGGGTGGTTGCGGCTGTTTGGGTGATCGTCGCCGCGAGCGCCGGCTCGGTTGCGGGGAAGTTCCAGAGCGCACAGAAGAACGACATCACCTCGTATCTGCCCGCCGGCGCCGAGTCCGTGCGCGCGCTCGATGAGATGAACCAGCTGTCGGGTGGCGCTGTCGTCACGCCCACCGTCGTCGTCTTCTATCGCGCCGGGGGACTGCGAGCGTCCGATCTCAACGCGATCGCGGCGGAGGAGGTGCGGCTTGACACGAAACTGCCTCCGGGCACGCTGCCGGCGCTCGCGCCGATCCGTTCACGCGACGGTACGGCCGCGCTGCTCGATTTCGGTCTGCTGCTCCACGGCAGCACAACGGTTCTCAACGGCGACGTGAGGTTCATCGACCGCGTGATCGCTGGCGGCCCGCCGGGCTTGGTCAGATTCGTGACGGGACCGGGCGGCGTTTCCTACGACGCGGGCCAGGTGTTCAAGACGATCAACGGCAAGCTGCTGATCGTCACCATCGCGCTCGTCTTCGTGCTGCTGATCCTGATCTACCGCAGCCCGATCTTCTGGGCGATCCCACTGCTTGCGGTGGGCCTGGCGGAGGCGACCGCCGAGGGCCTTGGGTACGCCTTGACCCAGGCGGGGGTCACCGTCGACTCGCTCTCGGCGGGCATCCTGACGGTGCTGATCTTCGGCACGGGAACCGACTACGCGCTGCTGCTCGTCGCCCGCTACCGCGAGGAGCTGCGCTCCCATACCGATCGTCACGACGCGATGCGGATCGCGCTGGCACGTGCCGGACCGGTGATCTTCGCGAGCGCGAGCACGGTCATCGCGGCGTTGCTCTGCCTGCTCGCGGCCGATGTCAACAGCACGCGCGGTCTCGCACCGATCGCGGCGATCGGCGTCGCGCTGGCGATGCTCTCGACGCTCACGCTGCTCCCGGCGCTGCTGTTGATCTTCGGCCGGCACGCTTTCTGGCCGTTCGTGCCGCTCGCCGGCTCGAGCGGTGCGGATGAGACCCACGGGCCGTGGCGGCGGATCGCCGAGTTCATCAATCGACGCCATCGCGTTGTCGCGCCCGCGACGATCTTGTTGCTCGCCGTGCTGTGGACCGGCCTCGTGGACCTCAACCCGACGCTCGGCGGCAACGACGTGTTCACCAACGTCGTGGCCTCCGAGCAGGGCCAGAGCGTGATCTCGGCGCACTTCCCGCCGGGGGCGAGCGCACCGCTCGACGTCGTGGTTGGCGAGCGTGCGCGACTCGGGGCAGTGCGCGCGGCGATCGCAAAGGCGCCCGGTGTAAGCCGCGCGCCGGGGGCGCTGAGCGCATCCTTGAGCGGCGCGCATGGGCTGTCGGTGTTCACCGCCGAGTTGGCCATCAACCCGACGACGACGCGGGCGTTCAACTTGATCGGGCGCATTCGCGACATCGCGAGGGCCGCTGGCGGTCCTCGCACGCTGATCGGTGGCGCTAGTGCCGAGCAGGAAGACCTCGACATCGCCGCCAAACGCGACAACCAGGTCATCTTGCCGATGATCCTCGTCGCGGTGGCACTGATCCTGGCACTGCTGCTGCGCTCGCTCGTCGCGCCTGTGCTGCTGATCGGCACGGTCGTGTTGAGCTACGGCGCCGCGCTCGGCGCAGGGGTCTTCGCCTTCCACAACATCCTCGGCTACGCAGGCGAGGATCCGTCGCTGATGCTGTTCAGCTTCCTCTTCCTCGTCGCGCTCGGCTGCGACTACAACATCTTCCTGATGGCACGGGTGCGCGAGGAGACGTTCTCCAGCGGCACGCGCCAGGGGATGGTTCGAGCGCTCGCCGTGACCGGCGCCGTGATCACCTCCGCGGGGATCGTGCTCGCCGGCACCTTCTCGGCGCTGGCGTCGCTACCGCTCGTCGAGTACGCCGAGGTCGGGCTGGTCATCGCGTTCGGCGTGCTGCTCGACACGTTCCTTGTGCGGACCGTGCTCGTGCCGGCGCTCGTGCTCGAGATCGACCGGCGGGCTTGGTGGCCGTCGGCGCTGTCGCGCGCACGGCGCGAGCACTGACACCGCGCCGCGGCGGCGGCTGCCCCCGGCGGAGCAGGCCCGCGGGTCGGGCAGGCTCGTGACCGGACCGTGAACGCCCGCGAACCGCTAGCACTTGACAAGTGACTGACTCGTCACTACCCTGCGCGAAAGCTCGTCCTCCTAAGTGTCCACTCACTCTCCGCAGGAGCCTCTCGTGACTCGATCGTATGAACGGCGGACCCTCGCCATCGTCTCCGTCGCTGTCTTCATGGTCGTCCTCGACAACCTCGTCGTGACGGTCGCGCTGCCGAGCATCCGCCACGCGTTCGGTGCGTCCGTGCAGTCGCTCGAGTGGACGATCAACGCGTACACGCTCAGCTACGCGGTGCTGCTGCTCACCGGCGCGGCCCTCGGCGACCGCTTCGGGCGCCAGCGCGTGTTCCTCATCGGCCTGAGCGTGTTCACGGCGGCCTCCGCTTGCGCGGCGCTCGCGCCGACCACGGGGCTGCTGATCGCCGCCCGGGCGATCCAGGGATCGGGCGCCGCAATCGCCACTCCGCTCACGCTGACGCTGCTCGCGGAGGCCTTTCCTGTGGAGCGCCGCGGCATGGCGCTCGGCGTGTGGTCGGCGATCGGCGGCGTCGCGATCGCACTCGGGCCGCTCGTCGGCGGGGGCGTCATCACGGCGCTCAACTGGCACTGGATCTTCTGGATCAACGTGCCGGTCGGCGTCGTGCTGCTTCCCTTCGCGGCGCGCGGATTGCGCGAGAGCTACGGGCCTCATGGCCGGCTGGACCTCCCCGGTCTCGGGCTGGGTTCGACTGGCCTGCTCGGAATCGTCTACGGGCTGGTGCACTCGCAGAGCGCCGGCTTCGGCGCGAGCACGGTGCTCGGCTCGCTCACCGCAGGCGTGGCGCTGCTCGGCGCGTTCGTCATCTGGGAGCTCCGCACCGACAGCCCGATGCTGCCGATGGAGTTCTTCGCCAGGCGGAGCTTCCTCGTGACGAACATCGCCTCGCTCGCGATGTACTTCGGCATGTTCGGCTCGATCTTCTTCCTCACGCAGTACCTGCAGCTCGTGCTCGGCAACACGCCGCTGCAGGCCGGCCTCAAGCTGCTTGTCTGGACCGGCTCGACGATGGTCGTGTCCCCGTTCGCCGGCATCTTCTCGGCGCGCTACGGCAGCCGGCGCTTCATCGTCGCGGGCCTCGCGTTGCAGTCGGTCGCGCTCGCCTGGATCGCGCTGACCGCCACCACGACAACCGCGTACAGCACGGTCATCGTCCCGTTCGTACTCGGTGGCACCGGCATGGCGCTGTTCTTCGCGCCGTCCGCTGCGGCAATCCTCGCCGCCGTCCGCCCCGACCAGGCAGGCCAGGCATCGGGCGCCGCGAACGCGATCCGCGAGGTCGGCGGCGTGTTCGGTGTCGCGGTGCTCGCGAGCGTGTTCTCGGGCTCCGGCAGCTACGCGACAGGTCACGCGTTCGTGAGCGGACTCGTGCCGGCGTTGTGGGTCGGCGTGTCGGTGCTCGGCGCGTTCGCGCTCGTCGTCGCCTTGGTGCCGTGGAGCGGGAGGCAAGCCGCTGTTTCGGCCCGCAGCGGTGCCGGGACGCCAGCGACTGCCGAAGCCTGATCGGCGCGCACGGCGGTGTTACGATGGCCGTTCAGCCGCGCGCATGGCGCGCGCGGCAGCCGGTCCATCCGGGGCTATAGCTCAGCTGGGAGAGCGCTTGCATGGCATGCAAGAGGTCGTCGGTTCGAGCCCGACTAGCTCCACTTCGGAAGTGCCTGGAAGAACCGGGGGCCCCGTCCCGAGTGTGCTCGTCGAGATCCTGCGTCGACTGCAGGCGCAGGGGCGCGCAGAGCTGTTCTTCGAGTTGCTCAACCAGCGTCTGCTACCCAGTCAGCCGCTGCCCCGCCGCGGCTGCTCGGCGCCAGAAGCTGAAGGCGAGCTCGCTTACGTACTGGAGCGGCCGGTGTGATTGGAGAGGATCAGTCGTCGATGTCGGAGAGGAGAAAACGGATCCCGCCCGTGGCCGCCTGGGCCAGTCCGCCAGCCAGCTCGCCTGCCTCAGGTGACTCCAACGCGGCGCACGCGGTCGCGTAGTCGGAGAAGTGGATGTCGATGGTCCGGTAGGCGGGGGTTGGGGAGCCGTCCTCCTTCGGGAACACCTTGGCCGATTCGACCCGCTGGATGTCGGGGATCTTGCCCAGCAGTTCCTTATTGGCCGGGGAGTTGTAGTGGGCCTCAAAGGCCCCGGGATCGTTCGGGTTATCGACGATGATGGTGAGCTTGACTGCCATGAAAACCATCATAACGAGGCGACACCTGTAACCAGTGTCTACATCTGAATAGCTACGCGCCTGGGCTTGGCGTGCTCGCCCGCCGCGCGGGCTTGGTCGACGTCTGAGTCGGCGTAGCGGATCGTCGGCGGCCCGTAATCGGAGCGATCGAGCTCGTTGTGAATCTCCTCGAACCATCGCTAGCGCTGGTCGTGGACGCGTGCACCGGGTGATGCTCGTAAGGTGGCACCGTTGCCGGGCCACTACGAAATGTTCTTCGCTGCGAGCGCGGGCGCATCTGCTGCCATCCTCGGCCTGCTAGTCGTGGCCGTGTCGGTCGTCAACGCCGACGATCAGGACGCGAAGACTCGGGAGAGGCGGACTGTTCTGGCCGGAAGCGCATTCCTTGCTTTGGTCGACGCCTTCTTCGTCTCGATTGTGGCGTTGACCGGAGGCGCCGCGGTCTTTGGGACATCCAACGTCGTGATGGCGATGGTCGGCTTGCTGGTCACCAGCCGCTTGATACCGCGAGCAAAGGGGGCCGGGAACTTCTCCCGCGGCTTTCCAACCCGCAGGCTGAACATCGCCTTTGCAGTCATTTCGGCCGGGGGCTTTTCAATCCAACTCGGCCTTGCCATTGCGCTCCTGGCCGACGCTCGAAGCTCTGCATTGCAGCGCGCTTTGGTGCTGGTCATCGTGGGGTTGTTTGGAAGTGCATTGGGACGAGCATGGGAGGTCACCGGGATACGACGGCGAGTCTAAGCCTGCATCCACCTATCGCCGTCGTGGTCGCCGAAGTGGCCCAATACGGCAGATATGCCGGTGTGCCTGCGATGTCCGGGAGGTACCCGCCGTCTTCGCACAGAACGATTGCTGCGAGCCGCCCCCAAGCGCATGGTCGCGCATACTCGCCATGGCGGCCCATCTTGTCAGGTGCGCGAATGACGCTCACTACGTAGGACTGCGCACCCGGCGGGCTCGGACTAACGTTGGTTTTCCGATCGACCCTTGAAAGGGGGAGCGTATGTCCCGCTTTGCTGTTGTGAACCTGTTGGAGGTCAAGGACTCTGTGGGCGACCGCGCGCCCGGGATTCAGGCTCGGTTCGGCCGTAAGCACCTCGACTCGCGTGACCTCGGCATCAGTCACGTCCGCTACGAGGCAAGCCTGCGCAGTCCGATGGCGCACAGCCATCGCGAGCAGGAGGAGGCCTACGTCGTCGTCGCCGGCTCTGGCCGAGTGCTGTTGGATGACGAAGTCCTGGAGCTTCGCCAGTGGGACGTCGTGCGCGTCGCGCCGGAGGTTGTGCGCGCCTTCGAGTCCGGCCCCGACGGACTGGAGATGATCGCGATCGGCGGACCCAGACCAGCGGACGGCGACGGCGTGATGGGCACCGCCGCATGGCCCGACGACGAAGCCTGAGCTCGACGCGGCCGCGGCCGAGCTCTCGCGGGAAGAGCGCAGGCGAAAAGCTTCGACTGGCCGATCTACGGCTGAGGTGGCGCGAGCCTCTGCAGGCCGTCGAGGATCAGGTCGAGCCCGAGTTCAAACGCTCGGTCTTCGTCGTACCCGGCCGCGCGGTGCGCTTCGACGTGCTCGGCGAAGTGCGGGTATTCATCGACGGGCATCTCCCGCAGGACGGTCGCCGCGTCGAGGCCCGGCCGGTCCGGCGGGCCCGCTAGGTGCCCCGCCTCCCAGAGCGTGTACCCGAGGATGTGGCTGTCGAGGGCGTGATACGCGTGGTACGTGGTCTCGGCAGAGAAGCCCGCTTCGCGAAGCCGCCGCAGGAGCGAGTCAATGTGACGGAGCCGCGCGGCACGGACCCCGGTGGGGGACATCATCAGGCCGCATGCCCAAGGGTGACGCCGGAGTGCGTCGTGCGCCGAGATCGCAGCCCGGCGGATGGCCACCTGCCAGTCCTCTGCGGCGGATGGCAGCTCGATCTCGCTCACGACAACATCAACGATGCCTTCCAGGATGTCTTCCTTGTTGGCCACGTGGTTGTACAGCGACATGGCCTCGACACCGAGGGCGTGGCCTAGCTTGCGCATCGACAGCGACTCGATCCCGCCCGCGTCGGCGAGGCTCATGGCCGTGCGCAGCACCCGGTCTCTCGTCAGCGGGAGTCGGGCGGCTGCGGTCTGGTCGGGGTGCGCGGCTTTGGGCATGACCTGAGCTCCTTGACAAGCTTACAGCGTCAGTCTAGGATAGCGGCACCACTTACACTGTATGTACCGTACGACAGGGAGCGACATGAAAGCAATCATCAACACCGAGTACGGCTCGCCCGATCTCCTGGAGCTCCGGGAGATCGACAAGCCGGACGTCGACGCCGGCGATGTGCTCGTGCGAGTCCGCGCGTCTTCGGTCAATCCCCTCGACTGGCACTTGATGCGGGGCCTGCCGTACATAGCACGCCTGATGGGCTTAGGGCTGCGGAAGCCGAAGGGCACTGTTCGGGGCGTTGACGTTGCCGGACACGTCGAGGCGGTTGGCGAGGATGTCACGCAGTTTCAAGTGGGCGATGAGGTGTTCGGCGGCTGCGACGGAGCCTTTGCCGAGTATGTGTGTGGCCCGGAGAAGAAGTTTGTACACAAGCCCGCCGGACTCACCTTTGAGCAAGCTGCCGCCCTGCCCATCGCGGGATGCACCGCCCTCCAAGCCCTCCGCGATCACGGCAGGCTTCAGGCGGGCCAGACGGTTCTGATCAATGGTGCGGCTGGGGGCGTGGGCACGTTCGCCGTACCGATCGCCAAGGCGTTGGGGGCGGAGGTGACCGGCGTGTGCAGCACGCGAAACGTCGAGATGGTGCGGTCGCTCGGCGCCGACCACGTGATCGACTACACGCAGGACGACTTCACGGACGGTCAGCGCTACGACCTGATACTCGACGCCGTGGCGAATCGTTCGCTGTCGGACCTCAGACGTGCACTGTCCCCGACGGGGACGCTGGTCATCGTCGGTGGCGGCAGCGGGAAATGGCTCGGCCCGTTCGTTGTCCTGCTCCAAGCGCTCGTGCGCTCGCGGTTCGTCAGCCAGCGGCTGCACTTCTTCATGGCAAACGTCAACAACGAGGACCTCGCCGCGCTCGCGGCGCTCGTCGAAAGCGGAAAGGTCACGCCGGTGATCGACCGAACGTACCCCCTGAACGAGACGGCCGAGGCGATCCGCTACCTCGAAACGGGGCACGCCCGAGGCAAGACCGTCATCACCGTGTAACGCCCCCCGGCAGACTGGAACGGCGGCGCCCTACCAGACAGAGCGACCACCGCGTGCGTGAGGCCGCCACGGACGGCCCCACGCACGTGTGACAAGGCGCGCCTGCTACTTCGCCGTGATTGTCACGTCACCAGCCGGGCCTGTGAGGTAGTCCACCCCGACCACGGTTATCGCTCCGACCGCGCTGGCGAGCGCTTTGCCACCCTGGAACTTGAGGACGCTCAACCCGACCTCGGGATTCAGCGAGCCCTTCGCGTTCCACACATGCGTGCCGCAGCGAAACTTCAGCGTCAGCCCGATGACATCGCGGATCCCCACCGCCGGTGGCATCACCGCGAGACTGGTCGTCCACGGGAGGCCCAGCGGTAGCACCCTGATCGGAGTCGTGCAGACGCTCACCGCGCCCGCCGTGATGTTGCAGCCGGTGAGCCTGAACGCAGTCATGCTGTCGCTGCCAGACGCGCCGGTTGGCGGGTTGGCGATCGTTTCGCTGTCCGTCAGCGCACACTCGAGCTTCGCGCCGAACTGTGTCAGGTCGAATGTCAGCTTCCCGTTGGTCTGGACCAGCTCCGATCCGGTGATCAACTGGCCGTCGCTGTACCAATGTGGCGTCGGTCCCGCCTGCGCCGTTAGCGCGCTCGCCGCGAACAGCGGTGCGGCAAGCAACAGCACGAGACCCACAAAGCGCTTCTTGCTCATTGTCCCCTCCGATGGCGATCTCAGGGTCGCAGCCGAGCAGCCGAGACCCAGGCTCTCCGCGCGACCCGGTTGCGGACCGTGCGATCGTTCCGACATCCCCTTCCTTGCCGGAGCCACTGCCCGGCTCCGGTCGGCGCAGAGTAGCGCCTCAGCACACCCGGGGCGTCACCTCACTCACGACGCCCGCATCGTGGAGAGCTCGCTGCTGCTGTGCGCACTCAGAACAGCCCGACGATGCGTCCGTCATCGTCGATGTCGATGCTCATCGCCGCAGGCGTCCTGCCGAGGCCGGGCATCAAGAAGATGTCGCCGCACAACGGCACGAGCCAGCCCGCGCCGGTCGGCGCACGGACGTCCCGCACGGTCACCGTGAAGCCCTCCGGCGCATTGGTCAGCAGCGGGTCTGCCGACAGCGACAGCGGGGTCTTTGCCAGGCACACCGGGAAGTGCCCGAGGCCGTCACGCTCGTACTGCTCGATCTTCCGCTCGGCCGCAGCCAGAAACACGACATCACGGGCACCGTAGACCCGCTTGGCAACCGCCTCGATCTTCTCCTTGATCGGCGCGTCGTCGTCGTAGAGCTGACGAAACGTGTTCGGCTGCTCACACGCAGCGATGACAGCCCCGGCAAGGTCGACCGCGCCAACGCCACCTTTCTCGAAGCCCTCGTTGATCTCAGCCGCGAACGCCCCGGCTTGCAACGCCAGCGTCCGCACGAGCGCGACATCCTCATCGCTGTCGCCGGGATGGCGATTGACCGCGACGACACAGGGGACACCGAACTCGCTGACGATGCCCATATGGCGGCGGACGTTTGCCATGCCGGCTTGGAGTGCGTGCAGTCCCTCGTCGCGGTCGCCACCGTCACCATCCTCGAGCCCGCCGTGATGCTTGATCGCCCGCACCGTCGTGACGAGCACGACGGCACTTGGCGTTAGCCGGCCGAAGCGGCAGACGATGTTGAAGAACTTCTCCATGCCCATGTCCGAGCCGAAGCCCGACTCGGTGAGCACGTAGTCACCGAGCTTCAAGGCGACGAGATCGGCGATCAACGAGTTGTTGCCGTGCGCGATGTTGGCGAAGGGACCGCAGTGGACAACGCACGGCTGCCCCTCGAGCGTCTGGATCAGGTTCGGCTTCAGCGCGTCACGAAGGATCACCGTCATCGCCCCGGCAGCCCCAAGATGCTCCGCCGTTACGGGCAGAGCGTCGCCGTAGGTATGGGCGACGGTGATCGCGCCAAGCCGCCGGCGCAGGTCCTTTAAGTCCCGTGCCACGGCCATGATCGCCATGACCTCGGACGCCGCCGTGATGTCAAAGCCGGTCTCTGCCGGGTACCCGTTGACCCGGCCGCCGAGGCCGACCACGACCTTGCGCAGCGTGCGGTCGTTGGTGTCGATTGCACGGCGCCAGGAAACGGTCAGCGGATCGATGTTGTGCGGGTTGCCGTGGAGGATCGACGCGTCAAGCATCGCGGCGAGCAGGTTGTTGGCGGCGGTCATCGCGTGGATGTCCCCCGTGAAGTGGAGGTTGAGGTCCTCCATCGGCACGACCTGTGTCTTGCCGCCGCCGGCTCCACCGCCCTTGATGCCGAAGACCGGTCCGATTGAGGGCTCCCGCAGGCATGCGACAGGGTGCCTGTCGAGCACGCCGAGGGCCTGCGTCAGCGCGATCAGCGTCGTCGTCTTCCCCTCTCCGGCCTTCGTCGGCGTCATCCCCGCAACGCACACCAGCTTGCCGTCGGGCCTGTCAGCGAGACGATCGATCACCGACAGGTCGATCTTGGCCTTGTAGCGGCCGTACGTCTCGAACTCCCCATCCTCGAGTCCGACCCGCTTCGCGATCGACGTGATCGGTTCCAGCACGGCTTCCTGCGCGATCTCGAGGCTGCTCTTCATGGCGAACTCCTCGCGAGTTACGGGCGACGTTGGCGCGTCAGCACGGGCGAGGGGAGCAACCGGCGAGGCGCAGCGCGAGACATGCGGCTCCGCGGCGCTCGCAGCCTGATGCGACAACCTCCCACCGTCCGAGTCCATTATCCCGCCCGCACCGGCCGGATCGCGCGAACAGCCCTGCTACACGCCGACCATCGGGTCCGGGCGGGCGGGCAGCGCGGCGAGGAACTCGTCGGCAGCGATCCGGCATGTCCTCAATGGCTCTGTCGCGGTCACGCTCGCGGTCCGCGCCGTGTTGTGAAGCACGGCGATCTCCCCGAACGAGTCGCCCGGATGGAGGTCGGCCGTGGGCAGACCTGCGATCGTGACTCGCGCGCGGCCCGACAGCACGACATACACCGCGTCGGCCTCCTCGCCCTCGCTGATCACGACCGATCCACCGTCCCACTGCTCGATCGTCGCGCCGGCCGCAAGGCGCTCGAGATGGCGGCGGTCGACGCCGGTCAGCAGCGTCAGGTCGGCAAGAACGTCGGCGAGCGAACGCGACGCGACATCGACACCACCGCGCGGCGCCGGCGACGCCGCGACGCCGGGCTGATCCGCTCGCTGGCCGGTGACCGCCTCGAGGAAGTCGTCGCGCTCGAGCGACTGCAGCGTGAGCGCTGACACGGCACGCACGGTCGCTGTGCGCGGCGTGTCACGCAACAGCGCACGTTCGCCGAAGCCGGCGCCAACTGTCAGCCGACCGACCGGGTAGCCGCCGACGAGCACTTCAGCCTCGCCTGCTTCGATCACGTAGAAGTCGTCGCCGACGTCTCCCTGCCGGATGATCTCGCTACCGGCTGCGAACTCGACGCGCGCCAGCCGGGCGGCAACGTCCTCGAGCGATGGCATGTCGAGGCTACGCAGCACGCGAACACGGTGCAGCAGCGCCACGATCTGGCTGCGACCGGCCGCCGCACGATCGGAGCGGTGCAGCTGAGACCAGCTGACGAGCACCATCGCGGGAAGCGGCAGTCCGGCGACGATCAGCGCGGAGCGCACGCCGAACACGGCGACGAGCAGCGGCGCCAGCAGCGCGCCGACCCCCTCCGCCGCGAGCTTGAACGCCTCCATCACGCCGACGACGCGGCTCAGCGTGTCGGAGTGCAGCAGGCGATGCAGCACCGACAGCGATGTCGCGTCGGCCACCGCCATCGACGCTCCCCATACGACAATCACGAGCGCGACCGCCTCACCGAGCGGAAACACACCGACGGCACTCACCGCCAGGCCCGCACCGATGAACGCGATGGCGCACGGCAGTCCGAGTCGCGCGCGTCCGATCAACGTCGCTGTGATCGGCAGCCCGATCACGGCACCGACGCCCGCGGCAGCCTGCAGCACGCCGACCCCCGAGCTGCCGAGGTGAAACAGCCGCAGCGCGACGACCACGGCGAGCGCAGTCCACAGCCCCCGGACGAGCGTGCGCATCACACTCGCGAGGACGAGCGGTGATGACTCGCGATGACCGAGAACCTCCGGGATCGCGGTGAGCCCATCCTTCAGCTGGGCAGCCCATCTGGCGTGCGCGCGCCGCTTGTCAGGCGACAAACCGACGGTGATCACCGCGGCAGCGGCCATCGCCGCCGCAGCGCCTGCCATGACATACCCCGGATCGACGATCGCCGCGAGCAGACCGCCGGCTAGTCCTCCGCCGGCCTGCCCGATCGTCTTCATCATGCTGATGCCGGCCGCCGCGCCGGCAAGCTCCGCCGGCTCGCGCGAGAGGCCGGGCAGGATGCGTGACTGAGCCGTGCGGTACGGCGAGGCGACCACCGCGTCGACCGCGATGATCGCGATCACGGCCTCCAGCGGAAGGCCCGCCAGCACACATCCGGCTGCGCCGGCGAGCAGCAGCGTGCGCGCGCTCGCGACCCGCGTCAGCACGCCGAAACGGCGCTCCACCAGCGGCGAGAGCAGAACGCTGCTGAGCGCTCCAGGAATGAAACGGAAGCCGACGAAGCCGACGGCAAGCGTGCCGCCGATGCGGAACACGTAGATCGCGAGCGACGTGACGCAGGCCCACTCAGCCGCGGTCACGAGCCCGAACGCGAACAGCAGACGAGCCATCGACGGGTGGCGCAGCGCCAGGCCGACGCCGCTGCGCCCGCCCGCCTTGGGCCGCTCAACGCTCGCCGCCACGGCGCTCACTCGGCGAGCCCCCACACCTTGATCGTGGCCTGCTTGCCGCGGACCTCGAACTCGTCGACGAACACGAGGTCCGCCGGCTCCTCGGCGAGCTGGGACCGCGTCGAGTCGGACACGTAGAGCTGGTAGGGCGTGCCCTTGGTCATCCCCTCCAGGCGCGACGCGGTGTTCGTCGTGTCGCCGATCGCCGCGTATTCGAGGCGCCGCTCCGAGCCGACGTTACCCGACATCACCGGACCGGTGTTGAGGCCGATGCCCATCTTGAAGCCGTCGCCGAGGCCCTCCGAGCGCAGCCACGCGTTGAACTCCTTGAGACGGCGGAGCATGTCGCGCGCCGCGGCCAGCGCGGCATCGGCGTGATCCGGCACGGCGATCGGCGCACCGAAGACGGCCATGATCCCGTCGCCCATGTAGGCCACGAGCGTCCCACCGTGGTCGAGGATCGCGTCGCTCATCGCACTGAGATAGCGGTTGAGGATCGCGATCACCCGCTCGGGTGCCAGCGCCTCCGCAAACGACGTGAATCCGCGCAGGTCGCTGAACAGGAGCGTGCTCTCGAGCCGTACGCCGCCGAGGCGAATCGTGCCGTCGGCTGAGCTCTCCAACACCTGATCCACGACGGCATCCGAGATGAAACGCGAGAAGACGTCGCGGACGCGTTCGCGCTCGAACGCCTCGGCCATGAAGTTCACCGCCAGCGCCCCGATCGAGCTGAGCGCGAGGGCGAGCAGCGGGTAGACATAGGAGACGATCACCCCCCAGTCGAACAGCAGCTGGGCGAGCAGCGTGAACGCAGCGCCGACGGCAATCGCCACGAGGAATGCGCGCAGCGGGCGCAGCCGCAGGTTCACCACAGCCGGGATTGCGCCGAGCAGCACGATCAGCGCAACATCTCCCGCCCAGCCGATTCCGCTCAGCCCGAAGCCGTCGAGAATCGTCGCGATCGCGTTCGCCTGGATCTCGGCCCCGGCCATCAGGTCCGAGCCGGTGGTGGTCGCGGTCGGGTGAATGTCCTGGAGCGTCGGCTCGGTGGCCCCAACGACCACGATCTTGCCCTTGAAGACGCTCCCCGGCACGTGGCCCTTCAGGACCGTCCAGAAGGACCTGGTCGTGACCGTGCCCGGGGGCCCGGCAAAGTCGATCCAGGCGCTGTTTCCCGGAAAGTCGCTGGACGGAACGCGGCGGCCGCTGTAGCGCTCGGCTGCCACGACGGCGAGCGTCTTCAGCCCCTTCTGCGCGTAGTACATCCGGCGGATCTTGCCGTCGGCGTCATTGGGAAACAGCGAATCGCCGGGCGAGGCGCCCAGCGCCGCCAGCTGGGCGTTCGTGTCACCGAGAATCGCGGTCTGGCCGTGCTGGGCAGCGTCGGTTGCGAGAACGACGTTGCCCGCGTTGGCCACCGCAGTGACCAGCGCGTTGTCGTCGTAGGTGTCGCTCGGCTCGGTGAACTGGACGTCGTAGACGATCAGCTTCGCCCCGTCCTGCTTGAGGCGCGTGATCATCGCGCCGTCGTAGCGCCGCGGGAACGGCCACTGCAGCTCGCTCAGGTTGAACGTGTTCTGGTCGATGCCGACCACCACGACCTGCTTCGGCGCCGGCTGCGTTCCGCGGATTGCGAACCGCGTGTCCACGCTCGACAGCTCGAGCGACGCCAGCGCACCCAGGGCGTAGCCGAGAACCACGATGGCGGTGAGCGCAGCACTCACGGCGAGCATCACCAGAAGCCGCTGGCGTCCGCGCATCAGCAGGGCGGCAGGGTGCCGAGCGCCGCGAAGTAGAAGTGGCCGGCGGTCACGTAGACCGTCTTGTGCAGATGGAAGTCGTAGACCGCAACGGTGTCCTGGTAGACGAACGTGAGCGTGCCGTCGGGGTAGTCGAAGATCGCCCAGCGCGTTCCGCGAACGCTCGCCGAGCTGCCGTTGCCGACGGTCTGGAAATTGCCGTGAGCGTGACCCCACAGCTGACGCACGGGCTTGCCGAAATGGGCCTTCTTCGCCAGCTTCGCTGCGACGGCAGCCAGCTGCGAGTAGCTGATCCCGTTGGGGAACGTGCCGCCGAAGGAGTGCGGGTGATAGGCGCACAGCGCGGCGATGATCTGCGCCCCGAGCAGTCGCAGGACGGCCAGCGGATGGTGGCCATGCGTCTGGGTGAAGCGGAACGTCCCACCGTAGAAGTCGCCGTGCTGGCTGGCGCCGTGGGTGTTGACGGCGACGAACACGCCGACGCGGCCGTCGTCAGTGTCGATCACCGAGCCATCCGGCAGCTGGGCCCCCGCGACCAGCCGGATCGCGTGATGCTGCCCAGGCAGATAGATGTAGACGAAGCCCGCCGCGTGGTAGGCGTTCAAGGTCTTGTCAAGCACCGGTGCCGGCAGCGGCTTGCCAACATAGATCGTGACGGTCTGCGGCGCGCTGGTCACACCGTCATAGCTCGCGTCAAAGGTGAAGCTGTCGGAGCCAACGAACCCGGCGTCCGGCGTGTAGGTCAGCGAGCCGTCGGCGTCTGGCTTCGACACCGTCCCATTGGACGGACCGCTGACGATCGCGTAGCTCTGCGGTGTGGCCGACGAGCCGGCGCTGCAGGCGAGCGTCACCGGCAGCGCGGTCTCGTACGCGCTCGAAAGGGTCTGGGGAGCACACGTCGGCGTCACCCCCGGCGACCCGGCCGCGGCGGGCGGCTGCGCGACGTCAACCGTCACCGTCTCCGGCTGGCTGGTCCCGTTCTCGCTGCTGCCGTCGAAAGTGAAGCGATCCAGGCCGCTGTAGCCCGCGTTTGGCGTGTAGGTCACAGCGCCCGTCGACGGGTCCAAGCCGCTGAGCATGCCGTGGGCCGGGTTGCTCGCCACCGAGTAGGTGACGGGGGCCCCGGTGCTATCCGTGCAGCTGAGCGAGAGCCCCGCCGAAGTCTCGTAGGCGGTGCTGTCGGACGGCTGACCGGTGCAGCTCGGCGCCGGCGCGAGCGAGAAGCGCTCGACCGTGTTGCCGCTGTCGTCCGCGACGTAGAGCACATGGTTGACGGGATCCACGGCCAGCGACGTTGAAGCGCCGAGACCCGTGACTAGCTCCTGGAGCGGGGCGCCGGTCGCCTCGTCGTAGGTGAAGATGCCCGTGACAAACTGGTCATCACCCTGGTCGTCCGGACCCACGTCAAGCGCGCCTTGGACGTAGACGACGCCGGCGATCGGATCGACAGCTACGAGGTTGGGGCCTCCGCCATCGGCAAAGCCGTAGCCGTCGAAGCCATCGGCGAACACGCCGATGGCATTGCCGTGGCGGTCATACTCGTCGACTTCGCCGTCCCCGCTCGCCACGAAGATGTTGCCGGTCGTGTTGTCGACCGCGACGCTGGCGGGATCGAATGTGCCGAGCACATTTGCGGCGCCGAGCGAGCCGAAACCGAGCGGCACGGTGTCAAGCAGGCTGCCGTACCCCCCATCCACGACCCAGAGGTCCCCGTCACCGGTCGTCAGTGCTTGCGGCGCGTCGAAATAGCCGGGCGTGGGGATCCCCTCGGTGCCGTCCGGCGATGTGGGGGTGCCACAGGTGCCCGATATCTCCCCGCCACCGGCCTGCGCGAGGAAGTTGCCGCTCGCGTCGAACTCGATGATGCGCCCGTCGCCGCTGTCGGAGACATAGAGGTCGCCGGTGGCCGGGTCCACCGCGAGCCCAAACGGGTCATCAAACGTCTCGTTGGTCTCCTGACAGATGAACGTGGACGGGATCGTGCTGAGGAGCGTCCGGCCGTCGGGCGTGTACTGCTCGACGTCGTTGTCGCCCTGCGCTGTCACCCAGACCGACTGCGCGGCGCCGGCGCCGTCCGGTGAGATCGCGACGGCGGAGGGCTCGGGGATCGTGCCGGCAAACGACGACAGCTCGCTGAACGCCGCAACGTCGATCGTCACCGTCACCGGCGCGCTCGTTCCGTCGGCGCTCGTGCCGACGTAGGTGAAGCTGTCAAAGCCGGTGAAGCCGGCGTCCGGCGCATAGGTGACCGCACCCGTGGAGCTGTCCAGCCCGCTCAGCACGCCGTGCGAGGGTCCGCCGTCGATCGCGTAGGTGACCGGCACGTCATCGTCGGGCTGGCGGCAGTCGAGCGTCAGATCGATCGGCATCCCGACCTCGGTCGGCTGGAGCGGCTCGGCGCCGCATGTCGGTGGCGGGCTGTAGGAGTACGGCGTCACGTTGCCGCCGGCGTCGGCCACGTAGAGCACGTGATTGACCGGGTCGACGGCCAGCCCGGCCGGAAAGGACAGTCCGGTGATCTGCGACAGCGGCGCGCCGGTCGCCTCGTCGAAGGCGTCGACGTCGCCGTTCCCGAAGTCGGCCACGTACACGACGTGAGCCACCGGGTCGACCGCGATGCCCTCCGGAGTGGCGAACCCTGTGCCCTCGAAGCCGCTGGCGAAGGTGCGCATGAACGTGCCCGAGCCCGAGTACTCGTCGACCTTGCCGTGCTCCCGGGCGGTCACGAAGATGTCGCCGCTGTTCGGATCCACCGCCAGGTCATAGGCGGCCGGCGCGGGGAGCACGTCGATGTCGCCGATCGGCGAGCTGAAGCCGAGCGGAACCTTCTGGATCTGGCCGTTCGTCGGGTCGGCCACGAGCAGGTCAGCGCCGTCGATCGCCAGGCCGGTCGGCTCGCTGAAGTAGCCGGCAGCGCTGCCGGAAGGCTCCGGTACCGGCTCCGAGCCCTCGGCCGCGCAGCCGGTCGCCATGTGCCCGCCGCCGAGCTCGGCGAGGAAGTCCCCTTCGGGGTTGAACTCCAGCACGGCGTTCTTGTAGACCCGGTCCGTGACATAGATGTCGCCGGTCGACGGGTCGACGGCGATGCCGTCGGCCGTCATGAAGTCCGTCGGATCGCCGCACACCCCGCCCGGCGTGCCGATGCCGTCAAACCCGGTCAACGCGCCCGCGATGGTGAAGTCGAGCAGGTCGTCGGTCGCGTTGCACGGGTCGCCGACGAACGCTTGCAATGCGCCGCCGCCGTCGCTCGCCATCTGCAGACCCACCGCTTGCGGGCAGCGCAGGCTGCCCCCAAACGGCGTCAGCGGCGTGAACGCCGCCGACGCGCTCGCCGGCAGCGCGAGCGCACCGAGCGCCGCCGCGCCGGCCAGCGCCCCAACCAGAACCGCTCGCCTCACCGCATCACCACGGACACGGCACGGCCATCCCCCATACGGCGGCGCATCGCTTCCCCTTCGGCCAGTCACCCTTGCAAGCGCGCAACTTTAGCCAACCTGTCAAGTCGCGCAAGAGCGGTTTCGCCCCGGCTTTACAAGCTGATCACACCGTGAGCAGCAGCGCAGCCCCGAACAGCGCCAGCACGTGGAAGCTCTGGTCCACCCACACGCCGACCCCGGGCTGCTCCACGATGTCGAGCCCCTTGACGCGCTTGCAATAGGCCGCCAGCAGCCTGCCGTCATCCTGGATCAGGTGCTCGAGCCAGATCAGCACGCCGACGAGCACGGTCAGCCCGACCGGGCGCTCACCGCCAATCCACACCAGCGCACCGATGATCGGCAGCGCGTAGGTCGCTAGATGCCCGAACAGCGCCTTGCGTGCAACCGGGTCGCGCCCCAGACCGTTGTGCTTGTGGCTGGCCTGCTGGTCGGTCTGGAGGACGAAGTCGCCGACGGCGTGCGCGACGACGAACACGGCAAAGTACGCGACCCACAGCATGGCTTCTCCAATCGCCGGCGGGGCCGCCCGGCGCGCAGGCCGCGGGCCCGATGCACCCCACACCCTGGCAGCGTATCCTCCGCCGATGGACGACGGCGCCGTGCAGCGCCACATCGAGGCCCTCGTCGGCGAGGAGCATCGGCTGCTGGGCACAACCGGCGAAGGCGGCCTGTCCCCCGAGCAGCACGCCCGCCTGCAGGCTGTCAAGGTCGAGCTCGACCGCTACTGGGACCTGCTGCGCCAGCGCCGCGCCCGCGAGGAGTTCGGTCTCGACCCCGAGTTCGTCGATATTCGCGAGAAGGGCACGGTCGAGCGTTTCAAGCAGTGACCGCGGCCCGGGCGCGGGCCGGCACCTCGCCCCACAGCCGCTCGAGGTCGTAGAACACCCGCACCTCGGGCACGAACACGTGCACGATCACGTCGAGGTAGTCCATCAGCACCCAACGCGACTGCGTCAGGCCCTCGACCCGCCGCGGCGCCACGCCGAGCTCCTGCTTCACACCAAAGCGAATCGCGTCGTGGATCGCCTTGACCTGCCGGTCGCTGGTCCCCGAGCAGATCACGAAATAGTCGGTGTAGTCGATCACCCCGCGCAGGTCGAGCTCGACGATGTCGAGTGCCTTCTTGTCCTGCGCATGCCGGGCGATCGCCTCTGCTATCTCCTGGGATGTCAGCTGGTCCGTGCTCACCTGTAGAGCCTCCGCTCGTCGATGTAGTCACTCACGCCGTCGGGGACTAGGAACGTGATCGGATGTCCGCCCCGCACGCGCTGGCGTAGCGCGGCCGAGGACACATCCATCCGGGGGACGTCTATGTAGCGCACGCGCTCGGCGCCTTTCAAGCCGGCGAGCTGCTCGCGCACCTCCTCGCGTCGCGCGCCGACGCGCTCGGCCACCGCGATCCGCGCAAGCTCGAGGATCGCCTCCGGCTCACGCCACGTCGGCAACGACCAAGCCATGTCGCCTCCGACGATGAAGGTCAGCTCATCACCTGGCCGGCTCGCATGGATCTCACGAAGCGTATCGACCGTGTACGACGGCCCGGCGCGGTTCGCCTCCAGCTCGGAGACCGCGAGCCACTCGCCGTGCCCCGCCGCGGCCAGCCGGCACATCGCAAGCCGGTGCTCGATCCCGACCTCGTCGGCCAGCGCCTTGTGCGGTGGAATCCGCGCCACCATCAACAGCACCCGGTCCAGGCCGAGCTGCGCCCGGGCCTCGCTCGCGCACAGCAGATGGGCGATGTGCGGCGGGTTGAACGTGCCACCGAGGATGCCGACCTTCGCCGGCGCGTCAGCTGCGGACGTGACCGTCGCCCTCGACGAGGTACTTGCATGCGCACAGCTCGCGCAGCCCGATCGGCCCCCGCGCGTGCAGCTTCTGCGTCGAGTTGCCGATCTCGGCGCCCATCCCAAACTCGCCCCCGTCGGTGAAGCGCGTGGAGGCGTTCACGTACACGCACGCGGCGTCGACCGCCAGCTGGAAGCGCCGTGCCGCCGCGCGGTCGCACGTCACGATCGCCTCCGAGTGACCGGTCCCGTGCTCGGCGATATGGTCGATCGCCTGCTCGAGCGAGTCGACGACGCCGACCGCGAGCGTCAGCGCGAGGTACTCGGTGTCCCAGTCGGCGGCGTTCGCGCCCACCATCTCAACCGACCCGGAAAGCTCGCGTGCACGCTCGTCGCCGCGTAGCTCGACCCCGGCGTCAACGAGCTCCCGCGCGAGGCCGGGCAGCAGTACACCGGCGACATCGCGGTGAACGAGCAGCGTCTCCGCCGCGTTGCAAACACCGGGTCGCTGCACCTTGGCGTTGACGACGATCGCCCGCGCCTGCTTGAGATCTGCCGCGGAGTCGACGTAGACGTGGCAGTTCCCCGAGGCGGCATAGATCACGGGAACCGTCGCATGCTCGACGAGCACCGCCTTGAGCCCCTCACCGCCGCGCGGGATGATCAGGTCGATTTGGGCGGTCTGTGTGGCCAGCTCCCGCAGCTCTTCACGGCCACCCCCGTGAACCAGGCCAACCGCGCCGTCCGGCACACCGGCGCCGCTCACCGCCTCCGCCGTGATCGCGGCGAGGATCGCGTTGGAGTGCGCGGCGCTCGATGACCCGCGCAGCACCACGGCGTTGCCCGATTTCAGGCACAGCGCGGCAGCGTCGATCGTGACGTTCGGTCGCGCCTCATAGACGACGGCGATGACCCCGAGCGGCACCCGCACCTTGCGGATCTCGAGCCCGTTCGGCCGCCGGAAGCCCTCGACCACCTCGCCCACCGGGTCAGGTAGCGCGACGATCGCCCGCACCCCCCCAGCGATGGCTCTGATCCGCTTCTCGTCGAGCGCCAGCCGGTCGAGCAGGGCCGAGCTGAGACCCGATTCGCGCCCCGCTTCGAGGTCCAGCGCGTTCGCCTCGAGGATCTCCCCGATCCGCTCTTCGAGCGCGACCGCGATCGCCTCCAGCGCCGCGTTCTTGGTCTGCGTGTCGAGCGTCGCGAGCTCTCGCGAGGCCCGCTTCGCGGCCGCGCAGACCTCGCTGACCGATGCGGTGGTCGTCGCCATGCCGTGAAGGTTACGGCTCACCGTGCTAGAGCACGCGGACGCTCCTGACCTTGGTGTGGGCCCTGCCCCCGATCGGGTTGTAGGTGACGGCGACGTGGACGTACAGCGCCCAGTGGTGGGAGCGGTGGCGGGCGATCAGCTTCCTGCCGTTGGCGTCGGGGTGCAGCGTGAGCCTGATCGTGCCAGCCTGCGTGACGCTCGCGCCGTGGGTCCCCCAGGCGAAGCGGTGGTGTCCGGGGCGCAGCCGCGCGCTGGCGATGCCGCCGGTCACATCCTCGTGCGTCCCGAGCACGTAGATCGTGCCGGCACCCGGCAGATCGACACCCACCGTGAGCGTGCCGTCCGAGCCGGCGGTGCCGCTGCTGATCGTGAACGAGTTGGCGGCCTCCGTCTGCGTCAGGGTGGCGGTCGCCGTCGGATTCGGCGTCACCGAGGTGTCGGTCGCGGTGATCGTCGCGCTGCCCGCGTTGGTCGTCGAGGTGATCGTCGCCCGGTAGGTCCCCGGCGTCGAGCCGGCCGTGACCGGACCGACGGTCTGCCCAGCGGAGCTCGCGATGGTCACCGCGTCGTCGGAGACCGGGGTGCCGCTCACGTCGTCGACCGTGAAGGTGGCCGTCGTCGTCGATGTGCCGTTGTCGGTGATCGACGCCGGGCTCAACGCCAGGCTCACCGTCGCGGACGTGACCGCCTCGAACGCGTATGCGGCGCCCTGGCGCAAGTTGGAGCCGATCTCGTGGCCGCCAGCGCCACCAACGATCGTCGAGCCGGACACCGCCACCGCGTGCCCGAGCTGGTCGCCACCGATGCACCCCGGTGCGTTCAGCGTGGTCGATGCGGAGCCCTCGAGCGGCCCGCCGATGCAGCCGTTGCCGGTGCTGGCGTCGGAGTTCGCGAGCTCGGCCGACTGCGTGGCGTTGGCCCACCCAGTCGACGGCTCGGACCACGCGTACACAGCGCCCGCCTCCGAGTCATGCCCGGGAGCGCCGGCAACGATCGTCGGACCCGAAAGCGCCACCGATGCTCCGAGCTGGTCACCCAGGCACAGGGTGATGTTCAATGGACCGTTGCACTCCCTTCCCGCCGCGCCGTCGGAGGCGCTGAGCGCTGCGGTCTGCGTCGCGTTCGCCCAGCCGCCGGCGGGCATGACATAGACGAGCACGACCCCCTCGTCGCCGTTGCCGTACGGCGCTCCGGCGACGATCGTGGACCCCGACAGCGCAACCGACTCGCCGAGCATGTCCGCAGCGCCGTCGGAGGCCGTCAACTCAGCGGTCTGGCCGGTCGGGCTCAGCGAAGTGCTGGACCAGCCGCCGGTCGGCTCCGCGTAGACGTAGGCCGCGCCGTGTACGGAGTCGCGCATCGGAGCGCCAGCCACGATCGTCGAGCCATCCACCGCGACCGACGTTCCCAGCAGGTCGCCCAAGCTTCCATCGGAGGCCACCAGCTCCGCGTTCGCGGTCGCGTTCGCCCATACGCCCGAGCCGGGCAGCGTGTACACGTAGGCCGCTCCCTGCTCGTCGTTGGCGCCAACCTCGTGTCCCGGAGCGCCGGCGACGATCGTCGATCCCGAGATCGCCACAGCGCTGCCGAGCCGGTCACCGGCGGCGCCATCGGCGGCGGTCAACTCAGCCGTCTGCGTCGCATTGGCCCACACACCGGATGCCGGCAGGGTGTAGACGTAGACTGCGCCCTGCCCGGTGTTGCTTTCCGGCGCGCCGACGACGATCGTCGACCCCGAGATCGCCACGGCGTAGCCGAAACCGTTGGCCGCCGTCCCATCTGAAGCGATCAGCTCGGCTGTCTGCGTCGCGCTGGCCCAGGCGCCTGAGGCGGGCAGCGTGTACACGTACACCGCGCCCTGGCCGGCGTTCGAGCCGACAGTGTGGGTTCGTGCGCCGACGACGATCGTCGAGCCGGACACCGCCACCGAGTAGCCGAGGGTGTCATTCGCGGCGCCGTCTGACGCCGTCAGCTCGGCGGTCTGCGCGATCGCCGGATCGACACCTAGCGCGCCGTCCCGCAGCGCCGAGAAGCCCTGAGCGCCGGCGCCCGTCGGCGTGTGTCCAGCCCGGCCGAACGCCGATGGCGCCACGCCGAGGACCAGCGCAGCCGCGAGCGCGGCCAGCGCCCCCACGGCCAGAACCCCAACGGAGCTCGCCCCACCGTTTGCCGTGCGCTCGAATGCGATGCCGAACCGACCCTGCGACATTGCGCCGCCTCCGTTTCATCCTCTGGCGAGTTGGGTCACGGGAACGACGCTGCACCCGCAACCGGCCGCAAACGTGAATGTCGGCTCGGCCGGTGACTACTTGAGCACGAGGTAATCGCGGTGCACGGCTTCGTCGGCGGCGTGCGGTAGCAGTTCGTGCACAGCCGCCGACTTCAGGCCCTTGGCGCGACGCAGCTCGAGCGCCGAGTAGTTGCAGATGCCCTTGCCGAGCAGCTCGCCGCCGCTGCGCACGTCAACCGCGTCGCCGGCTTCGAACTCGCCGCGCACGTCGGTCACTCCGACCGGCAGCAGGCTCGTTCCACCGTCGCGGAGCGCTCGCGCCGCCCCGGCATCGACGACGACGGTGCCCTGGCTCGGCTTGGCGTACTTGAGCCACAGCTTGAAGCTCGAGTGGCGCGTCTGGTGCGCCGCGAAGCGGGTGCCTTCATGCTCACCGGCGAGCACGCGGGCGAGCACGCCGTCGCGTGCCCCGTTGCAGATCGTCGTCTCGATCCCGGCCGCGCTCGCCATCTCGGCGGCGAGCACCTTCGAGCGCATCCCACCGGAGCCGTGAGCTGAGGTGTGCTGGGTGATGTCGAGCCCCTCGAGCGCCGCGGAATCCTCCACGTGCTCGACGAGTTGCGCGTCCGCGTCCCGCCGCGGGTCTGCCGTGTAGAGCCCGTCGATGCTCGTCAGCAGCACGAGCCGGTCAGCGCCAACGAGGATCGCAACCTGCGCCGCTAGGAAGTCGTTGTCGCCGAAGGAGATCTCGCTGGTGGCGGTCGTGTCGTTCTCGTTGATCACCGGGACCACGCCCCACTCCAGCAGCTTGCCGAGCGTCTGGCGCGCGTTCACGTACTGGGCGCGGGCGCTCATATCGAAAAACGTCAGCAGCAGCTGCGCGGCGGTGACGCCGTGACCGGCCAGCAGCTCGTCATAGACCGGATACAGCCGCCCCTGCCCAACGGCGCTGCACGCCTGCAGCGCGTCGACGCTGCTGGGCCGGCCCTCGAGCCCAAGCGCCCGCACGCCCGCGGCGATCGCCCCACTGGTGACGATCACAACCTCGTCCCCCGCCGCACGCCGCTCCGCAACCGCCGAGCACACGCGAGACAGGACATCCCGTCGCAGCACCCCGTCATCGCCGGCCACGATCGCCGACCCCAGCTTGACAACACTCCTAGCCATACGCGCCAGCTTATTCGTCGTAGCAGGCGCTCCTACCTACACAGTGCCTCCAGTACTCGCCTGCGCGCAGCCGCGAAGCGGCGAGCACAGCCGAGCCTCAGGCGAGCACAGCCGAGCCCCCTCTCAGCATTCTCTCGGCGGCCGCCAAGCTGAATCTCGGCGACGCCGCTGACACTCGTCTCATCAGTACCCCGACACAAAGGAGGACCGATGGGACGGACACTTGCAGGTAGATCACGCACCATCGCCGTGCTCAGCTCGATCGCGGCGCTCGGTGGTGGCGCCACGGCGCTCGCGGCGACGGGCCACGGCCACACGTCAAACGCCCGCCTGCACTCGAGCGATCAGGGCACGCCGGCGGCGGGGCCGGGTGACCTGACCGCCGCCGAGTGCGCGGCGCTCGCGGCGGTGCAGAAGGCGATCACTGCCGACAGCGCATCGATCGCCACGCCGATCCTCGACGCCGACGTGAGCGCCGGGACGATCACCTCCGCGCAGGAGGCGACCTTGCTGGCGCTGATCGAGAAGGGAGGGCCGGCGGGTCCTGGCCCGGGCGGACCTGGCGGGCATCCAGGCATCGGTGGGCCTCCGCCCAGTGGCGCCACGGGCGCCTCTGGCAGCAGCTGATCGGTGGGTCGGCTGGTCCGGGCGCGAAGCGCCCGGACCAGCCTCTCAGGGGTCCAGCTCGAACAGCACGCCGGCGATCTCGACGTCATCGCCGGGCTGGAAGCCCTGCTGCTCGAGCGCGCTGATCACGCCGATCTGGCGCAGGCGCGCCTCGAGATGCGCGAGCGCCTCCTCGTTGTCGAGGTCGTGGCGGGCCAGCAGACGATCGACGCCCTCGCCGAGCACGCGAAACGGCCCGTCGCCATCGCGCTCGACGCGGAAGCCACGGCCGGCGGCAGGACGGAACGTCAGGTGCTCCGCGAGCTCCGGCTCGGCGTCGGCGAGCTCGCGCGGCGCCTGGAGCGGAACGCTGCGCAGCAGCTCCGCCGACAGCTCCCCCAGCCCCGCCCCGGTCGCGCTCGACGTGACGAAGACCGCCACACCGTCGCCGAGGCGCTCGCGCCAGCGCGCGGCCTGCTCCTGCGCATCCTCGGCCGCCACGAGGTCTGCCTTGGACAGTGCGAGCAGCCGCGGGCGCGCCGCGAGCTGTGGGTCGTGGCGCTCCAGCTCGCGCTCGATCGCCGCATGGCTGACCAGGGGATCGGAGCCGTCAAGCGGCGCCAGATCGAGGACGTGGACGAGCAGCTGCGTGCGCTCGACGTGAGCGAGGAAGTCGTGGCCGAGACCGGCGCCGTCGCTCGCTCCCTCGATCAGCCCCGGGATGTCAGCGATGATCAGCTGCCGCTCAGCGCCTTCTAGCGTTCCGAGCACGGGCTCGAGCGTCGTGAACGGATAGTCCGCGACCTTCGGTGTCGCGCGTGTGAGCCGCGCGAGCAGTGACGACTTGCCCGCATTCGGCAGGCCGATCAGACCGACGTCCGCAAGCAGCTTGAGCTGGAGGTCGATCCAGGCCTCCTCGCCGGGCAGCCCACGCTCGCGCAGGCGCGGCGCTTGGCGGGTCGCCGTCGCGAAGTGCTTGTTCCCGCGTCCGCCTGAGCCACCGCGAGCCACGATCACGCGCTGGCCGGGACGGACGAGGTCGTGAAGGTCACCCTGCGCTGTGCGCAGCTGCGTTCCCGGCGGCACACGCACGACGAGCTCTTCGCCGCTCGCGCCGTGGCGCAGCGCCGCAGCCCCGTGGCCGCCGCGGCGCGCCCGGTAGTTCTGGCGGCGACGGAACGACTGGAGGTCCCGCAGGGCCGGGTCGCATTCGACGACGACACTGCCGCCGTAGCCGCCGTCACCGCCGTCGGGCCCGCCGTGCGGGACATGGGCTTCCCGGCGGAAGCTGAGGCAGCCGTCGCCCCCCGCGCCCGCCGCGACGAATATGCGGGCCTTGTCGTAGAGCATCCAGCCATTGTCGATGAAAGCGAGCCCGTCATGGGCGACGACCGCGTCTTGTGCGACCTCCTCGTCGGATGCCGTGTCGGGCGTGTTCCTCGGAGAGAAGGAAACAGGCGTCGACCAGCGAATCAGAGTAGCCGCATGGGCCTTGACGCCGAACACGATTACCTGCGCGGACGCCATCGCTGGGTTGCAACCCGTCGGCGCCGACGCCGCATGTTGCTCGCAAGTGCAAGCGTAGCCGGAGCTCTGGGCGCGATGACGCTCGCCCCGGCCGCCAACGCCAATGACTGGATGCAGCTTTCCTGCGCCAACCCCGCCGGGCCGACGCAAGGCCAGGGCTGGTCGGTCGCGACCGGCGTGTTCACACCGCCTGACGCGACCTACAGCACCTCCTGCGCTCCCGGCGTGCCGCTGTCCGCTGCTTTGAGCACCGGCCAGCCAGCTCCGGTCGGCTCCTACGAGAACCTCGAGTACACGCCACCCGCCGGCTCGACGCTCGTCGGCGGCTCGGTCGCTGTGAGCCTGTCCGCCGACGGCTACGGCTCTGACGGCGACGGTACCGACGCCTGGGGCCAGGCGGCGCTGTACACGCCGACGTTTGCCAGCACCACCGCCCTGGAGTGCGCCGCCGAAAGCCTGTTGCTCTCGCCGCTGTCGTGCGTCGGCAGCGACTACAGCGGCACGGTCAACCTGCCGGCAAACGCCGGCGGCAACCTCTACATCGGCGTCGGCTGTGGTGGCAGCGCCGGCGCCGACTGCAGCGAAGGCGGCAGCAACGGCGGCTGGGCTGTCGCCAAGGTGAGCGCCGCGAACCTGCTGCTGAGCAACAGCTCCCAGCCGACCGGCACCGGCTTCGCCGGGACGCTGCTCGATCCAAACGCGCAGGGCACGGCAACGCTGACGTTCACCGCCGGCGACCCCACCGGTCCAGGCGTCTACCAGGTGCTCGTCACGATCGACGGCGCGACCGTCTACGACCAGACTCCGAACACCAACAGCGGCGCGTGCGTGCCGGCCGGAACCGACCCGGCGTCGGGCGCCCTGATGTTCTACTACCAGCAGCCGTGCCTGCAGAGCGAATCGGTCAGCGTGCCCGTCAACACGGCACAGTTCGCCGCCGGAGCGCATCAGCTGAAGGTCGTCGTGACAGACGCCGCAGGGAACAGCGCCGCCGTGCTCGACCAGACGATCACGATCGCCAACCAGCCGTCGTCGCTCTCGCTGGTGGCGTCGTCGCCTTACACGTTCACGTTCGATCAGGCGACGAGCGGCCTCCACGAGTCGGTGTATCACTCCTACGAGAACTCGGAGCTGACCCTGACGGGGAAGCTCGAGTCGAGCTCCGGCACAGCCGCGCCCGGCATCACCGTCACGGCGTGGACGGCGCCGCCGAACAGCCCCTCGTTCACGAAGCTCGCCAGCACGACGACGGACAGCGCAGGGCATTGGGCGCTGTACACGCCCAAGGGCGCCTCGCGTGTGCTGCGGGTGGTCGCGGCAGGCGCGCCGCCGACGAACACTTCAGGCATCGTGACGGTGACCGAGACGGTCAGCCCGACGGTGTCCCTGCACGTCGCGTCGTACCGCCACGCGAAGCTCGTGTTCAGCGGCAAGGTCGCCATCTCGCCGCTCGGGAATCCCCGTGCGCTGGTGCGTTTCGAGGTGCATTCTGCGAGCGGCTGGCAGGAGATCGGCACTCCGGTGCGCGTGTCAGCGAACGGCAACTACAGCTACACCTACTCGGGCTCCACCCTGGTGATCGGACACACCTTCGCCTTCCGCGTCACGGTGCCGGCCACGAGCCGCTGGAAGCTCGGCATCTCGCCGGTTCGCCACGCCGTCGTTCGCTGACCGGCCGATCTCCGCGTTGTACGGTGCTGTACGAGCCTGTACAATCAAGCGGTGTCGACGATCTCGGTTTCCAAGGCTCGCGCCCAGCTGCCGAGCCTCCTCGAGCGTGTTCGCGCCGGCGATGAGATCACGCTCACCCGCCACGGCGAGCCGGTAGCAGTACTGCTGCGGCCCGATGCGCTCCGCGTACGCCGCGACGGTGCGTCAGCCCTCGCGGCTGAGCGGATACGCGAAGCGCTCGCAGCTGCGCGGGGCGCGCCGCTGCCAACCACGGCGGGCCTCACCGTGGAGCGCGCCGAAGAGCTGGCTGGGGAGATCCGCGCAGGCCGCTCCGCCCGCTGAATGGACGCATTCGACGCCGACGTGCTGATCTACGCGGCCACGCCGGGGCATCCGCTCGGCCGACGTGTACGCCCGCTGCTCCAGGACGCCGAGCTTGCACGGGTCGGGTCCACCCTGCTGCTCCCAGAGATTCTGACCAAGCCGACCCGCGAGAGCTCCGCAGACGAGTTGACCGCCCTGCTCGCCGTGCTCTCCAGGCTCCAGTTGCGCCCCTGCGACGAGGCCACGGCAACACTCGCTGTCGGCCTCGGCTCGACCTACGGCCTACACGCTGCAGACGCCGTGCACCTCGCCACAGCGGTCGCCGCCGGCGCCGATCGCTTCATCACCAACAACGTCAGCGACGTCACGCCAGCGATCACCGAGCTGGCCGTCACCTACCCGCAGGCGCTCCCCGAGCCACACGGTTGATCGCGTAGCGCCACAGGCGTGAATCTGCGAACGTTGTCGCCAACAGGCGAGTGTCCGAGGGAGCCGCCGCAGTGCGCTTGCAGCGAGCCGTAGCCGTTCGGATTGCAATGGCCGCGGCTTGCACGGCATTGATCACAGCCTGCGGCGGCTCCACCTCGGCGCCGTCGCCGGCTTGGCGGGCGGTCGCGACGCCGATGCGAGCGATCTGGCCGGACTGCATCGACGCCTCGACCTGCCTCGCGGCCACCGGCACATCGATCGTCAAGACGACCGACGGCGGGGCGACGTGGACGACCGTGCTCGCAGCCAGGGAAGTAGTGCCGGAGCACATCGTCGACCTCCGCGATGTCTCGTGCGCCATGTCCGACTGCGTGGCCATCAAGATGAACAACGAGCCCGGGCCGGTGCTGATGTACAGCACGAACCTCGGCCGCTCGTGGCGGACGGGCACGCTGCCAAACCCGGCCTCGGCCTGGGTGGACGCGGTCTCCTGCCCGGCGAACGGCGTCTGCTACGCGCTCGGCTTGGCGGAGAACGCCAGGACCGCGATCCTGTGGACGACGAGCGACGGTGGTCGAGCGTGGCGGTTGCTGCGCGTCCCACCATCGAGCTCGTCGGTCGCGGGAGCGGCCGGCGACGACGAGCCGTCGGGCATCGATTGCGCCAGCGCGAGATTCTGCGTCGCCGCTTTGGGCCCAAGGATGCTCGTGACGCGGAGCGGTCCCGGCGGCTTCAGGTCGGTCGCGTTGCCGTCCGCCTGGCAGAACAGCAGCCACGCCGGCCTGGCAGAAGGCGTCGCCTGCGTGCCGCGGACCGAGTCGTGCGTGGTGGTCGGCACGAGCTTCGCCCACGGGCGCACCTCGGTGCTCGTCGCGTGGAGCACGAACGGCACCCGCTGGACGCCGGCGAGGCACGTGCCGTCGATTGACGCCGTCTCGACCGGCGTGTCCTGCCCCGCGCTCGACGCGTGCGTCATCGGCGGCATCCAGAACCCCATCGCGAAGATGGGTCTATGCCTGGCCCAGGTGTGCGGAAACGAGCGGGCGTTCCTGCTGCGCAGCGCCGGCAGCATGAACAGGTGGAGGGCGATCAAGCTGCCAAGGCCAAAGTCCGGCCGGCTGTTTGGCATCTTGGGCATCTCCTGCGGTGCGCCGCGCTTCTGCGTCGTCGACGGCGCGGTGATCTCGCGCCGCCCGCCCTGGGTCTACGTGCTGATCGGGCCGGCGTAGGAGACGCCTACGTCGTGAAGAGCGGCGGCCGCGGGCTGCGGTGGCCGCCCAAAACCTGAAGCTCGGGCTATTCGATGGGGTCGATCGAGACGACGCGGCCGCGGCGGCCGACGGAGAAGACGACCTTGCCGGGGGTGCGGACGTAGAGCGTGTCGTCCTTGCCCATGCCGACGCCCTCGCCGGCCTTGAAGCGGCTGCCGCGCTGGCGGACGATGATCTCGCCGCCGGTCACGACCTCGCCGGCGAAGGTCTTGACGCCGAGACGCTGAGCGTTCGAGTCGCGGCCGTTGCGGCTCGAGCCGAGGCCCTTCTTATGCGCCATCGGTGGCCTCCTTGGGGGCGGTCTTGGCGGCCGAGGGGCGGGCGCGCGGGCCGATCTTCGTGACCTCGATGCGCGTCAGCTCCTGGCGGTGGCCGGTGCGGCGCTTGTAGCCGCGCTTCGGCTTGAACTTGAACACGCGCAGCTTCTCGCCGCGCTCGTGGCTGAGGATCTTCGCCGCGACCTCGACGCCGGCGAGGCCCTTGGCGTCGAAGACGGCGTCCTCGGAGCGGTACAGCAGCGGCTCCAGCGCGACCGTCGCGCCCTCGGGTTCGGGCAGACGCTCGATGAGGAGCGTTTGCCCCTGCTCGACGCGGTACTGCTTGCCACCTGTCTTGACGATCGCGTACATGAGTGTGTGCGGCGGGGCGGCTCAGGCCTCCTCGCCGGCTGGCTCCTTCTCAGCCGAACGGCGCCGTCCGCCTCTACGGCCGCGGCGCCGAGGGGCTGATTGTACGTCATCGCCGTTCTGCGCGGCGGCCGCGGGCGGCGGCGCCACCCCGTCGAGGGCGCTCGCCACGGCGGCGGTGCGCCCGACCTCCTCGATCCGCACCATCAGCTTCTCGCCGACCTGGCGGGCGGCTCCGCGGACCGAGATGATGTAGCCGTCGATCTTGGCGACGCCGTCGTCGGCGTCGTACATGTGCGGCTCGACGATCTCGACGAGCACCTCCTCGCCGACACGGAACGGCACCGCGCGGTCCTGGACCTCGGCGCGCGTGCCCTGGAAGGTGACCGCGAAATGGTCGATCGCGAGCCCCTCGGAGCCCTCGAAGTGGAAGAACTTGCCGGTCTGGGCCTCGAGCGCGCGCAGCACGCGAGCGGCCTGACCGGTGAACTGCGCGCTGACGCGCGGGTTCATCTGGACGAGGAACGCCTCGACGTCGGGCGAGTCCGCGGCGATGTCGCGCAGGCGGCGCTCGAAGTCGATCGCGGTCGTCTCCTCGGAGCGGATCACGCCGTCGCCGTTGCAGGTCGGGCAGGGCCGCGTCATGATCTCGCGGATCCCCTCGGTGACGTTCTGGCGCGTCATCTCGACCAGCCCGAGCTTGGAGATCTCGGCCGTGAACGTCTTCGTGCGGTCCTCGTCGAGCGCCTTGCGTAGCGTCTTCAGCACGGCGTCACGGTTGCGGGCGCGCGCCATGTCGATGAAGTCGATGACGATGATCCCGCCAATGTCGCGCAGACGCAGCTGGTTGACGACCTCGTCAGCCGCCTCGAGGTTGGTCTTGGTGATCGTGTCCTCGAGCCGCGCGCCCTTGCCGCGGCCGATGAACGAGCCGGTGTTGACGTCGATCACCGTCAGCGCCTCGGCGTAGTCGATCATCAGATAGCCACCGCTCGGGAGGTCCACGCGGCGGCCGATCATCGAGTCGATCACCGGCGTCACGCGGTAGGCGTCCAGCAGCGGGATCGTGCCCTCGTAGAGCTCGACGCGGTCGACCAGCTCGGGGGCGGTGCGGCTGAAGAACGAGACCAGGCGGTGGTGCTGCTCGGCGTCATCGACGACGGCCCGCTCGAAGTGAGCCGAGAAGATGTCGCGCACGACGCGCACCGACAGGTCGGCCTCCTGCAGCACCAGCGCCGGCGCCTTGGACTCGGCGACGCGCTTCTCGAGGACCTCGTGGAGCTTGAACAGGTAGAGCAGCTCGCGCTCGAAATCGACACGCGTCGCGCCGTGGGCGGCGGTACGGACGATCGCGCCGCCGCCGTGCAGGTCAAGCCCGCTTGTCTCGCGGCGCAGCCGGTCGCGCTCCTTGTCCTCGAGCCGTCGCGAGACGCCGACGCCCTCGCCGCTCGGGGTGTAGACCATGTAGCGGCCGGCGATCGTGAGATCCATCGAGAGGCGCGCGCCCTTCGTCTTCAGCGGATCCTTGACGACCTGCACGACGACGTCCTGCCCGGGCTTCAACAGCGCCGAGATGTCCTGCGCGTCCTTGCCGGCGCCGCGCCCGCGGCGCGGCGCGTCGACGCCGGGGAGCACGATCTCATCGACGTGCAGGAAGCCGTTCTTGTCGAGGCCGATATCGATGAACGCGGCCTCGAGGCCGACGAGCACGTTGTCGACGACGCCCTTGTAGATGTTGCCAACGATCGAGCGCGAACCGCGGCGCTCGAGGTACAGCTCAGCGACGCGATAGCCGCGGCCGGGATCGGCGCTTGCGCCGCCGCGCCGCTTCGAGGCTCCGGGAACGCCGGTCGCCTCCAGTAGCGCCACACGGGTCTCGCCGCGATCGACGCTGACCAAAACTTGCTTTTTCACGGGGAACGTCCATTTCTGTTAGAAGCGCAGCACGCGGCCTTTCATGGCCGACGCCGTGCGAGCCTGTCCATAGATCGACTGGAGCAGGCCTAGTGTTAGGAATGTTGTGAGCACCGAGGAGCCGCCGTAGCTCATCAGGGGAAGCGTCACGCCGGTGATGGGCATGATGCCCACCGTCATCCCGACGTTGACGAACACCTGGAAGGTGAGCATCGCAACGGCTCCGGCGGCAATCAGCGCGCCGAAGAGGGTCTTGGCGATCGCGACGATGCGTAGCGTCCGCCAGATCATGAGCGCGTACAGCGACAAGACGATCGCCGCGCCGACGAAGCCCATGCGCTCGCCGACGACGGTGAAGATGAAGTCCGTAGGGGACTCGCTGACGAGTCCGAGCGAGGTCTGCGTAGCCGAAGCGCCACGACCGGTCTTCTGCCCGGCTCCGATGGCGATCGTTGACTCGACCTGCTGAAAAGCATGTGAGTTGGGGTTCTGCGATGGATGCAGGAACCCTGTAAGGCGCTGCTCTTGGTAGGTGTTGAGGACATGGACTCCGATCGCCGGGCCAACGGCAAGGGCGAAGATCAGGGCCGTCACGGCAAGCGCCGCCAGCCCGGTGAGATGCTGCCAATCGACACCGGCGATGTAGAGGATCGTAAACGCGATTGCAAGGTAGACGAGTCCTGAGCCGAGATCGGGCTCGGCGATCACCAGCAGCGCAGGGCCCAGCGCGAGCGCCATCACGCGCACGGTCAGCGCGGTAGCGGACCCACGGCGGGAGCTGTCGACGACGATGCCGGCAAGGAAGACCATCAGCATGACCTTGCCGAGCTCGGACGCCTGGAACGAGACGACAACGAGGTTGATCGATCGGGTTGCCCCGTTGGCCGAGCTGCCAAGCGCCAGCACGAGCAGGATCGAGAAGATCAGCGCGGCGTAGATCCCCCACTTCGGCTCGCGCAGCCGCGAGTATTCGAACCGCGACATCAGCGCCATGATCAGAAAGCCGATCGCGAGGTAGATGGCCTGGCGGCCAACGTAGGCGGGCGCAGCGCCGTGCAGCGCGACGAGCGAGCAGACGCCGAGGCCGGCGGCGGCGGCGGCGAGCCAGAGGTCGAAGCCGAGGGGCGCCACCGCGGAGGCTGCGCGGCCGCGGCCGGCAATCGGTGTCGTCGGATGCGTCGCGCGGATGCTCATCAGCGGGAGGTCGAGGTGCCTTGGATCACGGTCTCCGGCAACCCGAACCACTTGGCGAGGATCAGTCGCGCCGCGGGTGCCGCCGCGTCGTCGCCGTAGCCGCCCTTCTCGATCGTCACAGCGACGACGATGGAGTGCCTGCCGTCGGCGACATAGGCGACATACCAGGATTGGTCCTCACGCTGGTCGGTACTCGACAGCTGCGCCGTTCCGGTCTTGCCGTAGACGGGCAGCGGGAAGCCCGAGAAAACATCGTCGGAGGTGCCGCGCGAGCCCTGCGCGGCGAGATGGAGGCCCGCGAGGATCGACGGCAGGTAGGCGTCGTAGCGTGATGGGAGCTTGCCGGCCGGCGGCGCAGGGAGCGCGACGAGCAGATGTCCGCTGGGGCTGTTGATCGCCGTTCCGAGGTGTGGCGTCACGATCGTGCCGCCGTTGGCGATCGCCGAGTAGGCGACCGCCATCTGCAGCGGCGTCGCTTCGAGCAGGCCCTGCCCGGTCGCGAGCTGGATGTTCTGGCCGGTGGTCCAGGTGTAGGGGCCGTCGGGACAGTAGGGCCCGTCGTGACCGTTCCTGCAGTCCTGCCGGCGGTAGGCGGCGTCCTGCCGGCGCACCCAGGCGGCGTCCGGCATGACGCCACCGAACTCATCCGGCAGGTCGATACCGGTTTGATGGCCAAGTCCAAGACGCTTGGCGACGTTCTGAATCAGATCGCCGCGCGCGTTCGCCTGCGCACCGAGCTGGTAGAAGTAGGTGTCCTCGGAGACCTCGAGCGCCGTGGCGAGGTCATTCGCTCCGAAGTCGGCATTGCCGGAGTTGCAGAACGGCTGGCCGGCGTAGGTCCAGCAGCCGTCGCTCGCCGTCGTGCCCAGCGGCGTGCTCGGCGTGATCAGGCCAGCCTCCAACGCCGCGAGCGCGGTGATCGGCTTGAACGTCGAGCCGGTGGGGTAGGTGCCCGAGATGGCTCGATCGACGAATGCGTCACCGGCGCTCTGCGTCGCGTACTGCGCGTCCGAGATGTATGGCTGGGAGAGGACGTTCGGGTCGTAGGCCGGCAGCGAACCGATCGCGAGCACGGCGCCGCTGTCCGGGTCGAGTGCGACGAACGAGGCTGCAACGCCGGGATAGCCGGCGTGACGCGCCAGCCTCATGCCTTCCGCAAGCGCCGCCATGCCTTCCTGCTCGAGACCGAGGTCGAGCGTCGTCTGCAGCTGATCGCCGGGCAGCGGCGGCGTCTCGCGCAGCGAGCGGCCGGTCGGCTGCCCGGCAGCGTCAACCTGCAGGCGCTCGGTTCCGTCGTGGCCGCGGAGATAGTGGTCGTAGGTGTACTCCAGGCCCGCCTGACCGACGAGGTCACCCGCCGGCACGCCCTTGAAGTTGGGGTCAGCGAGATCGTCGCTGTTGAGCTGGTTGACATAGCCGAGGATCTGCGCGGCAAGCGTGCTGTAGGGGTAGAAGCGCACGGTGGTCTGCTGCACGTTGACGCCCGGGAACTCGGCCTTGTGCTCGGCGAGGTAGATCAGCGGGGCGCTGGGGATGTCGGCTTCGATCGCGATCGGCGCGAACGTGTCGCAGGAGCCGACCTTGCCGACGATCTGCGCCAACGGAATCGCAAGCTCGGCGGCGAGCCGCCGATAGACAGACGCGCGGGCGGTCTTGGAGCCCGGCAGCTCGCTGCAGATGATCTGGACGACCGCCGCAGGCCTGTTGGTGACGAGGACGTGGCCGCTGCGATCGACGATCTCGCCACGCGGAGCGGGGATCGCGATCTGGCGCACGACGTTGGCTTGCGCAAGCGCAAGGTTGCTGGCGCCGGTCAGCACCTGGAGGTACCAGAGGCGCAGGACGACGCCCGCGAACAGCACGCATACGAGCACCCCGAACAGCTCGACCCGGCGCCGCAGCTGTGGCGGCAGCGAAGCTCGGCGTTCGGCTGGGCGCTCGATCATGAGCGCGACAGCGGACTGAGGCCACCCGTCGCGTAGGTCCGCCGACGACGGCGCGGATCCTCGGGGAGGGCGCCGATCAGGCAGCGGCGAACGATCGCATAGACCGGCAGCGCGATGATCGCGTTGAGCGCGGTCGCTTCAACGATCGTCCCCAGCAGGCCGAAGCTCAGCGGAGTGTTGACACCGAGCACGAACTCGATCACGCCGTAGCCGACGAGCGAGATCGCCGTCCCCGCCGCGCCGAGCACGACCGGCATCAGCGGCGCCTCGGGCGCGCGCAACTCGCGCAGCCGGCCGGCGCCGTAGCCGACAAGCGTGAGCAGCAGCGACGAGATTCCGAGCGTCTGCACGAAGGCGAGATCGATGAACAACCCGACGCCAAAGCCAAACACCGAGCCGGCGAGTGAGCCGCAGAGGAAGCCGGCCGAGACGACGATCAGTGGCGAGAGGTCGGCACTGACGCCGAAGATCGTTATCTGTGACACGGCGACGCACTGCAGCAGGCACGCCACGAAGCCGAGCGCAAGCAGACGCAGCGTGAGGCTGACAGCGTCGCTCATGGCGCCGGCTGGCGCTTCGGGTGCGTGAGCACCTGCACGTACTCGAGCTGCTTCACGTTCGCGTTCGGCTCTATCGAGATGTCGCCGGATGAGGCGTCGACGCTCGTGACGTGGCCGATCGGGATGTCCGGCGGGAACAGCGACTGACCGTTGGCCGTGGTCCCGGCTGTGACGATGAGATCGCCCGCTGCGACCGCCTGCACGGAGCTCGGAAAGTCGAGCACCAGCTGATTGGTGCTTCCAGACGCCGGCTCGACGATCCCCCAGGCGCCACTCGCCGCGTCACGCGCGGCGACGGCGGAGCTCGCGTCGGTGATCAGAGTCACCTCGGCGGCGTCGGGCGCAACCGTCGTCACCCTCCCGACCAACCCGTCGCCGTCAACGACCACCTCGCCCACGCGCACGCCATCGGCGGATCCCGCGCTGATCGTGACGTGCGAGTACCAGACGCTCGGCGACTCGCTGATCACCTGCGCCGTCACCTCGTCGTAGCTGGAGCTGCCGAGCTCGGTATCCAGAGCGAACAGCTTCTCTAGCTCGAGGTAGTGGCGGCGGTCGGCCTGCAGCTGCGCGTTCTGGGCAAGCAGCGCCGTGTTCTGGTTGCGCAGGGTGTTGCGCTGCCCCACGGCGTTGAAGACATCGTTGATCGAGCCGATCAGGTCGCGCACCGGCGTCAGCGCTTCGCTTGCACCCTTCTCGATCGGCGCGAACACGTCGAGGAAGCCGGCTTGGATCGAGCCGAGCGCACCACTAGAGGAAGCGCCGAGGAAAGCGCTCAGCAGGATCACGGAGAGGGCGACGAGCAGCCCGAGGACTGCGCGGCGCCGGCGAACGGTCTTGTCGTACACGAAAAGAGGTTGTAGCGCTACAGGTTACGCGGCCCGCAGGCGCAGTCACCGCGAGAGGGTTGCATGGGCGCTAGCGCCGTCTGGGGCGCTTGCGATGCCCTCGATTTGTACGTTGAATAACTTCGAACTCCTCCAACGAGCGGCCGGATCCGATGGCGACAGCGGTCAGCGGCGACTCGGCAAGGTGTGCGGGCATGTTCGTCTCGTCGCGCATGCGCTCGTCGAGGCCCGTGAGCAGCGAACCGCCGCCGGCCAGCATCATCCCGCGATCCATGATGTCCGAGGCAAGCTCGGGCGGCGTGCGGTCGAGCGTGCCCTTGACCGCGCCGATGATCTGGGACAGCGGATCGTCAAGCGCGAGGCGAATCTCCTCGCTCGTCAGCACCACCGTCTTCGGCAGGCCGGTGACGATGTCCCGGCCACGTATCTCGGCTTGCAGCTCCTCAGCCATCGGGAAAGCCGAGCCGATCTCGAGCTTGAGCTCCTCGGCGGTCTGGTGGCCGATGAGCAGCTTGTACTCGCGCTTTGCGTAGTTGATGATCGCCTCATCGAGCTCGTCGCCGGCGACGCGAATCGACTCCGACACGACGATCCCGCCGAGCGAGATCACCGCGACCTCCGACGTGCCGCCGCCGATATCGACGATCATCGAGCCCGTCGGCTCGCCAACCGGCAGGCCTGCGCCGATCGCGGCTGCCATCGGCTCTTCGATCAGGTAGGCCTCACGCGCGCCGGCCGAGAGGCACGCCTCCTCGACCGCGCGCTTCTCGACGCCGGTGACGCCGGAGGGAACGCAGACGACGACGCGCGGATGCGCGAAGCGGCTCTGGTGAACCTTCTGCATGAAGTGCCGCAGCATCGCCTCGGTGACGTCGAAGTCGGCGATCACCCCGTCCTTGAGCGGCCGGATCGCGGTGATCGTGCCCGGCGTACGCCCGAGCATCCGCTTCGCATCGATCCCGACGGCGTGAACCTCGCCGGTGCGAGCATCAATCGCGACGACGCTCGGCTCCGACAGGACGATTCCGCGCCCGCGCATGTACACCAGAGTGTTCGCGGTACCGAGATCGACCGCGAGATCGCGGCCGCCGAAACCGGTCATGTTGCTGAAGAAACCCATCGGGGAGGCACTGAAACAGGGCGGGTGCGCCGCGTTCCGGGCCCCCGGTGCGGGTATGCCATCGCGCTGGGGGGTTCCCCACCTGCGCGGAGTGTATCGAAACCGCTGCCAGCCTCAGTGCTCGCCCGCCGCGTTCAGCGGCCGAAAAACGGCTGCAAAACAGCCTCGAAGCGACGCCCGTCGCTCAGCTGGGGCCGGCCCGCGGCCAGCTGAGCAGCTCGGGCCAGCGGTCCAGCAGAGCGCCGACCGGCAGCCCAACGACGTTCGTGTAGTCGCCCTCGATGCGTCGCACGAGCGCGCTGCCGGCCTGCTGGATCGCGTAGCCGCCCGAGCGCCCCTGCCACTCCCCGGTGCCCACATGCCAGGAGATCAGGCGCTCGTCGAGCGTACGGAAGCTGACCGCGGTCGATTCGATCAACGTTTGCGGCTCCGCGCCTGCCCGAGCGAGCGCCACGCCGCTGATCACGCTGTGAGTCCGTCCGGACAGTGAGCGCAGCGTCGCTGCGGCCTGCGCCGCGTTCTGTGGCTTGCCGTAGATGACGCCATCGAGCGCAACGATCGTGTCGACGCCGAGCACGACCTCCCCCGGAGCCGGGGGGATGGCCGTCGCCTTGCTGAGGGCGTTCGCCAGTGCGACCGCCGGCGGATCTCCCTGCTCGAGCTCCTCCACATCGCACGGGCGGACGACGAACGCAACACCAAGCCGCTCGAGGATCGCCCGTCGCTGCGCTGAGCTGGAGGCGAGGACGAGCGTCACAGCTCAGGAAAGAAGATCCCGATCTCCCGGGTCGCCGACTCGGGGCTATCGGAGCCATGAACGAGGTTCTGGCCGGTCTGCGTCGCGAAGTCGCCGCGAATCGATCCGGGGGCCGCCTCCAGCGGGTTGGTCGCGCCGATTGCCTGGCGTGCGGCGCTGATCGCCGAGTCCCCCTCTAGCACCATCGCGACAAGCGGACCGGAGGTGATGAACGCCACGAGCTCACCAAAGAACGGACGCTCCGCGTGCTCGGCGTAATGACGCTCCGCGAGCTCTCGCGTCATGGTCATCACGCGGAGCGCCACCGGACGCAACCCCTTGCGCTCAAGACGGGTGAGGATCTCGCCGCTGAGATTGCGAGCGTAGGCATCGGGCTTGGCGAGGACGAGCGTGCGCTCCATCGAGACGATCTCCTTGGTTGGCTTGCGGCTCGCGCGGGGACTGTCAGCCCGCGGGGGGAATCTCGTACCCGCGGGGTTCGAGGTGGTGCGGGGTGGACCGAGCGCCACGCACGTGTGCCTCGCAGTACGGGCAGACGGACCAGGTCAAATCGAGCGGCCGGCGGCAGCTCGAGCATGGCTCGCGCAGCCGGTTGTGGCAGCTCGGGCAGAGGACGAAGTCCTTCTCGACCTCCTCTCCACAGTACGGACACGCATACACGGCGAGCTGCGCCAGCCGCGCCTCGGAGGCCTGCATCTCGAGCTCACGCTCGCGGACATCCTCCAGGTACTCGGGCGGGCGCACGATCATGTACACAGCCGTACCGACAAACGGGAACACCGATGCTGCCGTCGCACACAGAACCAGCACCGGGTCGTCAAGCCGTCGGCGAGCATCGGCACGCGTCCAGTAGATCAGCGCGAACCAGACGACGACGAGCATCAGGAGCAGCAGGCTCACAAACAGGTTGAAGCCTTTGTTGCTGATTCCGAAATACGCGAGCATCGTAGGCATGGTGCGCGAGTGTACCGACAGCACCTACAGGACAAGCCTGCCGAATGCGTACCCGATGCCGACGAAGACGAGAATCACCACAATGACGACGATCGCCACGAGGGCGAGCATCGCCAGCAGTGATGGGCTCTTGTCGTAGTTCATAGGGTTGAGACGGTGCCGGCACCGGCGTCATAGCCGCGCAACAGGTCCGCGATGAGGTAGATCGAGCCGGTCGCGAGGACGACTCCGCCGGGCCCGGCTGCGACGCGCGCGCGTTCGAGCGCGGCAAGCGGATGCGGCTCGATGATCGCAGGAGCGCCGCCGATCTGCCCGGCGAGCGACGCCAGGGTCGCCGGCGGCAGCGCACGCGGACTCGAGCAGGCGGTGCAGACCAGCGCGTCAGCGTGGACGAGCAGCCGCGCGAGCATCGCCCCGGCATCCTTGTCATCGAGGATCGAGACAAGCGTGACCAGCTTGCGGCCGGCGACGAAGTCCGGCAGCGACGCGGCAAGCGCCGCGATGCCACCCTCGTTGTGGGCACCGTCGAGCAGCGTCACGGGCGAGCCGTCGTGCACCTCGAAGCGACCCGGCACGACGATCGAGCGCGCCGTCTCGAGCACCGCCGAGCGGTCGAGGTCGTGGCGCAGGAAGGCGCGCGCCGCCGCGCAGGCGACCGCGAAGTTGAGCTGCTGATAGGCGCCGCGGGCGCGCAGGCCGGCACCGACGCCGGCGTCCGCGGCCGCCGCCACGAGCGTAGCGCCCCGCTCGGCGACGGTCTGGCGCGCGAGGACAGCGACGGCCGGATCGAGGTGCGCTCCGACGACAAGCGTTGCGCCGGCACGAACGACGGCCAGCTTCTCGCGGGCGATGTCGGTCACGGTCGGGCCGAGCCAGCGGGTGTGCTCGAGCCCGACGTTGGTGAGCACCGCGACCCGCGAGTCGACCGCGTTGGTCGCGTCAAAGCGGCCACCGAGACCCGCCTCGATCACGGCGACGTCGATCTGGGCTTGCGCGAAATCGCCGAGCGCCGCAGCGGTGAGCAGCTCGAACTGGGTGACGCGGTCCTCGGGCTCGACCTGCGAGCGATCCACGAGCTCCGCGGCGCGAACTGTGCGCGCGACCGCGGACGCGAAGCGCTCAGGCGCGATGTCACGCTCACCGATCCTGATCCGCTCGCGGTAGCTCAACAGGTGCGGCGAGGTGAAGCAGCCCGTCCGCAAGCCATGGCGTTCGAGCAGCGCCGCGGTCATCCGCGTCGTCGACGACTTCCCGTTCGTGCCGACCACGTGGATCGACGGGAACGGCATCGCCGGCAGGCCGAGCACCGTGAGCAGCCGGCGAATCCGGTCGAGGCCGAAGCGCATGCCGAACTGCTCGCGCGAGAGCAGGTAGCGCTCTGCCTGCGCTGCGCTCCACACCTCGTGCGGTGCTGGGACGCCGTCGCTCACAGCGCCTCGATCTCGCGCTCCAGCTCGGAGAGGTTGTCGCGCTCACGCGCCACGACCGCGGGTGGCGCTTTGGCGACGAAGGCCTCGTTGGCCAGCTTGCTGCGCACACGCTCGAGCTCGGCTTGGAGCTTGGCACGGCGACGCTCGACGCGCTGCGCTTGTGCCTGTGTGTCGACGCCGTCGAGGATCGCGACAGCGCCACCGGGAATCGCGACGCTCGCGACGGGCTCGGCCCCGTTCAGGCGGTCGGGATGCAGGTCGAGTCGCGCCTGCGCCGCGATCAGCGACGCGACCTCCGCGTAGCCGTCCGCTTCGATGCGTGCGCCGACGCGCGCGCCCGGCGCGATGCCCACAGCGTCGCGCCAGCCGCGCACGGCCTGCGTCGCGGTGATGACACGACCGATCGCGTCGTCCGCCGCCGAATCCAGGTAGGTCTGCGAGAGCAATTCGCGGTGATGTCCAGCAAGCAGGCCCTCGTCGGCCTCACGCACGTAGGACCACGCTTCCTCGGTCACGAACGGGATCAACGGGTGAGCGATCTGCAGCGTCTCGCGCAGCACGAAGCGCAGGGTCGAGCTGAGCTTCGCGTGGTCATCGGTGCCGAGGCGCCGCTTGACCAGCTCGATGTACCAGTCACACAGCTCGCCGTAGATGAAGTCGTAAAGGTCGAAGGCGGCGTGCGCGAAGTCGTAGGCGCGGATTCGCGCGTCAACGGCGTGATCGATCCGCGTGAGGCGTGAGAGGATCCAGCGGTCCTCGATCGCGTTTGGCTGCGCCTGCGCCGGTGCTTGCGAGTCGATCGAGCGCAGCACAAAGCGCGAAGCGTTGAACAGCTTGTTCGCCAGGCCCTGGCCCTGCTCGATCTTCTCGACGCTGTAGCGGACGTCCTGACTCGAGGACATTGTCAGCAGCCCGAAACGGACGCCGTCCGCGCCATATGTCGCGATGGCGTCCAGCGGGTCAATGCCGGTGCCGAGCGACTTCGACATTCGCCGTCCGTCCGGGGCCTGGATGACCGACGTTATGTAAACGTCGTGGAACGGAATGGTGCCAGTGAACTCGAGGCCCATCATGATCATCCGCGCGACCCACAGGAAGATGATCTCGCGCGCAGTGACCAGCACATCGGTCGGGTAGAAGGCCCTCAACTCGGGCGTCTCGCCGGGCCAGCCGAGCGTCGCAAACGGCCACAGGGCGCTCGAGAACCAGGTGTCGAGCACATCCTCATCCTGGTGCACCGCGCCGCCGCAGGCGCTGCAGCACTCGGGCGCGCTCGCGCTGACGTGCGTCTGGGCGCACTGCTCGCAGTAATACACGGGCAGGCGATGGCCCCACCACAGCTGGCGCGAGATGCACCAGGGACGGAGGTTCTCCATCCAGTCGAGGTAGACGCGCGACCAGCGCTCGGGGAAGAAGCGCACCTCGCCGCGCTTGACGACGTCGATCGCCGGCCGCGCAAGCTCGTCCATGCGCATGAACCACTGCAACGAGATCAGCGGCTCGATCCGCTGACCCGAGCGATGCGAGAACGGAACGGCGTGCTTGAAAGGCTCACGCCCGCGCAGCAGCCCCTGCGCCTCCAACGCCGCGACCACTGCCTGCTGGGCATCAGCCACCGGCATGCCGGCGAACGGCGCGCCCGCCGTGGCGGTCATCCGGCCGTCCTCGCCGATCACTGACAGAACCGGAAGGTCGTGGCGAGCACCGATCTCGAAGTCGTTCGGGTCGTGCCCGGGTGTGATCTTCAGCGCGCCGGTGCCGAAGTCACGCTTGACGTACTCGTCGGCGATGATCGGCAGCCGGCGACCGACCAGCGGCAGCAGCACCTCGCTGCCAACGAGGTGCGCGTAGCGCTCGTCCTGCGGATGCACGGCGACCGCGACATCGGCGAGCATCGTCTCCGGGCGCACCGTCGCGACAACCAGCTCGCCGGCGGCGTCGGCGAGCGGGTAGGCGATCGAGTAGAGCGTGTCGGTCTCCTCGCGCTCCTCGACCTCGAGATCGGAGATCGCCGAGCCGCTGCCGGGATCCCAGTTGACGAGGTAGTTGTCGCGATGGATGAAGCCGCGCTCGTACAGCGCGACGAACACACGCGTGACAGCCGCCGCGTAGTGGCCGTCGAAGGTGAAGCGCTCGTCGTCGTAGTCGCACGACGCGCCGAGGCGCTTGTACTGGTCGACGATCGTCGGCCCGAACTCCTCGCGCCAGCGCCAGGTTCGCTGCACGAACGCCTCGCGCCCCACCGCCTCGCGCGTCGTGCCTTCGCGCACCAGCTGGCGCTCGACCTGCGTCTGGGTCGCGATCCCCGCGTGGTCGGTGCCGAAGATCCACCGCGTCCGCAGCCCGCGCATCCGCGCGTGGCGGATCAGCACGTCCTGGATCGTGCCACCAAACGCGTGCCCCATGTGCAGCGCACCGGTGATGTTCGGCGGCGGGATCGCGATCGAGTAGTTCTCGGCTGCGCTGCCGATCGGCTCGGGATGGAACAGCCCGGACTCGAGCCACTGCGCGATCAGCCGCGGCTCGACCTCGGATGGTTCGAAGCGGGTGCGCGACTCGAGCTCTTCGATTGAGCGTTTCCCAGACACCGAGGACGTAGGCTACCGGCGCGCTCGCCGCCGGCGCGGGGCGCCGTTGCGGTTCTAGCTGCCTGACTCGGACGGATCGTCGCCGGCGCGCCTGCCGTAGCCGGCCATCGCAGGCGCGGCGTGGATGCCGGTTGGTGTCAGCAACACGGGCACCGACGACTCCACCAGCATGCGACGCACTACGGCGGCGCGTCCGGGGGAGAGATCCCGGCTCCAGGCAAGCGCCACAAGGTTGCAGCCGCTGTCACGCAAGATGTCGAGGACCTGCTCGTGCGGCTCGCCGACGCGCAGCTCGAGGGTCGCATCGACCGCCGCCGGGCAGTTGCGGGCGATGAACTCCTCACTCCAGGCGCGCACCTCGTGTGCCAGGTGGTCGCTGAAGGCCGGCAGCGCAGCAGGCTCCCCGTACACGTGCGCGACGACGATCTCGACGGCTGCGTCGCAGAGGAACTTGACGGTCTCCTCCAGCGCGGCCGCGCTCTGTGCCGTCCCGTCGAGCGCCACGAGCACGCGCTCGATCGAGCGAGAGGCCGCACCGTCCGCAGGGACAACCACAACCCGCTTCTCGAGCGCTGTGATCAATGCCAGCGCGGTGCTGCCCGGCGGACGCTTGCCCGCCACACCGAGCACGATGGCGTGCACGTCCTCGGCCTCCGCCGCGCGTGCAAGCGCTTCAACAGGCGACCCAGCGACCGTCCGGAGAGTCACCCCAGCGCTCCGTGCGGCTTCCGCGATCGCCGCGTCGAAGCGGTCTTCGCCCACGTGGACCGCTTCGACGGTGGCCGCGTGCAGCTTGGAGATCGCGATCGCCGTCGCGAGGACGCCAGGCGCGGCAGCATCATCGGCGATCGCGGCAACGACCCTGGTCATCGCTTCTGAGCCTTGGACGAATGCACCTGATGCTCGCCGGTGAAGTGTCTGCGCAGCGCTGTCACCGCCGCGCTTGGCCTAGCTAGTGTCACACTTCCACCAGCCCAGCGCAATCCGGCCTGCGCAACTGGCCGATGGGGGCAAACTGCGCGCGCACGCCCGGCTCACGGCCGCTCCCACAGGTGGCCATGAGGACCAACCAACATCGGCTCCGTGCCGGGCAGGCTGACCTTGGTCGGCCGGTCGGCCGTCACCTCGGTCGCGCCTGCACGGATGCGGACGCGGAGCTTCGCCGCGCGAAAGCTCAGTCGAAACTCGAGCGACTCCCACTCGTTGGGGAGCCGCGGGTCGAGCTCGAGCACGTCGCCGCGCGGGCGGGCTCCGCCGAAACCGAGCACGAGCGCCTGCCAGAGGCTGCCCATCGCCGCGATGTGGACGCCGCCGGCCGAGGATTCGGAGGTGTCGTCGAGATCGATGCGAGCCGTCAAGGTCAGGGCCGCCGTGGCGGGGGCGAGCATGCCGGCGCGGGCCAGCAGCAGGGCGTGGATGCCGGGTGAGAGCGAGCTCGCGTGCACGGTGCGCGGCTCGTAGTAGGCGAGGTTCGGAGCGAGCGAGCCGGCGACCAGCTCGTCGGGCACGAGGTGGTGGAGCATCAGCACGTCAGCCTGCTTGACGACCTGCGAGCGTTGCACCACCTCGGGCGTCAGCAGCAGGTCGGCGGCGATCGGACGGCGCATCGCCGTCTCGGCGATGGTCAGCGGCTGGAGGTCGAAGAAGCCGGCAAACTCCTCGTAGACGCCGCTTTCGGGATGGTAGCCATCGACCAGCGCGTCGGCGAGCTCCGGCCAGGCCGCCCGCTCCGCGCCGTCGATGTCGGCGTCCGTCGTCTCCGCGAACGCCCGCCGCAGGTTCCAGCGCGCCATCACGTTGGTGTACGCGTTGTCGTCGACGAGCTCGTGGTACTCATCGGGGCCGATCACTCCGCGGATGTGGGCGCGTCCGTCATCGTCGCGCTGCGCCCGTGAGGTCCAGTAGCGCGCCGTTTCGACGAGCAGCCGCTTGCCGGAGCCCTCGCGAAACTCCTGGTCGCCGGTCCAGTCGATGTAGCAGGCGGCAGCCCAGGCGACGTCGGCAACGATGTGCTCCTCGCGCTGACCGGTGTAGATCGCAATCCGACGGCCGGCGCGGTCGCGCGCCCAGCGCGGCGTCACGTCCTCGCCGCTCGCTGCCGACTCCCAGGCGAAGCGTGCGCCGGCGTGACCGGCGTCGCGCGCGGCCTGCTGGGCGGCGGGGATCCTTCTCACGCGGTACTCGAGGATCGCCCGCGCCGCGGCAGGGTGGGTGGCAGCCAGGAACGGCAGCACGAACACGTCGCTGTCCCAGAACACGTGGCCGCGGTACCCGCGGCCGGTCAGGCTGCGCGCGCCGACCGCCGCCTCGCCTCCGTCGGCTGCGCAGCCGATCAGGTGGAACAGCGCCAGCCGCACGGCGAGCTGCAGGGCGGGGTCACCGTCGATCCGTACGTCGGCTTGCTCCCAGCGCTCGGCCCAGGCGCGGCGATGGTCGCTCAGCAAGCGCTCACGGCCCGCCTCTCGCGCCTGATGCACGCGTCGCAGCGCCGGCCTGCTCGAATCGTCCGGTTCGATCGTGACGTACGCCGCGATGCGGTCGAGCGTGCCCTCATGGTCGCGGCCGGCGATCGACTGTACGGCGGCGCTCTCGAGCACGCCCTCGGCGACCGCGACGCGCATCAGCGCGCCGTGCTGCTCCGTCTCGACGTGGACGTGCGGTGGTGCGACGAGCGGCGCGCTGCGCTCGAGCGCCGGCCTCGGGGCGAGCGCGCGCAGCACCGCCAGTCCGGGCTGCGCGAGTGAACAGAATTGCAGCGAGCTGAACTCCCCCGGCGCGCGCTGTGTCAGCACGCCGGCGTGCAGGTCGAGCACACGCCGCACCGTGGTGTCGCGCGAACGGAGCGAGAGGCGGTTCCACAGCGGCGCCGGTTGCAGCTCGGAGTGCTCGCCGTGACCGTGGTAGACGCCGGCGAGGAACACTGCCGGTATCGATGCGGAAGTCGGCGCCAGCACGCTGCCCCGCGTCCCGGTGCGGCCGTCGACGAGCGTCAGCAGCGACTCCTGCGCACGCTCACGCTGCGGGTCGATGCCGTCGACGGCGAAAGTCCAGCAGGGGTCGGACACCACGATCGGCAACGCGCCGCGGCGGCGCAGCGCGGCCTGGTGGTCGAGCAGCCGCTCGAACGCGGGCGCCCCCCCGCCGATCGCGATCACCCCTTCGGGTATGCCGGCCGGCTCGACGGCGACCGACACCACCGTCGCGCCCGCGGCCTGCCCGACGATCAGCGGCGCGATCTCCTCGCCGACAATCAGCACCTGCTCGGCGGCGATCCCGCACCGCCAAAGGTGCGCGAAATACCAGCCTGCGGAGTCAGACTGCTCGTTCGGGTCGATCTCGACGAGCTCGATGTCGTCGGCCGTGGCGCGAAACACGTCCGAGCCGCCACCCGCCAGGAGATGCAGCTCCCCAGGACCGTGTGGTCGCGCACCGAGCTGACCGTCGATGCTCCGCGCGTCAGTGCCGCTGAGGATCGCCACATTCAGGCCCAGCGCGCACGCCCCCTCAACGGCGGCGCGCAGCGCCGCGACGTCAGCAGCCTGGTCCGGAACCGCAGTCCCATCCCAGGCGAAGACCAGCGCCTCAAAACGCCGGTCGAGGGCTTGCGGGGCGGGCGTGCTGTTCATCGCGAGGCCAGTCGAGGTCGTATTCGCCGCGGCGTGAGCCACCCCTCTTCGTCGAGATCTCCGATGGAGCGCTTCACGACACTGAGCACGTAGGCTACCGGCGCTCGCCGAGGAGCCGGCGGCACCCGCACGCGGTGCCCGCTGCCACCCCGCGCCGGCGTCAGCGACGGGCTCTCGCGTGCGTCGAGGTGCGCCCGGGCGGTGGCTGGCGGTCCGTGGCGAGGAAGCGCGCGACGAGCTCGTGGTAGGCGGGAATGTCGAGCAGGAAGGAGTCGTGACCCCAGGGCGTGCTGACCTCGACGTGCTCGGCGGCGACCCCGGCCGCGCCGAGAGTGGAGGCGACGTAGCGCGAGTGCTCGGTGCCGAATCGCCAGTCGCTGTCGAAAGAGAGGATGAGGAAGCGGGTGGTCACCTTGCTGAGGTTCAGCGTTGGGTCGGCGAACGGCTCGAAGTAGTCCATCGTCCGCACCAGATACAGGTAGCTGAGGGCGTCGAAGCGCGCCAGGAACGTCTCAGCCTGGTGATCCAGGTAGTGCTCGACCTCGAAGTCCGCGGCAAAGGTCATCCCGACATCCTCGTCACGGCGCGCGCGGTCGAACTTGCGGCGCATCGCTTCCACCGAGAGGTAGGTGATGTGGGCCATCATGCGCGCGATCGCGAGCCCGTGATCGGGCCGCCGGCCGCTCTGCGCGTAGTCGCCGCCGGCGAAGTTGGCGTCGCCCATGATCGCCGCACGCGCCACGGTCGAGAACGCGATGTTCTGCGCCGACATCTTGGCGCTGACGCAGGCGAGGATCGCCTGATCGAGCTCCCCGGGGGTGTCGAGCGCCCACTGGAGCGCCTGCATCGCACCGAGCGAGCCGCCGACGGCGGCGCGCACGCGGCTGATCCCGAGGTGGCGCAGGAGAGCGCGGTGCACGACAACGAGATCGCGCACCGTGAACAGCGGGAAGCGCAGCCCGTACGGGCTACCGGTAGCCGGGTCGATGCTCGACGGCCCTGTGGTGCCCTGGCAGCCGCCAAGCAGGTTGGGGCAGACGACGAAGAAGCGATCGGTGTCGATGGCCCGCCCGGGGCCGACCGCGTTGTCCCACCAGCCGCGCCGGGCCGGATCGCCGTGATGGCCGGCGGCGTGTGCGTCGCCGGTCAGCGCGTGACAGACGAAGACGACATTCGAGCGCTCCGCGTCGAGCGTCCCGTACGTTTCGTAGGCGACCTCGACCGGCGCGAGCGTCTGACCGGACTCCAAGACGAGCGGGTCGTCCGCGTCGAACAGGACGACCCGCTCGGTGCACGTGCGGCCGATGCCGCCGCCCGTCATGCCGTGGCGAGTGAGCGGGTCGCGGCGAGCGCCTGATCGAGGTCCTCGACGATGTCGTCGATGTGCTCGATGCCGACGGAAAGGCGGACCGTCTCATCGGTGACCCCAGCCGCGGCCAGCTCGTCGGCGTTGAGCTGCGAGTGCGTCGTGGACGCGTTGTGGATCGCCAATGACTTCGCGTCGCCGATGTTGGCAAGGTGGCTGAACAGCTTGAGGTGCTCAATGAACGAGCGGCCAGCGGGTGCGCCACCCTTGACCCCGAACGTGACGAGCGCACCGCAGCCGCCACGCAGGACCCGGTCTGCGACCTCACGGTAGGGACTCGAGTCGAGGCCCGGGTAGTAGACCCAAGCGACATCGGGATGGTGCTCGAGATGGCGGGCGACGGCGAGCGCGTTGGCGTTGTGACGCTCCATACGCAGCGGCAGCGTCTCGATGCCCTGGAGGAAGAGGAACGCGTTGAACGGCGACAGCGCGGCCCCGGTGTTGCGCAGCAGCACCGTGCGGGCCCGCCCGATGTAGGCGGCCGGACCCAGCGCGTCGGACCACACGACCCCGTGGTAGGAGGGGTCCGGCGTCGTCAGGCCCGGATAGCGATCGGCATGAGCGACCCAGTCGAACTTGCCGGAGTCGACGATCGCGCCGCCGATCGACGTGCCGTGGCCGCCGATGAACTTCGTCAGCGAGTGCACGGCGACGTCGGCGCCCTGCTCGAACACGCGCGCCCCGATCGGCGTCGGCACGGTGTTGTCGAGCACCAGCGGCAGACCCTGGGCGTGAGCCGCCCGGGCCCAAGCTTCGACGTCGAGCACGTTGAGCCGCGGGTTGCCGATCGTCTCGCCAAAGACCAGGCGCGTGTGGTCGTCGGCGAGCTTGGCGACGGCACCCGGATCGTCGGCGTCAGCCCAGCGAACCTCGATCCCGTACTGCGCCAGCGTGTGCGCGAACAGGTTGTAGGTGCCGCCGTAGAGCTGCGACACGGAGATCAGGTTGTCGCCAGCGCGCGTCACGTTGAGCACCGAGTAGGTGACGGCGGCCTGTCCGGAGGCGGTGACGAGCGCGCCGACGCCGCCCTCGAGCGCCGCGAGGCGCTCCTCGAGCACCGCCCACGTCGGGTTCATGATCCGCGAGTAGATGTTCCCCGGCACCGCCAGAGCGAACAGGTCGGCAGCGTGCTGGGTGTCATCGAAGACGAACGAGCTCGTCTGGTAGATCGGCACCGCGCGCGCGTTGGTCGCGCTGTCAGGCGTCTGGCCGCCGTGCAGCGCGATGGTTTCGGGTCTCTGGAGGTCGGTCATCGCTGGCTCTCCCGTCCTGGGCTAGTGGTCTGGGGAGAAAATATCAGAAAGACGAGCGCCTTTATGCGCTTTCCCCAGGGCAGCGGACTGAAGAGGCCGCGCGCTAGCCCGCCTCTTCCAGCTTCTCCGGAGTCTCGGAGGGCTCGTCTGCGACAGCCTCCGTGACGAGCGTCGGCGTGAGACCCTTCTCGATCGTCTCGCGGGTCACGACGCACTTCCTGACGTCGCGCCGCGACGGCAGCTCGAACTGCACCTCGAGCAGAACCTCTTCGATGATCGAGCGCAGGCCGCGTGCGCCGGTCTCACGCTCCAGCGCGCGTTCGGCGATCGCGACGAGCGCGTCGTCGGAGAACACGAGCTCGATCCCGTCGAAGGAGAAGAAGCGATGGAACTGCTTGACGAGCGCGTTGCGCGGCTCGGTGAGGATCGCGACGAGGTCGGCGTGGGTGAGCTGATGGACCGCGGACATCACCGGGAGACGGCCGATGAACTCGGGGATCAGGCCGTACTGGACGAGGTCCTCGGGCAGGCAGGACTCGAAGATCTCACCGGTGTCCTTGCCATGGCGACTCTGGATGGTCGCTCCGAAGCCGACGCCCTTGTTGCCGATCCGCCGCTCGATCACCTTGTCGAGGTTCGCGAACGCGCCGCCGCAGATGAACAGGATGTTCGTCGTGTCGATCGAGAGGAACTCCTGGTGGGGATGCTTGCGCCCGCCCTGCGGGGGGACCGACGCCGAGGTGCCCTCGAGGATCTTCAGCAGCGCCTGCTGCACGCCCTCACCGGACACATCGCGCGTGATCGACGGGTTGTCCGCCTTGCGGGCGATCTTGTCCACCTCGTCGATGTAGATGATCCCGGTCTCGGCCTTCTTGACGTCGTAGTCAGCAGCCTGGATCAGCTTCAGCAGGATGTTCTCGACGTCCTCGCCGACATAGCCGGCTTCGGTGAGCGCTGTCGCGTCGGCGATCGCGAACGGAACGTTGAGGATCCGGGCGAGCGTCTGTGCGAGCAGCGTCTTGCCACAACCGGTCGGGCCGAGCAGCAGGATGTTCGACTTCTGCAGCTCGATCTCGGCGTCCTCGATGTGCATCATCTGGACGCGCTTGTAATGGTTGTAGACGGCGACCGAGAGCGTGCGCTTCGCGCTCTCCTGTCCGATCACGTACTCGTCCAGAACCTCGTAGATCTCGCGCGGCTTCGGCAGGCTCGAGATGTCGAAGGTCGGCGGGGCGACGAGCTCCTCATCGATGATCTCGTTGCACAGATCGATGCACTCGTCGCAGATGTAGACGCCGGGTCCAGCGATCAGCTTCTTGACCTGCCGCTGCGACTTGCCACAGAAGCTGCACAGCAGCTGCTCGTTGGAATCAGTCGGTCGGGCCATGACTCGCCGCTCCTAACGCACCGATCAATGCTCCGAGATCACGCGGTCGATGATGCCGTAATCGCGTGCCTCTTCGGAGCTCATGAAGTAGTCGCGGTCGGTGTCGGTCTTGACCTCCTCGACCGACTTGCCTGTGTGCAGCGCGATGATCTCGTCGAGCCGCTTGCGCACATCGATGATTTCGCGTGCATGTATTTCTATGTCGGTTGCTTGGCCCTGGAAGCTTGAGCTGACCTGGTGGATCAGGATCTTCGCGTTGGGCAGCGCCATCCGCTTGTCCTTCGCTCCGCCCGCCAGCAGCAACGCGCCCATCGACATCGCGATGCCGACGCAGATCGTCTGGACATCCGGCTTGACGAACTGCATCGTGTCGTAGATCGCGAGCCCTGAGTACACCGACCCGCCAGGCGAGTTGACGTACAGCGAGATGTCCTTCTCGGGATCCTCACTTTCCAGGTGCAGCAGCTGCGCGACGATCAGGTTCGCGATCTGGTCGTCGATCGGCGTCCCGAGGAAGATGATCCGTTCGTTGAGCAGCCGGCTGTAGATGTCGAACGCACGCTCGCCACGCGACGTCTGCTCGACAACCATCGGGATCAGTGGGCTCATCGTGCTCGCTCTGTTTCGCTTGCCTGGCTCGATTCCTCCCGGCAAGTGCAACTGCGCACCGCCTCCTAGGCCAGTCTACCAAGCGCCCATTTGGCGCCAGACGCTAAGAACCGGGCGTCCAGAGCTTTTCGCGGGCGGCCGCAAGCCCCGGTGCAAGCGGCGTTGCCGCGCTGACCAACAGCTCGAGCGCCTGCTCGCCAGCGACATCCTCGCGCAGCTCCTGGAGGCGGCCCGCCTTGCGCAGCCGATCGAGCAGCTTCGCCTCCTCGCCGGCGTTCGCCGGGCGCTGCTCGGGAGCCAAGCCGTCGACGAGCGCCGCCAGCAGATCCGCATCGCTCGGCTCGATACCCTCCTCGGCGATGATCGCCGCCAGCACCGCTTCGCGGCGCAGCGACTGCTCGGCGTCCGGCCGCGACTCGGCGAGCAGCTCCTCCTCGCTCTTGCCAGCGATCTGCAGGAAGGCGTCCTTCGACAGGCCACGATGCTCGAGCGAATGAAGCGTCCGCTCCCAGGTCTCCTGGGCGCGCGCGTCGATCAGCGCGTCGGGCACGCTGACCCTCGCGGCCGCAACGGCAGCGTCGAGCACGGCGCCACGGAACTCCCGCTCGACGGCCCGCTCGTCGGCGCTGAGCAGTCCCGCGCGTAGCTCCGCGCGCATCTCATCGAGCGTCTCGAAGCCGGCGGCGTCGGTGGCGAAGTCATCGTCGAGCTCCGGCAGCACCTTTTCGCGCACCTCGCTGACGGTCACCTCGAATGTTGCGTCGCGGCCGGCGAGCTGGCGCGGCTCGTAGTCCTGGGGGAACGCGATGGCGATGGTCCGCTGCTCGCCGGCGCCGGCGCCGATCAGGCCCTCCTCGAAGCCGGGCACCAGCCGCCCGGAGCCGAGCTCGAGCAGCTGCCCCCGCGCATGTCCGCCTTCGATCAGCGCGCCATCGATGGTGCCGGCATAGTCGATCACGACGAAGTCGCCGCGGACGGCCGCGCGCTGAACCGGCTCGAGGCGAGCGAGGCGCTCACGTGCATCCTCGAGCTGGCGCTCGACGTCAGCTTCGCGAGCGGTTGGCTCACGGCGCGCGACCTCGAGACCGCGCCAAGCTCCGAGCGTCGCGGTCGGCCGCACGCCGATCTCGAACGCGAAGCGCATCGGCTCGCCGTCCGCCGGGAGCTCGCCGAGCGAGATATCGGGGTCGCCGACCGGCGCGATCTGCGCATCGTCGATGGCCTGCGAGTACCAGCGTCCGATCCGCGACCGCAGTGCCTCATCGAGCACAGCGTCACGACCGAGCCGCTGGATCACCACCGGCGAAGGTATCTTGCCTTTGCGGAACCCGGCCAGCTTGAGGCTCTTGCCGAGCGAGCGGGCCGCCGCGTCCAGCGCAGCCGCGACCTCGTCGGCGCTGACCTCGACTTCGACCCGTGCCCGCGACTCCGGCAGCTCGCTAACGGTTGTCTTCATCACCCGGTCGGCCACAGCGCGCAACGATAGTGAGCAGGCCAGGCGCAAGCTCCGCTGGCCAGCTCACCAGGCCTCGGCCGTGCTCTGACCTCGCGCGCGGCGCCGGCGCACGACGATCACGAACGCAGCGCCGGCGAGGACGATGACGATGAAGGCGATAATCGCCGCGAGCGGGAAGGCGAACGGCTGCTCGCCGATCCAGACGAGCTTCCCGTAGAGCTTGCCCTTGACCGAGCCGACCTCGATCGGCACCGTCCAGCGCTCGACCAGCGTCGTCCTGCGGACGTTGTGCACGTCAGCCGGTAGGGCCGAGCTGTAGTAGTGGATGCGGTGGTCGTGCCAGACGAACGATCCGGTCTTCGCGACGGTCACCCAGTCCGGCGGATAGCCGGTCGTCACGGACGCCGGCACCGCGGCCGGGTTCGCGTAGAAGCTCTGGTTGAGGTAGTAAGCCGGCGAGCTCTCGTTCAGCTGCACGCTGCCGTCGGGAAGGATCCGCAGGTAGGGCTCGTCGAGGTAGCCGAACACGGTGACCGTCTGGCGGCTGGCGTTGACGAGGTCGATCTCGTCGTTGTAATCGAGGACCTTCCAGCTCACGCCGCGCACCACCGGCGAGACGCGCAACAACGTCGAGCGGTAGTGAACGTTCGTTGCCGCAGGCTCCGTCTGCGGCAACGACTGACTCAGCTGCGCCCCGGCAGCTCCGCTGGGCGCGAGCAACACGGCGCATGTGGCGAGAACCAGCAGGCGGCAGCGGGGCATTGGTGGCGACTCTAGTGCTCCACTGATTTGATCAGCGCCACAAGCTTGCGCACCTCGGCCGGCTTGTGCGCCAGGTCGTCGGCCGCGATCGCCTGCGCCATCACCGAGCCAGGGTAGCCGTGCACCGTCATCGCGTTCGGATCGACGATGTGCTTGACCAGGTAGGCGGCGTTCGCGGTCACGAACCGCCCACTGCTGAGCTCGACGCGGCTGCCGTAGAGGCCCTTCCACGTCGGCCCCGTTCCCGCGCTGCCGTCGAGCGTGTGGCAGTCCGCGCAGCCGTAGGTGACGTAGAGCTGGCGGGCGCTGAGGACGTGCGTCGCGACGTGCGTCGGAGCGCTGCTCGCGCAGGCAGCGATGGCAACCGCGGCGAGTGCGGTCAGGCTCAGGCGCTTTGCCGTGAAGAGCAGCGGGTTGCCGAACACAGACACCCCAGAAAAATACGCTCGGCGGTTCGCGACGCGGGGTGTTCCTGACATGCGGCGAACCATGGACGGGCGAATCTTGGACGTAGGGCCATGCCTGGCCGGGACGGACTCTCCGACAATCCCGGCGATGGACCTACCATCCTCCCTCAACCCTGGCAGTCCGGTTGGCGCGAGCAGCTCGGGTGTGCAGCTGGCACCCGAGCGCCGTCCGGGCCTGCATGTTCTCGTTCTCGCTCCCACGAGCGAGCCGTCATCGGCCCTGACGGCGGAGTTGCGACACCGCGCGGAAACGCACGGTGCTCGCTTCACGTTGCTCGTGCCCGCCGGGTCGGGGCCGGCAGCCGAGGCAGAGGCCACCCGGATGGCGGAGCAGCTTCGCGCCGCCGGGCTGCCGGTCAAGGGAGCGGTCGGCTGCAAGGACCCGGTCGCCGCGGTACTCGAGGCGTGGGATCCGAGGATCTACGACGAGATTCTCATCTCGAGCCCAGCACAAGGATCGACGCGGTGGTTGCACACGGGGCTTCCACGCCGCGTCGAGGCCTTGACCGGGGCGCTCGTGCGCCACGTATCCGCGCGCGACCGGGCCTTCGACTGGCGTTCGCAGCTCGCGGCCTGAGCGGCTGGGCGAGCCCTGCTGGGCACGCGGACAAAAGCATGACTTCGATATCTAGAGTCGCTATGCTGGAAAGATGACGCCGGAGTCCACGCCCAGCTGGGCGTTTCTGACCAACCACGGGCAGGTGCTGGTTTGCATTGCTCGGGATCCGGGTATCCGCTTGCGAGACCTCGGCGAGCGCGTCAGCGTCACCGAACGCGCCGCACACCGGATCGTCGCCGAGCTGGCGGCCGCCGGTTACATCACCCGCGAGCGGACCGGACGCCGCAACCGCTACACCATCAACGCCCATTCGCCGGTTCCCGACCCGATCGTCGGCGAACACAAGATCGGGGAGCTGCTCGAAATCCTGCTGGCCAAGCAGGAGCGCAGCTTCTCGCCGCCGGCGATCAGCGAGACCGATGCTCTCGAGAGCAATGGTCATCCGTCGCCCATCGCCAGCGGCCCGCCTAGCGCCCCGGTTCGATGAGAGGCCGTGAATCAGCGATGAAGCCCGCGCCCGTGCTCCCCGGCAACGCAACCTTGAAGCGCACGCGTGGCATCGGACACGAGAGCGTCGGACGGGAGTACCGCACGCGGGAGCACGGCTCGCTGCTGCGGATCGCGATGCTCGCGCCGCCGTGGATCCCTGTGCCAGCACCCGGCTACGGCGGCGTCGAGTCCGTCGTCAGCACCTTGACCGAGGCGTTGGTGCGTCGCGGGCACGATGTGACGCTGCTGTGCGCGCCCGGCTCGGAGTCGGCGGCCGACGTCGTCACGCTGCTCGACGTGGCGCGCCCGAACGAGATCGAGCGGTCGCTTTACGAGGCCGACCATGTCGCACGCGCATTCGAGGTGATCGATCGAGCGGCGGCAGACCGGCCGTTCGATGTCGTGCACGACCACTGCGGCTTCACTGCGCTCGCGATGGCCGACCGGATCGCCACGCCACTGGTGCACACCCTGCACGGACCGTTCACCGCGGCGACGAGCGCCTTCTATGCGCACCACGCCAACAAGGGCACGGTCGTCGCGATCAGCCGCGCGCAGCTTGCCACGGCACCGCCTGGTCTCGCTGGAGCGACGGTTGTGCCGAACCCGATCGACGTGCGCGCGTGGCCGCTGCAGGAGCAGAAGGGTGACTATCTGCTGTGGGTTGGGCGTATGACAGCCGTGAAGGGCCCGCACCGGGCGATCGCTGCGGCCAAGCTCGCGGGCGTGCCGCTAGTGCTTGCCGGCGTGATCCAGCCCGGGCAACAGGAGTTCTTCGACCGCGAGGTCGCTCCGCACATCGACGGCGAGCAGATCCGCTTCATCGGCGAGATCCGCGGCGAGGCGAAGATCTCCTTGTTCGCGGGCGCCCGCGCGCTGCTGACGCCGATCCTCTGGGAGGAGCCGTTCGGGATGGTGATGGTCGAGGCGTTCGCCTGCGGAACCCCGGTGATCGCGTTCCGCGAAGGCGCCGCATGCGAGTTGGTGCAGCACGGCGAGACAGGATTCCTTGTCGATGACGCGGCCGGGATGGCTGCCGCAGTTGGACAGCTTGGGAGTATCTCGCCGGCGGCCTGCCGCGCATGGGTCATCGAGCACTGCGATGCCGGCGTGGTCGCCCGTGCCTATGAGCGGGTCTACCGCACGGCCGTTCGCAAGACCGCGCCACGAGTCGCGATGCGTGCCTGAGAACGGCTCCGTAAACGTTCTCGACGGAAACACTTTTGTCGTCGGCGATCGCATGGGGGACCTGACCGCGGAGAGCGGGCGCGAGCACGGCTTCTTCTCCGAGGACACGCGGTACGTGTCGCACTGGGTCCTGCATGTCAACGGTGCGCGGCTCAGCTCGCTCGGCTTCGACCAGGATGTGCATTACGCCGCCCAGTTCTTCCTGACGCCACGCGTCGCCCCTGGCGTGGAGGCACCGTCGTCGGTGATGCGCCGGCGCCTCGTTGACCGCGCGTGGATCGAGGAGATCACCGTCGTCAACCATCGCCCGCGGCGAAGCGCCGTGCATGTCGAGCTCGACGTTGACAGCGACTTCGCCGATCTGTTCGAGGTCAAGGGCGGTCGCGTGACGCCACGGAAGGTGAGATGGCGAGCGAGCGAGCGGTCGCTCGTGCTCGAGTACGAGCGCGGGAAGATCCACCGTTCGGTGACGATCACCGCCAGCAAGCCGGCGGCGATCACGCGGAGCGGCTTCTCCTGGGAGATGGCGCTTGCGCGCGGCGAGGTCTGGCGCGTCGAGGTCCGCATCACGCCACATGCGACGCAACCCGGCACGACGTTCCCCAAGCGCGTCGTGCACGGACACCTCGATGGAGTGCAGGACGCGAAGGCGGTGGAGCTGAGACAGTGGCTAGCCGACGCGCCCGAGCTCGAGGCCGAGAACGGCGAGCTCAAGCGCACGTACCGGACGAGCCTCACCGACCTTGCGGCGCTCCGCCTGCAGCCGGACCTGCGCGAGCCAGCGACGCTTCCGGCAGCCGGACTGCCGTGGTTCATGGCCTTGTTCGGCCGAGACAGCCTGATCACGAGCTTCCAGGCGCTCCCCTACCTCCCGGCGCTGGCCGCCGCCACGCTGCGCATGCTTGCCGCTCGCCAGGCGCATGTGCGCGACGACTTCCACGAGCAGGAGCCCGGCAAGATCCTCCATGAGCTGCGTCTCGGCGAGCTCACGGCGACTCGCGTGCTGCCGCACTCGCCGTACTTCGGCAGTGCCGACGCGACGCCCCTGTTCGTCGTCCTGCTCGACGAGTACCACCGCTGGAGTGGCGACGACGCGCTCGTCCGCGAGCTCGAGCCGAACGCGCGCGCGGCGCTGGCATGGATCGCAGAGAGCGGCGACGCGGACGGCGACGGATACGTCGAATACAGCTGCCGCAACCACACGGGTGGCCTCGTCAACCAGTGTTGGAAGGACAGCTGGAACGCGATCCAGTTCGCGGATAGCACGCTCGCACGTGGCGCGATCGCGACCTGCGAGCTTCAGGGCTATGCGTACGACGCGCGCCGCCGCGCCGCTCGCCTGGCACGCGAAGTGTGGGCGGATGCCGGGTTCGCCGAGCAGCTCGAAGCGGCCGCCGCCAGGCTGCGCGAGCAGTTCCGCCGCGACTACTGGATGGCGGAGCGCGGCGCCTTTGCCCTCGCGCTCGACGGCGACAAGCGCCAAGTGGACAGCCTCACGTCAAACATCGGCCATCTGCTGTGGTCGGGGATCGTTGACGACGACCAGGCAGCGATTACCGCTGAGCAGCTGCTCGAGGAGCAGCTGTACTCCGGGTGGGGGGTGCGGACGCTCGGTAGCGGCGAGGCCGGCTACAACCCGCTCGGCTACCACACGGGGACGGTCTGGCCGCACGAGAACTCACTGATTGTCGCCGGCCTGGCGCGCTACGGGCACCGCGACGCGGCACGGACGATCGGGTCCGCGATCCTCGCCGCGGCGCCGCACTTCGAGTGCCGGCTGCCGGAGGCGTTCGCCGGCTATCCGGCGGCGCTCACTGCAGTGCCGGTGGCATTCCCGACCGCCTCGCGGCCGCAGGCATGGGCGACCGGGGCGCCGTTGCTGCTGCTGAGCACGCTGCTGGATCTCCAGCCGGGCTTCGACGAGGCTCACACCCATATCCCTGGTTCGATCGGCTTGACGCGGTTGCGCAGCGCGAGGCGGAGCGCGTAGATCGATCTCAGCTACGCCGTCAACACGCGCGCCACGCTGCTGCTCGTCAAGGCCTTCGCGGCGCAGCACGACGGCCGCGCCGGCGGCCGGGTGGTCCTGTTCAGCTCCGGCCAGTACCACGGCGCGATGCCCGCCGAGCTGCCCTATGTTGCCTCCAAGGGAGCGCTTCACCAGCTCACGCCGAGCCTCGCGGTCCATCTGATGGCGCAAGGCATCACGGTCAACTGCATCGACCCCGGACCCACCGACACCGGCTACGCCGACGCCGAGGCGCACGCCGCGGTGGCGGCACGGAATCCCGGCCGGCGCTGGGGCACACCGGTCGATGCCGCACGTCTCGTGGCGTGGCTTGTGAGCGACGAAGCCGCGTGGGTGACCGGGCAGGTCATCGCCTCCGACGGGGGCTGGTCGGCACTCGGCTGAGTCCGGCGGTCGGGCGTGCGAAGATGGTGCGCGATGGAGGAGCGCGTCAGCAAGCGACTGGGCCGAGCGCTGAGCGTCGTCGGCCTCGGGACGTGGCAGATCGGCGCCAGCTGGGGTGATGTGGACGAGGACGCGGCGCGCTCGCTGCTCGAGGTTGCCGCCGAGCAGGGCGTCACCTTCTTCGACACCGCCGATGTGTACGGCGATGGGCGGAGCGAACGCTTCTGTGCGGAGCTTCTCGCCCGTCACCCCGACGTGACCGTCGCAACGAAGATGGGGCGGCGCGTCGAGCAGCTGCTCGAGAACTACAGCGCGGAGAACTTCCTGGCCTGGAACGACAGTTCGCGCTCAAACCTCGGCGTCGATCAGATCGACCTGGTGCAGCTGCACTGCCCGCCCGAGGAGGTCATCGCCAGCGATGCGGTGTTTGACGCACTCGACGGGATGGTGGCGGAAGGCCGGATCCGCGCTTACGGCGTCTCCGTTGAGAGTTGTCAGGAGGCACTCGCAGCGATCGAACGCCCGCACGTCGCGAGCGTGCAGATCATCCTCAACTGCTTCCGTTTGAAGCCACTCGAGCAGGTTCTGCCGGCGGCGCGAGCGGCTGGAGTCGCGATCATCGCCCGCGTGCCGCTCGCCTCGGGAATGCTGTCGGGGCGCTTCGACGAGACCACGGTTTTCGCTGTCGACGATCACCGCAACTTCAACCGTCAAGGCGAAGCTTTCGACATCGGCGAGACGTTCTCAGGGGTCCCCTATGACGTTGGACTCGCCGCCGTGCGCGAGCTGGCGGAGCTGGTCGATCCGGGAGTCCCGCTGGCACGGTTCGCGCTGCGCTGGGTGATCGACCAACCGGGCGTGACGACGGTGATCCCGGGCGCTCGAAACGCGGAGCAAGTCGCTCAGAATGCGGCCGCAGCGGCGCTCGCCCCACTCCGCGAGGAGCAGCTCGATGGCGTGCGCGACGTGTATGACCGGCTGATTCGCTCGCACGTTCACGACCGCTGGTAGGGACGGGGCGCCGGGTGGCGCCGCGCGGCAGCGAGAGGTGGGAGTCGACGTCTGGGGTGCTCGAGCCGGCGGCAGGACGGCGCTGTGATAAGATGCTTATCGGCAGGCAAGTAGATGCAGGGGTCGTCGACATACACAGCGGAAGATGCGGACGCCACCGAGCGACCGAGGTCCGCAGGCGTCGATCGCCACAGCGCCGTGACCTTGACGAGCGAGGCTGAGTTCGAGTCGGCGGCTCGCCTGCGAGCCGTGGTCGGCAAGCTGTCGCGGCGCCTGCGTCCGACCGTAGCGGGGTCGGAGCTGACGCCGTCGCAGATCTCGGTGCTGTTCACGGTAGTTCGTCTTGGTCCGCTCGGCCTGTCGGAGCTGGCCGAACTCGAAGCGATGAACCCGACGATGCTGTCACGCATCACCGCGCACCTTTGCGACGCAGGACTGCTGGCGCGCGAGTCGCGGCCAGACGACCGGCGCGCGGCGACCGTCAGCGCCACAGCGCGTGGGCGGCGCTTGCGTGAGCGCGTCCAGGGCGAACGAGCGCGTGCGCTGAGCGAGCACGTCAGTCGCCTCTCCGAGGACGAGCGACGCCTGCTGTGGGCCGCTCTACCGGCCCTGGAGAGCCTCGCCGAGACGATCGGCGAGGCTCGCCGGTGACGCGCATCACGGCCGCCTGGCGGACCACCTTCCACGCGCTGTCGGTCCCCAACTACCGGCGCTACATCTCCGGTCAGGCGGTCTCGCTGGTCGGCACTTGGATGCAGATGACGACGCAGTCGTGGCTCGTGCTCACGTTGACCGGCTCGAGCACGGACCTCGGGCTGATCGTCGCCCTGCAAACCCTCCCGGTGCTGCTGCTCGGGCCCTACGGCGGAGTGATCGCCGACCGCGTCGACAAGCGCCGGCTGATGGTGGTGCTGCAGAGCGCGATGGGAGTGCAGGCCCTGGCTTTGGGACTGCTGACCGTGCTGGGAGTGGTGAACGTGTGGGAGATCGGCGGGCTGGCCGCGCTGCTCGGGGTCAACAACGCGTTTGAGAACCCGGCCCGTCAGTCCTTCATGAGCGAGATGGTCGGCGCGGAGAATCTGCGCAACGCCGTGAGCCTGAACTCCGTGCTGGTCAACGTGGCTCGGACCGTGGGCCCCGCCGTGGCCGGTGTGTTGATCGTCTCGGTCGGGGACGGCGTGTGCTTCCTCGTCAACGCCGCGAGCTTCGTGGCGGTGGTCAGCTCGCTCGTGACGCTTGACCGCTCATCGCTGCACCCCAGCCCGCCGACCGATCGCGCTGCGGGCCAGCTTCGAGAAGGCCTGCGCTACGTTGCTCGCACGCCAACTCTGGGAGTCCCGCTGGCGATGATGGCACTCGTCGGATGCTTGGGCTATGAGTTCCAGGTCTCACTCCCGGTGATGGCGCGCGAAGGCCTGCATGCGGGTGCCACAGGCTTCGGCTTCATGACTGCCGCGATGGGCATCGGCGCTGTCGTTGGCGGACTGCTGGTGGCGTGGCGGGGAAAGACGGGAGTGCGACCGCTTGTGATTGCGACCGGCGCCTTCGCGGTCGCGTTTGCGTTCGCCGCGCTCGCGCCGAGCCTGCCGGTCGAGCTGCTGGCTCTGGCGCTCCTGGGATGGGCCAGCATCTCATTCATGGCCACCGGCAACTCAACCCTTCAGCTAACGGCTGATCCCACGATGCGCGGACGGGTCATGTCACTGTGGTTCGTCGCGTTCCAGGGCTCGACGCCGATCGGCGGGCCAGTCATCGGCTGGGTCATGGCCGAAGCAGGCGCACGCGCCGGCCTCGGCGTGGGAGCGGTCACCTGCACGCTCGTCGCGCTGCTCGGCCTGCTTGTGCTCCGCGGGCAGCTTCGCCGCAACTCCGCTCGCCTGAGCGCTTCAGTCGAGGTTTTCGATGATCTCGTTGGCACGTGACCATTGCGCCGGCGGCACAACGAGGTAGACGTCACCGCGACCGAACCGGTCGAGCGGGTGGTCGGCGGCGCACTGCGCGTCGAGGCCCATGCCGCGAAGCTGATCGCGCCACGCGAGCGCCGTCGTCTGGTCCTCGAACGTGCTGACGGTCTCCCAGTCGTCGAGGCGCGGGTCGCCAATCAGCACCGCCGGCTGCTTGGGCGCGCGACGCTTTGGAAGCCACGGACCGGGCATCGATCGTCGAAGCCTACGACGCGAACGCTAACACGTGGGCGCGGACATCTGAACTGGCCCCAGTGTGGACGTTTGAACTGGCCCCACCTCCGTCCGATCGGCTGCTGACTGTGTCGGGCTCATTGAGCTCGAGCGGAAGGCGGCGGAAGGGATGGG
>JBEKXB010000012.1:0-84974 GCA_049512455.1 Solirubrobacteraceae bacterium | reverse complement strand
CTTGCGAACAACCTGCTCCGGCGTGTGCCTGCGTCGCGACATGCGATAGCTCCTTCAACCCATTCAACAGGGTCATCGAAGCTCTCACACCCGGCGGACCGAACCCAAGGGGTCCGGCCACCTGCTTCCGTACAGCAAGCGATAGCGCGCGAGCCAGGCCGCTCGTTACTGCCTCCGCCCACTAGATGAGTAGTGCCACGGCCGCGGTGGTCGTGGGGTTGGGGAAGGGTTCATGGGCAGACAGATCGAAGTCGGCGGTGCTCACTGTCACCGCCGACCCGGGAGGGCCTCGATGGACGCCGACCTCGATCTGTTGCTGATCGCTGTTTATTGCTGTGTGGACGATCTCCTGCCCAGGCGGGCGGGGAACGCGAGACGAAGGATCACTGACCAGGAGGTCATCACGCTCGCGATCGCGCAGGCGATCATGGGGATCCCGTCCGATCCACGGTTTCTCGCGGTCGCAGCGAGACGGCTCGGGCACCTGTTCCCGGTGTTGCCGGAGCGGACCGCGTTTCACAAGCGCCGGCTGCGACTGTCCGCTGTCATCGAGGGCCTGATCAGCGAGTTCGCCAGGCATAGCCCCGGCTTCTATGACGAGTTGCTGCTCGTTGACTCCACCCCGGTGGAGTGCGCGCGGTCCCGTGAGACAGTCAAGCGCGGCGGCATTTCCAGCTTGGCTGACGCGCTCGCGAACGCCGCCGACTACGGCTACTGCGCAAGCCACAGCCGCAACTTCTGGGGCTTCCGGCTGCACGCCCTGTTCGCGTTGGACGGCACCCCGAGAGCGCTCGCGTTGACGTCCCCGAAGATCGACGAGAAGCTGGTCTGCGTGCAGATGGTCGCGCGCTGCGAACGCCAGCCCGGCCAAATGCTGATCCTGATCGGCGACAAAAACTTCCGCGGCAAAGACTTCGAGGCCGAGCTCGCCACACTCGATGCGACGATCATCCGCCCCCGCCGCAAAGACGAACCCGGCCGCGGCCCGCACCTCGCACCGATCCGCCAGCGCATCGAGTCGATCTTCCAAACCTGCAAAGACATCTTCACCCTCGAACGCCACGGCGCCCGCACCCTCGCAAACCTCCGCGTCCGACTCGCCACACGCTTCGCCGCACTCGCCGCCGCAATCGCACTCAACCACCGCCTCGGCCGCCCCAGCCGCAGCCTGGCCTGCTACACCACCCAAACCCGTGGCACTACTCATCTAGCGAGGCTCGCGGAGGCCAAGCCTTTCGGGTAGGCCCCCTGGCCGAACCGCTGCCTTCCATGACGGGTTTCCTTGCGCTCCGGGGGTAGTGGCCGCATGACTGTACCGTCCCATCGCCGAGCGCGAGGCCGGGCCGGCAGCGCGCTCAGCCGGCGGGGTGAGACGCGCAGTCGGCGCAGGCGCCGTGGAGCACGATCTCGTGCTCGGAGACCGTGAGTGGAACGCGCGCCGAGACGTGGCGGATGGCGAGCTCGAGCTCGTCGTCGCTGAACGGCGTGAGCGTGCCGCAGCGGTCGCAAATCAGGTGGTGATGGTGGCCGCCCCCTTCGCGCAGAGCCTCGAAGCGGACGATGCCCTGGCCGACCTCGAGCCTGGCCACGAGACCCAGGCCGTCGAGCTCGTCGAGGATGCGGTAGATGCTCGCGCGCGACGCGCTTCGCGGCGTCCTTGACTCGAGGTCCAGGGCCCGCTCGATCTCGATCGCCGAGAGCGCGCACGGCTGATGGTCGAGCAACTCCAGCACGGCCAGGCGCGCGCCGCCGCGCCGGTATCCGGCGGCACTGAGAGCGCCGCTGGCGCGGGTGAACCAACCTGTGTGTGGGGGGGCAGCCAACGCTCTGTCCAGTCTAATCCTGGCCCAACAGGACCAAACGACGTGTGAGCTTCCGCACGTTTGCATGGCGTTTCCAGGCGACCCAGACACGACCGGCCGTGTAGGAGACGGCGCTGGCGGTGCCGACGAAGAACCCGACCGGGTAGTTGGTCTGGTAGGACAGCGCGATCGCGGCCCACACGATGAGCAGCGCGATCAGGACTGACAGGCCCAGCGCGTGGAGCGGCTTGTCGGTGAACGAGCGGGCGGCGGCAGGCGCGCCGATCATCAGGCTGAAGATCAGCAGCGTTCCGACGACGGGCACGGTCATCGTCGTCGCGAGCGCGACCACGGCGAGGAACGCGAGCTCCATGCGCCCGGTGCCGATGCCGCGGGCCTCGGCTACGTCAGGGAGCAGCGAGGAGAGCATCAGCGGCCGGTACAGCAGCGTGATGGCGATCACGCAGGCGAGCGCGAGGCCCGCCGTCGGCACGAGCTGACCGTTGCTGACGCCGAGGATCTCGCCGAACAGCAGCGAGTAGACCTCGGGGGCGTATTCGCCGCTCAGCTGCACGAACAGCGCACCGAGGCCGAGCATCACGACGAGCGTGAGGGCTGTCGCGACGTCGTGGCGGCCGCGGCGCCCGAGCAGACCGATGCCAAGTGCGCCGAGCAGCGCGAAGGAGCCGAATCCGAGGATCGTGTTGACCCCGACCAGGCTCGCGCCCGCGGCGCCGGCGAACGATCCGTTGGGGATCGCGTGTGCGACAAACGCCGAGCCGCGCAGCATGACGAAGAAGCCGACCAGGCCAGCGACAACGGCGACGATCGACGCGACCGTCCAAGCGTTGACCATGAAGCCGGAGAACATGCGCCGCCAGCTCAGCTCACGCCTGCCGGACCCGAGGCTGTCGCGCTGCGACGCAGGCGGCGGCGGCGCGGCAGCCCGGCGAGGAGGTAACCGGCGAAGATCAGGGTGACGACGAAGAAGCTCACCGGCCAGCTGGCCCCGGCCGGTGGCCAGTCGTAGCTGTCATAGGCCAGGACGAGGCCGATCCACGTCGTGGCGATCCCGATCAGCGCGGCGGCGACGACAGCCTTGCCCGGGCTGCGCGTCAGCCGCAGGGCCGTGGCGGCCGGCCCGACGAGCAACGCGAGGCTGAGGATCGTGCCGATCGTGAACGCTGCGAGCGCGACGGCGAGCGCCAGCGCGAGCAGGTAGGTCGCGCCGATCAGCCGCACCGGGATCCCGCGGGCGCCGGCCAGCTCGGGCGAGATCGAGCTGAGCAGCAGCGGGCGAAACACGGCGAGCATGAGACCGAGCGCGACGACGCTGAAGCAGACGACGAGCGGGATCGCGGAGCTTGGGATCGCGAACATCGAGCCGAAGATGATCGTGAACGTCGCACCGCTGGTGTTGTGGTAGACGGTGTCCAGATAGAGGAACAGCGCTGCGAGGCCAAGCCCTGCGCCCAGCACGATGCCCGTCGCGAGGTCACGGCCGCGCGGCCGTTGGATGCCGACCAGCTCCATCACCCCAGCCGCCGCCACGGCTGCTGCGCCGAACCCCCACAGCGGGCCGACGCTGACCAGGAACGCGCCCGATCCACCCATCGTGCCGATATCGCCGAGCGCCTCCCCGGCGAAGGATTGCCCGCGTATCACCGTGAACACGCCGACCGTGCCACAGACGACTGCCACGACAGCGCCGACGCTCGCCGCGACCGCCACCGGCTGGCTGTCGAAGAACCCCGGAGCGAAGATCGCTGCCAGCGCCCCGCTCACGCGACGATCTCCACCTGTCTGTGGGTGTGCGCGAGGTCGCGGCTGTCGGCAAGCTCGCCGGCCTCGCCGGCCACGACCAGGACGCGCCCGTGGACCCGCAGGACGTCCACGTGGTGCCCGTAGAGGGCGCTGAGCACGGAGGTGCGGACCACCTCTTCGCTGGTGCCGCTGGCAGCGCGGCCCGCGGCCAGATAGACGATGCGGTCCATCACTCCGAGCAGCGGGTTCATGTCGTGAGCTGAGATCAGGACGGCGATCTGCTGCTCGCTGGCTATTCGCGCCAGCAGCGCGACGACCTCGTTGCCGCTGCGCAGGTCGAGGTTCGCGAGCGGCTCGTCCAGCAGCAGCAGCTTGGGCGCCGCGATCAGCGCGTGGGCGATCAGCACGCGCTGCTGCTCGCCGCCGGAGAGGGTGCCGATGCGCGCGTCGGCGAAGGCGCGGGCATCGACAGCGTCAAGCATGCGATCGATCCGTGCTCGCCGCGCCCGCGACGGCAGGGCGATGCCGTAGCGGTGAGCGTCGAGGCCGAGACCGACGAGGTCGCGGGTTCGCAGCGGCGCGTCCGGGTCGAGCTGGAACTTCTGCGGCACGTATCCGATCAGCGGCTCGCGGCGCGAGCGCGGGGCACCGGCCAGCAGCACGCTGCCGCCAACCGCCGCCTGGAGGCCCAGGATGACCCGGAACAGCGTGGTCTTGCCGGCTCCGTTGGACCCGATCAGCCCAGTGAACTCGCCTGGCTCGATCGCGAAGCTGACGTCCGTCAGCACCGCTCGACCGTCGAACACGGCACCGACGCCGTCGACCGACAGGATCGGCGTGACTGATCGCCCGTCGCTCACAGCTTCTGGGTGGAGATCTTGTCGGCGACCGCCCTGCGCAGCGCTGTCACCTCGGCAAGCATCCACGACTGGTAGTCATAGCCCGGGGTCGGCATCGTCTCGTACACGCCGACGACCGGGATGCCGTAGTGCCTGGCTTGCGCGAGGAAGGAGGCGGTCAGAGAGTCCGTCACCTGCTGGTTGTAGACGAACACCTTCACCCGATGGTTGGAGAGCAGAGACTCCTGATAGGTCACGGCCTGCGGTGCCGGGTCGATGCCGTTCATGATGTCGGCCTGCAGCGGGAACGGCGTCAGGTTGTCCGCCCCGGCCGCCTCGAGCATGTAGTCGCCGACCGGCTCGGTGCTCGCGACCGCGGTCTTCGGGTAGCGCGCCGCGAACGCCTTTAGCGCGGCATACCAGGGCTTCAGCGAGTTGTCGAACTTGGTGGCGTTGGCCTCGAAGTAGGCGCGGTGCGCCGGCTGGAGCGAGGAGAGGGCCCCGACCAGCGCCTTCGCGACCGCCGGCATCGTGGCCGGCCTGTACCAGAGGTGCGGGTTGGGCGTTGAATCCGGCAGGTCGAGCAGCGTCTGCACGTCGATCACCCTGCGCGCCGAATCCGGTGACGCGGCCTCGATGTCGTTCATGTAGGTGTCGTAGCCGACGCCGTTCTGGACGATCAGTCGAGCGGCGCTGACCGCCTCGGCGACGCTGGGGCTCGCCTCGAAGGTGTGCGGATCGGTGTTCGGGTTGCTCTCGATCGCCGTCACCTTGACGTAGCGCCCGCCGATCTGGCTGATCACGTTGGCGTACTCGTTCTCGGCGCCGACCGCGACGATCACGCCACTCGGAGGGGCAGCGGGCGTTGATCCACATGCCGTCAGGCCAGCAATGGCAGCCAGCGCGAGCGGGACAAGCAACATGGCGCGGCGGCGATGCGACAGCCTCATCGAACCTCTCCGGTCGTGGTCAGGGAGTGCGCACCAGCATATATGAGAATACGTCTCGTTATCGTCTAGGGCGCCGGGAGACACGAAACGACCGGTTGAGAGCGCCCGGCCAGACCTCCACGACAGGTGTCGATCTTGCTCACCTGCAGCCAAAAAGCTTGTCGTGCGCTGCGGCCGGTGCTACTTTCGCTCGCGCGGTGCCGGCCAGGACGCCAACACCGCTCCTGTACATAACGCGAAGGGGGTCAGCTGATGGGCATGTTCAAGCAGCTCAAGGACATGAAGGGCATGATCGAGGACTCGCCGGAGATGATCCGCAACGCCCGCGCGATGGGTGCGCAGGCGCAGGAGATGGCGGCAGCTCAGCAGGCCGCTGCGCAGGCGCAGATGGCCGCCGTCGGCGCCATGCCGGGCGCCGGATCGTTCGCTCCGGACCCGGCGGCACTGACGCCGATCGGTGGCGTGACGCTCGAGCAGTACGTCGCGATCTCGAAGGACATCGCAGCGTCCGGCAGCTCGGACGAGACGTCGGCCGCTTCGGCGGCAGCCGCCAAGGGCGTCTCGGCCGAGAACTGGAAAGAGGCCGTCGAGGGCTGGAACCAGCGCATCAAGACCAATGGTGGCGTCGCCCACCAGTTCAACCAGCTCTACTCGGCGTAACCGTCATGGGAATGTTCAAAGCCATGCGCGACCTGCAGAAGGAAGTGCATGAAATCGACAAGACCTGGGACCCGGGCAAGCAGCGCAAGGAGGGCATGGCCCGGATGTCGGCGATGCAGGAGCAGATGGCGCAGATGACCAAGCAGGCCAACCTGCAGACCACCGGCGTCACCTGTGCCGCAACCATCACAACCGTGACCGACACCGGCGGCATGGTCAACATGCAGCCGATCCTCGAGATCGGGCTCACCGTGCTGCCGGACGGTCTGCCGCCGTACCCCGTTACGGTCCGGCAAACCGTCTCGCCGGTCTACCTCGCGATGCTGCAACCGGGAACCAGCCTCTCGGTGAAGGTCGACCCGAACGACCCGTCGAGCCTGTTCATCGACCCCACCACCAGCATGAAGCCGCCCGGAGCGGCCTGAGCGATGATGTTCGGGGGAACAACCGGTGTCACCGTCGGCGTCGCAGCGGCCGACGGTGACACGCCGGTCGATCCGGTCAAGAATCGCCGGCGCTGGTACGCGATCGTCGGTACGACGATCGCGGTCGTCGGTTTCAGCGCCGGTCTGACGATGCTCAACATCGGGATGCGCAGCGTGGAGAAGACGTCGGGCGGCTTCTGCGCGTCAGGCGGGCCGTACCAGATCGCCAACCAATGCACCAGCGGTCAGACCCGCCAGGTGTTCATCGGCGTGATCGTGATGCTCGTCTTCGGCGGGTTCTTCGCCGGCCTGACGGGGTGGGCCGACGGTCCGGTCCTGACGCCGTCGGGACTGATGTGGGCGGCGCTGTTCGGTTCGCTCGGCGCTGAGTTCCTGCGCACCGGCGCCAGCAGCAACCTGTTCGTCGGCGTGGTGTTCATCCTGATGGCCTCCGCCGGCTTGTATCCGGCGATCAGCAGCGGCTGGGGCTGGATCAGGCGAGGGGGCAACCCCGAGCCCGAGCCGCTGCCATTCGACGGCAAGCCGATTGTGCATGCCGCCGTCCCGGCGCCCGTGACGAACGCCGAGCCGAGCACACCGGCACCAACGGAGCGCTCGCCGCTCGTCCCGAAGCGGCTCATCATCCCACCTAAGGACACGCTATGAGCAGGGCACAGACACTGACCTGGGCGCTACTCACGGCACTCGGCGGCGCGGGCGGCGTGTTCGCCGGCATCGCGCTGGCGAACGCATTGAAGTAGACGAGGCCGGCCGGGCTGCGCAAGCAGCCCGGCGGCGAGTCCCTCACTTCGTGAAGCGTCAGCGCCGCGGCTACAGTGGCCGCCCCCAACCCCAACGGTGACTCAGACGTCTGCGCCGACGTTGGAGAACACCGGCGTGATCTGCGATTCGAGTCCCGAGTCGAGGACGAGCAGGACCTGGTCGCCGGCCTGCACGACCGTGTCCGCGGTCGGCACGAAGCCACGACCGGCGCGCAGCACGGAGATCACGAGGCAGCCCTCGGGCAGCTTCACGTCGACGACGCGCTCGCCCGCGGCGGGGGCTCCCGCCTGGACCTCGAGCTCGATGATCTCGAGCCGCTCCTCCTCCAGCGCGAGCAGATGAACGAGCCCGTAGCGCGGGACCTCGTGCTCGATCAGGCGCAGGATCAGGTCCGTCGCCGAGACGACCGGCTGCACGCCGAGCAGCTTGAAGTGCTGCAGGTTGCGGGGGTTGTTGACGCGCGCGATGACGCGCTCGCATTCGTACTTCTCCTTCGCGACCTGGCAGACCAGCACGTTGTCCTCGTCGTCGCCGGTGACCGCGATGACGAGATCGGTGCGCTGGATGCCGGCGCGCTCGAGCACCCACAGCTCGGTCGCGTCGCCGTACTGGACGGCGTGCTCGAGCTCCTCCTCGACGACGAGGTAGCGACGCCGGTCGGACTCGATCAGCGTCACCTCGTGGCCCTTGTCGATCAGCTCACGGGCGAGGTTGAGGCCGACCTTGCCGGCACCGATGATGATGACGTACATGCCCAGCCCCGCCTAGGCGCCGAGGCCGAGCGTCTGCTCGAACATCTTGATCGCGTGCTGGGTCGGCGAGATCGTGTGCAGCCCCTGCTCGGCGTACCAGGCAGCGCGGCCAGGATCCATCACCCGGCAGATGACCTTCGCGACGCCGAAGCGGCGCTGCACGACCTGCGCCACCGTGAGGTTCGTGTTGTCACCGTCGGTCGAGGCGATGAACGCATCGGCACGCTGCACCCCGGCGTCGATCAGCGCGTCGACCTCAAGCGCCTGCCCGACCGTGAACAGGCCGCCGGCGTCCTCCCAGGTCTTGCCCTCGATCTCGTCGAGTCGCTCGTGCGAAAGCGGATCCTCGTCGAGGACCGAGACCTCATGGCCCTCGGCGAGTGCCCGCTTGGCGACAGCCGAACCAACCCGGCCCGCTCCAACGATCAGGACGAACATCGGCTGTCGATGCTACTAGTGCACGTGTGCGATGAGCGGAATGATCAGGATGGCGACGATGTTCGCGACCTTGATCATCGGGTTGATCGCCGGCCCGGCGGTGTCCTTGAAGGGGTCGCCGACGGTGTCGCCGGTGATCGACGCGGCGTGCGCGTCCGATCCCTTGCCGCCGTGGGCGCCGTCCTCGATCAGCTTCTTGGCGTTGTCCCAGGCCCCACCGCCCGCGGTCATCAGGACCGCGAAGAAGAAGCCGACGACGATCACGCCGATCAGCATGCCACCGAGCGCCTGGACGTCGATCAGGCCGACGATCAGGGTGAGGACGATCGGTATCAGCGCCGGGAGGATCATCTCGCGCTGCGCGGTCCGCGTGACGATGTCAACGCAGGTGGCGTAGTCGGGCTGTTCCGTGCCCTTCATGATGCCGGGCTTCTCGCGGAACTGGCGCCGGACCTCCTCGACGACCGCGCCGCCGGCGCGACCGACCGCCTCGATCGCCAGCGAGGCGAACAGGCAGACCATCATGCCGCCCACGATCAGGCCGATCAGGACGGGCGGCTTGTCGACGCCGAACCCGGTCGCCGGCAGCAGGTGCTTAGCCGCGAGCTCCTTCTGGAAGCCGGCGAACAGGACGACCGCCGCGAGCACGGCGGAGCCGATCGCGTAACCCTTGGTGACAGCCTTGGTCGTGTTGCCGACCGCGTCGAGCCGATCGGTGACGTTGCGAACGTCCTCCGGCAGGTCGGCCATCTCGGCGATGCCCCCGGCATTGTCGGTGACCGGGCCGAAAGCGTCGAGCGCGACGATCAGGCCGGTCAGCGAGAGCTGGCCCATGACCGCGACGCCGATCCCGTAGATCCCGATCGTGCCGCCACCCGCGAGCTTCCACGAGCCGAGGATCCCGAGCACGAGGACCAGCGCCGGCAGCGCCGTCGCCTGGAGGCCCGAGGCGAAGCCCTGGATGATGTTCGTCGCATGGCCGGTCAGCGAGGCCGCGGAGATCTTCTTGGCCGGCGAGAAGCGCGTCGAGGTGTAGTAGTCGGTCAGCACGAACAGACACGCGGTGACCGCGATGCCGATCAGCGCGCAGAGATACAGCCGCCACCAGGTCGGGGCGTTGCCGGCCGCGCTCAGCGTGGCGCCGTGCATCAGCCAGTAGGTCACGGGCGCGAAAGCCGCTGCGGCGATCACGCCGGAGCCGATCAACCCCTTGTAGAGGGCACGCTCGACGTTGCCGGCACGGGAACGCACAAAGAACGTGCCGATGATCGACGCGACGATCGCTACGCCACCGAGGACCAGCGGGAACAGCGCAGCGCGCGTCTGCAGGTGGAAGCTGAAGACGCCGAGCAGCATCACGGCGACCGCAGTGACCGCGTAGGTCTCGAACAGGTCGGCCGCCATGCCGGCGCAGTCGCCAACGTTGTCGCCGACGTTGTCGGCGATGACCGCCGGATTGCGCGGGTCGTCCTCGGGGATCCCCACCTCGACCTTGCCGACGAGGTCGGCGCCCACATCGGCAGCCTTGGTGAAGATGCCGCCGCCAAGACGGGCGAAGACTGAGATCAGCGAGCCGCCGAAGCTGAGGCCGATCAGCGCGTTGACCGCGGTCCTCGGGCTGTCGTGGAAGAACGAGGTCAGCGCGCCGTAGTAGCCGGCGACGCCGATCAGCGCGAGGCCGACGACGAGCAGGCCGGTGATCGCGCCACCGCGGAAGGCAACTCGCAGGACCGACGGGACACCGCCGCGCGCCGCCTCAGCGACGCGCGCGTTCGCGCGCACCGAGACGTTCATGCCGATGTAGCCGGCCGCACCGGAGAGGATGCCGCCGAGCGCGAAGCCCGAGGCGACCGCGATGTTCTGCACGAAGATCAGCGCAACGAACAGCACCACGCCGACAAGCGCGATCGTCGTGTACTGGCGGTTCAGATATGCGCGAGCGCCGGCCTGGACAGCGGCGGAGATCTGCTGCATCCGCTCGTTGCCGGGCGACAGTGCGAGCAGCGAACGTGTTGTGAGCGCGCCGTAGATGACGGCTGCGCCGGCACACACCAGGGCAACGATGACCCCATGGTTGGTCAGGAAGTTACTCAAGAGGGCTCCTCAAGCTGAAGTTTGCGTGCGCCGGGACCGCACGCGGCAAAAAGGGGCCGGGTGGCTATTGACAACCCACCCGGCGCGGTCAACGAGCGGCAGTCTAGCGGTATGCGCGGCGGACGCGCTGCCTCGCGGGCTCGCTCACTGCCCTGGGACCCAGAGCCGTCCGCTCGCCTGCGCGGGACCGGGGCCCTCGCCCGCCGGCGGCTCCTCGGCGTCCTTCGCCGGCGGCGTGGGAGCACCGGCGGCGGGAACCGAAACGAGCTTCGCATACTCCACCTGCAGCGCCGCGATTGCGTCGCGCAGTGGACCGAGCGTCGTTGCCGCCTCACCGCGCTCCAGCACCGGTAGCAACGCTCGCACGGCGTCGATGCCGTCGCGCACCTGTCCAAGGTCGCGCTCGCCCTCACTGCCGGGAGCGGTGCCGAGACGCCGGCCCGCGAGGTTGATCAGCGACACCGCCGTCTGGACGATCACGTCGGTCGTCGTGATGTGCCGAAGCTGCTCCTCCCAGGCGGCGCGCAGCTGCTCCTCGTCCAGCTGCTCGCCGGGCGCGTCGGGCGAGTGGTCGGGCGCGGGGTCGGACGCGGGCGCGTCGGGCGCGGGGTGGGGCGGCTCGCTCGCGGTGGCGTCGGGCGTGGCCGACTCACCCGGCGCGTCAGGCGCGGGCGCGTCGGGCGCGGGGTCGGGCGCAGCGGGCTGCTCGGGTGGCGTACTCATGCAGTGACCTCCTCGGCGTAGGTCGCGCGCGTCTCGCGCACAGAAGCCTCGTAGACCTCCTCGATCGTCGCACCGGCGTCAATCATCGCGCGCTGCCGCTGGGCCCCGTTGCGCTCAGCGAAAACGGGCTCGAGATCAAGCTCGGAGCGCATCGGCGCAGTCCATTCGAGAAGCCGCTCGATGATCTGCGCGGATGGGTATTCCAGGCCGCGCTCGAAGTCGATCATCTTGCCGTCGAGGCCGTGACGGATCGCGCGCCACATGTTCTCCTCCACCAGCCTGCCCGGCAGATCGACGAACGGGAGCCCCTCGTCGAGGTCGCGCACCGCCTGTGCGACGCAGGCGACGATCAGCGCGGCGAGCGCGTCCGACTCGGCGGCGGTCGACTGTACGTCGCAGATCCGCACCTCGACGGTGCCGAAGTCGAAGTGGGGGCGCACGGACCACCACACCTGCGTGTACTCGATGATCGATGACGTGCGCGCCAGCAACTCGATGTAGCTGCGGTAGGCCTCCCAGCTGCCAAACACGTCGGGGATGCCGCAGCGCGGGAAGCTCCGCGTGAAAGTCTGCGAGCGCGAGGAGTGCAGACCCGCGAGTCGCCCGTCGAGGAACGGAGAGTTGGCCGACACGGCGAGCAGCAACGGCAAGATCGGGCGCAGCCTGTCGCACGCGCGGACGGCACGGTCGGCGCCGCGAACGCCGACATGGACATGGAGGCTGAAGGTGTTGTTGCGCCAAGCGACGTACTTCAGCCCCTCCTCCACGCGCCGGTAATGCTCGGTGTCGATTATCGGCTGCTCGCGATAGTCGGCCCAGGGGTGAGTGCCGGTCGCCCCAAGCGCGGCCTCGTGCGCGGAGGCGAGCGCGAACAGCTCCCGGCGGCACTCGCGCTGGCGGTCCAGCGCAGCGCGGAAGTTGTTGCCGCGACCGGAGATGATCTCGATCTCCGAGGAGATCAGCTCGCCGGTGATGTGCTCGTGGAGCGCCGGGGCGCGCACGGCGGCGCTGTCGCGCAGCTCCTCGAAGCGGGGAGCAAGGTTCAGCGAGCGCGGATCGAGGATCGCGAACTCCTCCTCGAGGCCAACGGTCAGATCGCCGGCTTCCGCGAAGAGCTCGGCGGCGCGTTGAAGGTCAATCACGGATGCTGGCCCCTCTCGGAACGGTCACGCCGAAACGACCACTAGGTGAGGTAGAAGTACAGCGCGTAGAGGAGATCGACCGCCGGATTGGAGGTGTGAACGGTCACTTCCGGCGGAACGTTGAGCAGCGCCTCGGAGTAGTTGAAGATGATCTTCACGCCCGATGCGACGAGATCATCAGCGATCCCTTGCGCGGCCGCGGTCGGGACGGCGAGGACGCCAACGACGATCTCCTCCTCGTCGACGACGGACTGCAGCTGGTCGTTGTGCCGGACCACCTGCTGGCCGATGCGCTCGCCGACCTTGGCACGATCGGAATCGAAGATCGCGACGACACGGAATCCGTGGTCGGCGAAGATGTCCGACGAGGCGATCGCGCGGCCGAGATGTCCCGCCCCGAACAGGGCGATGTTGTGCTGCCCGGCGGTTCGCAGGATCTTGCGAACCTGGGTGACGAGCGACTCGACGTTGTAGCCGACGCCGCGCTTGCCGAACTTGCCAAAGCCGGAAAGATCGCGACGGATCTGCGTCGAGTTGACGTGCGTGTAAGTGGACAGCTCCTGGGATGAGATCGTCTCGCGGCCCATCTTCCGCGCCTGTGAGAGGACCTGCAGGTAGCGCGACAGGCGCGCAGCTACGCCGAGCGGCAGGCGGTCCGAACCCACCATGCTGACGTCGTCGTAGTTCATCAGTGCAGTCGCCCTCACCGGCCGGACTCTAAATCATCGCCGTCAGCCGCCAGATGCGATCGCAAGACCTGCTCGTCCACGTAGAGATCGAACAGCTCCCTGCCGTCGAGCACAACCACGGGGATACGTTCCAGGTAGGCGCGCAGGAGGCGCTCGTCAGACTCGATGTCGCGTTCGAGAAGATCAAACGGATGATCCGCCTGGACGCGCTTGAGCGTCAGCCGTGCATCGTCGCACAGGCAACAACCCGGACGGCCGTACAGCACGATCTCCCTCACCGCAGCGGCCCTTCGCCGGTCGCGTACACGTCGAGGTCGAGATAGGACGGGTAGACGAGCGCCTCGACCTCGCGAGCGGCGCTGGCGATCATCGCCGCGTTGTCGGTGCACAGCTCGATCGGCGGCAGGAACAGGTCGGCGTCCAGCTCGCCCAGACGCGAGCGCAGCGCGCCGTTGGCGGCCACGCCACCACCGAGTGCCAGCCGGTGCAGCCCGGTTCGCGCCAGCCCGCGCTCGACCCGCCGCACCAGCGCCTCGACGATCGCCCGCTGGTAGGAGGCGGCAAGATCAGCGCGGACCTGATCGCTGTCAAGCTTGACGTCGCGCGTCTTGTACAGCAGCGCGGTCTTGAGGCCGGCGAATGAGAAGTCCTCGCCGCGCCCGCTCGGGAAGTCGTAGGCGAGCGGATCACCGTCGGCGGCGAGACGCTCGAGCGCGGGCCCGCCCGGGTAGCCCAGGCCAAGCATCCGCGCACCCTTGTCGAAGGCTTCCCCGGCGGCGTCGTCGAGTGTCCGCGCGAGGATCTCGGGCGGGGCACCACGGTCGCTCACGCCGAGCAGCAACGTGTGACCACCGGATGCGATCAGCGCAACGAACGGGGGGTCGAATGCCGCCGGTCGCAGGTAGGCGACAGCAACGTGGCCCGCCAGATGATCGACCGGCGCGAACGGCAGCTCACGCGCGGCGGCGAGCGCCTTCGCCGTGGCAAACCCCACGAGCAGCGCCCCGACCAGTCCCGGACCGCGCGTCGCCGCCACCAGCTCGACATCGTCGATGCTCGCCTGCGCGCGAGCGAAGGCTTCCCCGATCACGTGGCCGATCAGCTCGAGATGCGCCCGCGCAGCGACCTCGGGCACGACACCACCGAAGCGGTTGTGCGCCTCCTGGGAGGAGATCACGTTCGCCGCGATCGTGCCGTCGGCGCTGACCAGCGCGGCACAGGTGTCGTCGCAGCTGGTCTCGATCGCAAGGATCATCGGCGGTAGTGCAGAACGGGGTCCGCCGCGGGCACGTCATCGAGGCGGCCGTCGAGCGTCGCCGGCGTGCGCCACATGATCAGCGCGTCCTCGCCGTTGTCCTGGTAGTACCGGCGACGCAGGCCAGCGACGCGGAAGCCGTCACGGGTGTAGAGCGCGATCGCGGCCTGGTTTGAGCGCCGCACCTCCAGCGTGAAGCGGGCCTGCTCGTCCTCGGCGCGCCGGTACAGCGCGGCGAGCAACGCCGAGGCGATGCCCTGGCGGCGCTGGCCCGGATCGACCGCGACATTCATGATGTGCCAGTCGATGTCGTAGCGAGCGCAGATCGTGTAGCCGACTAGGCGCTGCTCGCGCGCGGCGGCGAGACATAGCCCGGTCGGCTTGGAGATCTCGAGCACGAACATCGCCAGCGACCACGGGGTTGGGTACGCGCGGCGCTCGATCGGGATCACCTGCGGCAGGTCGCTGTAGTCGAGCGGCCGTATCTCGAGTGTTGCGGGCTCGGTCGCCATCAGCTCGATGCGCGAAGCGCGAGCTCGGCGTCTGGTAGACGCAGGTAAACGGGCGCGGCGGAGGCTGCGCCGCGCTGCGCAGCGCTGGCCGCGAGGCGACAGGTCGCGCCGGCACTCACGCAATGCAGCGGCGAGCGCTCGTCGGCGACGGCGACGCCGGCAGCCTCCAGCGCCACCCGCTGCGCAAGCGCTCCGTCGCCGATCGCCAGCAGCGACTCCGCGCCCACAGCTGCTGCGACGCGCGTCAACTCGAGCGAGGAGATCACGCATGGTGCGAGCACCTCGACATCATCCGCATACGCGGCGACGAACAGCTCAGCACGGCGTGCGTCGAGGATGGTGAGCGCCGTCGCCCCGAGGACGGGCTCGGCAAGGGCACGCAACGTGCCGATGCCGACGAGGTCGCGCTGCAGGGACAGCGCCAGGCCGCGGGCCGTGGCGATCCCGATACGCAGCCCGGTGTAGCCGCCCGGACCGACGCCCACCGCGATCACGTCGACGTCAGACCAGGCGAGCGCTGCCCGCTCCAGCAGTGACGCGGCGAGCGGCAGCACGCGCTCGGCGTGCGCTCCGCGCCCGCCGCCCGCAACATCGTCGCGCGCCTCGTGCAGCGCGCCGTCGCTTACGAGCAGCGCAACGGCGGTAGAGGGCGTCGCCGTGTCGAGACCGAGGATCGTCATCCGCGCACCTCGATCACGCGCCGATCCCCGCCGCGGTGACGGATCTCCACATAGACTCGCGGCGCGCCAAGCGCGCCGTCTGCCCGGTCAGGCCATTCGACAAACGTGATCAGCTCGGGGCCGAGGTACGCGTCCAGGAGGTCGGGATCCTCGCGGCCGAGATCGGTGAGCCGGTAGAGGTCGATATGGGCGACGACCAGCGTCCCCGCGGTCGGGTAGCGATGGCCGATTGCGAAGGTCGGGCTCGTCACGGCCGCCTGCACACCGAGCGCTCGGCACGCACCGCGCACCAACGTCGTCTTGCCAGTCCCGAGATCGCCCGCGACGAACACGACCTCCCCAGCATGCAGGTCGTCGGCGAGCGTCGCGCCGACCGCCTCGGTCGCAGCGGCACCATCGCTCTCGAACAGTCGAAGCGTCGTGCTCAGAACAACCCCAGTTGGCCGCCATCGCTACCGGGCGCCGGCGGCCGCTGCGGCGTCTGCGGCTCGACCTCCACGATCGGGATCGTCTCGGCCGGCGGTCGTGGCGGCGCGGGCAGCGCCGGCAGCGCAAGGACCGCCGGCAGCCGCGCGAAGTCCTCACGGAGCGTCTCGAGCGTGCTCGGCGTGTACAGCGCGGCAGCCGGATGAAACAGCGGGTAGACCCGCACCGTGTGCTCGCCGATCGTTCGCACCTCGGGTGCCCCGTGCACGCGCGTGATCCCTGCCGGGTCCCCGCGCAGCAGCTTGGTCGCGAAGTTGCCGAGCGTGCAGATCACGCGCGGCTCGATCAGCTCGATCTGGCGGATCAGGTACGGGCGGCAGTTGTCGATCTCGCCGCTCTGGGGGTCACGGTTGCCTGGCGGACGGCACTTGAGCACGTTTGCGATGAACACCTCCGACCGGCTGAGGCCGATCTCGCCAAGCAGTTGCTCCAGCAGCTTCCCGGCCGCGCCCACGAACGGAAGGCCCTGCAGATCCTCGTTCGCTCCCGGCGCCTCACCGACGAACATCAGCTCGGCGTCGGCGTTGCCCGCGCCGAACACGACCGACGTGCGCGTCGCCGCGAGCTCGGCACAGCGCGTGCACCCTCGCGCCGCCATCAGCAGCTCCTTGAGCTCCTCGCGTCGCACCGTAGCTGCCGCCATGCCAGCGATGCTACCCGCCCGCGATGGCCTGCACCGGCATGAGGCACGCTACGCTGTGCATTAGCCGCGATCGTCAGCGATGGCGTGCTCGCCGTGTACGATCGAGACAAGTTCGCGACCGGTATCCCGTGCGGGAACTGGACCGAGAGAAATGAACCGCAACAATCCTTCCTGCCGACGTGCCGGCGTGCAGCCTGCCTGCCCGTCTGTTGCCAGCCTGGACCGTCTCGTGCGCGGTGGGACATGAGGACCGTTCGCACGATCGCCGAGCTGCGCGAGGCGCTGACGCCCGCGCGACGTGGCGGGGAGCTGGTCGGGCTCGTCGCGACGATGGGCGCGCTGCACGACGGACACCGCTCGCTGCTCGCGGCGGCGCGCGCTGAGTGCGGCGTCGTCGTGATGTCGCTGTTCGTCAACCCGACGCAGTTCACCTCCGAGCAGGACCTCGCCGCCTATCCGCGCGACGAGGCGGCGGACGCGCAGCGCGCGCAAGCGTCGGGCGTGGACTTCCTGTTCGCACCAGCGGCAGGCGAGATGTACCCCGACGGCTTCGCGACGAGCGTCGTCGTGCGCGGCATCACGGAGCGTCTCGAGGGCATACACCGTGGCGCCCAGCACTTCGATGGCGTCGCCACGGTCGTGACGAAGCTGCTGAACATCGTCGCGCCCGACGTCGCGTACTTCGGCCAGAAGGACGCACAGCAAGCGCTCGTGATCAAGCGGCTCGTCGCCGATCTGGACATCGCGACGCGGATCGTGGTCTGCCCGACCGTGCGCGAGCCCGACGGCCTTGCCCGCTCGAGCCGCAACGCGCAGCTCAGCCGAGCCGATCGCGCACGCGCGGTCGGGCTGTCACGGGCGCTGCACACCGCGGTGACACTGATCAGCGGCGGGGAGCGCGACAGCGACGCCGCCGCCGCGGCCGCTCGAGCCGAGCTCGCGCGACACGACATCGACAGCGAGTACTTCGCCATCGTCGACCCCGACACGCTCGTCCCGGTCGCGCGCATCGACGGTCCCGTGCTGCTCGCCGTCGCGGCGACGGTCGGGTCTGCTCGCCTGATCGACAATGTCCTTGCCACCCCCACCCCGGATGAATCGAGGTAGCGCCGCGTGCGACGCACGATGCTCAAGTCAAAGATCCACCGCGCCCGGGTAACCGACTGCGACCTGCGCTACGTCGGCTCGATCACGATCGATCCGCTGCTGCTCGAGGCGGCCGACATCCTTCCCCACGAGCAGGTTGCGGTTGTCGATGTGGACAACGGCGCGCGCTTCGAGACCTACGCCATCGCCGGCGAGCGCGGGTCGGCGGAGATAAAGGTCAACGGTGCCGCCGCGCGGCTCGTCCAGCGTGGCGATGTGATCATCGTCATCTCCTACGGCGAGTACGACGCCCTCGAGCTTTCCGACTACGCGCCGCGCGTCGTGCACGTCGATCAGCACAACGAGATCGTCAGTGTCGACCACCAGACCGAGGCGCTGCTCGCCTGAGGCGAGACGGCAACAAAGGACAGGGTCGCTGTGTCAACGAGTCCCAGACTGCAATCGCCGGTGAGCGCCGAACGTCTGCCGATGACGCTGCCGCGCCTGGCCGACAAGAAGCGGCTGGGCGAAGCGATCGTGATGGTGACCGCGTACGACTTTCCGACCGCGCAGATGGTCGAGCAGGCTGGCGTCGACGTCGTCCTCGTTGGCGACTCCGGGGCCGAAGTCGTGCTTGGCTACCCTTCGACGGTCGCTGTGAGCGTCGAGGAGATGCTCATGCTGACCGCGGCGACGCGCCGTGGCCTGAGCACCCCGCTGCTCGTCGCAGACCTCCCGTTCGGATCCTACGAAGCCGCCGACGAGCAGGCGGTGCTGACCGCGCAGCGCTTCGTCAAGGAGGCTGGCGCGGACGCCGTGAAGCTGGAGGGCGGCGGTCCGGCACAGGTCTCGCGGGTGCAGGCGATCGTCGCCGCCGGCATCCCGGTCATGGGCCATGTTGGCTTGACGCCACAGAGCGCGACGGCGCTCGGTGGACGCCGCGCCCAGGGACGCACTGCCGTGCGCGCACTGGCGCTGGCCCGCGAGGCACGGGCGCTCGAGGCGGCGGGCTGCTTCGCGATCGTCTTCGAGGCGATCCCCGCCGCCATCGCCGAGCGCCTGACGAACGCGCTGAAGATCCCGGTGATCGGAATCGGCGCGGGTCCCGGCACCGATGGACAGGTGCTCGTGCTCCACGACATGCTCGGCTTCTACCCAGGCAAGGCTCCGCGTTTCGCGAAGCAGTACGTCGAGCTTCGCTCCCAGGTGGTCAGCGCCGTCACCGACTACGCCGACGATGTCCGCGCGCATCGCTTCCCCGGCAGCGAGCACGGCTTCTCGATCGACCCCGACGAGCTGAGCGCCTTCGTCGAAGGGCTCAACGAGCTGACGAGCTGAGCGCGTTCACCCTGCCGGGTACGCTCAGGCCGCGGCGAGGTGCTTGGTGGCGGAGGAGCGCCGCGCCTGCGGGTCGCCGCCGAGCAACCGCGCCAGGAACTCGCCGGTGTGCGAATCCGCCACGCCGGCCACGGCCTCGGGCGTGCCCGTGGCGATCACCAGTCCACCCTCGTCGCCGCCTTCAGGGCCGAGGTCGATCAGCCAGTCGGCGCACTTGATCACGTCGAGGTTGTGCTCAATGACGACGACCGAGTTGCCGGCATCGACGAGTCGCGCCAGCACCTCCAGCAGGCGCTGCACGTCGGCGAAGTGCAGCCCGGTTGTCGGTTCGTCGAGGATGTACAGCGTCCGCCCGGTCGCGATCTTCGACAGCTCCGTGGCGAGCTTGACACGCTGCGCCTCGCCACCAGAGAGCGTCGTGGCGGGCTGCCCGAGGCGGATGTAGCCGAGGCCGACGTCGTCGAGCGTCGCCAGCCGCCGATGGATCGCCGGGATGTGCTCGAAGAAGCTCAGCGCTTCCTCAACCGGCATCTCGAGCACGTCGGCGATCGTCTTGCCCTTGAAGCGCACTTCGAGCGTCTCACGGTTGTAACGACGTCCGTGGCACTGCTCGCACGGCACGTAGACGTCGGGCAGGAAGTGCATCTCGATCCGGATCTGGCCGTCGCCGCGACAGACCTCGCAGCGTCCACCCTTGACGTTGAACGAGAATCGCCCGGCCTTGTAGCCGCGGGCTCGGGCCTCCGCCGTCTTCGAGAAGAGGTCGCGGATCACGTCGAACAGACCGGTGTAGGTCGCCGGGTTCGAACGCGGCGTGCGACCGATCGGTGACTGGTCGACCGCGACGATCTTGTCGAGCTGCTCGAGGCCGCGCAGGTCGCGATGCGCCCCGGGGCGCTGGCGCGCTCGATGGAGGCGGTTCGCGACCGCCTTGTGGAGCACCTCGTTGACGAGCGTCGACTTGCCCGAGCCGGACACCCCGGTCACGCAGGTGAACGTCCCGAGCGGCACGCGCACGTCGATCCCGCGCAGGTTGTGCTGACTCGCGCCGCGAATCTCGATGTAGCCGCTCGGCGCACGCCGCCGCGCCGGCACCTCGATGCGCATGGCGCCCGAGAGGAACTGGCCGGTGAGCGACTCCCTGACCAGCTCGATCTCCGCCGCCGTGCCCTGCGCGACGATTCGCCCGCCGTGCTCGCCGGCACCCGGCCCCAAGTCGACGATCTGGTCGGCGGCGCGCATCGTCTGCTCGTCGTGCTCGACGACCAGCACCGTGTTGCCGAGGTCACGCAGCCGCTCCAGGGTCGCGACTAGCTTCGCGTTGTCGCGCTGGTGCAGCCCGATCGATGGCTCGTCGAGCACGTAGAGGACACCGACCAGCGCCGAGCCGATCTGCGTCGCAAGGCGAATCCGCTGTGCCTCGCCGCCCGACAGCGTCGCCGCCGCGCGGTCCATCGAGAGGTAGCCGATCCCGACGTTCTCGAGGAAGCGCAGCCGCTCCTCGATCTCGCGCAGCACGAGCCGAGCGATGTGCCGCTCGGTATCGGTCAGCTCGACGGCGGCGAGCCACGCCAGCGCGGTGTGGGCCGACAGGGCGCAGAAGTCGCTGATCGGCGTCCCGCCGACGAGCACCGCAAGCGATTCGGGTCGCAGCCGCGCGCCGTTGCACTGCGGGCACGCCCGGACGCTCATGTACTCCTCGATCCGCTGGCGCGCATAGTCGGAGTCGGTCTCGCGGTAGCGCCGTTCGAGGTTGTGCACGATGCCCTCGAAGCGAGCCCCGTAGGTGCGCTCACGCCCATAGCGGTTGCGGTAGCGGACCTCGACGCGCTCACCGGCGGTCCCGTAGAGGAAGATCTCGCGCTGCTTGGCGCTCAGCGCCCGCCAGGGACGCTCGACATCGATGCTGTAGCGCTCGGCAAGCGCCGCCGTCATCTGCTCGTAGTAGCCCGAGCTGCTGCCCGCCCACGGCGCCAGCGCCCCCTGAGCGATCGAGCGCTCGGGGTCCGGCACGACCAGCTCCGGGTCGATCTCGAGCTGCGACCCGAGACCGGTGCAGTGCTCGCAAGCCCCCTGCGGCGCGTTGAAGGAGAAGATGCGCGGCTCGAGCTCCGGCATCGAGGTGCCGCACTTCAGGCAGGCGAACTTCTCCGAGAAGGTGAGCGTCTCACCGAGCGCCGCGTCCCCGTCCCCCTCGCCCGGGCGCGGCATCATCTGCACGGCGACGATCCCGTCGGCGAGCGCCGCGGCCGTTTCGATCGAGTCGACCAGCCGCTTGCGCACGTCGGCGCGCATCACGAGGCGATCGACGACCACCGCGATGTCGTGCTTCACCTTGCGGTCGAGCTCCAGGTCATCCTCGAGGCCGCAGAGCTCGCCATCGACGAGTACCCGCGCAAAGCCCTCGACGCGCAGCTCCTCGAGCAGCTTGCCGTACTCCCCCTTGCGTCCTCGCACGACCGGGGCGAGCACCATGAAACGCGTCCCGTCGGCAAGCTCCAGCACCTGGTCGGCGATCTGCTCGAGCGACTGGCCGGTGATCCGCTCGCCGCAGATGTGGCAGTGCGGCACGCCGATCCGCGCCCACAGCAGGCGCAGGTAGTCGTAGATCTCGGTCACGGTGCCGACCGTCGAGCGCGGGTTGCGCGAGGTCGTCTTCTGGTCGATCGAGATCGCCGGCGAGAGCCCCTCGATCGAGTCGACGTCCGGCTTGTCCATCTGGCCGAGGAACTGCCTGGCGTAGGCCGACAGCGACTCGACGTAGCGGCGCTGACCTTCGGCGTAGATCGTGTCGAAGGCCAGCGACGACTTGCCCGATCCGGACAGCCCGGTGAGCACGACGAGCGCGTCGCGCGGCAGCGTCACAGAGACGTTCTTGAGGTTGTGCTCCCGGGCCCCGGAGACGACGATCTGATTCGACGACGGCACGTTGCCCCTATTGTACAAGTACGAACAGATGTTCGCTTTTCTTCTTTGGGCGGCGCTGCCAGCTCGCGGCGTTGACGCTTCACGGCATGGCTGGTGAGAGCGCTGCACGTGACGGATCGGACACTCCGACGTATCTTGACTGGATGAAGCGCTTGACCGTGATCGTGACGTGCGCAGCGCTGCTGGGGGCGGCCTGCGCTGCGTCGGCGGCGCCCCGTGACGCACACCTCACCGGCCTGCTTCGCCTGTGCGGCGGTCCTGCCCCGGGACGCTGCTACACCGAGAACGGCACGGTCGAGGTCCTCGACGCGCAGCACCGCGTGGTCGCGAGTCAGCACACGCAAGGCGGGCGGTTCTCCTTCCTGCTGGCGCCCGGGTCCTACACCCTGACCACCAGGATGAGCGACCTGCGAGCGCAGCGGCCGGTCACGCTCGAGGCGCATCAGACCCTCCACGCGAACCTCATCATCGCGGTTCCCTAGATGCAGCTGCCGAGTGGGTTGGCTCGCTCGTTGAGGCGGGCGATCGGAGGTACTTCGGTCGGGTGAAGCGCAGCGCTGTGATCGCGATCCTGATCTGCGCGTTGGGGAGCGCCGGGGCCGCGTCCGCGGCACCCCGCGACGCGCGCCTCACCGGCCTGCTTCGCCTGTGCGGCGGTCCACCCGGGGTGCCGTGCCGCAACGACACCGGCAACATGATCTCGGTACTCAACTCCAACCGCCGCGTCGTGGCCCGCCAGCGCGCGCACGACGGGCGGTTCTCGTTCCTGCTCGAGCCGGGGTCCTACACCCTGAGCTTCCTCGGCGTGCGACGGCAGGTCACGCTCCACGCGCACCAGACGGTCCACGAGAACTTCACGATCAGCGGGATCTCATGAAGCGCGCCGCTGATTCCTAGCGGGGCTCACGGCAACAGCGTCAGCGAACTGACGTGAGCCGGCCGCACGACGCTGAAGTGGCGCTGATCGAGCGTCACGAGCTTCGGCTCGCGCAACATCTCGGTCGCGGCGACCACGGTCGCGTCAACGAGCCCCAACGGCAGGGCGCGGTAGCGCTCGAGCAGGTCAGCGACCCGCAGCAGCCAGAGCGGCGGCAGCTCGAGCAGCTGCATAGCGCCGCTGGCCAGCTGGCGGAGGAGCAGCGGGAAGGCGTCCGGCCACGAGCGCAGGCGGTACTCGGCCTCGACGAGCACGCAGACCGGGACGATCCGGAGCTCACGCGTTTCACTGAGCAGCGCGGCGCAGCGCGTGTGGCCGGGATCGGACACGTCCAGCAGGGCCACAAGGGGGCCAGAGTCGATGATCAGCGCCAAGGATCCGGGGCGTAGCTGCCCTCGCGCGCCTTCCCGCCGGTGTCGATCACACCGACGCAGGTGAGAGGGGGCTGGGCGGTCTCGCGCAGTTGGACACCTCGAAGGTCTGGCCCGCCTCAAGAACTGCGACGCCCCGCCGATCGCCCCGGTAGCGTTCGAGGTTGGTCCGAAACGCGAGGTGCGGGTGATGAGCGGGCAGCACACCGACGGCGAGGCCACGCCGCGGCGGATCAGCGAATCCGCCGAGGAGCTGCTGAGCCGCGCGCTGCTCGACCAGGCCGGCTCAGCGGCCGTCGCGGTGCGCGTCCGCGGCCTGGCGCTGTGTGAGGAGCTGACGATCATCTTCCACGGCCGCCGTGACCTGTCGACGATCCACACCTACGTGGCGCTCGGCGGCCACGGCGCCGGCGACGCGCTCAAGGCAAACGACCTCCTGCGGGTGCCGTGCTACCTCGATCTCGCGGACGCCGCTTCGCGACGCGATGCCGAGGAGCGCTACCGCGAGCAGGCCGGCGTGCTGCGCGAGACGCTGCGAGCCGCGGACACCGTGCTCGCGGTGTGGTGTGAGCCGCTTGCCCAGCTCGCCGCCTCGTCGGTCAGGGTGGAGGACGCCACTGCGACGGATGCCGACCTTCCGGCCCAGCTGCTGATGCCGGTCGCGCTGCGCGCCACCGAATGCGGCGTGATGGTCGCAGCGGTTTGCAGCGCACGCACGCTTGCCGCGGGCGCACCGCCGCTCGGCATCGCCTGCGTCCAGCAGGAGGTCTCACACGTCTACCCGCTGACCGACGACCCCGAACGCTGCCTCGAGGACTTCTTCGCGCGCACCACCGAGCATGCCCATCAGCTCGCCGAGCGCCTCGCTCACCAGGAGGCCTCGGTCGAGCGCTTCCTCGAGCTGTCCGGCGACTAGCGCCGGCGCTCCGCGGAGGCGCTTCGGGGGTGGCGGAAGCGACACCTTTCGCGAGACGGGCGATCGCCTACGGCTTGTTATGCTGCCCGCAGTGAGAGGCCGCGTCAGCGCGGCTCGGGGGACCAAACTAAGCAGCAAGGGGGCAGAACAATGCGAGGAATCCGCTCGTGGCGGGCGCGGCTCGCGCTCGCCGGCGTCACGACGACCATCGCGCTGGCGGCTGGGGCCGCCGCCGCAAGCGCGCAGACGATCACCGTGTCGGGGGCCGGGGACGCCAGCGGGAGCAGCTGGACCAGTTGCTCCAGCGCGCCGGTCAGCTGCCCGACGCTTCGCACGGCGATCGCGTACGTCAACCAGGATTCGCAGGCCGACACGATCGTGCTAGACACGCACCCCACCTACACGATCACCTCCGGCAACGGCGAGCTCGAGCTCGATTCGTCGTTCCCGGTCACGATCACCGGCCAGGGGGCGGCCAGCACGACGATCACGCAGACGAGCGACACGAGCACGCTGCTCAAGGTCGAGAACGGCAGCGCCGCGATCTCGGGCGTGACCTTCGAGGGCGGCGACGCGCCCGCTTCCGGTGAGTCCGGCGGACAGGGCGGGGCGATCGACAACGAGGCCACGCTGTCGCTGACCGACGACGACTTCACCGACAACAACGCGATCGGCGGCAACGCCTCCGGCACGGACGGCGGGTACTCCAGCGAGGGTGGCGCTATCTACAACAACGGAATCCTCAGCGTCACGGGCTGCGCGTTCAGCGGCAACCAAGCGCGCGGCGGCGGCGGCGGGAGCGAGTACGGCGGCAGTGGCGGCAACGGCGGCGCGATCTCCAACGACGGCCCCGCGACCATCACGTCGAGCAGCTTCGACGGCAACGAGGCGACCGCGGGCACGGGCGCCAGCGCGTCCGACGGTGAAGGCGGCGGCGGCAACGGTGGGGCTATCTACAACAGCTACTCGACGCTCGTCGTGCAGGACTCGACCTTCGGCGCGACCAGCGCGAACAGGGCGCTCAACTCGGCGATCGTCACGAGCGGACCGAACTCCTGGGGCGGCGAAGGAGGCCAGGGCGGCGCGATCTTCGACTACGAAGGCGACGACACGCTCGGCAGCGACGCGTTCGACGCCAACGCCGCCGACGGAGCGCCATCCGGCAACCAGGGCGGCGGTGGGGGCGGCAGTGGCGGCGCGATCGACGTCGAGGAGAGCGACATCACGATCAACGGCGGCTCGTTCACCGGCAATACCGCGAGCGCCGGCGGCACCTCCAGCGGCAACACCGAGCCTGGAGGCGGCGACGGCGGCGCGATCGGCGGCGGGAACTCGATCATCGACATCTCCGGCGCGACGTTCACGAGCAACACGGCGAACGGCGGCGGCGCCGGCACGGTGGAGTCCGGCTACGGCGGCGAGGGGGGCGCGATCGCCCTCTACGGCGGGCAGCTGACGCTTTCCTCGACCACGTTCACCAGCAACCAGGCGCTGAACGGGACCGGAGTATCGGGCGGCTACAACTACGAGTCGAGCGCTTACGGCGGAGCGCTGTACCTCCAAACCAACGCGCAGGTCACGGGCTCCACATTCACCTCCAACAGCGCGACAGCGTCGAGCGTGTCGGGTGCACCGGGAGCCGATGGCGGAGCTGTCGCTCTGCAGGATGGGGCCGACGGCTCGTTCACCGACAGCACCTTCACCACCAACAGCGTGGCGGCGGGAGGAACCGCCGGCTCGCCGAACGGCGGCGAAGGCGGCGCGATCGACAACGAGTACGGGGCCGTCGTCACGGCGACCGCAGACACGTTCACCGGCAACACCGCGCCGAACGGCTCCGGCGGCGCCCTGTACGCTGGCTCGCCGCTCTGGCTGAGCGCCAGCACCCTGACCGGCAACTCGGCAGAGGATGGTGGTGGGCTGTACGGCAACACCAGCCTGGTGTCTGTCGTCAACAGCACGCTCGACGGGAACACCGCCGAGGCGACGCCCGCCGGCGACGGCGAGGGCGGCGGGATAGACGGAGACATCAGCACGCTGCGCCTGGCGAGCGACACGATCGTCGCGAATGCCGCGTACGGCAACGATAGCGGCGGCAACGTCTCGGTCTACGGGAACGTGCTCGCGATCCACGACACGATCATCGCCAATGGCAGCCTGCTGGGCGGCGGATCCAGCGGCGAGGCGAACTGCAGCATCGATGTTGAAGAGTTCGACGACCAGGGCTACAACGCCGAGGACAACCAGAGCGACGGCAACGAGTGCGGCTTCGACGCCACCGGCGATCTCGTCGACTCGACCTCGCTCGACGCGAGCCTCGGCTCGCTCGCGAGCAACGGCGGGCCGACGCAGACGGTCGCGCTGCTCGCCGGCAGCCCGGCGATCGACGCGGGCGACCCCGCCGGCTGCACGGACCCGCTCGGCAACGTCCTGACGAGCGACCAGCGCGGCGTGGCGCGGCCGCAGGAGGCGCGCTGCGACATCGGCGCCTACGAGTACGTGCCGCCACCAGCGGCGCCGCTCGCAGCGTCGACGCCGACGCCGGTCGCGCCGGCGCTGAGCGAGCTCGCTCTGAGCCCGGGCGTGTTCCTGTCGGTCAGCGGCGGCGGCAGCACGATCACCTACGACGACAGCGAGGCGGGGCTGACGAGCTTCACCGTCACCGGCAAGGTCGCCGGCTACAAGCACGGCAAGCACGGCTGCAAGGAGCTGCCGAAGAGCGGCAAGCGCCCGAAGCACTCGCAACCGTGCACGTTGACGCTGACGGCCGACTCGTTCACCCACCAGGACGTCGCGGGCAGCAACGACGTGCTCTTCCCGGGCGAGCCCAACGGGCACAAGCTGCCCAGCGGGACCTACACGCTGAGCGCCAAGCCGACGCTCGACGGACTGACCGGGGCGACCGCGACGACGACGTTCAAGATCGCCGGCTGAGACGGCTCACTGCCTCGGCGCTGGCCACGAACGGCCGCGCCGAGGCGGCTGAGCCCTGATCTCCTTCCGGGGGGCGCATGCGCCCCCCGGCGGGCCGGCGCATGCGCCGGCCCGACCCACAATCACGCAGTCGATCGCATCTCGGTCATGGTCCGGCGCAGGTCGCGCAGCTCGTCGCGTAGGCGCGCCGCGTACTCGAAGCGCAGATCGCCGGCGGCAAGGAGCATCTCCTGCTCGAGCTCGACGGCGAGCTTCTCGAGCTCCGGCGGCGCGAGCTCCGCGGTCGTCGTCGCCGCGCGGCGGCGCCGTCGCGACGGCGCCTTGGACTCGGCGCTGAGGAACTCCGCGATGTCCGAGACGCCCTTGACGATGCTCGCGGCCGTGATGCCGTGCTCCTCGTTGTAGGCGAGCTGGATCGCGCGGCGACGATCGGTCTCACCGAGCGCGGCAGTCATCGCGGCCGTGAGCCGATCCGCGTACATGATCACGGTGCCCTCGACGTGACGTGCGGCGCGCCCGATCGTCTGGATCAGCGACGTCTCTCCGCGCAGGAAGCCCTCCTTGTCGGCGTCGAGGATCGCGACCAGCGACACCTCCGGCAGATCGAGCCCTTCGCGCAGCAGGTTCACGCCGACCAGCACGTCGTACTCGCCCAGGCGCAGATCGCGGATGATCTGGATCCGCTCGAGCGTGTCGATCTCCGAGTGCAGGTAGCGCGTGCGGAAGCCGAGCTCGAGCAGGTAGCTCGACAGGTCCTCTGCCATCTTTTTTGTGAGCGTTGTGACGAGCGTGCGCTCGTTGCGATCCACGCGCTTGCGCACCTCGGCCATCAGGTCGTCGATCTGGTTGTGCGTAGCGCGCACCTCGACGTGTGGATCGACGATCCCGGTCGGCCGGACGATCTGCTCGACGACACGCGCCGCACGGGTCCGCTCGAACTCGCCGGGGGTGGCCGAGACGAAGATCAGCTGCGGCGTCATCTGCAGGAACTCCTCGAACGTCTGCGGGCGGTTGTCGAGCGCGCTCGGCAGGCGAAAGCCGTAGTCGACGAGCGTCTGCTTGCGCGAGCGGTCGCCCTCGAACATGCCGCCGATCTGGGGGATCGTCGCGTGGGACTCGTCGGTGAAGCAGATGAAGTCGCGCGGGAAGTAGTCGAGCAGGCAGTAGGGCCGCTCGCCCGGCTTGCGGCCGTCGATCACGCGCGAGTAGTTCTCGATGCCCGAGCAGAAGCCGACCTCGCGCAGCATCTCCATGTCGTATTGCGTGCGCTGGCGCAGGCGGTGGGACTCCAGCAGCTTGCCCTCCGCGTCCAGCTGCGCGCAGCGCTCGTTCAGCTCCGCGCCGATCTCCGCGACGGCTCGCTCGACCATGCCGTCGGCGACGTTGTAGTGGCTCGCCGGCCAGATCGCCACGTGCTCCAGATCGGCGACCAGCAACTCCCCGGTCAGCGGATCGAACTCGGCGAGGGACTCGACCTCGTCGCCGAAAAGAATGGCGCGGTATGCCGTCTCGGCGTAGGCGGGGAACACCTCGAGCGTCTCCCCCTTGACGCGGAAGTTGCCGCGCGCCAGCACCTGGTCGTTGCGCGTGTACTGGATCGAGACGAGCTGGCGCAGCAGCGCGTCGCGATCGACAGACTCACCACGGCGCAGCAGCTGCACGTTGCGCTCATAGACGTCGGGCGATCCGAGTCCGTAGATGCACGACACCGATGCCACGATGATCACGTCGCGGCGCGCGAACACGGCAGCGGTCGCCGCGTGGCGGAGCCGATCGATCTCGGCGTTGACCGAGGAGTCCTTCTCGATGTAGAGGTCCCGGCTCGCGACGTAGGCCTCGGGCTGGTAGTAGTCGTAGTAGGAGACGAAGTACTCGACCGCGTTCTCGGGGAAGTAGGTGCGAAACTCGTTGCACAGCTGGGCGGCAAGCGTCTTGTTGTGAGCGATCACCAGTGCCGGCCGCTGCACCGCCTGGATGACGCCGGCCATCGTCATCGTCTTGCCGGTCCCGGTCGCCCCGAGCAGCGTCGTGTAGCGCGCTCCGGAGGAGATCGCTTCCGCGATCTGCGCGATCGCGCGCGGCTGATCGGCGGCCGGTGTGAAGACCGGATCGAGACGGAAGGGAGGCACGTAAGGAGTATTCCAAGCGCCAGGGCGGTGCCCTCGAGGACCGCGCTCAACAGGCGCGCAGACGCCGCCAACGGCGGCGCCAGGCACCCCCTGTCAGAGGCCGTAGTCCTTGCGGTAGACGATCGCCGCGGCCTCGACCTTCTCGACGTAGGCGCGCGTCTCGGGGAACGGGATCGAGGCGATGTTGAGCTGCCTGCCGCTCGCCCGATCCTCCGCGACCCACCTGTCGACGTTTGTCGCTCCCGCGTTGTAGGCGGCCAGCGCGAGCGTCTCGTTGCCGGCGTAGAGGTTGAGCAGGTAGCGCAGGTAGTAGCAGCCGTAGGCGATGTTGACCTGCGGCTGGGCGAGATCGGCAACCTTGAATGCGGTGCCACCCGACAGCCGGGCGAGGTAGCTCGCAGTGGAGGGAAGGATCTGCATCAGGCCGAGGGCACCGGCGCTGGAGGTGCGAGCGTCGAACTTCGTCTCGGCGTCGATCACCGCGGCGACGAGCGCCGGATCGAGATGCTCGGCCCGCGCCTCCTGGCGGATGATCGCCGTGTAGCGCAGCGGGTAGGTGAATTCGCGAACCACGCGGTTGACCAGCGGCACGATCTCCACTGCCGCCACGACGACGAGCGCCACCACGATTGCCAGGCCCGCAGCGCGTCGGCGCACGACGGACCGCCGGCGCGGGCGTGCGCGACTCACTCCGCGATCCCGGAGAGGATCTCGGCAAGCTTCGCCACGAGCTCCGCGACGCTGGAATCGTTGACGACGACGTAGTCAGCGCGCTCGGCCTTCTGCCGCTGGGTCAGCTGGCGGCGCTCGCGGGCAGCCATGTCCGCCTGGTCGCGCGCCGCGATGCGCTCGGAGCGGACGCGGTCATCGCCGACGACGGCGATCGTCGCATCGAAGCGTCCCTCCACTCCAGACTCGAACAGCAGCGGCGTCTCGACCACCCCTGCGATCGGCGCCGGTGCGCGCGTCTCGAGCCCGGCGCGAAACTCCTCGATCTGCGCGCCAACGAGCGGCCATATCAGCCCTTCAAGCCATTGGCGGTCCTCGTCGTCGTGGAACACACGCCGGGCGAGGGCCGCACGGTTGACCTGCTCGCCATCGAAGATCCCGGCGCCGAACCGATCACGCACCGCCGCACGCACGGTCGCGGTGTCGTACAGCTCGTGCACGACGTCATCCGTGCTGAGGGTTGCTGCGCCAAGCCGCTCGAGCGCCTCGAGTGCGGTGGACTTCCCCGCACCTAGGCCGCCGGTCAATCCGACGAACGGCACGCCCACGTGGACGCCACGCTAGCTGTCGGCCGGCTCAGCCGGCGCTTGCGGCGCCGCTTCGGCCAGGTCCGCCGCAGTCGTGCTATCCGCCTCGGCGGCAGGCTCCTCGGAGGCCACGGCATCAACCTCGACCTCCACGTCAGCGACGGCCTCGGGCTCGACGACCGCCTCGGGCTCGACGACGACGGCCTCGGGCTCGACGACGGCCTCGGGCTCCTCCACGACGACCACGGCCTCAACGTCCGCGTCGGGAACGGCCGCGACCTCGATCTCGGCTATCTCGGCGAAGGCTTCGGGGTCGACCGGCGGTCCCGGATCCTCGGCGGTTGACTCGGCGTCGGCGTCGTCATCTGACAACTCGATCGGGTGCAGCGGCAGCACCTGCCCTTCGACCCGCTTGGCTGACAGCGAGAGGCGGCGCCGCTCGGAATCGATCTCGAGGATCTTCACGCGCACCTCATCGCCGGGCTGCACGACCTCGCGCGGGTTCTCGACGTGATGCGCGGCGAGCTCGGAGATGTGCACGAGGCCCTCCACGCCATCGAGGATCTCGACGAACGCTCCGAACGTGACGACCTTCGTCACGGTGCCAACGAGCTCATCACCGATGCTGTAGGTGTTGACGATCCGCTGCCACGGGTCTTCCTGGGTCTGCTTGAGCCCCAGCGAGATGCGCTGGCGGTCACGGTCGATGTCGAGCACCTTGACCTTGACCGTGTCGCCGATCTCGAGCACCTGACTCGGATGATTGACGTGCGACCAGGAGAGCTCGGAGATGTGAATCAGCCCGTCGATTCCGTCAAGATCGACGAACGCACCGAAGTCGACGATGTTGGAGATCTGGCCCTCGACGACGAGACCGGGCTCAAGCCGGTCGAGGATCTGCTGGCGAACCTCCTTGCGTTCCTCCTCGAGCACCGCGCGGCGCGAGAGCACGACGTTGTTGCGTGACCGGTTGAGCTCGATGACCTTGCACTCGATCTGCGTGCCCATGTACTCATCGAGGTTTGGCACACGCCGGATGTCAACGAGCGATGCCGGAAGGAATCCGCGTACGCCGAGGTCGATGATCAGGCCACCCTTGACGACTTCGATCACGGTGCCTTCAACGGGCTCACCGGACTCGGCCGCAGCCTCGATGCGCCGCCACGCCTTCTCGAAGCGCGCGCGCTTCTTGGACATGATCAGTCGCCCGTCCTGATCCTCCTTCGTTAGGACGAGGGCGTCTACCTCCTCGCCGAGCGACACCTCCTCGCGGGGGTCCACCGACTTGCGAATCGACAGCTCATTCGCCGGAATGACGCCTTCGGACTTGTAGCCGATGTCAACGAGCACCTCGTCCTGATCGATGCGCACGACCAGGCCGGTGACGACCTCGCCTTCCTCGAAGGGACGCATCGTCGCGTCGTAGTTGGGGACGATCTGCCCGTCGATTTCGAGCAGCAGCCCATCTGAACCCTCCACGACCTTGGCCGTGGGGTTATCGATAACGGCATTCACGGCCCAGAGCGTAGCGCAGCAGCGCGTTTCGATTGCCCGCCGCACGCGTAAGATGCGGCGCCGATGCCGACGCGAGCCACCAAGCGCGGAACCGCACGCACCGCGCTGCGACGAGACTGCGACGTGCTGATCTGCGGCGCGAGCTTCGCCGGTCTCACCCTCGCACGCGAGCTGGAAGGCGCCGGCGCCAGCGTCCTCGTCCTCGATCGCTACGAGATCGGCGAGCGCCAGACATCAGCGTGCGCGGCACCGACGGAGTGGCTCGAGCTACTCGGTGTCGCGGCGTCGATCCGTCAGACCTTTGCAGAGCTCGTCGTCCACACGACTCGCTCGACCGCGCGCTGGCCGCTCCCGTTCACGTTCTCGACCTTTGATTACCCCGAGCTGTGTGCGCTGCTCTACGCCGCTGCGCCGTCAAGCGCGTTCGAGACCGCCACGGTCGAGCGCGTCGATCCGGGGCCCGTGCACACGGTGCACACCGACCGCGGCGAGCTGCGGGCGCCCTACGTAATCGACGCGCTCGGCTGGCGGCGGGTGTTGTCGAACGCAAAGCCGATCCAACCGCCCGAGGCGCGCCTCTCGCGGGGTCTCGAGGTCCATCCCCCGGGCAGCTCGGAGGATCTCGAGATCTGGGTCGATCCGCGCTACGTGCGCGCGGGCTACAGCTGGAGCTTTCCCGCGCGTGACGAGCTCCGCGTCGGCGTCGGCTCGTTCAGGCCGCGTGACCATGTCAAGGACAGCACCGTCGCACTCGCCGAGAAGCTCGATCTCGCACCGGTCGGCTACCAGGGCAACTGGATCCCCCATCAGCTGCGGCCGGCGACCGAGGATGGCGTGTTCTTCGTCGGCGACTCGGCCGGCCATTGCTTCCCACTCACCGCCGAGGGCATCCGGCCGGCGTTCTACTTCGCGCTCGCGCTCGGTCGCGAGCTTCGCGGCGCGCTCGCCGGCGAGATCACCCGCGAGCAGGCGCTCACGCGCTACTCCGCGTTCAGCCACCGACACTCATGGAAGTACAGCTGCCTGCTCGCCAGCCAGCGCGTCGCCGGCGCCAGCACCGGCACCGCCGCGCTGCGTTGGCTGATCGGCGCCCTCCGAGCGCGCCCGCTGTCTCGCTGGGCGTTCACGAGGTACCGCAATATCGCACCCCCCCAGTTCGCAGCCACCCCGCAGCAGGACGCTCAGCCACCGCAGGCCCCCTCGGTCGCGTCTGGCGGGCGGTCTGCATAGCTGCGCGCCCGCAACCGGGTCGGGCGCGACTCAGAGCACCGCGATCTCACCGGCCAGGGCGAACGGCGGGACGAGAGCCAGACCGTCGCCACTCCAGAAACGCCCCGGGTCATACCAGCTCGCGGGTCGACGACTCGGGAGCAGCCCCATGTGCTGGTAGGTCGTGGCGACGAGCTCCGCGCAGTAGATCGTCTCCAGTGACGCCGTGCGACGCAACCGGCCCTCGGCCCAATGCCTGACGAGTCCAGGAATCGTCGGAAACGCCCGACCATCGAAGCGGCCGATGACCTCCATCAGCCGGTCCTCATGGTGACGTTCGATCGTGCCCTCGAGCTGGCGGACCCAGGCCCTTTGGCTGTAGCGCTCGTTCCATGTCGTGACGGCTTCGCGGAGGTGGTGCAGCTGAACGCCTCGCTGACGTTGCCCGGTCCACACGTCGGGAAGCGAATGGCCTAGCTCGGCATGCCACAACAGCGCAGGCAGATCGTCGATCGCGACGACCATGCCAACATGATTGACGGGGCTGTTCGTGACAGCGCGGATCGCGAGGTCTGCGGCCGATCCGCCGCGAAACAGCCACACGTCGCCAGTGGAGGCGATCGCAATGGCTTCATCGAGCGTCAGGGCCGGCTGGTTCACCCCCGGGTAACCTACGCGACCGATGCACCAACGGTGGAAGATCATCGGTCTCGCAGGTATCGCGAGCGTGGCAGCCACCGGCGTCGTTGTCGCTCGCAAGCGCCGTGCGCAACGCGACTACGACCCCGACGAGTTGCGCCAACGGCTTCACCGCCGCCTGGCCGAGGCCTCCAAGAACGGCGGCGGCTCAGCTGCGCAGACGGGCGAGGCGACGACAGAGCGCTGGTGAGCGCTGCCGCCATGAGGGCCTTGCGCTGAGCGCGCAGCAGCCCGAGCAGCCGGGACTCGCCGGCTCGCCAGCGGACCGCGGCTGGCGGCTCCCGCCGCCGCAGCTCCTGTTAGTCGCCGGCGCGGCGTCGCAGTACGCGGGAGCTGGCGTGGCGGTGCTGCTCTTCCACACGGTCGCTCCGGTCGGTCTGGCCTGGCTGCGCTCGCTGTTTGCGGCCGTCGTGTTGTGCGCCTGGCGGCGCCCGTGGCAGCGGCGATGGACGCGAGCGCGCTTGGCGAGCGCAGCGTTGTTCGGCATCACACTGTGCCTTCTCAACGTTTGCTTCTACCTCGCGATCGCGCGCCTCGCGCTCGGCACGGCTGTCGCGATCGAGTTCGTCGGACCGGTTGGCGTCGCAGCGATCGGCTCGCGTCGCCGCCGCGACATCGGCGGGATCGTGTTGCTGATCGGCGGGGTCGGCCTGCTGAGCGGCATCCACGTCTCGGGCTCGGCGGCGGGGGTTGCCTGGGCTCTGGCCGCGGGGGCGGGATGGGCGGTCTACATCGTGCTCGGCCACAGGCTCTCGCGCGCCGCCGATCTGCGCCCGCAGGATGGGCTCGCGGCGGGCTTTGCGATCGGCTCGCTGGTGCTCGCGCCGTTGTTCGCGTGGCACACTGGGGCTGCCTTCACGGAGGCGAGCGTCCTTGCGCGCGTGGTACTCGTAGCGGTCGCCTCGAGCGCCGTGCCCTACTCGCTCGAGCAGCTTGCGATGCGCCGCCTCACGCGGCAGCGTTTCGCGGTCATGCTCGCACTGCTGCCAGCAACGGCTGCGCTGATGGGTCTGGCGATCCTCGGCGAGGTGCCGTCTGCCGGCGACGCCACAGGAATCGCGGTGGTGATCGCGGCGATCGTCACGACCGCTTAGCGTCGGGCGCCTCGTTGACTCTGGCAAGATCCCCACATGCGCGCTCGTCGCTCGCTGGGCGTCACCGATCTTGCCGAGAGCGAGCGCGATGCCTGGCAGGTAGCGAGAGTGCTCCGTGTCGGGACAAGCCGAGTCGCGTGCGCGGCCCCGCCGAGGTTGTGAGCCCGGCAGATGGACATTGACGAGGCAGTGTGTGTCATCACCGGCGCGTCCTCGGGGATTGGCGCGGCGACCGCGCGTCTGCTGGGCGGAATGGGAGCGCGAGTCGTGCTCGCTGCGCGACGGACCGATCGACTCGAGGCGTTGGCTGCCCAGCTGCCGGGCTCGCTGGTGGTGACGACCGATGTCACCGTCCACGAGCAGCTCCAGCGCCTTGTCGCTCAAACCGTCGAAGCCTTCGGCAGGGTCGATGTTCTGGTGAACAACGCCGGGCAGGGTCTGCACGTCGCGCTCGAGGAGCTCGATCCCGCGGATCTACGCGCGGTGTTCGAGCTCAACGTGGTCGCGCCGCTTGTGGCGATGCAGGCGGTGCTGCCGGTGATGCGGGGACAGTCGAGTGGAGCGATCGTCAACGTGAGCTCGGCAACGTCGCTGCGTGTCTTTCCGGGGCTCGGTGGCTACGCGGCAACGAAGGCGGCGCTCAACATGCTGTCCCAGGTCGGCCGGATCGAGCTGGCCGCTGCGGGGGTGCTGGTATCGGTCGTATACCCATCGGTTACCGCCACCGAGTTCCACCAGCGACTGCGCGCCGGCAAGATCGTCAGCGGCGCTAGGAGCATCGTGCCCGACCCGCCTGAGGTGGTGGGCGAGGCCATCGCGTTCGCCGTCCGCAGTGGCGAAGCTCACGTTCTGGTCGGTGATCCTCCCCGGCCGATCGTCCCCGGGGAAAGCGAGGGCTGGGGCGCGCTGCTCGCGCGTCAAGCGCCCACAGCCACGGATGCCGGCCAGACGAAGCGCCCCCGGTGATCCTCGTAACGGCGGCCAACGGGCGGACCGGCCGCAGCGTCGTCCGCGCCCTAGCTCGCCGCGGCCACAACGTCCGGGCGTTTGACATCGCCGCAGATGTCGAGCAGCTCCTCGGCGCGGGCGCAGCGGAGGCCCTCGTCGGCGATCTGCTCGATCCGGGCGACCTCCGCCGGGCGCTCGCGGGTGTTCGGTGTGTGATCCATATCGGGCCGCCGATGCACCCTCACGAGGCGGAGATGGGGCATCGCGTGGTGAGCGCCGCACGCCAGGCCGAGGTCGAGCACTTTGTGCAGTTCTCGGTGACGCATCCCCAGCTGGAGCCGCTGCTCAACCACCAAGCCAAGCTGGCGGTCGAGCGCGTGGTGCTCCTGTCGCGGATGCCCTTCACCATCCTTCAGCCGATGCACTACATGCAGAACGTCGACGTTGCACGCGTCGCGACGGACGGGATCCTGCACCAGCCGTACGCGCTCGACATGCCGCTGGCCCATGTGGACCTCGAGGACGTCGCCGAGGTCGCCGCCAACGTAGTAGCGGACGCGCAGCGGCACCGCTACGCCACCTACGAGCTCTGCGGCGAGGCGTTCCACGACGCGCACGAGCTGGCCCAGATGATCTCGATCGAGTCCGGACGGCCGGTGCGGGCGGAGCAGACTCCCGTTCTGGCCGGCACGCTCGCCGGTCTGGCGCCGAGCGAAGCGACCGACTACCGCTTCGACGCGATGTTCCGGCTGTTCGACCACTACAGCCGCTACGGCATTACGGGCAACTCGAACGTGCTCAGCTGGCTGCTGGCTCGCCCGCCGACGACGTTCACGGAGTACGTGCGGCGCAGCCTGGCGAGCTAGGTGACAATCGCCGGGCGCGCGACGTGACGCGCAAGGAACGCGAGCGACGGTGGTTCCTGCTCGAGGAAGAACTGGTGGTCGTGGCAGCCGCTCGTCAGGTCGACGACGGCTCCGCGCGGCAGCGCTCGCGCGAGCGTCTGGACGCCCGGGTAGAAGGGATCGTCGGATCCCGACGCAACCCTCACCGGAATGCCACGGAGCGAGGTGGTGCCGGTCACGACATCGTTGGCGGCGAAGTTCGCCGCCGAGGTGTAGGCGCCGCGGTTGGCACCCTGGGCCTGGGCGTAGCTGGTCCATACCGCGGGGCTGATGGCGGCGACGGCAGAGATCAGGTGCGGGTGCTTCTCGGCGAGCAGCAGCACCCCATAACCACCCATCGATACCCCGAGGGCGCCGATCAACTCCGGCCGCAGGCCGAGTCCACGGGACTGGCACATCGGTATCAGCTCGTCGGTGATCATCGCCATCGGGTCGTCTCCAGGATGCGCGTGCCAGTAGCCGCCGCCACCGTCGGCACTGACCATTGCCATCGGCGGCAGCGGACGGCCGCCGACATGGAGAGCAAGCGCCTGGGAGGTGCTCATTCCTGCCAGACAGTGGATGTGGTCGCCGCCGAATCCATGGAGCGCGACAATGAGCGGCAGCTCGTCGCCGCTGCGGTAACCAGACGGGTAGGCGATCGTGTAGCCGACGCTGCAGTTGCGGGCCCGAGAGAAGAACCGCCCCGACGTGGCCGGCCCCAACGCTGAGTAGACGAGACGTGGGTTGGCCACCGAGCACGCTCCGTCCAGCTCGTCGAGGAGGCGCTTGCCGGGGAGCACGCCGCGGGCGACGAGCTCGACGCCAGCTGCGCCCCCGGCAACCACGACGGCTAGCCCGCCGAGGCCGGCGCGGATGAGCTGGCGGCGGCTCCAGGTCGTCGGCTCGGGACCACCAGGGGACGTAGGTGTGGAAGGTGGCATCGCGCGGCTGATTCAGCGTGGCGGGGCGAGCAGTGGTTGGGCACCCCGCGCGAGGCGCATCGCTCGGTGCGCCACGGCGAACGCGAGCGCCATCACGACCAGGCCGCCGACGTCGATTGCTCCGGTTTGGAACAGGCTGCGTGGTCCCCCGCCACCGTCGATGATCCACAGGCAGGCCGCGGCCAGAAACGCGATCATCGCTGCCGCGGCGGTGCTGCCGAGCCGGGACTCGTAGCGAAGCAGGCGCGGCGAGAGATCCAGGCGGCGGACGATCTGGGTCGCCCCGGCGACCACGCAGATCATCGCGATCGGGCTGGCAGCCATCCACGCGACCTCGGCGGCGGGAAAGGACAGCAGCACGTTGGGATGGGCCCAGTAGGCGGAGATCGAGAGCGTGGCGGCCCAGGTGAAGGAGCCGACTGCGCCTGAGACGACCCCGCGACCTGCCCACGGGTGTCCCCCGGTGCCCGGCCAGCCGTGCTGCGCGAAGTGCCGAGCACCAACGGCGAGAGCCACGCCGCCGAGCAGCAGCAGCAGCGAGGGCACCCACAGCCGGGCCGCCTGCCCGCGGCGGACGCGGAGCACCACACCCCAAGCCACCGGCAGTGCGGCGAGCAGAGCGAGCGACACGAACAGCAACATCAGCGCCGACATCGCGACCATCGCGAGTGCGGTTGGAGCCGTGTCCGGTCGCGACCACTGCCAGCCGATCGTCAGCTGCGACCAGATCGCGAGCGCGAAGGCGAGGAACACAGCCACGGCAGCGCAGAGGGTCGCCAGGCTCGCCTGAATCTGGGCGGCGGGCTCGAGCGCGCCGCCGGTGAGACCGGTGTTCGTCAATCGGGCCAGGAGGCCGCTGCAGGCGACATCTGCGGTGCGCCGCCACGAGCTGGGTCGCTCGGCGAACTCGGCGACGAGCAGCGCGCTGAACTCCTCGCCGTAGCGACGGCGCCAGGCCTTCGGGTACCAGCGCAGCAAGCGTGCGGCACGGCGCTGCGCCCGGTCAACTGGCGGGATCATGCGACCCCTTCAATGCCGGCGAGGCGGCGTAGCCCCACATCGGTGACGCGGCGTTGCATGTCGAGGTGCGCGCGAAGCGCGCTGATCCCGAGCGCGGTGAGGCGGTAGGGGCGCCGCCGGTCGTCGCTCTCGATCGCCTCGATCAGTCCCTGCCGCTCGAGCCTCGTCAGCGCCTCATACAGGGTGCCCGGCGCGAGCCTCACGCCGGCGAACGCCTCGATGTCCTTGGTCAGCGCGTAACCGTGCTTGGGCGCCTCGGCCAGGCTGGACAGGATCAGCGTCGCCGGACCTGCGTAGCGACCAAAGCCGCCGAGCGCTACGGCAGTGTCGGCCGCCGGCTCGATGCCTGATGGCTGTCCTGGGCTCGCCACGACAGACACTCTATACCGGATACCGATCTATCGTCAACCGTAATAGTGCGGTTCGATCCCGTAGATCGGCGGTCTGGTACTTTCACGGCCGATGCGGCGCGCCCCGCTACTTCTGGGCATCACCCTGCTGGTCAGCTGTTGGTCCGGTCTGACCGCTGCGACTGCGGCCCCGCCTTTCTCGCCCGCGACACCCGTGGTCGGGAGCGACGGTGCCGTGCTCACCATCTACGCGAACAGGAAGGACGTCAACGGCTCCCTGGACGCCGTCGTCAGCGGCGATTCGGTGCAGATCGCCGGCACCGTCTCGATCTACGTCCCCGGCCAGACCGTCGCGGTAGCGGTGTATCTGAACGGCAGTCCGCTAAGCACGCAGACCGTCCCTATCCAGGGAACGGCGACAGGCTCGACCGGCGCCACCGGCGCCACCGGCGCCACCGGCGCGACCAGCGCGACGGGCACAACAACCGCGACGGGCGTGACCGGGGCGACCGGCGTGGGGCAGTTCACGGCGTCGTTTCGCATCCACGGAGCCGGCGATCTCACGCTGCAGGCGACGCATGCCCTGAGCGCCGCACAGGAGCTGCTGGTCTCCGATCCGATCCACGTGCACCTCGTCAGCCCCGACCTGCACCCGGAGGAGCGGGGGCTCGCCGTGCGCATCCTCCAGACCGACCTCGCGCGCGATCGCTATGTGATCGGGGTGCCGGGCATCTACGACGCGCGGACGCAGCGCGCCGTGCTCGCGTTCCGCAAGATGGCCAACATGGAGCGCACGATGGTCGCCGACCGTTCCGTGTTCAAGGCGCTGGCGGCAGGACAAGGGAAGTTCAAGGTGCTCTACCCCAGGCAAGGACGCCACGTCGAGGGCGACCTCACGCACCAGGTGCTGGCCCTGATCGGCGCGAACGGCAAGGTTCAGCAGCTGTACCCGATGAGCTCCGGGAAGCCGTCGACGCCGACGCCGCCAGGCAACTTCGTCGTCTGGATGCGCGAGCCGGGGGTCAACAACGACGGCATGGTCGATTCGAGCTTCTTCAACGGCAGCGATGCGATCCACGGCTACGACCCTGTCCCACCCTATCCGGCGAGCCACGGCTGCCTGCGTGTTCCAGTCCCCGACGCCCTCAGCATCTACGACTGGATCGGCGGCATCGGCGTCCCGGTTGACGTCTACTACCGCTGAGGGGAAGCCGCGGCGCAGCCTCGATGCCAGCCGATCACTTCGCGTCGAGCCAGCTGTGGCCGACGCCGATGTCGATCGCGAGTGGCGGGTCGAGCTCCCAGGCGCCGACCATCTCGGCGGCGAGAATGGCGCGAACCTCGTCGACCTCCTCCGGTGGGCCCTCGATCATCAGCTCGTCGTGGATCTGGAGGATCAGCCGTGAGCGCAGGCCCGCCAGGGCGCGGTGGCAGCGCACCATCGCGACCTTGATGATGTCCGCCGCCGTGCCCTGGATCACGGTGTTGACGGCCAGGCGCTCGCCGAGCGCGTGCTGCTGGCGGTTGTGCGCGCGCAGCTCAGGTATCTGCCGCCGGCGGCCGAGCAATGTCGTCACGTAGCCCTGCTCCTCGGCGCGAGCGATCGTCGCCTCGATGAACCTGCGTACCGCGGGGAAGCGCTCGAAGTACGTCGCGATGAACACCGCCGCCTCCTCGCGCGGGATCTGCAGGCGGTCGGCCAGGCCGTAGTCAGTCAGGCCGTAGACGATGCCGTAGTTGACCATCTTGGCCTTGGAGCGCATGCCGGCATCGAGCGCGCTCGCCTCCACGCCGAAGACCTGGCAGGCGGTGGCCGTGTGGACGTCTTCGCCGCGACGGAAGATGTCGGCGAGCACGGGCTCGCCGGCAAGCTCGGCCAGCACGCGCAGCTCGATCTGCGAGTAGTCGGCGCAGGCCAGCACGCACCCCGGCGCGGCGACGAAGCAGGCGCGGATCTCGCGACCGAGCGGCGTGCGGATCGGGATGTTCTGGAGGTTCGGATTCGTCGACGACAGACGCCCGGTGCTCGCGACGGTCTGCACGAACGTGGTGTGCAGCCGCGACTGCGCGTCGATCAGCCCGGGCAGCGGCTCGAGGTAGGTCTTGACGAGCGTCGAGAGCTCGCGCCAGCGCTCGATCATCGGCACGATCTCGTGCTCAGAGCGGATCGCCGCGAGAACGCGGGCGTCGGTGGAGAACCCGGTCTTGCCCCGTCGCTTGCGCGACAGCCCGAGCTTCTCGAAGAGGATCGCGGAAAGCTGCTGGGGCGAGCCGAGCACGAACTCCTCACCGGCCGTCGCATAGATCGACTGCTCGAGCGTCGCCACCTCCTCGTGGACCCGGGCGGTGATCGCGGCAAGCCGCTCGACGTCGAGCCGCACACCCGCCAACTCCATGTCGCGCAGCACAGCCACAAGCGGCAGCTCGACATCGCGCAGCAGCGCATCCAGTCCGCGCTCTGCGAGCTCGGGTCGCTGGAGCTCGGTGAGTGCTGAGACGAGCTGGACATCGTCGCCGGCCGGGTCGCCCGTCGAGGCGGCGAGTCCGCGGTCCTCGCCGAGGTCCCCCAACAGGTAGCCGCGCCGCGCCGGATCGAGCAGGTAGGCCGCCAGCATCGTGTCATGCGCGAGCGCCGCGGGCACGACCCCCAGCGCCTTTGCATCGTGAGTGGTGATGGCGTGCGTTCCGCACGCCATCACAAGCTCAGCGGCGTCGTGACATTCGCCTACGAGCACTTCGTCCGCGGTCCCTACGCCAAATCGCCACGGGCCGCCCTCACCAAACAGAGCGCCTTCCGGCACGTCCGGTTCGCGCACGGCGATAGCAAGCTCCCCCTCGCCCAGCGCAGCGACTTGAGCGAGCGTCACGGTCCGCACCGGCACGCGCGCACTCGCAGCAGCGATTGGGGCGGCGTCAGCCGACCCAAGCGCCTCCTCGATCCGCCGCAATGGGTCGCGCAGCTCGTAACGGCGAAAGGCCTCGCGCAGCGCGGACAGATCGGGCGGAGCGCCAGACAGCTCGGATGGATCGAACGGGATCGGCAGATCGCGGCGCATCGTCGCCAGCTGCTTGGACAGCAGCGCGTCGGCGCGGTGGGCGATCAGGTTGCCGCGGCGCTTCTCGCCGCTCACCTGCTCGACGCTGTCGAGCACGGCCTCCAGCGAGCCGAAGCGCTGCAGCAGCTCGGCGGCGGTCTTCTCGCCGATCCCGGGAACGCCCGGGATGTTGTCGGAGGTGTCTCCCTTGAGGCCGTAGAAGTCGGGGATCAGCTCAGGGCCGATCCCGTACCGGTCGATCACGGCGGGACGGTCGTAGCGCTTCGTCTCGGTGATCCCACGCGCAGTCGCCATCACCGTGACGAGGCCCGCCTCGTCGACGAGCTGGAAGGCGTCGCGGTCGCCGGTGACGATCGTCACCGCGATGCCCTGCTGGCGAGCGCGCTCGGCGAGCGTCGCGATCACGTCATCGGCCTCGAACCCGTCCAAGCGGGCGTTGCGGTAGCCGAATGCCTCAACCAGCGGATCGAACGCCGGCCACTGCTCGCGCAGCAGGTCGGGGCGCGACTGGCGCTGGGCCTTGTAATCGGCGAACAGCTCGGTGCGTCCGGACATCCCGGCATCCCAGGCCACGACCGTCGGGGTCACGCCGTGCTCGGTGATCAGCTTCACGAGCATCGAGGCGAAGCCGAATATCGCGTTGGTCGGCTCGCCCGTCGAGGTGGCAATCGTCTCGGGCAGCGCGAAGAACGCCCGGTAGACAAGGCTGTTGCCGTCGATCAGGAACAGCGATGACACCGCTGCAGGATGCTAGCCGCACCGCCGGAGGCGCGCCGTACCATTCGACGGTATGCGAGTCGCCGTGAGCGGAGCGAGCGGCCTGATCGGAGCGCGACTTGTCGAGGCGCTGCGGGCGCGGGGCGACGAGGTCATCGAGCTGAGCCGCTCCGGCAAGGACGGCGCCGTGCGCTGGGATCCATCCAGCGAGCCGGCTCCGGCGACGGCGCTCGGCGGTGCCGACGGCGTGGTGCACCTCGCCGCCGAGAACATCGCCCAGCGCTGGACGGCTCGTACGCGGGAGGCGATTCGCACGAGCCGCACGGTCGGGACGGCGAACCTCGTCGCAGGCATCGCGGCGGCGAAGCCGCGGCCGCGCGTCCTGGTCAGTGCCAGCGCGATCGGCTACTACGGCAACCGCGGCGACGAGCCGCTCAGCGAGACCTCCTCAGCGGGGCAGGATTGGCTCGCACAGGTCTGCGTCGACTGGGAGCGAGCGGCGCTGCGGGCAGCGGAGCTCGGGCTGCGCGTGTGCGTGCTGCGCACCGGCGTCGTGCTTGACGCCGGCGGCGGCGCGCTCGCGCAGATGCTGCCGCCGTTCAGGCTCGGGCTCGGCGGACCGGTCGCCGGCGGGCGCCAGTACCTGTCGTGGATCCACGCCGACGACCTGGTGGCGCTCTACGTCGCGGCGCTCGACGACGCCCGCTTCAGCGGTCCGCTCAACGCCGTGGCCCCGGCAGCTGCGCGCAACGCCGAGTTCGCCAAGGCACTAGGCCACGCGCTACATCGCCCCGCCGTGGTCGGCGTGCCGTCCGTGGCGCTGCGCGCGCTGTTCGGCAAGATGGCCTCGGTGGTGACCGACAGCCAGAACGTGCTGCCAGAGCGTGCACTCGGGCTGGGTGTCAGCTTCGCTCACCCAGAGCTCGAGGAAGCGCTGCTCGACACGCTCAGCGCGCCGCTCAGCAGCCGCAGCTCGATCAGCCGCCCGCCACGGCCGACGCGGTAGCCGGCGAAGCGCGACAGCGAAGTGTCGCCGTCGCTGTCGATCCGGTAGCGGCCGATGACGCTGTTGCGTTCGCCGAGGTGGAAGTAGGCGCTGACCACGTCAAGGCGGTTGGAGCCGTCCTTGCCGGCTGCGTGAATCGCGGCAAGCACCGACTCCATCGCCTCGAAGCCGTAGAGCGAGTACGCGGTTGGTGCGATGCCAAAGCGCCGGCGGTACGCGCGCAGCACGCGCTGGGCGCTGCGCGGGTACTGGCTCAGCTCGAGGATCGGGCTCGTGACGTATGTCGAGCTCGCGGCACCGCCGAGCGTGGCGAGAAACGGTCCGGTCGCGAGCGTGCTCGGAGCGAACAGCTTCGTGTGGGGCAGTGCGCTATGCAGCTCCTGCCAGAGCGCCTCCGCTCCCTGATCCGGCGAGGCGCCGACGAGAACGCCATCGGGGTCGGTGGCAGCGACCGCCGCGGCGATCTGGGCGTAGCCGACAGGCTGGGTGTTGGTCTCGGTGTCGATCTGCTGCTGGCCAACGAGGGTGATCGAGCGCTGCGGCGACGTGTCGTCGGCGACGAGCGGCGCGATCGCCGAGTCAAACGGCGCATCGAACGGAGCCACGTCGGTCAGCACATACAGGCGCTTGACGCCGAGCGAGTGCATGAACTGGGTCGTCGCGGCGGCCTCCTGCACGTCGCTGGGCATCAGCCGCGCGAACGTGCGCGCGCCGACCGGGTAGTAGCTCAGCGGGTTGCCGTTGATGTCAACGGAGCTGGCGTCGGTGAGCCCGACGTACGGGCTCGCAGGGCTCACCTGGAGGATGTCGTTGGCGTTCGTCAGCGGCAACGAGGTCGCGGTGGCGCCGGAGTCGAAGTCCCCAATGTAGGCGATCGTGCTGAGATCCAGCGCCGCCTGGGCCGCTTCGCCGGCCGTCTGGGCCGGCGTCCAGCCGCCGGCTGTCTGCTGCGAGTCGTTGAGCGAGACGAAGCTGACGTGCCTGTGGCCGACATGCCCGCCCGCGTCATAGAGCGCGAGCTTCTCGCCGTTGACCATGCTCGTCATCAGCGCATCCTGGGGGCCCTGGAGCGGGAGATCCGAGTAGACCGTCAGCGTCCCCTGGAAGTTGTTGCCTCCTTCGACGACGCCAGAGCCCCCGCAGCCGGCCAGTGCCGCCGCGAGGGCGACGAGGACCGTGGCTGCGATTCGGGGGTGGCGCAAGCGGCGCTCCAGACGTGATCGACATCGCCGCGGGCGATCGACCCGCCGCGCCAGCGACTGCGGAGTCTAATAGTCCTCAGGCTTGTGGGCTTCGCGCGTCGCCACCCGGGAGGTGGCGGAGCACGACGCGTCCGGCGGTGCCCAGAATCATCACGAGGAGCGCCAACAGGAACGCATCCAGGCCGCTCGTCCCGAGCGCCCACAGCACGATCCACAGCGCAAGCCCGAATGTGGCAGCGATCACGAGTCCCATGTGGGCGGCAGTCTATGCAACCGGCGTGGAAAGAGCAGTCGCGAACTCCGCAACCAGCGCGCCAACATCGGCGGCCGGGTCCTCGGCCTCGCCCGCAGCGCGCACCAAGCGCGATCCGACGATCACCCCGTCGGCTCCCGCGGCGGCGCCAGCCAGCGCCTGCTCGGGGGTGGAGATGCCGAATCCGAGCGCGACCGGGACAGCGGTGCTCGCCTTCGCGCGGCGCAGCAGCGGCTCGAGCGCGACCGGCTGGGAGCGGCGCTCGCCGGTCGTGCCCGTAACCGACACGACGTACATGAAGCCCCGCGCGCGACTGCCGATCAGCTCCAGCCGCTCCGCCGTCGTCGTCGGCGCGACGAGCGGAATGAGCGCGACGCCGGCCTGCTCGGCGGCGCGCGCGAGTGGCGCTGCCTCCTCGTAGGGAAGGTCAGGGATGATCAGGCCGGCCACGCCGACCTCGGCGAGACTGGCGACGAAACGATCGACACCTCGCGCGAGGAGCGTGTTGGCGTAGGCCATGACGATCACCGGGACCGCCGCCGACAGCGCGCCGGCGACGCCGAGCACGTCTTCGACCGTCGTGCCGCCGGCCAGCGCGCGCGTCGCAGCAGCGTGGATCACGGGCCCGTCGGCCAATGGATCAGAGAACGGCACGCCGAGCTCGACCAGGTCGGCCCCCGCACGCACGCAGGCCTCACCGATCGCCAGCGACCGGCGGATGTCGGGGAAGCCACCCATCAGGTAGGGCATCAGAGCCGCGCGCTTGGTGGCGCCAGCGAACGCGGCGGCGATTCGGTCCGATCCGGCGTCACTCATGCCGGGGTGGTGAGGGCGATGACCTCGGACAGATCCTTGTCACCGCGCCCGGACAGACAGACGAGATCGAGATCGCCCCCGGGGTTGGCGATCACCCAGGCGAGCGCGTGCGCTGACTCGAGCGCGGGAATGATCCCTTCGAGCCGCGTGACCTCGAGAAACGCGCGCAGTGCGTCGGCGTCGGTCACGGCGACGTAGCGTGCGCGGCCGCTGTCGCGAAGGAAGGCATGCTGCGGGCCCGCGCCCGGGTAGTCGAGCCCGGCCGAGACGGAGTGCGCTTCGAGGATCTGGCCGTCGTCGTCCGCCAGCACCGCCGACAGCGAGCCGTGCAGCACGCCCGGCCGGCCGCCGGCCGTGAGCGGGGCGCCGTGGCGGCCGCTGTCGATTCCCTCGCCGGCAGCCTCGACACCGATCAGCTCGACGCTCTCGTCATCGACGAAGGCGACGAACATGCCAATCGAGTTCGACCCGCCGCCGACGCAGGCGATCACGCGCGCCGGGAGGCGGCCGGTCCGCTCGAGCAGCTGTGCCCGTGTCTCGTCGCCGATCGTCCGCTGCAGCTCACGCACGATCGCCGGGTAGGGCGCCGGACCAACGGCGCTGCCGATGATGTAGTGCGTGCCCTCCACGTTCTCGACCCAGTCACGGATCGCCGCCGACACAGCCTCCTTCAGCGTCCGCGCTCCAGCGGCGACCGGTGCGACCCGCGCACCGAGCAGCTCCATCCGCTGCACGTTCGGCTGCTGACGGCGGATGTCTTCCTCGCCCATGTAGACGACACAATCCAGTCCGAGCAGCGCAGCGGCGGTGGCTGACGCGACGCCGTGCTGGCCGGCACCGGTTTCGGCGATGACGCGCCGCTTGCCCATGGCGCGAGCGAGCAGCGCCTGGCCGAGCGCGTTGTTGATCTTGTGCGAGCCGGTGTGGTTGAGGTCCTCTCGCTTCAGCCAGACCGGATTGCCGACCCGCTCGCTGAGACGCTGGGCGAGGTAGATCGGGCTCGGACGGCCGGCGAAGTCGCGCAACAGCAGCTCAAGCTCGGCACGAAACTCGGCGGACGCCCACGCCGCCAGCCACGCGGCCTCAAGCTCGGCGAGCGCCGGCATCAGGGTCTCCGGCACGTACTGGCCGCCATAGGGGCCGAAGCGGTGCTCGACGCCGCCGATCGAGCGAGGCGCCCCCGCGTGCGCCTTCGCGCCGCGTGCGGTGCTCACACCGCCACCGCGGTCGCGGCTTCGAAGAACTCGCGCAGGCGCGCGCGATCCTTGACGCCCGGGGACTCCTCGACGCCGCTGGAAACATCGACGGCGAACGGGTGCGTCGCAGCGATCGCGGCGCCGACGTGCTCGGCGTCAAGGCCGCCGCTGAGGATCAGTGGCACCGCTGAGCGCCGCGCGCGCAGCAGCGACCAGTCGAACCGCTCACCGGTCCCACCGCGCAGCTCGGCGCTGTAGCTGTCGAGCAGGTGGAAGTCGGTGTGGAAGCGCTCGAGGTCCTGCAGCGTTCCGGGTCCCTGCGCGCGTGCGGCCTTGATCGTTCGCGCGCCGGTTCGCCGCGCGACCTCGCCGGCGAACGCCGGCCCTTCGTCGCCGTGCAGCTGCACGAGCGTCAGGCCGACACGCTCGCAGACATCCGTGATCTCAGCGAGCGACGCATTGACGAACACCCCGGCCAGCTCGACGCGACGGCGCAGCGCAGCGCCGATCCGCTCAGCCTCGGCCACTGTGGCGCAGCGCGGCGAGGGCTCGTAGAAGACCATCCCGACAGCCCACGCGCCGAGCTCCACGGCGGCGAGCGCGTCGTCGAGGCCGGTGACGCCGCAGATCTTCACGCGGGGTGGCTGCATCACCACACCGTAGCGCCTGGCGTGGGCGCTCTAGCCGGAGCTCGGTAGGTTCTCGGGGCGGGTGCCGAGGGTCACGTGCACGGTCAGCTGCTTGGTGCCGCGCACGATGCCGAGGGTCACGGTCTGGCCGGGCTTGTCTTGCTCGATGCGCGCTGCCAGCTGGCCGGAGCCGTCGATTGGCGTGCCGTTCAGCGAGACGATGATGTCGCCGCCGACCCATATCTGGGTGATCCCGTCCGGGAGATAGATCTGCTTGGTGCCACCGCGCAATCCGGCCTTGGCGGCCGGGGTGTTGCTCTCGACCTGCTCGACGAGCGCCCCGGAGCTGGCGCCGAGGTGCAACGACGCGAGCGACGGGTCGACGTTGTATGTCTCGATACCGAGGTAGCCCTCGGTCACCTTGCCGGTCGTCTCGAGCTGCGGAATGACGAGCTTCGCCGTGTTGATCGGGATCGCGAAGCCGATGCCGACGTTCGTGTCGCTGCCGCTCCCGCTGGCGGCGATCTGGGAGTTGATGCCGATCACCTGACCCTCCGCGTTGAGCAGCGGGCCACCCGAGTTGCCGGGGTTGATCGGCGCGTCGGTCTGGATCACGTTGTCGATCGCGTAGCCGTTGGGGGCTTGGATCTGGCGCTGCAGCGCCGACACGACGCCGGTCGTCAGCGTGCGCTGGAGGTTGAACGGGTTGCCGATCGCGACGGTCGGGTCGCCGACCTCGACGGTGTTCGAGTCGCCGAGCGGCAGCGGGTCGAGGGTGAGGCCGCTCGGGTTGACCTGCAGCAGGGCCAGGTCGTCGTCGGGGTCCTTGCCGATGACCTTGGCGGAGACGGTCTGCCCGCCGGCGAACTGGACCGTGATCTTCACCGCGCCGTCGATCACATGGGCGTTGGTGAGGATCGTGCCGCTGTCGTTGAGCACGATCCCCGAGCCCGTCTGTGCGCCCGACTGCTGGACTGGGAACAGGTCGAACGGCGAGTCCGTGCTCTCGACGACCTTCGCGCTGACGTATACGACACCGGGCGCGTCACGCTCGTAGATGGCGTGGAGATCGACCCCGCCGCTGGCGGCGGCGCCGCTCGGAACGTCCTCGACGACCGTCGTCGTGGTGGTCTTGGTTGTGAGCCCGGCGGCAAGCATCACCACTGCGACGAGCAGGCCGCCGAGCAGCGCAGCGACCAGCTGGGTGATTGGGAGCTTGCGCATCTTTCGCATCAGCTGGCTCAGTGTGACCACCACCGCTCAAGGTGCCCTAAAGGTCTGTTTCAGCCTCGCTAAGCAGCTCGCGCAGCTTCTGCGCCGGGTCGGCGCTACGCATCAGCAGCTCGCCGATCAGCACGCCGTCAACCCCCGCGGCGCGCAGGCGGGCGAGATCGCCGGCGCCGGCGATCCCCGACTCCGAGACGACAAGCGCGCCGGCAGGGATGGCGTCGAGCAGCGCGTAGGTGCGCTCCGGATCGACGCTGAAGTCACGCAGGTCGCGGTTGTTCACACCGATCAACTCGGCGCCAGCCGCAAGGGCGAGCGCGAGCTCGGCCGCGTCATGGACCTCCACCAGCACGTCGAGTGACAGCTCGCCGGCCGCGGCGTGCAGCGAGGTGAGCGTCACCTGATCGAGCGCTGCAACGATCAACAGCACCGCAGCGGCGCCGGCTGCGCGGGCCTCGTGGAGCTGGTAGGCGTCGATGATGAAGTCCTTGCGCAGCAGCGGCAGTGAGCACGCTCTGGCAGCCTCGCGGAGATCGTCGAGCGAGCCGCCGAAGTAGTGCTCGTTGGTGAGCACCGACATCGCGGCGGCGCCCCCCCGCTGGTAGGCGCTCGCGACATCGGCGACGCTCGAGCCGGGACGGATCTCTCCGGCCGACGGGGAGCGCCGCTTGTGCTCGGCGATGACCGAGATCGCCGGGCGGGCGAGCGCGTCGCGGAACGCGTGCGGCACGCGATCGGGACCCGCTCCGAGCGTGGCCAGCGGGACGTTCCGGCGGCGCTGCTCGAGCTCGGCGCGGGTCCTGGAAACGATTTCGTCGAGCACGCTCAAGGGGCGGCGTTGGTGGCAGCGACGAACGACTCGAGCGTCGCCGCGGCGCGCCCGTCATCGACCGCCGCCGCGGCCGCCTGCACCCCCTCGACGAGCGAGCTCGCGCCGCCCGCCGCGTAGATCGCCGCTCCCGCGTTGACCAGGGACAGGTCGCGGGCCGCGCTCGGCTCGCCCGCCAGCACGGCGCGTGCCACCGAGGCGTTATGTGCGGGGTCGCCGCCGGCGAGGCCCTCGCCGTCCGACAGCGCGACGCCGAGCTCCTGCGGGGTGATCGTGTAGTCGCGGATCTCATCGCCGTTGACCTCGATGATCCGCGTCGGCGCCGTCGTTGCGATCTCGTCGAGCCCGTCCTCACTGCTGACCACCAGTGCGCGGTCGGCGCCGAGCTGGGCGAGCGCACCGGCGATCGTCTCCTGGTAGGCGGGATCGGAAACGCCGAGCAGCTGCCGGCGCGCGCCGGCTGGGTTGGTCAGCGGTCCGAGGAAGTTGAAGATCGTCCGCACGGCGAGGTCGCGGCGGACGGGGACGACGAAGCGCGTCGCCTGGTGGTGAGCCGGGGCGAACATGAAGCCGAAGCCGGTCTGCTCGATGCAACGCGCGACATCCGCCGCACCGAGATCGATGCGAGCGCCGAGCGCCTCGAGCATGTCAGCTGAGCCGGAGCGGCTCGTCGCGGAGCGATTGCCGTGCTTGGCGACCGCGCAGCCGGCGCCGGCGGCGATCAGCGCGGCGGTCGTCGAGACGTTGAACGTCGAGCGTCCACCACCGGTGCCCGCCGTATCGACGAGGCGGTCGCAGTCGACAAGCACCGGCACGGCGAGCGAGCGCATCGTCCGCGCAAGGCCGGCGAGCTCGTCGACCGTCTCGCCCTTCGTGCGCAGAGCGATCAGGAAGCCGGCGATCTGCACGTGCGAGACGTCGCCGGCCATGATCTCGGCGAGCACCTCCGAGGCCTCGTCGGCGCTGAGATCGCGCCCGGAGGCGACCGCGTCGAGCGCACGCGTGACGGTGGCGTTCGGCGTCTCGCTCACGACGGGGCTCGGCCAAGGAAGTTCGCCAGCAATGCCATGCCGTCGTCGGTGAGCACCGACTCCGGATGGAACTGGACGCCCTCGGCCGGCAGCTCGCGGTGGCGGATGCCCATCACGACGCCATCGCCGCGGGCCGAGATCTGCAGGCAGTCGGGCACGTGCTCGGCGACGACGAGCGAGTGATAGCGCCCGACGGTCAACGGACTTGGCAGGCCTGCGTAGATCGTGCGACCGTCGTGCTCGATCGTGCCGGTCTTGCCGTGCACCGGCTGATGGCGGATGACCTCGCCGCCGAACGCCTGGGCGAGCGCCTGGTGCCCCAGACAGACGCCGAGCGTCGGGATGCCCGCCTGGGGAAAGCGGCGCATCACCTCGAGCGAGATCCCCGCCTCGTTCGGCGTGCACGGGCCGGGCGAGACGATCACGCGGTCCGGCTCGGTCGCGAGCAGCTCATCGACGCTCGCCTGGTCGTTACGGACGACCTCGATGTCGGCCCCCAGCTCGCCCAGGTACTGGACGAGGTTGTAGGTGAAGGAGTCGTAGTTGTCGATCACCAGCGCGCGCACGGGACGAGCCTAGCCAACGAGCAGTTTGTGCGATCCCCCACAATGTTTGCGTGCGCAAGCAAACGTGTTAGAGTGGGTGCAGGCATCCCCCGACACGACAAGGAGCACGATGGCCACAACAGCAGACATCGCGATCACCCCGGGCACCTACAGCCGCGACCCGATCCACTCATCCGTGACGTTCAGCGTTCGCCATTTCGGCGCGGGCAGGTTTCGCGGCAGCTTCCAGGACTTCGACGCCGGCCTGACGGTCGACGGCGACGACTCGCTCGTCCTCACGGGCACAGTCAAGGTGGACAGCGTTCAGGTCCGCGAGCCGCAACTGGCGGGGCATCTGAAGTCGCCGGAGTTCTTCGACGCCGAGCGCTACCCGGAGTTCAGCTTCAGATCGACGCGCTTTGACGTCGAACAGGACGGCACGCTGGCCGTAGACGGCGACCTCACGATCAAGGGCACGACCAAGAGCATCCATGCGACCGGCGAGCTCAGCTACCTCCCCGACGACGGCTATGGCAACGAGCGCGCCGGCGTCGAGCTGACGACGACAATCGATCGGACCGATTTCGGCATCGACTTTGCCGCGACACTGCCGGGCGGCCAGCCCGTCGTCGCAGACGATGTCACGCTGAACGTCGAGCTCGAGCTGACCAAGCCGAAGGGTTGAACGGCGATGCGCATCCTCGGCATCTCCGGGAGCCTGCGCGGCGGCTCGTACAACTCGCGCCTGCTGGCGGCAGCTTCAGAGCTGCTGCCGGCGGACGTCGAGTACGTCCGCTTCGACGGGCTGAAAGACCTGCCTCCATTCGATGAGGACGACGAGGCCGAGCCGCTGCACCCGGCCGTGTTGCAGCTGCGCGAGCAGATCGCCGCAGCCGACGGCATCCTGATCGCCACCCCGGAGTACAACTCATCGATCCCCGGCCAGCTGAAGAACGCGATCGACTGGGCGTCACGGCCATCCGAGACGACCGTCCTGCGCAACAAGAACGCCGCGGTGATCGGGGCCAGCACGTCGATGTTCGGCGCCGTGTGGGCGCAGGCCGAGACGCGCAAGGTGCTCGCAGCGGCCGGCGCGCGCGTCGTCGATCGTGAGCTGCCGCTGCCCTACGCGCAGGAGCGCTTTGACGCGCGCGGCCGGCTGACCGACCCGGAGCCGGAGATGACGCTGGCCCAGATCGTCGGCGAGCTGGTCGAGCAGGCGCGCGTCAGCGCCGCCGACCCCGCCAGCCGCGCAGGCTAGGACCAGTCGCTCTGCGCGCCGGCGAGCTCGATCGCGCGGAGCACGGCCTGCGCCTTCGCCTCCGACTCGCGAAACTCGTAGTCCGGCTTGGCGTCGGCGACGGTGCCCCCGCCGGCCTGGATGTGGGCGACGCCGTCCTTGACGACAACGGTGCGGATGTGGATCGCCGTGTCGAGGTCGCCGGTGTAGCTGAGGTAGCCGACCGCGCCGCCGTAGCCGCCGCGCTTGACCGGCTCGAGCTCGTCGATGATCTGCATCGCGCGGACCTTCGGCGCCCCCGACAGCGTGCCGGCGGGAAGCGTCGCGCGGAGCGCGTCCATCGCCCCGACGCCCTCACGAAGCCGGCCGGAGACGGTGCTCACGATGTGCATGACGTGGCTGTAGCGCTCGATCTCCTTGAGCGCGTCGACGTGCACCGTGCCGTAGTCGCAGACGCGGCCGAGGTCGTTGCGACCGAGATCGACGAGCATCATGTGCTCCGCCACCTCCTTAGCATCAGCCAGCAGCTCCGCTTCGATCCCCTCGTCCTCGGCGGCGTTCGCGCCGCGCGGGCGTGTTCCGGCAACCGGACGCGTCACCACCTCACGCCCGGTCACGGTGATCAGCGGCTCGGGGCTCGCACCGGCAAGCTGGAAGTCACCGAAGTCGAGGAAGTACATGTAGGGGCTCGGGTTGACGATCCGCAGGCCGCGGTAGATCGAGAACGCATCGACCGCCACCGGCGCCGACCAGCGCTGCGAGGGGACGACCTGGAAGGCGTCACCGGCGTAGACGTACTCGACAATCCGCGAAACCATCGCCTCGAAGCGCTCGCGCGTCATGTTCGAGCGAAAGTCCGGCAGCGGGCGCTCTGGAAACGGCGTGGCCGGCTGGGGGATCGGCTGCGCGAGCGCCTCGCGGACCGCCGCGATCGTCGCGACCGCCTGGTCGTAGGAGGTCTCGAGGTCGCCCTCGGCGTAGACGTTGGCGACGATCGTCGCGATGTGCTTGAGGTGGTCGAAGACGACGAGCACGTCGCTCAGCATCAGCGCCATGTCGGGAAGCCCGAGCGGATCCTCGTTCGGCGGTCCGAGCGGCTCGACCGCTCGCACGAGGTCGTAGCCGAAGAAGCCGACGGCGCCACCGGCGAAGCGCCGCACGCCGGGCGGCGCCTGGCTGTAGCGCGACACCGCCGCGGCAGCGATCGCGTACGGGTCGCCCGCGTCGCCCAGTGACCAGCGGATCACCTCACGCGGGCGGAAGCCGATGAACGAGTAGCGGCCGAAGCGCTGCCCCTGCTCCGCGGACTCCAGCAGGAACGCCGGTCCCTCGCCGCGCAGCTTGAGGAACGCCGAGACGGGCGTCTCGCAGTCGGCGATCAGCTCCTGCTCGATCGGGATCAGGTTGAAGTCGCGCGCGAGCGCGCGGACCTCGTCCAGCGTGCGGCTAACGGCGACGGTCATCGAGCACCCGCTCGACGTCGCGCAGGCGCCGGTCGCGCCCGACGAGCAGCACGAGCAGGTGGTAGACGACGTCCGCGGCCTCCTCGTCGACGCGTGCGTCGCTCTCCTCGCGCGCCGCACGCGCAACCTCCTCGGCCTCCTCCATCACCTTCGCGCCGTTGTAGGAGCGGTCCTCGAGCAGTCGCGTCGTGTAGGACCCCTCCGGCCGCGCCGCCGCGCGATCCACCACGGTCCGCTGCAGCGCCGGCAGCACCTCGTGTGGCGCCGCCGGCTCCAGCTCGCCGCGATAGAAGCAGGTCCGCTCGCCGGTGTGGCAGGCCGGCCCCGCCGGCTCGACGAGCGCCAGCATGCTGTCGCCGTCGCAGTCGATCCGCAGCGCCCGCACCGCCTGGACGTTGCCGCTGGTCTCCCCCTTGTGCCACAGCTCGCCTCGCGAGCGGCTCCACAGATGCAGCTCACCCGTCTCGCGCGTGCGCGCCAGCGCGCCCGCGTTCATGTAGGCAAGCATCAGAACCTCGCCGCTGTTCCAGTCCTGCACCACGCACGGCACGAGGCCGCGCTCGTCGTAGACGATCTCGCTGTCCATCGAAATCCATCCTAAGGGCTACGTCGTGAAGAGCCGCGGACGCGCAGCGAACAGACCGCCCTAATCGATGCCCAAGCGGTCCAGCAGGCCGTCGTCACTGCGCCAGTGGCGGCGCACGCGGACAGCGAGCGAGAGATACACGTGGCAGCCGAGCTCGCGCTCGAGCTCGCGGCGCGCGGCGGTGCCGATGGCTTTGATCATCCGCCCGCCGTGGCCGACGACGATGCTCTTCTGGGAGTCCGTCTCGACCCAGACGAGGGCGTCGATCCGCGTCAGCTGCGCCTTGCTCGGATCGGGCTGGACGCTCTCGACGACCACGCCGACCGCGTGCGGCAGCTCCTGGAAGGTTCGCCGCAGGACCTGCTCGCGGATCAGCTCGGCGAGCAGCTCGGCGTGCGCCATGTCGGTGCGCTGCGCCGGCTCGTAGAGGAACGGACTGGGCGGCAGCGCCGCGACGAGATGCGCCACCAGCGGCTCGACCCCGGCGCCGGTGCGGGCCGAGACCGGGAAGACGTCGGCCTGCTCGGGCGCGATGGCCGCGGCGTCGAGCAGGGCCTGGGCCGCGCGCTCGCGGCTCAGCCGATCGACCTTGTTGACGGCGATCGTCACCGGGACGGCGGCCCCGGCCAGGCGCTCGGCGATCCGCCGGTCGCCGGCGCCGATCCGCTCCTCGCCGTTCAGCAGCATCAGCACGGCGTCGGCGTCGGCGAGCTCGCGCTCAACGCGGCTCGCCATGCGCTGGGTGAGCGCGTCACGCGGGCGCTGGACGCCCGGCAGGTCGATCAGCACGAGCTGCCAGCCGGGACCGTTGGCGACGCCACGAATCGCCCGCCGGGTCGTCTGCGGGCGGTCGGAGACGATCGCGACCTTGGTCCCCACGATCAGGTTGGTCAGCGTCGACTTGCCGACGTTCGGACGGCCGGCGAGCGCGACGAAGCCGGCGCGGGTCGGCGCGGGGCTCTCGCCGCCGGCCGCGCCGCGGTCGCGCGCCCCGCTCACCCGCTCACCAGCTCAGCAGCTCGCGCTGCAGCGCGAGCATCTCGCCCTCGTCGGTCTCGTGGTCCATGCCGACCAGGTGGAGCACCCCGTGCACGATCGCTTCGCGCACGTCGGTCGTGTGCTCGGCGCAGATCACGACATCGCCGAGCTCGCGTGGACCGGCGGGATCGGCGTCGGCACCGTCGATCGGGAACGACAGGACGTCGGTCGGGCCGTCCTTGCCGCGGTGGGCGCGGTTCAGCTCGGCGACGGCGGCGGCATCGACGAACTGAACAGCGAGGTGCCCCTCCAGCACACCGGCGCTGGCCGCGGCGAGCTCGACGAGGCGCATGATCTCGGCGGGAGCGGGCTCCGCCGGCGCCACGCCGACGATGTCGAGCTCGAGCATCTCAGCTGTTGTGAGCGCGCTTGGCGGCGAGGTCTGGCGCGGAACGCAGGGCGTGCCCGTCATAGGCCTCGACGATCCGCTGCACGAGGCGGTGACGCACGACGTCATCGCCGGTCAGCGTGACGAACTGCAGACCGTCGATGCCGGCGAGGATGTCCTTGACGACGATCAGCCCGGACTGCTGCTCACGCGGCAGGTCAACCTGGGTGATGTCGCCGGTGACGACCATCTTCGAGCCGAACCCGAGCCGTGTCAGGAACATCTTCATCTGCTCGGGCGTGGTGTTCTGCGCCTCGTCGAGGATCACGAACGAGTCGTTGAGCGTGCGGCCACGCATGAAGGCGAGCGGCGCGATCTCGATCACCCCGCGTTCGAGGTGCTGGGAGACCTTCTCGGGATCGATCATGTCGTGCAGCGCGTCGAACAGCGGCCGCAGGTAAGGGTCGATCTTCGCCATCAAGTCGCCCGGCAGGAAGCCGAGCCGCTCGCCGGCCTCAACCGCGGGACGGGTCAGGATGATGCGGTTCACCTCGCGCCGCGACAGCGCGGCCGCCGCGAGAGCGACCGCGAGGAACGTCTTCCCGGTGCCGGCGGGGCCGATCCCGAAGGTGACCGTGTTCTCGCGGATCGCGTCGATGTAGCGCTTCTGACCGACCGTCTTCGGAGCGACGCGCGTCGCGCGATGACGCCAGACGACGTCGCCGAGCACCGCCGCCGGGGAGTGCTCGGAGGCGATCGCGCCACGGATCGTGGCGATCGTCGGCTCGGACACCTCGTGGCCGGCGCCGACCAGGCTCGCAAGCTCGTTCACGATGCGGGCGCCGTCATCGACCTCGTCCGCCTCACCGTCGAGGGTCAGCAGGTTGCCGCGCAGGAACGCACGGCAGGTGAGCTGGCGCTCCAGCGCGCGCAGCAAGGCGTCCTGGTTGCCGGCGAGCGACGCGGCGAGCTCGTTCGGCAGCTCGAGCTGGCTTCTCACGTCGCGCTCGCGCCGAGCGCCTCGCGCACCTGCTCGGATACGCGCCGGCCATCGGCGCGCCCGGCTACCTCGGCCATCGCGATTGGCATCACCTTGCCGAGCTGCTGCGGGGAGCTGGCACCGGCTTGCGCGACGGCGCGAGCGACGATCTCGCGCAGCTGGCTGTCGTCGAGCTCGGCCGGCAGGTAGGCGGAGATCAGCTCCGCTTCGCGGGCCTCGCGCTCAGCGAGATCCGGACGGCCGCCGTCGCGGAACGCACGCTCGGCCTCGACCCGGCGCTTGCGCTCGCGGCGCAGCACAGCCAGCTCGTCGGTCGAGCCCTCCTTGGCCGCCTTCTGCAGCTCGGCCAGCAGCATCCGCAGCGTGCCGACGCGCTCCTTCTCGCCGGTCTTCATCGCGCTCACCAGGTCGCTGTGGACTGTGTCGAGAATAGTCATCGCCGCCTAAGAGGATACGCGTGGATCGGCCGGTGCGAACCGGACTGCGACCCAGTCGCCGTCGCCGCGCCGCTCCTGCTCGCGCAGTCCGTGCTGGGTGGCGAGCGCGTGAGCGAGCGCGTCAGCTTGGGGCGGCAGCAGCCCGGAGGCGATCAGCTGCGCCGGGACGTGCTGGAGCCGCTCCGACAGCGCCAGCAGCAGCGGGCCGAGCAGGTTGGCGACGAGCGTGTCAGCCGGTGGCAGCGGGTCGCTGTGCAGGTCAGCGGCGCGCACGTCGATCTCGACGTTGTTGCGCTGCGCGTTGGCGCGCGTCGCGGCGACGCTCTCCGGCTCGTGGTCGATCGCGATGACCGGGCTCCAGCCGAGCTTCGCCGCGGCGATCGCGAGCACGCCCGAGCCGCAGCCGACGTCGAGCAGCGCGCCACGGACCGCGCCGGCGGGCGCTGGCGCACGCGCCGGCGACGGCGCTGTCGCGTCCGCGCCACGGACCGCGCCCTCCCCCTCCTCCGCCTCCGTCAGCCCGACGAGCAGCTCAAGACACAGGCGCGTCGTCGCGTGTGCACCCGTGCCGAACGCCTGGCCGGGCTCGATCACGACATCGATCAGTCCGGGGCCGGCGGCGGCGGCGGCCGGCGGTGGGTGCCAGGGCGGGCGGACATGGAGCCTGCTCGCAACGACGATCGGCTGATGGAAGCGCCGCCAGCGCTCGGACCAGTCATCGGCGATCTCGCTGCGGTGCACGGCGATCAGCGCGTCGCCGAGGCTCACCTGCAGCTCCGCTACGCTCGGCAGCTCGCCGGCGGCGCCGTACAGCACGTACTCAACCGTCTGGGCGTCCACGTCGATCTCCTCCAGACCGGCCGGCGAGAGCACGAGCAGGCGCGCGAGCGCCTCCGAAGCGGGGTCGCTGCGGACGCGAACGGCGAGGCGGATCACGCGGCGTGCGGATGCAGCCAGCGACGCAGCTTCGCGCGCACGTCCTCGGCGCGCATGCGCAGATTGTCCTCGGTGATCGTCTCGCTGAGCTGGCCGAGCAGCGCGCGCTGCTCAGCCGTGAGGCGGCGCGGGATCAACACGTTGACGATCACCTGCAGGTCACCGCGGCCGTTGCGGCGCAGTCGCGGCATGCCGCGGCCGCGCAGCACGATCCGCTCGCCGGGCTGGGTGCCGGGCCCGACCGCCACGTCGGTGGTGCCTTCGAGCGTCGGCACCTCGACGGTGACACCGAGCGCGGCGAGCGGCGCCGAGACGTCGACCAGCGTTATCAGGTCGTCACCGTCACGGATGAAGCGCGCGTCTTCGGCGACGTTGACCAGCACGTAGAGGTCGCCGGCGCTGCCGCCGGGCTCCCCCAGGTGGCCGTGGCCACGGACCCGTATGCGCTGGCCGTCGGCGATCCCCGCCGGCACATCGACATTCATCTTGCGTGTCGCGACGAGCCGGCCGCGGCCGTCGCACTCCTTGCACGGCTGCTTGGCGACGCGCCCGTCGCCGTGGCAGGTGTCGCAGACGACGGTCTGCATGACCTGACCGAACGGCGTGCGCGTCACCGCCTGCAGCTGGCCGGCACCGCGGCAACGCCCGCACGTCTCGATCGGCGTGCCCGGCTCGGCGCCGTTGCCCTTGCAGCGCTGACAGCGATCGACCGCCTCATAGACGACCTCGAACGAGCCGCCGTTCGCAGCGTCGGGGAGCGCGATGTTCAGCTCGGTGGCGACATCCCCCCCGCTCGCCGGTCCGCGTCCCCGGACGCCGCCGCCAAAGATCCCGCCGCCGCCGCCGCTGCCGAAGAACGCCTCGAACAGATCGCCGATCGAGCCGAACTGGTCGAAGTTCGGCTGGTAGCCGCCCGAGCGGAGACCTTCGTGACCGAAGCGGTCGTAGGTCGCCCGGCGATCCGCGTCAGACAGGATCTCGTAGGCCTCGGCGGCCTCCTTGAACTTCTCCTCGGCCTCGGGGTCCTCGGTGTTGACGTCGGGATGCAGCTCGCGGGCGAGCGTCCGAAACGCCTTCTTGATCTGCGCGTCGCCGGCTGAGCGCGGAACGCCCAGCACCTCATAGGGATCGCGCGGTTTGGCGGGCCTGGCCACTTACACAGCGTTGTCGTAGACGTCCTGCACGAACCGCGACAGCTGCCCTGCGACCGCGCGCACGCTCTCGATCGCAACCGCGTAATCCATTCGCACGGGCCCGATCACCGACACCGTACCGAGCTTGCGCTGGGTGATGCCGTAGCCCGAGGCGACGACCGCGAGGCTCTGCAAGCCGGGCACGTCGTTCTCGTGCCCGATCCGCACATACACGCCACGCTCACCGAGCACGCGGCGCAGCAGCTCCATCAGCGCAACGCGCTCCTCGATCAGCGCCATCAACTGGCCGTACTCCTCGAGGCTCGTGAAGCGATGCGCACCGAGCAGCCGGGAGGTGCCATCGACGTACAGGACATCCTCGGCGCCGCCCGCCAGATCGCTGAATGCGCCCGCCAGCTGGTCGATGAACGCGCGCTCGCGCGGCCCCAGCTCGGGATCGGCGAGACGCTGACCGAGCATCCGGGCGCCAACCGGCAGACCACCGACGCGTTCGTTGAGGTACTCGCCGGCCCACGCGACGAGGCCCGGATCGACCGGCGCTTCGAATGTGCGCAGGAACTTCGAGACCCCGCCCGCCGAGGTGATCACGACGACCATCACGACGCCGGGTTGCAGCGTCAGCACCTCGACACGGTGGATCGTGGCACGCTCGACGGCGGGCGCCGAGGCGATCGCGAGCAGGTTCGTCATCTCCGACAGCGTCTCCGTCGTGACGCGCAGCGCATCATCGAGCTCCCGTCGCGTCGGGCTCAGCGCCACCGGCGCGGTGAGCGCGTGACCCGGCGGGCTGGCGAGCAGGCGATCGACGACGTAGCGCTGGCCGGCATCGGTCGGGATGCGCCCGGCCGAGGTGTGCGGGTGGGCGAGCAGCCCCTGCTCCTCGAGCTGGGCGAGCTCGTTGCGGATCGTCGAGGGAGCACTGGCCAGGTCGGGATCGGCGGCCAGCGTCTTCGACGCGACCGGCTGCCCGGTCGCCGTGTAGCTCGCGACGACCTTGTGCAGGATCGCCTCCTGGCGGGGGCTTATGACGCCGCCTGCGGCGGCGTCAACGCCGGCCGGATGGCGTTGTTTGGGCACCGGTGGATTCTACGTTGCGGCCGTCGCGGAGCCGTGGTCATGTTCTTTTGGGCGGTCTGTCTGGGGCGCTGGCTTGTTCTTCACGGCGAGAGCGCCTACAGTTCGGCGTGCCGGCGAGGGGCACACCGACATCGGAGGGGGCATGTTGCGGAAGCTGCTGTGCGGGGGTCTGTTGCTGGGGAGCCTGGTGCTCGCGTCCAGTGCCGCGGCCGCGACGATCACTATCGGAGCGACGGCACCGCCCGGCACCGACAACGGCGGCGGCTGCACCGGATGCGAGGACTTTCAGACAAGCACCGATCCCGCCGGCCCGGGCTATGCCGTCCCGGCCGGCGACGGCGGCGTGATCACATCCTGGAGCGTCGTGTCAGGGACGAGCAGCAGCAGTTGCAGCAGCGAGTGCTCCGCGACGCTGCTGGTATTTCGCCCGACGGGGACGCCCGATGACTACACGTTCGTCGGTGCGAGCGATGTCGAGTCGCCGCCGGACGACGGGGCGCTCCACACATACCCGACCGACATCGCCGTGGATCCGGGCGACGTGATCGGCCTGGAGTACTACAACGTCGTCGCCTACTTCAACGACAGCCCGCCTTCGGACGACCAAACCAGGAGGCAGATTGCAGCCTCACGGTCGGTCTCGGCCCGTGTGGCTCACCCCCCGCCAGCGGCTCACTGATGAGCGTCAGCGCAACCGTGACAACGCCCAGCGCCGCGTTCACCCCGTCCGCGACGTCGGTCGCTGACGGCGCGAACGTCAACTTCGACGGCTCGGCCTCGACGACCGCCGCCACGAGCATCACCGACTACGACTGGAACTTCGGCGACGGCACGACGCTCGACAGCGGCACGACCGCGACCGCGGCACACACCTTCACCACGCCCGGACCGCACACCGTCTCGCTGACGATCACCGACTCCAACGGCGATACCAACGAGACGAGCCAGGTGGTGACGGTGGCGGCGGCGCCGCTACCGACCGCCGCGTTCAGCGCGTCGGCGACCTCCGTCCCCGAGGGCACGACCGTCAGCTTCGACGGCTCGGCCTCGACGAGCGCCGGCACGATCACCGACTACGCCTGGAACTTCGGCGACGGCACGACGCTCGACGCCGGCACGACCGCGACCGCGACGCACGCCTTCACGACATCCGGCCCCCACACCGTCTCGCTGACGGTGACCAACTCCTATGGCGCCACCAACGTGGCCGCCAGGACGGTGACGGTCCTCGCACCGTTCCCCGGCTCGACCCTTGCCGGCACGGCGCTGTCGGCCACCTCCAAGGGCAGGGTCACACTCGACGTCCAGTGCCCGGTCAGCGCCGCGACCTCCTGCCAGGACACGGTCGACCTCTACAGCGCGACCGGCACGCTGCCGACCACCGCGAGCGCCCACCACGCAAAGCAGTCGACACGCCTCGGCAGCGCCGGCTTCACGATCACCAGCGGCGGGACAGTGGTCGAGCACATCACGCTGGACTCCGCCGGCAAGGCGCTGCTCAAGCGGAAGCATTTCTCGGCGCGCGCGCTGATCAGCGCGACAGACGGCGCGAGCCGGACGGCCACGACGACGGCGCAGGTCACGGTGAAGCTGGCAGCGAAGAGCACCCACCACACGCCGCTGAGCGCGTGGCGCTTGGCCTGGCTCTAGCCCTACTCGATCTCGGCGACGGCGTTGCGGATGATCGCCTTGCCCTGCTGCGTGGCGGTCGAGGTGACCACGAGGCGGCCGCGCTCGTTGCGCTCGCCGACGGTCGAGCTGATCGTGATCTCCTGCTCGGGCAGCGCCATGCCGCGGAACGCCACGGCCAGGCGCTTCAGCTTGTCCGGTCCGCCGGCGGCGTCGGTCTGGGCGCGAGCGACGAGCGCCATCGTGTAGAGGCCGTGCAGGATGCGCCCCGGCAACCCGACCGATCGGGCGAACTCGTCGTCGACGTGGATCGGGTTGAAGTCGCCAGATGCGCCGGCGTAGCGGTACGTGACGTAGCGGTCCGGCGTGACGGTGAGGGTCGCCAGCTCAGTGCCCGGCTCCAGGTCGCTCATTCGCGTGGCCTCACCAGCACGGTCCAGATGCCGCGGCTCACCTCTTCGCCGCGCGCGCCCAGCGAGGTCGACCGGAACTCGTAGAACTTCATCCCGAGACGCTCGCTGACCCCGGCGAGACGGACCGTCGTCGTGACCTCATCGCCGGCATGAACGAGCGGCCCCCACTCGAACTCCTGCCCGGAGTGCACGAGCATCGCGAAGTCGATCCCCACCGCCGGATCGAGCATCGCGTCGGCGAACGCCGCTCCGCCGTAGACGACGGCGAACATCGGTGGCGCGACGAGATCGGCGTGGCCTGCTGCGCGCGCCGCGTCGAGGTCGAGGTACAGCGGGTTGGTCTCGCCGACCGCCCGCGCGTACTCACGGATCTTCTCGCGGCCGACCGCGTAGTCGTGTGGGGGGAAAGCCCTCCCGGTGATCTCCCCGCTCAGCGATGCTCCCACCGGCGCGAACAATAACGCCACCCCACGGCGGCGGGAGACCGCGGCGGCCGGTGCTCGATCCAGCCCGGCCGCCGCCACGGCGACGCCTCAGAAGGCGATCGCCTGCTCCGCTTCCGGCTCGCTCTCCTCGCTGTCGGAGGCCGGTCCTTGGCGCGAGGCGAGGAACTGCACGTTGTCGGCGACCACGCCGACCGCCTGGCGCCGCTCGCCTTCCGTGTTCTCCCACTCGTGCCAGTCCAGCCGCCCATCGACGGCGACCGCGCGACCCTTCTCGAGGAACCGCGAGCAGGCTTCCGCGCTGGCCCCGAACACCGAGACGTCGAAGAAGTTCGGCTTCTCGTCCCATTCCCCGGTCTCGCTGTTGCGCCAGCGCGAGTTGCACGCGACGCGCAGCCGGCAGAGGCTCGTCCCGGCCGGCGTCGAGCGCAGCTCGGGGTCGCGGGTGAGGTTGCCGACGAGCACGACGCGGTTGATCGATGACATGGGCTGTCTCCTTCTCTCGTTGGTGGAGCGTCCCGGGTCACGCTAGGACGCACTTGGGATGGGACTCGTCGATCGCGCGCCCAGGCAGGCCGGCTGGCAGCTCGCCCGCTCGCGAGCGTTCCAGGACGTGGACCTGGCCGTCAGCGCGCTCGTCCGCGACCGCGCGCTGCAGCGCGCGCAGCGCCGCCGGCGAGCAGTAATAGACGACACCCGCGACGAGCCGGCTGCGCGCCCAGCCACGCACGATCGTGTGCAGCCGCACCGGGGCCTTCACCGTCAGCTCGACCTCGACGGCGAGCGGCAGCGCCGCGCGCACCCCGCCCGCCGGCCAGCAGACCAGATCGGGGCGGTGACGCTCGCGCGCCCCCGACGGGCCGAAGCCGAGCTCCGCGCTCGCGATCGCCCGCCCGGCAGCGCTCTCGCACGCCCGCAGCTCACGCTCGGAGAGCACGCCGTAGCGCCCTCGCTGCGCGCGATCGAGCGCCGCGGCGACACGACCGCATTCGAGCAGGTGCGCGAAGCCGGACGGGCTGACGCGCGGCACTGCCAGCTCGTCACGGCCGGCAGCCCGCAGGCCGGCCCGCGTGATCACGTGCAGCGCCGGCTGGCCGTGCAGCAGGCGCACCGACTCGACGAGCCCGTCGCGCGCGAGTGCCCCCAGCCGCGCCGCGGCGGCAGCCGGGCTGAGCTCGTGCACGGCCGCGAGGTCCTCCAGGCCGGCGGCGCCGAAGCTCGCCAGCCACTCCAGCATCGCCGTCGTCGTCGCGTTGCGCCCGGTCATCGTCCCGCCTCCATCTCGTAGGGGTGGAAGATCCGCGCGACGGTGCAGCGCCCGGCACTCACGACGTTCACCGCCGCGGTGCCGGGGCGCAACGCCTTGACACGGTCTGGATGGATCACGTACTCACGCCCGAGCGTGCGCGTGGCGCGCCCCGTCGCCAGCGAATGCGAGAGCTGCTCGGTCTTCGCCCAGACCTCCTGCGTGCCCGCGATCCGCGCCACCAGCTCGGCCGAGTCGGGAGCGCTCTGGCGGTGCGCGATGACGCACTCGACGTTGCCGAGCACCTGATCGAGCAGCTCGTCCGACGCGCTGCGCAGGTCGGCCAGCTCCTGTGTCGCCAGCAGCAGGCTGAAGCCGGCGGCGCGGGCGCGTCCGAACAGCCGCGCGACGCCCGCCGCGCTGATCGCCGAGAACTCGTCGATTGCGACGAGCGTCGGCACCGGCGAGCGCTGAGCGCTCGCGGCGACCGTCAGCAGGTCCGCGACGATCGCTGCGGCGAGCATCCGTGCGAGCAGCGGCAGCCGGTCAGCCTCGAGGCGGAAGTAGACGACGGCCCGCGCGCGGATCGCCGCGAGCAGGTCGAGCGGCGGGCCGTTGCCACGACGCGGGTCGAGCCATCGCCCGAGCTCCGACTCGGCGAGGATCGCGAGCCGGTCGCGGGTCCCGGCAAGGCCGGAGCGCTGGCGCGCGTCCAGTGAGTCGAGGTAGCCGAACAGCGCTCGCGCGTGACCCTCGTCGGCGCTGGCGCGCGCGGCGAGCTCGAGCTCGCGCGGGTCCATCAGCTCGAGCAGGCGACGGGGCGTGACGGTCTCACCCGCACCGTGCAGCGCGCGCACCGCGTGCGCCAGGTAGCGCTGTGCCTGGCGCTGGTAGTGCGGCTCGCTGTAGGGCTCCCCGGCGATCGCCTTGTCGGCGATCTCGCTTGCGCTTCCGTGAGCGTAGGGGTTGTAGACCGCGGGGCCGTCGGGCGTCCACTCGATGAACTGGCGGCCGGCGCGAAGCGCCGCGCCGGCGGCCTGCGAGCGCAGCAGCGCATCGCCCTTCGGATCGACGATCACCGCGCCGTGGCCGTGATCGATCGCGCGCGCGACGATCCACGCCTCGGTCACCGTCTTGCCGGAGCCGGTCGCCCCGACGATCAGCGTGTGCGCGCCGCTACGCGAGCGCAGCGGGATTCGCACGAGCGCTCGGCGAGCGTCGCATCCGATTGCGAGCCCGTCCGCGCTGACGAGCGCCGGCCGCCGCCCCAGCCACGCGCGTGCCATCCAGTCGCGCGGGGCGAGCTCGCGGCCGCGCCGCCGCGCGGCGAGCAGCACACCCAGACCGGCGCCGGTCGCGGGCAGCGGAGCAAATGCGAAGCCGAGCAGCGCAACCCCGGCGGCGATGTTCCACCGGACGCCGAGGAGGCGCAGGCAGATGAACGTAGCGAGCCCGCAAGCGGGCACGCTCCATAGGGTCGACATGGAACCTCCTGTTGGGTTTGGTGTGGTCTGTGATGGGCGCACGGCTGGCTCTTCACGGCGCAGCCGGGCGCGGAGGGCGGCACTGCGTGCCGCGACGTTTCAGCAGCGCGCGCGCTCGGGCGGCGCGCTCAGGGCAGCTGGAGGAGCTTCAGCGATCTGGCGGCAGCGACAGTGGCGCCCGGTCAGCCGAGCTCCACCTCATGCGGCGCGATGCCGAGCCCGTCGCGCGCGATCAGCGCGAGCGTGTCGCTGTGAACCCACGGGTTGTGGGCGCCCGCGCTGCCCTCGCCGACCAGGCCGACGCGGCGGGCGAGCCAGCTCGTCTCACCGGAGCCGTTCCCGCGGGCGTCGCGCTTCATCCGCCCGCAGGCGATCGCGATCGCGCTGAGGCTGACGCCGCGCTGGCGCACCGCCTCGAGCACGGCCTCACGCAGCCGGCGGTTGAGGACGATCGGGCTCGCCTCGAGCCGCCGCAGCTCCAGACCGAGCGTTGCGATCGAGATTCGCCGGTCACCGCGGAGCGCCTCGATTGCAGCCCGCGTCAGCGCGCGCACCGGCTCATAGTCCTCCAGCGCCGCCACGACGTCTCGCGCGCTGACGACCGTCGCGCCGTCCGGCGCGCCCGGGTCCTCGCGATGCCAGCGCAGCTCGGCTGGCTCCGGCGTCGCGCGCAGGCGGTAGGTCACGCCACGTCGATCGACGAGCACGGCCGGCCGGGGCACGGGGCTCGCATTCGCGCCAGGCGTGCCTTCGGGCGGGAGCAGCAGATCGCAGAGCGCCAGCGGACGGCAGCGGCGAGCGGCGTCGGCGAGGTACTCGCGACTGACGTGCAGCGCGTTCTCGTCGGGCTCGTCGCGCCAGAGGTGGGCGAGCAGTCGTGCATCGTCGCCATCGCAGGCCCGGCGGTCAACGACCAAGCGCGAGCCACCGGCGGCTCCCAGCAGCACGATCTCGCGTGTCGAGCCGTCTGTGGCGCGGTAGTTGTGCAGCTTGGCGAGGACGGGGGCCTGGGGTGAGCACGATGCTCGAGAGGTGCCTGCAGTCGTCACGCGCGTCCTCTGCGCCGAGTGGGGTGGTGGCTCCTTTCACCGACGGCGCGTTGCGCATAGGACAGGTTGGGGGCGGTGGGATGGTGCGGAGAAGGGTGAGTGATGGGAGCCGCGACGGTAGCGTCCGGCTGGGTCGTGACCGGGCTGGCGTTGCGGGCGACTGCAGCCCGCGTGAGTGCTCCGCCGCTCAGCGCCAGCGCGGCTTGCGCGCCACCTCGCCCTTCGCGGCAAGCGGCGCGAGCGCAACCAGCAGCGGCTCGGCGAGCACGGCGCCGCCAGGCGCCGGCGGGCCTTCCGGTACCCGCCAGGCAGCGAGACTGCCGGCGTGGATGTCGCCTTCGGCGGCGAAGTGGATCCGCGAGCGGCCCGGCCGCTCCCAGTCTCCTGGGGCGGCGCCGATCCGCGCGAGCGTCGCGCAGAGCAGCGCGTCGGCACGTACCGCGCAGCGTCTCGCGTGCGCCTCATCGCGACAGATGACGACGACGAGTGGGGGCTCGCCGGAGCGGGCGTAACGGGGCACCACCCGCCACCAGCCGCTCAGCAGGTGGTCGTAGCGTTCGAGCCAGTTGAGCTCCGCACCCACCTGCCGCGTGACGAGCAGGTCAACGCGGCGCGCCCGCCCATCGTCGATCGACAGCTCCGCGACAGCGCTCGGGCGGACCGCCGCGAACTGCTGCACGGGCCGCCGGCTGCCGTCGCCTGCGCTGGCAAGGAAGTCACGTGCGCGCAAGCCCGCTTCGAGCGGGAGGTCTGCCGGCCCGAGCGTCCGGGGCGCGCCGGGTGTGATCACCGCCCGCCCCGGGCCGAGCACCTCGATCAGCGCTCCGCCGGCCAGCTGCTCGAGCGCCAGCAGCCAGCCGACGACGTGGACGTCCTCGCGCAGTCCCGGCAGCGTGGCGTCGTCCAGGACAGCGGCACGGCGGCCCTCGATGCCGAGCAGCTCGAGTGCGGCCGGCGTCGCGCTCGCGCACAGCGGGACGCCGCCACCGTCCTCGCGATAGCACTGGAAGCGCGCAAGCAGGCCGGCGTCGGCGAGGCGCTTCAACTGCCGTTGCGTGCTCGTCAGCGCACGACCGGGACGCATCCGCCGGTGGGCCTGGGTGCTGAGCGCGCAGCGCGCGCCGACGAGCCATTCGAGCAGCTCACGATCGGCCGGCGAGAGGACGGGCAGGCGGCGTGGTCCCGCGCTCGGCAGCCAGCGAACGGTGCCCGCGCAGTCGAGCGCGAGCAGCTCGCGCAAGCTCGCGGGCAGCTCGTGCCGGCCGTCCAGGGGCAGCTGCGGATCCGTCGGGGGCGACTGCGGCGCCGGCGGGGGCGGCTGCAACGCGAGCGCGTCGGGTGGCGGCAGCGGATCGCGCAGCTCGCGCCCGCCGCGAGCGCGCTGGCGTTCGGCGTGGCGCGCGATCCGGGCCTCATCGAGGTCCATCGGCAGCGTTGTTGCGATGAACGGCCGCTCGCGACCGTGCGGCGTCGTCCAGCTGACGATCGCCGTGTGGCGCGGGAGGTGCATCCGCACGTCCGGTGTGGCCAGGCGCATCGTCTGCTCGTCGGTCGCCCGCAGCTGGTCTGAGAACTCCGACAGCAGCAGACCGGACGCTGCACGCGCATCGGCGCTCGAGGCGGTCGCGAACAGGACCCGGTGGGCGAACAGCGCGTCGAGCTGCTCGCGCAGCTCGACCGGCCACTGCGCGTCGGTCTGCCAGCAGGCGACGGTCTCGAGCCCGGCCGAGCGCTTGAGCGCCAGCGTCTGCGCGAACGTCTCGTTGATCGCGAGCGGTGCCTCATCGACCTTCAGCGCCACCGCCCGCCGCTGTCCCACCGCGCGACGATCCTGAACGCGCGCCAGTGCCGCGTCGAGCATCCCGAGCAGCAGCTGCATCAGCACCGCGACGTTGCCGGCTCCGATCTCGCCGAGCGCCCCGCGAACGACGAGCACCTCGGAGCGCTCGATCAACGCGTCGAGATCGATCCGCAGCGAGTCGTTCAGCAGCACCCTCTTCACGGCCGGCGAGTTCAGCACCCGGGCTAGCTTGTTCGCCGGCGCGTCGAGCTTCGCTGTCGTGCTGGCACGCGCGTCGGCAAGCTGTGTCGGCAGCTCCTCGGCGAGGAACGTCGCAACCTCGGCGTATGCAGGCATCGCGACGAGACGCTCGGCGACACGCGCGCGCTGCGCGCGGCCCGCCTCACCGACCTCCAGCAGCCGCGCGACGTCCCACAGCGTCGCCCGCCGATCGCAGGCGAGCACCGCGATGATCGAGTTGCGCAGGTAGCGATCGGAGCTACCGCGGACCTCACCCTCGCTGAACAGCGCGCGCAGCGCACCGACCACCTGATCGGCGATCGCGTCCGGGGAGGCGTTGACGGCGAGCGGGTTGAAGCCGCACGTCGGCGCCGCCATGTCGAGCAGCGTGCAGGTCCGCTCGTCCGGGACGACGCTCAGCACAGCCGCGGCGGCGTCACCTTTCGGGTCGAGCACGATCACCGCGCAGTCGGCACGTTTGAGATCCTCTCGCGCGCTCGCCACGAGGTAGGAGGTCTTGCCCTGCTCCACGGTCCCGACGACGGCCGTGTGTTGACGGCGAACCTCCAGCGCGATCGTCAAGGGGCCATGGTCGTCGCGCAGCAGGCCGCGTCCGCCGTGCGCCCGTGCGATGCCCGGCGGGGCCGGCGCGATCGGCAGGGCACGGCGCAGGGTCGGCAGCGCGGCGAAGTCCGGTGATGGCAGCTGCCACAGCGGAGCGAGCTCTTCCAGGCGGTAGAGGCGCAGCGGTGATCGGCGCACGTTCAGCCTCTCCAGCTCGTCGCCGCGGGCTCCGCGCGGGCCGCGAGCCAGGGCAAGCCGCGGCTCGTCCGCGGCGGCGCTCCGCACGGCGCTTGCGATCGCGCGGGCCCGCGTGGCGTCCGCCGCGAGGACGCGCGGCTCGGCCCAGAACAGCGCGCGCGGCGGCTCGCCGGCGCTGCCCTCCACACGCTCACCGACGGCGCTCAGCAGGTGCTCGACGAGCCTCGCCGCCGGCCTCAGCACCAGCTGGACGCTCGCCGGTGGGCCTGCTGCGGCCATCGCGCGCAGCAGCGCGTCGGCTCGCGCGAGCGGCGGGCGAGCGCCGGCTCGCCCGACACCGGCGTCGCGGATCGGGGTGTGACGGCGCAGGCGAACCACCGCGGTTGGCGAGCTGATCGGAGCGTGCAGCACGCGCAGGCGAACGTTCGGGTAGCTCGCCCGCAGCGCCGCCTCGACGTGGCGCTCCAGCCCGCGGGGACAGAGCACGGCAAACCAGGCGATCGGCGACCCACCGGTCCGGCGATCGACGTGCACCTCGAGCGCGAGGGCGCGCCGGCGTCCGCGCAGACTCCACCACGCCAGGCCGCCGAGCAGCGCGTGCAGCGCCGTGAACGTGGTGAGCAGCGTGTCCGCCGTGGCGCGGTCGTTGCGGTAGGGCTCGACAACCAGACGGACGTGTCCCGGGCCGGGCGGCCGGCGCGGACTGCGCATCCACAGCGCGGCGAGGACGACGAGCGCGACGCCGCCGATGATGACGGCAGATCCGGCGATCACGCCATCCCCAGCATCCGCCTGCATGCTCCGACGGAGCCGCGTTCGGCGGACGCGCGGCGTGCTCGCTGGCGCAGCGCTGGTGTCGGCGGTCAGCCGAGCGCGGCCTGGCGGCGTGCGCGGTCGCGGTAGTGCAGGTACTCGGGGCGTTCCGGCCGCAGGCACGCGGCGATCGCGAGCGGCCGGCAGGCTTCGCGATGACGGCCGAGCAGCTGCAGCGCCCGGCCGAGGCAGAAGTGGGCGTAGTCGTTCGTCGGCGCCAGGCGCGCGAGCACATCGAACTCCGCCGCCGCCTCGCGGTAGCGCTGGCTGTGAAACAGCGCTCGACCAAGCGCCTCGCGGATCGAGCCCTTGTCCGGCTCGAGATCGCGCGCCTTGGCCAGCGGCACGGCGGCGGCAGCAAAGTCGCCGCTCTGCAGCAGCGCGCTGCCGCGCTGGTAGAGCTCGTAGACCTCACTCATGACAGTTCAGAGTAGAGGACCGCGTGATTCGGCCCGCGCCGTCAGGCGACCGTGAGCGCCCGCCCAAACGCTCGCTTGAACAGGTCCGACTGCCGCTCGGCGCCCCAACGGGCCAGCACCTCGTCGCCGCGGCTATCGACCTTGAGCTCGAGCTCGAGCTTGCCGTCGCGCTCGCGAACTCCGGCGACCGCGATCGTGCCGTCACGACTGCGATCGAGGTGCTCGGCGAGCGCCAGCACGGCAGCCAGCCGCATCAGCAGCCGCTGGTCGCCCGGCTTGCACAGCGACGCCAGCTCGCCGAGCTCGGGGACGCCCTTGCGGTGGTAGCGCACCGTCTGGGCGATCAGCGCCTGCTCACGCTGGCTGAACCCGGGAAGCCCGGCCGCCAGCACAAGGTAGCGAGAGTGCTTGTGATGATCGTCGTAGTCGATTGCCATTCCGATGTCGTGGAGCATCGCCGCAGCCCACAGCAGCTCACGCGCGTCGACGCCAGCGCCCGCTGATCGGTCGATCGCTGCCAGCGCCCGCCACAGCTCGTCGGCGAGCCGTGCGACGTGCTCGGCGTGGCCGAGGTCGCTCTGATACTGGGTCGCCAGGTTGCGCACCGTCGCCTTGCGCACATCGGCGAGCAGCGGTGGTGTGGCGCCCGCGAGGTAGGACGAGAAGAACACACCCTCGCGCAGGCCGGCTTCTGTGACCTGTAGCACGCGAGCGCCGGTGGCGTCCATCACGGCACCGATCACGACCGCCCCGGCAAGGATGATCGCGGCACGCTCCGGCTTGATTCCGGGAAGCTCGGAACGCTCGCTCGCCGGACGCTTGGCGAGCTGCTGCGTGAGCTCGCTGAGCGCGTCGCGCTCCAGCCTGTAGCCCTGCACGCCGAACGCCGCGCGGCCCGCCGCGTGCGCAGCTGCCGCCGCCAGGTTGCGAACCGTGCCGCCGATCCCGACCACGGCGCCGCCAGGCTGCGCGAGCCACGGCGTGCGAGCGAGCTCGCCGAGCACGTGTGCGCGCAACGCCGCGCACTGCTTGCCCGTCGAGCGCCGCTCGGCCAGAAAGCGCTCGGTCATGCGCACCGTGCCGAGCGGCCACGAGCCGGTTGCGAGCGCGTGGCGCCCCCCGACACGGACGAGCTGCAGGCTGCCACCGCCGAGGTCGAGCACGGCGCCGTCGCTGATCGTCGTCGAGTTGACCGCGGCGAGATAGGAGTAGTACGCCTCCTCCTCGGCCTTGAGGATCCTGATCGGCAGCCCCGTCAGCGCGTGGGCGCGGGCGACGAACTCGGCGCCGTTCGTGGCGTCGCGGATCGCGCTGGTCGCGACCGGCGTCACCCTCGAAAGCGGTATCCCGCTCGCGCCACAGAAGTGCGCGTAGACCTCCAGCACGGCGAGCGCGCGCTCGATCCGCTCCGGCGCGAGGCTTCCGCTGCGCGCAAGGCCGGCGCCGATTCGCACGCCATCGTAGATCTCGTCGCTGCGACGCCACCAGCGATCGGGCACGTAGTCGTAGGTCACGAGGCGGAACGAGTTGGAGCCCATGTCGACGACGACGGTGCGCTGCGGCTTGTCCTCGGCCATCGTCACGCAGCCTACGGTGCGGGTAGGTCGAGCGACCGCCGCATACCTCACCGGCCTAGTGCGGTTTGTAGACTGATGCCCAGTGGCATCGCTTCTCGCGTTTCCAAACCCGGTCAACGAGAAGGCGGCCCGCGTCGTCGCCGCGGTGGTTTGCGCCACGACGATCGTCACGCTCGCCACCGGCGCTTACTGGCTGGCCGCCGTGCTCGCCTACGGCTTCGTGGCGCGTGTGCTGAGCGGCCCCACGCTGAGCCCGCTCGGCCGCATCGCGACATCGCTCGTCGCGCCGCGCCTCGGCGCCGCAAAGCCGGTGCCCGGCCCACCCAAGCGCTTCGCTCAGGGGATCGGCGCCGTGATGACCACCGCCGCTGCGATCTTCGCGCTCGCCGCACACGACGACACGGTCGCGATAGTGCTCCTTGCGGGGGTGGTCGCGGCGTCCGCGCTCGAGGCGATCGTCCCGTTCTGCGTCGGCTGCCAGCTGTTCGCGCTCCTGATGCGCGTCGGGATCATCCCCGAGTCGGTTTGCGCCGAGTGCGCCGCTGTGAGCCTCCGCGGCAAGCTCAGCTGAGCGCTCAGCCCGAGCGAAGCATCGGCGTGCCCGGCGGCGCCGGCCGTCGCTGGGTCCAGGCGAACCAGGCGAGCCCGATCAGGCAGATCACCGACGCCACGTACAGGTTCAGGCGGAGGCCGAAGAGGTACTTCGACGGGTCGATACGCAGCGTCTCGGCCCAGATGCGAAAGCCGCTGTAGCCGGCGACGTAGAGCGCGAACAGGCCCGGCGCATGGATCTTGCGCCTGTGCCCCAGCCACACCAGGAACGCGGCGAGGAGCACGTTGAAGATCATCTCGTAGAGGAACATCGGCTGGAAGGTCGTGTAGGTGGCGTACGCGAGCGGCCGGTGCGCGTAGGAGATCTGCAGCCCCCACGGCAGCGAGGTCGGTGCACCGAACAGCTCCTGGTTGAAGTAGTTGCCGGTCCGGCCGATCGCCTGCGCGACCAGCAGCGCCGGTGCGCAGGCATCCATGAACAGCGGGATGTTCGCTCCGCGCCGGTGCAGCACCCACAATCCGACGAGCGTTCCGAGCGTGATGCCGCCCCAGATCCCGAGACCGCCGTCCCAGATCGCGAACGGGCCCCACCAGTGCGGCGGCACCTCGTTCCAGCTGGTCGCGAGGAAGTACAGCCGGCCGCCGATCACCCCGGCCGGGAAGGCCCACAGCGCCACGTCGTAGACGAGGTCCCCGTCACCGCCGAGCCCCCGCCAGCGCCGTCGCCCAATGTAGATCGCGGCGATGACCGCCACGACGTAGGCAAGCCCGTACGCGTGGATGAACAACGGGCCGATGTGGAAACCGTTGGCTGACGGACTCGGGATCGAGGCGAGCACGCCGGGAAGCCTATTAGCCAGGCCGGGTGGGTCCACTGAAGCACCCGTCGCGCCGGACCTCTAGATTGAGGGGTGCACGACGATCCGTGGTCACGGGTCAAGCCGCCGGTGTGGGGCCCGGGGAGGCCAGAACACCTCGGCAGGCAACACAATGGCATCCACAGCGCAGACAGCCCGGCAAGACGCGTCCGCCAAGTCAGCGGAGCCTGCCGGCGAGCCGACGACGGAACGAGCCACGCTACGCGAGCGCAGCCGCCTGGTGCGCCTGCTGACCGGGGCCCACGGCCGCACCCCGGTGTGGGTCGAAGTGCTTGTCACGCTCTGGTTGCTGTGGCTCTACGACCAGATCAACAACCTCGCCCCGCTGCGACGCATCGTCGCTCTGCACAACGCGGCAGCGGTGCTCGCGCTCGAGCGCTCACTCAACCTCGCGCCCGAGCTGTCGCTCGATCGCTGGGTCGCCGCACACGCCACCGTCGGGCTGGTGCTCTCCTACTACTACGTCTCAGCGCACTTCTTCATCACTTTCGGGCTGCTCGCCTGGATGTGGTGGCGCAAGCCGCGGCTGTACCGGCCGCTGCGCACACAGCTCGTGCTGATCAACGTGATCGGGCTGCTGATCTTCTGGCTCTACCCTGTCGCGCCGCCGCGGATGCTCACCTCCGACGGCTTCCGCGACATCATCGCGCTGACCGGGGCCGTCGGCGACTTCCACCAGGGTGGGCTGGCCTCGGCAGCCAACCAGTACGCGGCGATGCCCTCGCTCCACATCGCCTGGGCCACCTGGTGCAGCCTCGTCGTTTGGCGCTTGTTCTCGAATCGGCTCGTTCGCGGCTTCGCGATCGCCTACCCGTTCATGACCGCGGTCGTCGTCCTCTCGACCGGCAACCACTTCCTGCTCGATGTGTTCGCCGGCGCCCTGCTGACAGCGACGGCCGTATGCATCGAGCTCGCCGCCGTGCGGTGGGTCGCTCCATACCGCAGCCGCCGGCTCGGGCCACCCGAACGCCCGGCCCGCCCAGCTCGCGCGGCTGCGGGGCTTGGCGCGAAGCTCGATCGCGCGCCGTCCCGTCCCGAGTAGCTCAGTCGCACGAGGAGAAGCGCATCCGTGCAGCGGCGCTCGCAGACAACCGGCGAGTGGGCCACCTCCTGACCTTTGGCTCCTGCCCGCGAGGTGCAGCGTCCCTGCCAATCTCGCAATACCGCTACCGGGATTCGAACCCGGGTTACCGCCGTGAGAGGGCGGCGTCCTAGTCCCCTAGACGATAGCGGCGAGAGGGGTGCCGCCTGAGGCTACCAAAGGCCCCACGCACCGCCACATGCGGGGCTTACGCTAACCTCGGCACCTGCCTGCGGATGTGGCGGAACTGGTAGACGCGCACGGTTCAGGTCCGTGTGGAGGTAACTCTGTGGAGGTTCGAGTCCTCTCATCCGCACCATCTTGACGATGTTTGAACCTAGGCCCTGAAGAAATTCGGGGCCTAGGTCTTTGCGGGGCCCTTCGACGGCTTGCGCGGCCGCGTACGCCCGGCCGATCCCGGGGTTCGCCGCGACAGCCTTAGCTGCGGCCAGCCACGGGGCGTGCTCCACTCCGGTGATGTCTTCATCGATGACGTGGATGCGCGTGAAGAGGGCTTGGTTGAGTATCCGTCGGGCCGTTGGGCTCGCTTTGTCGTAGGCACTCCGCGCGTGCCTAAGCACTGTCAAGGCTTCCTCGAGTGCCTCGTGGATCTCCTTGGCGTCGTGCGCAGATGCTTCGGCCCACTTTCGAGCCTGAGCCCGCTCGTGCTCGATGCGAGCTTGCTCGGCTGCGAGCACGTCTTCGTCGACGAGCCCGCGATAGTGCAGCTGTAGGAGGCGCTGCTGCTCGTTCTTGAGCTGCGCCAGTCTCAGCTGCGCCCGATCGTTCTCTTGTTGGGCGATTTCGAGCTTGATCCCAGCAAAGCTCTGCACTGCCCGGCGAACGTCGGCGCGCTCGGTGCTTGTGAGCAGCTCGTGTTCCCGGTAGTAGCGCTCGACTAGGGCCTCGATCGCGGCGACCGGCATGTAGCGACCACGACAGTCTGTGCCCCTCGCGCGGCGCGCCGGGCAATCAAAGTAGTGATAGATCCCGCCATGACCGCGGATACGGCTGAAGACCAGCCGGCCGCCGCACGAGCAGTAGAGGGAGCCCTTCAGGTAGTGCTCGTGCTTTTGGGTTCGCTCGCCAGAGAGCCTGTGCGCCCGCAGAACCAGCTGCACCTGCTCGAAGAGTCCATCCGAAATGAGTGGATCGTGCGTACCGGTGTTCTTCGCTCCTTCGAACGTGACGATCCCGCGGTAGTAGTCGTCCTTGAGCATGCGGGCCACGGCACTGCGGACCAGCGCTCGCGCCGGCCGCTTCGGCGTTGTAGGTGTCCGCAAACCGGCTTCATCCAAGAGGTCGCGGATCGCGCCTAGCGAGTAGATGCCTGTGGCGTAGGCCTCGAACGCAAACTTGACCAGCGGCGCTCGCTCCGGGTCGACTTCAACGGTGCGGATCTCGCGCCCGTCGACCCGGAGAATGGTGTTGAGGTATCCGATGGGCGCTTTGCCAACGGTGCCGCCGGTGGCGTGCTTGCGTCGCAACCCCATCATGACCTTCTCGGCATCACCGGCTGACCGGAACTCGTTGACAGCCGCCAGGACCCCGTGGGTCAGGCGACCAGCTGGCGTGCTGTCGATGTTCTCCAGCACCGACACGAGCTTGGCCCCGCTCGCCTCGATCTTGAGCAGAAGGCTCGCGTCGTCCAGTCGATTGCGGGCGAGTCGCGAGAGGTCATAGATGATGACGTAGGTGGGCCGGAGTTCCTTCAGGTCAGCCAGCATCTGCTGCAAGGCTGGACGGTGTGTGGTGCGCCCGCTGACGCCGTACTCGACGTATTCCATCGGCTCAGCCACACCGAGACTGCGAGCCTTGGCCTGCACGGCTTCGCGTTGACCGGGGATGCTGTAGCCCTCCGGATCGGTGCCCTTGTTGACCTGGCCGGCGCTAGACACGCGCAAGTACGCAAAGGCGGTCGCTGGCTCTTCCGCTACCGCCACTCCGTCTACTTCGCGGCGAGCTCGCGACGCGACCATGACAGGCTGCTTGACCGACTGTGTTGTCGTATCTGTTGGCATCTTCCTCCTTTCTGTTAACCCGATAGGCTTAACCATTTTCCCGTTAACTGGGAGATTAAGCAACGTGTTTTAGTGAAGCGCGGATCGATCCAGGCACGAGGCCCAGATCGATCCGCTCGGCTCACTTGAGCGCCTCCAAGCGCTCGCTGATTGCCGCTTTGCGCTCAGCCGCCGAGGCCTTCTGGCTCTCGTACTCAGCCTTGGCCTCCTCGGCGCGCACCTTGGCCGCCTGGACCTCGCGATCGATGCTCTCGATCGCCCGCTCCAGGGTCGCGCGCGCGTCTGCAAGCGCATCCTCCGGCGTCGTCTCGCGCCTACGCGAGCGGGTAGCGCCTGCGGTCTCCCGCGCCACGGCGTAGTAGGCGCCGCGCACGGAGTTGAGCTTCACCGAGAACTCCTCAGCCACTTGGGCGAACGCCTCCGGTCGGGGTTTTCCCTCGGCCATCAAGGCGTCCGCTCGTTCGCGGATCTCCTGAGCTCTGGTCATGACATGACCTCCTTCGGTCGGTGGATGGCTTGGTCGGTCGGCAGAAAGAGCGGACTCCTTCCGCCGACCGGTCGGCCATCCACGGACGCCGACGGTAGCTCTCGGTGGGACCAGTAAGCAAGGCGCGCGGTAGCGATCTCGATGTAGTCGTGCTCGCGTTCGATACCGAAGAAGCCGCGACCCTCACGGACAGCGGCAATACCGGTTGAGCCGCTCCCGGCGAAGGGGTCGAGCACGACACCGCCCTCGGGGCAAGCCAGGCGCACCAGCCAGGACATCAGCTCGATCGGCTTGACAGTCGGGTGGATGTTGTGCCTCCGCCGCTCTGGGCGGCGTCCCTTGCTGAAGATTTCGTGACTGCGCGCCGGTAGCCGCTCGCAACCGACCTCGCGCTCGACGGTCGAGGTCTTCGCGCAGTAGAGGAAGCGGCTGGGTCGCACGTCCGGACGGGCTCGATCAAGCAAGGCGGCAGGGCAGTCAGTGGTGCAACGCCGGGCGGTGCAGCTGGAGGCGTGGGAGAGCACGACGTTGGGCGGCCAGCGGCTGGGCTCGCCCGGTCCGATCACGCTTGCGGCTTCGATCTCCAGCGCTCCGGTGCCCCAACGCTCGCGTGTGCCGACAAACGTTCCGCCGGGCGGTTTGCGGGCCAGCAGGATCGGCTCGTACGCCGGTTTGAGCGCTGTTCCAGCACCGCCGGGCAGCCGCCTGGACTTCGGCACACCACTACCGAACAGCCAGACGAGCAGGTCGCGGATCTCGAAACCAGCGTCCTCGACCCCGGCAATGAGCCGATGAGAGGTCCGCGGCGCCCCAAAAGCAGCGAGGTATCCGCCAGGCTTCAGCACGCGCCAGGCGGCGCTCGCCCATTCTTGCGTCCAGGCTTGGAACGCTTGAGCCGGGCTCACTAGCTGGGAGTCTCCGGGCTGGTCCCAGGTCTCGCCACGGAACCCGAGCGCATATGGCGGGTCAGTTAGAACGGCGTCAACGCTCCGCGCTGGCAACCAAGTGAGCAGACGGAGCGCGTCGCCGTGGGCCAGCCCCCAGCGCTCACTGTCGTCGCGATACAGAGCTACCTGCCTCACGCTTGGGCCTCCGCCGCCAGGCGAGCCACCGTCTCCTCAAACAGCCACACCGAGAACAGCCGCTCGGGAACGTCGGTTAGCCGAGCGAGCGCGGCGATGATCTGGTCGGCTCGGCGCTGGTTCGGTACCGCAAAGGCCACTCGCGGGAAGACGTGGCGGCGGCGCTGCTCGGTCCCTGAGTGCATGTAGGCGAGGTAGCGCTTGGCCTTGCGAGCGATGGCGGCCGCTGACTCGGTCGCCCGGTCGATCTCTAGCCACCAGGAGTCGGTGTGGACGCGCCCGGCACCGACGGTCACGCCTAGATCCGGTTTGAGTGTTACCGGCGTGCCGTAGCCGGAGACGAACCCGCGCCAGCACTGCGGCTCGGTTTCCAGTACGCCGACGAGCTCCAGCTCACCGCGGCGGTCCGCCTCGGCCAGCTGCACGACGATCTCGGTGACCGCCACGGCATGGTCGATGTAGCGCTCGCCCAGCTGATGTAGTCGGCGCGGCTCAAACCCCTGCGTCACGAGTAGGCGATGGCCGCTGCGCCCGAGTCCGTAGACGATCGAGCTTGACCCGCCACGCACGCCGCCACGCCGGTGCAGCTGGCGCTCGATCACGCGCCAGCGCTCCAGTCGAGCCAGCGCCCGTCGGGCAGCGCGCGACCGCCCGTCGGTTGGTTGCTGAGCCGACCAGAAGCGCCTCGCGAGCTGATGTCCGGTCGCTAGACGGACGTCGGCCAGGAACAGCGCGACAGCCAGGTCTTGGTCGGAGAGACTGGACGTGATCTGATGGAAGCGGGGAGTGGAGATCCGAGGAGATGGAGATACCGATGGGGGTACATCTGTCCCGGTCGTTACGCCTGCGGAAACACCGCGGGCGCGGGGAGATTGGCCGATCTGACTCGACGCGACTGGTCGCACCATTGGTCGCGTCACCCCTCCCTCCCACCACGGCCGAGCGCGGCCTCTTCGATGTCTGCTGGCGCAATGTCATTCGGGCGGCGCGAGCCATAGCGCTGGGCCGACAGCGACCTGATGCGGGCGCCTTGGCCGGTGGCTGGTGGCAGCGGCTCGGTGCGGCCGGTGACGACGGTGACGGCGCTGCCGAGACCGGTGCCGACGCGGCCGGCTACCTCGAAGCGGCCGAGCGACTGGACGTCGCGGGCGCCCAGACCGGGGAGTTCCTTGCTCAACCGCAACGACTCATCGGCCGAGGCGCGAAAGCTCACCAGTGAGGCGACGTTCCCCAAGAGGGCGCTCCTCACCTCGTCTGGGATTCGTCCCAGGGTTTGGACGCCAACCGACAGACCACCGCCAAGGCCGCGCAACCGCTCGAACATCAGCGGCAGGGCGAACCCGATGTCTGCCACCGACGCCAGCTCGTCGATCGTGACGAAGATCGGGTGGCGCTCGGCGGTCGGCCGGGTCACTCGCGACTCCATGGCAGACCAGATCAGGAACAGCAGCGACGCCGCGACGATTCTTGCGCCGGCTTCGCCAAGCGTGCCTGGTGAGATGCTGGCCAGTAGCCAGCCCTTGTTCTCAAGCAGCTGGCTGACATTCAGTCGCGGGTCTGGGTTAGCCAACAGACCGCGGACACTGGGGCGCGACAGCACCATCATCACGCGCGCCATGGGGGCCTGCACCACCTCGACCTGCGCCGCCGGTGACAACGCCTCGAACGCCCGCCACTGGTCCAGCAAGACCGCGTCAGACAGGCGCGACACGGCTTCCACGCGGAAGCTTCGGTCGGAGAACAGACGACCCAGATCGAGCAGATTCGCCCCAGGCACCTCGCTCAGCGTGCGGAGGCCGAGCTGCAGGAAGAGGTGGGTGCGAATCCCGGTCTCGGGCGTCGCCTGACGGATCACTCCCGACAGGAGCTCAGCGGCAAGATCGCGATCACCAACGCCGAGCACGTTGACGCCGATAGGGGGATCGCCCGCGGCCGGATCGATGACGACGATTCTTGGGGCATCCGCCGGGGCGACGCGCTCGATGATGCTCGCCGTCAGGTCGCCGCCTTTCGGGCAGAGCACGAAGCCGCCAAAGCCGTGGGCGATGTCGTCAAGGGCGCCTCTGGCGAGCACCTCCGACTTCCCGGAGCCGGTCGGGCCAATCACAGCCAAGCCGTGCTTGGCCGCCTCCGCGGTCAGTGCCACCTGCCGCTCGCCGCCGCCATCGCGGGCCAGCATGATCCGCCGACCCTCCCTGGCGACATCGGCTCCCACGTGCAGCTCGCGGGCCGCTCCGAGCCCGACGCTGGCGGGCACGCTCTCGCCAAGCGGCCAGGCGACCAGAGCGAGCAACTCGCCAGCGCTCAACCAACCATCCCGGCGCCCCACCGCCGGCATCGCGCTGAAGCTGCGACCACGTGCCTCCACGGTTTGACGCAGCCCGCCGAGCGCACCCCGACGGCTGCGATAGACCCCGGCCACGATCTCAATAAGGGTGCGAGCCCGGGCGGTGCTGGCGGCCTCAACCAACACCGATCCCCGCGCGGCGAAGCCCGGGCCAGCGATCTTCTGCGCCCACGACCGATTCTCTGCGCGCGGTGCGCGCGAGTGAGTGGCGGGCGTAGCCGGCTGCGGCGCCCGTCGAGCCGCCAAAGCCCAGCGCACCACGACGCGCTCCCCACGTCGCAGCCCACTGAGCCCGGCCAACAAGGAGGCCGCGCCGGCCTCAAGTTCGCTCGTGCGCAGAACCGTCATTGGCGGCACGAACAGCCGCAGCCCCCGGGTGGCGTGACCGCTCAAGCCTTCGGCCTCGCTCAAGCGCACGCTTCCCAGGGCGCCGGTCATGGCCGCGCGGACGCTACCCAGCTCGTGCTTGGGAACCATGACCGCGTGCGTGATGCCGCGCTCGTCGGCCGCTAGCTCGAGCACGATCTCCGAAGCAACCGGCAAACCGGACAACGCGCCCAGCGCGGCTTGAGCACGACCGGCGTCAAGTCCAGTAGGGAAGCGAACAGCTAGTCGCACCCGGCTGGCCCGCATCGCCTCGCGGCCGCGTCGCTCGTGATAGAAGATCCCTCCTAGCAGGGCCGGGCCTCCGGTGGCCGCGACCAACGCCGGCACGACCGCCTCATTCACGGCCGCTTCTCCGCACGAGCGAGACGGGCCGCCCGCTCCCGAGCCTCGCGCTCTCGCCGCTCCCGCAGCCGGGACTTCGCGATCAGCCAGAGCGCCAACGCCACCTGGTCGGGGTCGGCCATCTCCCTGCGTACTGCATTTACCTTGATTGTTCGACTCATAATATGGGTCCCTCCTTTCTTGTTACATGGCATTGCCTCCGTTATTGCTCTTCTAGTCTGGGCGAAAATAAACCGAACAAACATGTCACTTCTCACGGTTCTTGCGCCCGCGTGTTTGGGAACGCTTTGGCGATTCGCACAACCGCCTACTGGCGCGTGTACCACCATGTGACTCGTATCGCGATGACGACCGCGGCCACGACTACGGCGATCGGCGCGGCGGCGTCGAGCACGCGCACAATCGGTCGAGCGGCAATGGCGATAAGGGCGGCCGCCGCGATGACGGCGACACAGACGTCGACGAGGCGGTTCATCGCCGCTCGATCTCGGTAGCGGTGCCGTCGATAACGCTGGCGTCGACTAGCTCGCGCATCTGCCGTTCGGTTTCGCGGGCGATGTCGTGAATGTCGCCCGCAGCGCTGAGTGCCTCGCGCTCGATGCGGGCGAACTCACGCTGTACCAGCGTCCGCCGCTCCCAGTACCGATAGAGGGCCCCTACCCCGAAGCACAGGCCGGCGATCACCGCCACGACGCCGAGGAGAGCAACGATCACCCCGGCCACCAGCAGGAAGATGACCAGCATGCCGACATAGACCACGCCTGATTCAAGGTCGTCGTTCATCCCAACCGCCTGTCCAACGCGCCGATGCGCCGGTCCATCGCCGCTGAGCCCGTCATGAGCTTGCTCAAGATCAGAGGCGCCATGTCCGGCGCCTGCGCGGTCAGCGCGGCCGCGACCGGGCCAAGCCTGGACATCTCGAGCATCGACACCTGCGTGACCGCGCCGATCGCCTGCTGAGCTCGTATCTCAATTGCCTCCAACGCGTCGATGCGCGCCAGAGCAGCCGAGCGAGCCCGTGCAATAGACCTGGCGGTGCGACGGTCAACACCCGACAGCTCCAGCTCGTACCTGTAGCGCTGAGGAAGCAGCTCCATCACGCCCCCACCTCGACTGCATCAGGCACCGGATACGCGTCAAGGAGCCAGACCAGCCGCTCCAGCGGGACGTTGTTCTCGCGCGCGACGTGGTTCAGCGCAGCGGCATGATCGAGTCCGACCGCTTCCATCCGTGCTACCGAACCCGATAGTGCAGCCGCGATCTCTTGTGCCGCTAGCTCTGGACCTTTCACATCAACCTCGCTTTCAACTCGTCTCTGGCACAAAGCCACCTACGGAGCGACGAGCGTAGAGCCGTCCCGCGGCCGAAAAAAGGGGTCACACGCAACGCACTCGCTACGAATATGTGTCCCCCATGGGGTACTCCTCGGGCCGTCTGAACACGCATCACGGCCGAACGCGCCGTTAGGCTTTTCGGTTGTGTTGGCCTTTGAGGAGCTCCTCAGCGACCTGTACGCGATAGCCCGGAAGTACGCGCTCGACGAAAAGGCGGTGGCTGGTGCTCGCCACCTGCTCGCCCTCCCACGCTACGCCGCGCGCGGCGATCGGGGTCCGTCGCTTCTCGCCGCCGACATCAAGGACGTCATCTCAGCCATGGCGTACACGACCAAGGGCGCGGCCAAGATGAAGCAGGCAGCTGCTCTGTACTTCAACCAAGAGGAGCCCGGCACGACTCTGACCCATCGGCGGGGAATGGTGCAGCCCAAGCACGGTCTCGGCGACCAGTGGATGAACCGAGCCGTAACGGCTCGCGTACTTCTCGGCTTGCTGCAGCTAGATCCGAGCGGTCGAGCGGGCCCGAACCGGTCGCCACTCAACATCGACGAAGTGCACGTCACGTTCACGCAAGACACGCTGGCGGCGGACGCAACCGAAACGATCACCTACGTCGTTACGCTGCTCGCACCAGGACCCCAGTTCTTGCCGCTCCCGTTCCCGCCGGACAGCCGCCCAGATGTCTATCACCAGGGCGAACCGGAGGGCGACCCGCTCCTTGGAGACCGCCGCCCTGATGCATTAGCGCACCTCATCAATTGGGACGGCGCCGAAACATGCATCGCCGGTATCGGCGCTGGCGTAGACGCCGGGCGAAGGATCCGCTTCACAGCCACCGTCAAGAAGCAGTGTCAAACGTGGCCGACTGCCAAGTTCATTGTCGACCGACGGATCGACCGTCTCGTGCTCGAGGTGCAGACTGGCAATCCTCCAAGCACGCACCTACGTGGCTACACCCGTCGCGTTCGCACTACGCGCTTTGAACCCACCTACGACACATTCGATGGTTGGTGGACAATCGACGCTCCTCCGTGGGGCAACGCGTACCTTCTCTGTGCGTTCACCGGTGACACTCTTGACATAAACACTGTTTTAGAGCATATTGTGTAGATCTTGTCGCTCCTTGTTTCGGGCTTGCTCGCGCCCTTGGTGGTCAAGCCACTACGGCGCGTTGAGCTCCAAACAGATCCAAAGGAGATGGCAAGTGGCTTCAGCCGATACTCACAACAGCGACCTCGTCGCTCAAATCGGCCGCAACAGTTGGTGGGCATACTACGGCCCACTGCCCGAAGCACCCTACGTCCGGGCGGTGATAGAGGTGGTTGCCGATAGCGCTCACACCGAGTTCGGTCATCCGCCCCGTCCCGTGCGCAATGTGTACGTGTTCTATCGCGAAGCCATGGCAGGCGACGCCGATCTGGAGAACTGGCAGCCGATCGTTGAGATGTTCGCCGAGATGACGGACGACGAATTCAATCGTCTTGTCAAACTCGGCGTGCTCGTGCAACTAGGCGATTCCGGTGCTCGGACACCGACGGAAGCCGAAGATGTCACAACCCAGTGATGCCAACTGGGCGAGGATGCCAAACAGCCCTCAGTCCCCGATGACCGTCAGGTTATCGGGGACAACCCGCACTGATTCAACTC
>JBEKXB010000011.1:0-93516 GCA_049512455.1 Solirubrobacteraceae bacterium | reverse complement strand
ACCTTCTTCATGGCGGTTCCTCCTGTCCTCGCGGACTTGGTTGGCGCCTGTCACGCTCGCAACGCGAACGGACGAGGCGGGAGGACCGCCAATCAAAGTTCTACGAGCTTCCGGACAACCTCGGGGAATGTCGGGAGTGGGAGTGTCGGGAGTGCGCACGTTGACAGTTGACTGACTCAGGGTTCCCGGTCGCGATCGGATCCGAAGTGCCCGCTACCGTTGGCGGGCACTCACAAGTTTGTTGGGGGCGATCGTCGCGGCGCGGCGTTGACTCGCGCTCGTCGGTGTCTCTTGGCCTGGGAACCATGGCTTAGAAGGTCTTTCAAAATGAGGTTTGGAGGCGTCGCCAGCAGAGGATTGAGCAGGCGAGCACGAGTAGTCCTTCGTGGATCTCGTCGTGGCGTTTGTAGCGGATTCGCAGGCGCCGGAAGTTGTGTAGGTGAGCGAACCCGCGCTCTACGACCCAGCGCTGCCTTCCGAGTCCTGAGCCGTGTTCCTGGCCACGACGGGCGATCACCGGCTTGATCCCGCGCGCCCAGAGCAGCCTGCGGTACTTGTCATGGTCATAGCCACGGTCGGCCAGCACCTGGTCGGGCTTATGGCGCGGTCGGCCCGGCTTGCCGGCGACCGGCCGGGCAGCCAGATCATCAAGTAGCGGGATCAGCTGGGTGACGTCGTTGCGCTGCCCGCCGGTCAGCGCAACGGCGAGCGGGATGCCGCTGGCGTCAACTAGGAGGTGGTGCTTTGAGCCTGTTCGCCCACTATCTACCGGGGATGGCCCCGTCAGGAGCCCCCCAAAAGAGCACGAACATGGCTGCCGTCGACCGCCGCGCGCGACCAGTTGATTACACCGGCCGCGTTCAGTTTGACCAGCAGCGCCTGGTGCAGCGCGTCCCACACGCCAGCGGCCTGCCAGTCCCGTAGCCGCCGCCAGCACGTGACCCCCGACCCATACCCGTACTCCTGGGGCAGGTCCTCCCAGGCGATCCCGGTGTGCAGCACGTGCAGGATCCCGTTGAGCGCGAGGCGATCAGGGACCGACCTGCGGCCCGGATAGCGACGACGACGAGGACGAACCGGAATCAGAGGCTCAACCTCTGCCCACAGCTCGTCGCTTATCTCAAACCGTGACGGCACCCCCATGACCTCCAATCGTCGACAACACCACCGACAGATTCGAGATCAAGTCGTCATAACCCTTCTTTTTGAAAGACCTTCTTAGCCTGGTGGGATCGGGGTCGAAGGGTTCACCAGGGTTTGGGTGACGATCTCGAGCAGCTCGAGCGGGCGCTGGTCGGGGGCGAGCAGGAGCTTGAGGAACTCGGAGTGCGCCCAGACGAGGGGCATCGCGCTTCCCGTCGGTCCTCCCGGCCGATGGGGCGGAGTATGGGACGGAGGATTGTCGTCCCAGACCTGTTCGGGGATCAGACCACCCGGACCGCTCATGCGCACCATCGCCTCGAGGTAGGGCGTGCGGTCGCCTCCGCACAACAGCGCGGCGTGACCGCGCTCGCCGGCAAGCAGCGGCCAGGCGCGACCGATACCGCTACCGCTGTAGGGAGCGCCGCTCGTCTGCTCGCCGTAGCCGTCGTGCTGGAAGCGGTGGTAGGCGACGCCGCGCGGCGTCACGACCTTCAATTCGCCGTCGACCACCTTCAGCGTGTTCTGGATTCGCTCGTCGTCCACCTCGCGCAGACCGAGCCGGGCCAGATAGAGGAAGTCGAGCGCGACGATCTCTTCCGCGCACCACGTCCCGCCGCCGTTGGCGATCGTGAGCGAGCCATGCTTGACACGGACAGACGGAGCAATGCGAATGTAGTAGCCGTCCACGCCGTACTTGTCCGTCAGCCTCGTCTTCTGGACGTAGGTCCACTCCTCGATCTGCTCGTTCCAGGAGCGGGCTTTAGCGAGAACGCGCTTACGTGCACTGGTGTCCAGCCAGGAGGTCGCGGCGACCAGCGCGGCAATCTCGACGGCGAGCGTGAAAGGACTCAGACCATCGTTCTCCTCCCAGCGATCCTGGGGACTGGCGGGCCCGTGCTCCTCGATGAACTCGGCCGCTCGCTTGACCATCCTGGTCACGTCGAGGCTCCCGAGCTCGTCAAGCTCGCGCAGTTTCGCCGCCAACAGGATCGGCAAGCCGACCTCGTCGAGCTGAAGCGCCGTCCAGCGGGGTTGACCAGTGGGGTGAAAGTTCTGATGCCAGTGCCCGTCTGGCAGCTGTTTCTTGGCGAGGTAGTCGAGAAGCTGGCGCGCGCTGTCAAACTCGCCGATCGCGAGCAGGCCGAAGCCTGTCTCGACCGCGTCGCGCGGCCAGACGAAGTGATACGGATCGTTATTGGTCTCCCCCCAGGGGATCGACAGGCTCGCGACCGTGGCGCCCGGATAGGTACGGTCCGCGTGCACTTTGAGCACCATCGCCGAGCGCTCCGCCATCTCCCACAGCTCGTCCGCCGTCCGACGCGGCCGGCTCATACTCAAACCGTCGTGCCAAGCCTCCCAGCCCGCGAGGAAACACTCGCGGATCGAGCCGTAGCCCTCAGTGACGCTTCTCTCCGCCGGTGCGCGAGCATCTTCGCGTGAGTGCGCGAACGCGAGCGCGAGCACACCGCCACTGCCTTCCAGCTCTCCCATCAGGGTGACGTTCCCGTCCTCCGCCTCACCGAACTCCCATGTCATCCGGCCGTGCTTGTTGAAGTCCTGCCAGCCGTCGGAGTGACCGAAATAGCCGACGCTCATCCGACGGAAGCCCGGCTCGCCGAGCAGGCAGAGCGCATCCTTACCGGCAGCGGCGAACAGCCCCCGATCGACCCAGGCGTCGTTGTGCCAGCCATCTTGTGTCAGGTGCGAAGCAAGCAGCGGGTACAGCCTGAGCCCCTCCCCTGCAAGCGCGTAGCGGACAAGCAGAACATCACGATCCGGATCGGGTAAGAACTCGAGCGAAAGCTCGCAGTCCTTCCCCTCGCGCACAACCGTGTGCACCACCTTCGCCGGCGGCAGATACGCCTCGCGCGTCACAACCAGGTACTTGCCCAGCTTTACTTCGACCCACCAACCCTTGTCGTCGGCGACGATGAAACCGAGATCACGGATCCGAGGCGAGCCCGTATCCGGCCAGTAAACCTCGTTCACGATCCCCTGCCCGACCGTCGCCCAGAGCCGGCTCGAACCGAGCGCAGTCGTGACCACGTCCTTCCCGCTCGCCGTCCACGACGCCCGATCACCAGGCCCGCCAAAAGCTGGCGATAACACGCTCTGCGGTCCGTCCGTGCCACTCATCGCGTCGCCCCGATCATAGAGTCCTGGCCGACCCCAAGTCACTGCCAAACTATTGCGCGAAACAAGCCTTCGAGGGGGCGCGACCCGTCTTGGACGAGTCACGGCTCAGTCCCCTCCCCAAGCCGACGCCCGGACTCGAACCGGGGACCCCTTCATTACGAGTCACGCCAACCTCATCCTGGCCCTATCACGTGATCTCAAGTGTTCTCAAGTGCTCTCAGATCACCTCAGAGTTGCTCAGTTCGGGACACAGTTCGGGACACGGTTCTCACCGGCGCCGAGGTCACCGAGCGTGCAGCGACGAAAGAAACGCACGTGGCGTGAAGACGGGGATCTTGGCCTCGAGGGCAAGGAGGTGCTTGTCGCCGGACACGAGCGCTGCGCGATGCGTGGCTGCGAGCGCGATGAGGTAGTCGTCCTCAGCGTCTTCGGAGCGAACCGGTGGCGTCGCGTCGGGGTCGGGAACGATCGCGACAGCGCCGGCAAACCACTGGAGGATCGCTTCGGCATCGTTCGCCGGGATGTGACGTCGGAGCTTTGGATAAGCGAGAGCACGTGTGAGCTCGGCAAGCAGCTTTGGCGAGGCAAGCGCATCGAACTCTCCGTTGTCGAGCGCGCGCAGAACAGCGGCCGGCGCTCCGTGATGCGAGAGCAGTCCCGAAACTACGACGTTTACGTCGAGAACCGCGCGCACGCCTACCGGCGAGCGGTGCGAGTCTTGTGCTGCGCCTCGACCGCGAGCCGCATGGCGGCGTCTTCTGACAACGAGCTACTTTCCCACAACCGTTCGAGTAGATCGAGTCCGAGATCGCGACGCAACGAGTCTTCGATGACCTCACTGTCACCGCGTCCCGTACGCGCAGCACGGATCTTCACGGCCCTCATCACCGAGTCGTCGATCGTGAGCGTCGTGCGCACCCGAGCCATCAATGCATCTTAGCATCACGATGCGCCAACGTTGCCCGCTTCAGGCCCGTCGTGGCTGTCACGGGCTCACGCCCGGCGTATCGTCTCGAACATGCCAACCCAGTGGCCGCTGCTGGTGAATCTCGTCGCGAGGGCGAGCGCGTTTCCGTGCCCGTCGATGCCGATCGATGGCGCCGGGCCGGCGCCGGTGAACCCGACCGGCATGACAAGCTGCGCGCCGCTGAGCTGCTGCCCTGTCTCGGTCGCCGCAGTGATCCCGGGGGCTGCAGGTGTGCCGGCCCAGCCGACCACGAAGCCCCCGCCGGATCGGTGGCCAGGGCAGGCTCGGGAAAGGCGAGGCCGTTGGCGTTGGGGATCGTCCGCGGAGCGCTGAAGCGATCGGCGCCCGCGGTGAGCTCCGCGTAGGCAAACCAGCGCGTGCCCGGCGATCCGCGCGCGATGACGACGACTATGCGATCCGGGCCGTCCGCCCGCGCGACCGGGTAGCTCGCAGGCGAGGCGAGCAGCTGCACGTCGGAAAACGGTCCGCCGTCGCGGCTCACCGCAGCCCGGACGCCGCCCGCCCCGTTTGCGCCGTCGTCCGCAAGCACGCTGGCGGTGCCGCCATCGGTCAACGCGACGGCGATGTCGAGGTAGTGGGGCCAGCCGGGAAACAGCGGAACCGACGGGGTGACCTTGCACCGACCCGCGGGTGTACACACCACGACCTGCAGCCGGCTGGGATGGCTACCGCCATTCGTGTCCTTGACGCCGTCGAGGTCGATCCAGGCGGCGGCAAGCGCTCCCCGATCGTTGACGGCAAAGACAGGCGGCCAGTCGGCGCCGTCCAGGTCCTTGGACAGCATGACCACTTGGTCGAGCTGGCCGGCGGCGTTCAGACGCGCGTATGCAAGTCCCGCGCTACTGAGCCATGCCGCGAAAACGGAACCTGCAGGCGCGGCTTCGAGGGCGACCAGCTGGGCGCCCGCGGGGAGAAACTGGCGGGGAGGCGAGAACCGACCGTCGCGCTCGACGCTGATCATGTCGCTTGCGCTTCGGTACTGCTCCCACGCGACGTAGCCAACGCCCGAGCCGGAGATGGCTGTGTCGGGTTGGGAATCGCCGTGGTCGTTGAGAACGACGGGAGCCCCAAGGCCACCGCTCGCCGTCCCGAGGTCGGCCACCACCTTCCGCCCACGGTAGGGAGGGGACAGCGTCGGACCGGTCGCGGGCATTACGCAGCTCGGAACGCGTTGGCCGGCCGGGCCGCCCGGGCAGCTCGTGGTCGTCTGTCCAACCGAGGGACCGGCGTAGACCGCAGGCACCGGCCCGCTCAGCCACGCCGCAAGTGCGCTGCCGCCCGCTGACACCGACAACGAGGCGCCCGACGTCTGTTCGCTCGACGGCACGATCGTGATCGGTGAGCTCCAAACCCCAGAATCGCCGGCAACGGCACCGCCCGGCGTAGCGCCCATCGCGACCGCGACGGAAGCCGCGAGCGCCAGCAGCCACCACACCCGACGCCGCGTACCGTGACGCGCCGTGCGAGCCGTCAAGTGGCCAGATCGCGCCATCGCCCCCAGAATAGGCTCACTGCCACTGGCATGCGAGCGCGACGCATCCGCCCAGAGCCGACGCCCGGACTCGAACCGGGGACCCCTTCATTACGAGTCTCACACGCAAACCTCATCTTGGCTCTATCAGGTGCTCTCAGATGCGCTCAAGTGCTCTCACATCACGTCAGAATTGCTCAGTTCGGGACACGGTTCGGGACACGGGTCTGTCAGATCGTTTGGAAGCCGCGCCGTCGAACGAGCGAGACCGCTTCGAGCGCTCACTTGACCATCTGAAACAAGCGCGGCTTCGCCGCCGCGGTCCCAGCTTAATCCGCTCGTCCCCGCTAATGCCTATGTCGCTTACGCGCTGGCCCGCTGGACACCACCAACGATATCTTCGCGCCGTTCGCGAGCTTGGTGTCCCGCTTTCGGCCGAGCTTGATCACGTCGCCACTTGCCACAGTCTTGCTGTGGGCGCGCGAGACGACGCCGACACTGCAGTGAGCGGAAGTGATGTCCGACTCAGCCGTCGCGAGGGAAGTACCGCGGCTAACGGCCGGCACGATGCACGACGGTGGATGCTGAACCTCGACGCTTTCGGTGGGGCTGGAGCCGGCGACATATGCAGCACCGCTCGAGGTGGCCGCGATCGTCGCGCCATGCCCCGCCAAAGCGACAGGTATCGTGTACGCAATAGTGGCGCTACCGTTGGAGGCTGGTGCGGTGCCAACCGCCGTGTAGGAGTCTTGGTTGGCCCCTTCGATCTCGAATGTCACTGTGAGGGATGCATCGTTGATCGGGGCGCCGTCGGGATTGTGCACGCCCACGGTGATCGTCCCGGCCTGTGAGAGCTTCGTCAGCGTGGGGAGTGACAGCACCACTCCGTGCAGGACTGAGGCGGTGAAATAGTACGGTGCGGGCTGGTTACCGCACCCAGTATCGGACTTGAACTCAAACGGCAACACACCGTCCTGCGGCACCGTGTACGTGGCCTCATTCGTGTAGTTCGCGTTTACGTTCTGCGATACGACCGGAGTAACATCGAAGAGGGAGAAATCCGTCGTACCAATCGGCACAATGGTCATGAACATCGTTGTCGACTGCGTTCCCCAATCCACCGTAACCATGTCGCCAGCGGTGACGCTCAGCGCCCACCACGACCGATACGAGTGGCCGGTGCTGCTATCGCATCCGGGCTGACCTTGGCCGCCGTTGACGGTATTGCCAAACTCCTGCTGGCCATAGGTCACGGGGCTTGCAGTAGCAATCGTCTGGCCGCCATCAGCGAGTGCGACAGATGGCACAACGACGGCGGCCGCAAGGCACGCCAATAGCGCGATCAGACTCAAGCGCGAGCTTACCGTTGAACTCATGGCCACTCGACAGGAGTTCTATCACGACTGAGCGCGTGACCCATGGCGGACTCCGGCCCTCCGATCACCCACACGCAGTGTCGCGCACCTTCCCTGAGAAGCGCGGCGCCTTGGGCACGGACATGGCGCTCCAGCCAGCGCTGCCAGGCGGCGGCCGAAGCACCGACACGGCGGGCGAAGCAGGCGTTCTGCGCCCAGCAGCAGCGTTAGTTGTTGTTGACGGTGACTGGTCCGTTGGGGCCTTGGAACGTGACTGATGCGAGTCCGCCCGAGATGCTCGTCATGTAGACGTTTTCGTGGACGGGGGTGATCACGGTGCCACCGCCGTCGATGTTGAGCGTGACCTGGGTTACGCCGTCGGGCACGATTCCCGCGACCGACGTCATGCCAGGAGCCTGGACGCTGCCGCCCGTCATGAGCACCTGCCCGGTGTTGACGATGGCATCGGGCTGGCATGTCCCGCCCCCCTGGGCAACGAAGCAGATCATGCCGTTACCGGGGATCAGATATGCCGCGCCGGTGGTGAATCCCTGGGCTTGCCTGGAAAGGTCGAAGTTCGGGCCGTTCGCCGCGACTGGGCTGTTTGTGAGGTTCTCGACGTCGGCCGCTGGTAGCGCGTCTGAGGCGACCCGCGGGCGCCGCAGGATCTCGAGGTCCGCAGTCTGGTCGGGTGTCATAGTCGTCTCCGGCACGACGCGCTGCCCGTCAATCCAGGCTTGAGGGCTGATCGTCCCGCCGCTGAACGTTCCCGCCAGCGCGAGACCACCGAGACTGCCGGACGCACCGACCAGCACGATCACGATCACGAGTGGTCGGCGTAGCCAACGCCCGCCGCCACGCAGGCGCACCCTCGTTCGCGCGCCGTGCCGGTGATCGGCCGCAACTGACGCCGCGTACAGTGCCGCACCGATCTCGCCGAGGATTGGCAGCCCAGCCTCGCTGCTCGTGTCAGACATGATCCAGCTCGCTCCTTTGATCGCTAAACACGCGTGACTCGCGGAGCGCGCGCAAGGCGCGACTGACGCGCGCGCGAGCGGCCTCCTCAGTCACGCCCAGCTCCCGAGCGACATCCGCGTAGGAGCGTTCCTCAACGACCCGTAGGCGAAGCGCGTCGCGCTGCCCGCCGTCCAGCTCGTCAAATCCGTCGCGCACCTCCCGGACTAGGGCTTGTAGTTCAGCGAGCTCCTCGATGCAGTCGTACTCGAAGTCGTGCAGCGCACGCCGCTCGACACCGAGCCGCCGCAACGCCCGACGCTCCGCCGCACCACGACGCAAATAGCCGGACAGGCAGTGACGCGCAATGCCAAACACCCAGGCGACCGCCTCCTCGTCACTGTCACCACGGAAACGCTGGCGATCCCGGTAGGCCTGCGCAAACGTCTCAGCCATCAAGTCCACAGCAACGTCCGCCAGGAGCACCCGGCGCGCGAGGAACCGCAAGACCTCGCTCGCGTGCTCGCGATACAAACGCTCCACATCATCGTTACTCAATGCCAACTCGGCCTCGCTCCAAGAACACGCGCGCTCCCATAGACATAGGGGCACGAGCCGCCAATCATGTGACGCCAGCAACGGATCATGGCGCGGCGTCAGCCGCGCCATGCGTCCCCCACGAGGCGGATGTGCTGCGCTTCCTGCTGCGCCGCGCTGGTGGCGCCAACGTCGGCGTGCTCGCATCGGTCGGGAAGCGGCACTGCACCAACCCCCCCAAGCCGACGCCCGGACTCGAACCGGGGACCCCTTCATTACGAGTGAAGTGCTCTACCAGCTGAGCTACGTCGGCGGGTCGCCGGGGTGATGCTAGCGCCCTAGATGGTTGATTCCGTATTGGCCGGGGCGGGTGGCTGCCGGCGAGGGGACATAGGAAGGGCGTCGAAGGGAGGCGTTGATATCGCAACGTCGACCTTGGAGGCCGCGTGCTCGCCACCCTTGACGCCCTTGTCATTGCACTTTACGTGCAGATCGATGATTTCCTGCCGGCTCGTAGCGGTCCCGGGCATCCACCGAAGCTCTCTGACAGCGAGACGATCGCGCTCGCGGTCGCCCAGATGCTGCTGGGGTTGCCCAACGACCGCCAGTTCCTCGCCCTCGCGCGCTACCGCCTCGGGCACCTGTTCCCCTATCTGCCCAAGCAGTCCGGCTACAACAAGCGCGTGCGGCGCCTCGCGCCAGAGATCGCCGCGTGCATCGGTCATCTCGCCGCGGTCTCGCCGTCGTTTGGCGACAACCTGCGGCTGCTGGACAGCACACCGGTCCCGTGCGGAACGTCGCGCGAGACGACCCGCCGCTCGGAGCTGGCCGGCAGCGCGAGCTACGGCTACTGCGCCGCGCACTCCCGTCACTTCTGGGGTTTTCGGCTGTACTTGCTGTGCGCCCCGGACGGCATGCCAATCCGTTTCGAGCTGTTCCCCGCCAACCTCGGTGAGCGCGACGGTGCGCGCCAAATGCTCGAAGGACTCGACCTCGCCGGCTACACCGTGCTCGCCGACAAAGGCTTCGCCAGCGAACAGTTCGAACAGTTCATCGCCGGCCTGGACGCCAACTTTCTGCGCCCAGACCGCCGCGGCGAAACACCCAGGCTCGGATCGCTCGGCGCGCTGCGCCAATGGGTCGAGTCGGTGTTCTGGACCCGCAAAGGCCAGCTCACACTGGAACGCCACGGCGGACGAACCCACACCGGACTCGCAGCCCGCGTCGCACTGCGACTCCTCGCCCTCGCCGCCGCCGTCTGGCACAACCAGCTCATCGGCCAGCCAGGACGCCACCTCGCGCCCTACACCCACTAACCCACAAACGGAATCAACCATCTAGCGGCGCCTGGCGTCCTGCTCGCCGGCGACCCGGTACCACGGCAGCGCGACGCGCTCCAGCAGGCCGACAGCACTGAACAGGGCGACGCCGATCACCGCCAGCACGACGACGACGGCGAACACGTCCGGCGTGGCGGTCTGGTCCTCGTAGCTGAGGATCAGCTTGCCGAGACCGCTCGTCGCGCCGACCCACTCCGCGATGACGGCGCCGATCACGGCGAGCGCGGCAGCGACCCGCAGGCCGGAGAACAGGAACGGCAGCGCCGAGGGGGCCTGCGCGAGGCGCATCCGCCGCCAGCGCCCGGCGCCGAGCGTTGCCAGCAAGTCGAGCAGGTCGGCGTCGGTCGAGCGCAGCCCGTCGATCGTGTTGACGGCGACCGGGAAGAAGCTGACGAGCGCGATCACGATCACGTGCGGGACGATGTCGAAGCCGGTCCACAGCACGACGACGACCGCGATCGCCGGGATCGGGATCAGCTGCGAGACGACGAGCCACGGGTAGACCGAGCGCTCGACCAAGCGCGAGCTCGCCAGCGCCAGCGCCAGCGCGACACCGACGACGATCGCGACGCCATAGCCGATCAGGATCTCCTCCAGCGTCGTCCCCGCACCCGACGCGATCACCGCCCGGTCGCGCACGAGCGCCCGCGCCACCTCCAGCGGCGAGGGCACGACCTGCTGGCGGACCCCTGACAGCGCGACGTAGGCCTGCCAGAGGGCGAGCACGATCACGCCGAAGGCGATCGGCGGGCCGACCCGCCGCAGCAGCGATCGCGCGTGCAGCGACTGGGGGGCCCGCGGCTCGAGCCGACCGCCGAGCATCAGTTTCATTGGGCGGCCACCCTGAGTCGTTCGCGCTGCTCTTCACGAAGTGGCGCCAGCAACTGCTCCTTCAGCGCTATGAAGTCCGGCCTACTCGCTTGTGTGAGGGTGCGCGGACGGGGGAACGGGACCTCGACCGTGGCCCGGATGCGCCCCGGGCGGCCGGACATCACTTGGACGCGATCTGACAGGAAGACCGCCTCCTCTACATCGTGGGTAACCAGCAGGATCGTCTTGCGGTGAGACTCCCAGACCTCGAGCAGCCATTCGCGCATCGCTTCGCGGGTGATCGCGTCGAGCGCTCCGAACGGCTCGTCGAGCAGCAGGATCTCGCGGCCCGCGAGGAACGTCCGCAGCAGCGCGGCACGCTGGCGCATCCCGCCGGAGAGAGCACTCGGCCAGTGACGTTCGAAGCCGGTCAGACCAAACGCGTCGAGCTCTCGGCGAGCGCTCTCGCGCGCTTCACGGCGCCGCATGCCAGCGAGCTCGAGCCCCACCGTCACGTTGTCGAGCGTCGTCCGCCACGGCATCAGCTGGTCGCCCTGCGGCATGTAACCGACGTGCCCCAGCAACTTCTCGGGCCTGGCACCGACGAGGAGGACCTCACCACCGCTCGCAGGCAGCAATCCCGCCAGGATCTTCAGCAGCGTCGACTTCCCGCAGCCACTCGGTCCGACGATCGACACGAACTCACCCGAGCCCAGCGCCAGCGAGACGTCGGCGAGTGCAAGCAGCGCCTCCGACCCACGCTCCGCCCGGTACGTCTTGGAGAGGCCGGAGGCCTCGAGAACGACGTTCACGGCACGAACTGGTTGGTGCCAAAGCGCCGCCACCCGATCGCCTTCGCGATCAGGTGGCTGCGGACGAGCCAGCGCGACAGCGCTTCGACTCGTGCTGGGACCAGCTCGCCATACGGCACGCCCCCCGCCTCGAAGATGGGGAGGTAGGCGGCCAGCGAGGCTCTCGCGAGCTTTGGCTCGATGGAAGGGTTGGCGGCGAGCAGGTCGTGGAGGCTCCGCGCCGGGTCGCGCAGCGTGTCCTCGTAGCCGTGGATGGTCGCCCGAACGAACGCCCGCACCAGTGCCGGGTCGGATCTGATCAGCTTGGTCGTCGTGAAGGCGACGAGGCCCGGGTAGGCGGGGCCGCCCCACTCATCGAGCTTGAAGTCCGTGACCGTGTAGCCATCGACCGCAAGCGTCACGCCGTCGTCCGGCCAGTAGCCGGTGAACGCGGCGATCCTGCCCGCCTCGAGATAGGGCACGCCGTTGAAGCCGATCGTCACCGTCCTGACCTTCGCCGGGTTGGCGCCGGCGTCGCGCACGACCGTGTCGAGCACCGCAAGATCCGACGGCACGCCGGTGATCCCGACCGTCTTGCCGACGAGCGCGGCAGGGGAGCGCAGATGCTCGCTCGCCAGCGCTATCGGCGCGCCGAGCGGGCGCTGCACGATCGCCATGATCGCCCGCTCGTCGTGCCCCTGCGCGATCTGCTGCGCCACGTCGATCCCGTCGGCAAGGCCGAAGTCCGCCTTGCCCGCGTTGATCAGCTCCAGCGTGTCGGTCGTCGCCCCCGGCGTGATCACCGTCAGCTCGATCCCCGCCCGCCGGTAGTAGCCGGCCGCCAGCGCGCGGTAGATCCCCGCATGCACCGCATTCGGCACGAAGTCCAGGATCAGCGTCGCCTTCACCGGATGGGTCGCCGACGGGACAGCATTCGGCACATTCGTGCCGCACGCCGTTAGCAGGAAGGCGACGATGACGAGGGACACTGGGCGGCGCATCGGGCCCGAGATGATCGCAGCCACTCCCAGAAGTCAGCGTCTCAGCCGGCGCAGCCGGCCGGCGAAAGCCGAGCCGGCGAGCCCCCCTACGTCGTGAAGAGGCAGCCTCCCGCCCCACACAGACCGCCCAAAGCCGGCGCAGTCGGTCGGCGAAGCCGAGCCGACGAGCCCACCCAAAGCCGGCGCAGTCGGTCGGCGAAGCCGAGCCGACGAGCCCACCGCCCCGAAGCCTCAGCGAACTAGGACGTGGCGGAGGCTCCCAAGCCTATCGGGCAGGCGACCCCGGTCCCACCGTGCCCGCAGTAGCCGGCGGGGTTCTTCGCCAGGTACTGCTGGTGATACTCCTCGGCGTAGTAGAAGGGGCCCGCCGGCGCGATCTCGGTTGTGATGTCGCCGTAGCCGCTCGCCGCCAGTTGAGTGGCGTAGGCCTCGCGGGTGCGGCGCGCGGTCGCCTCCTGCTCGGGCCCGCCGAAGTAGATCGCCGAGCGGTACTGGGTGCCGACGTCCGCTCCCTGGCGCATCCGCTGGGTCGGGTCGTGGCCCTCCCAGAAGACGCGGAGGATCTCCTCGTAGCTGCACTTCGCGGGGTCGAAGACGACGAGCACCGCCTCGGTGTGACCGGTCGAGCCGGAGCAGACCTCCTCGTAGGTCGGGTTCGGCGTGAAGCCGCCGGCGTAACCGGCCGCTGTCGTGAAGACTCCGGGCAGCGACCAGAACGCCTTCTCGGCGCCCCAGAAGCAGCCCATGCCGACCACGGCCTGCTCGAAGCCCATCGGGAACGGGGGGCGCAGCGGGGCGTCGAGAACGAAGTGGCGCTCCGCTGTCGGCATCGCCGTCGCGCGGCCCGGCAGCGCGCGCTCAGGCGCGACCATCGCCGTCCGGTCTCCCAGCAGGCCTGACAGGAAGCTCACATCGCTAACGATACGGGCTCGCCGCGGGGCCCTGGCGCAGGCGCTCGATGATGCGGCGCTCCTGTGCCGGTGTTAGGCGCTCGGTCTTGACCGCCTCGGCGAGCAGCGGCTGGGCGAGCTTCGGGGCGGCGCGGCGAACCGCGGCGAACGCCTCGTGGCGAAGGCGCGCCGCCTGCTCGGTGCGAGGCATGCTCGCGACCGGGTCGGCCTGGCCGGAAAGCTCGTCGAGCAGCTCGCGGCGCTCGGCGCGGGTGATCGTTCCTACGGCGACGCCGCGATCGAGTATCGGGGCGGCGATCGCCGGCGCCTTCGTCGTGATCAGCTCGAGCGTGCGCTCGAAGACAGCGGCGGCGCTCGGTGAAAGGAAGCGCGGCGGCGTGGCGAACGGCGTGCGGCGGCGTGGCGGCTGCCGCTCGGCGACGGAGCCGAAGACTGCGATGCGTGTTGGTGCGGAGGCAGTGCCTGCACTAGACATGCTTGCTCCCTTCAGTCGACGCGGTGCAGTTTGCATATGTTGCGTATGCGAAGGCGAAACTGTGGCGAAGTGTTCGATAAGGGGCATCAAATTCACCGCAAAGAGCGGGTTTTTCTGTGAGCTACGGCACGCACGGCCGGCGCTCAGGCTGCGGCGCGGAAGGCCTCGTAGCGAACGTGGAGACGCTGCACAGACCGACGCTAGCGCCCGCTGGCGTTGCAACTCGTCGCCCAGCGCAGCGCAGCCCAGCGCAGCGTCGCCCAGCGCAGCTCAGCGCAGCTCAGCGCAGCGCAGCGATCCGGTAGGCGAGCGCTTCGAACGCCAGCTCCTCGGTGACGTTCAGCGCGAGCGCCTCGCGCGTATCGGTGACGAGGGCCAGCGCGCGGTGCAGCACGGCGGGCGGCTGTTCGGCGGCGAGCTGCTCCAGCGCGGCGCTGCGATCGACGGCGTGGACGAGCTCACCCGCGCCGTGGGCGATTACTGCGGCGTCGCGGTAGCACAGGCCGCACTGCGCCAGCGCGAGATCGAGCATCGCCTGCGTCTGCCGGCGCGTCACGCGCTTGACGCGCTCGGAGTGCTCGCGCTCGCTGCGCGCTCGCTCGCTGCGCGCGAGCAGCTCCAGCTCCTGCGCATGCGCGCTGTCGAGCTCCTGGGCGGCGTGCGCTCCGGCCCGCCCGGCGATCTCGGTGATCGCGCTCCACGGCGCCTCGGCCAGCTCGCCGCGCAACGCCGCCTGCGCGAAACGGTCCGCGGCGTCGCGCAGCGCCGGACCGTCACCGAGCGCGAGCGCTGCCGCCCGCTCGCCGTCGCCGAGCGCGAGCCGGGCGCAGGCCAGCGCGCGCAGCGGCTCGACACCCTCTGCCTGCAGCCCGGCGGCGAGCTGCTCGGCGCTCGCCGCCTCGAAGCGGACCAGCTGACAACGCGAGGCGACGGTCGGCAGGACCTCGCCGGGACGGCTGCTCAGCAGGATCAGATGGACGAACGCGGCCGGCTCCTCGAGCGTCTTCAGCATCCGGTTCGCCGTGGCGTCGCGCATCGTGTCGGCCTGCTCGATCACGAACACGCGCCGCCGCGCCTCGAACGGCGTCCGCGTCGCCGCCGCGACAACCGGCTCGGCGATGTCTGCGACGAGCATCTCCGCCGCTCCGCTCGGCACGACCCAGGTCAGGTCGGGGTGCGTGCCACGCTCCACCCGCTCGGCGGCCTGCGACCCTGCGGGCGCGCCGTCGGCGATCAGCGCCGCCGCGAAGGCTCGCGCGATCGCGCGCTTGCCGGCGCCGGCGGGGCCGGCGAACAGGTAGGCGTGCGACGGACTACCCGGCGGCAACGCCGGCACCAGCAGCGCCTGGGCGTGGGGGTGGCGCTCGATACCGGGCAGCGTGCTCATCGCAACGCAGCGTAGCGGCGCCGCGCGCGCAGGCCGCGTAGCCTGCGCGTCGTGCCGCACGGGCGACTGATCACGATCGAGGGCATTGACGGCGCCGGCAAGACGACGCTGACGCGGACGCTCGCGGCGGCGATCGCCGAACGCGGCATCGAGGTCGTCGCGTTGCGCGAGCCCGGCGGCGTCGGTCTCGCCGAGCGCCTGCGCGACGTGGTGAAGGATCCGGCGCTGGCGATCGGGCCCCGTGCCGAGGCGCTGCTGTACGCCGCCGCGCGCGCGCAGACCGTCACCGAGGCCGTCGTACCGGCGCTGGCCGCGGGGCGCTGGGTCCTGCTCGATCGCTTCGTCGACTCCTCGCTCGCCTACCAGGGTGCGGGTCGCCAGCTCGGGGTCGCAGCGGTCCGCCGGGTCAACGAGTTCGCGACCGGCGGCGTCGAGCCCGATCGCACGCTGCTGCTCGCGGTGTCCGTCGCGACGGGGCGCGCGCGGCAGGACTCGCGGGGCGGCGCCGCCGACCGCCTCGAGCGCGAGAGCGAAGCGTTCTTCGAGCGGATCGACGCGGGCTACCGTGCGCTGGCGGCCGCCGAGCCGGGGCGGATACGGGTGCTCGACGCGTCGGTCCCGGCCGCTGCGCTGCTCGCGGCCGCGCTCGACGCGCTCGCTGATCTGTTGGGCGGTGGTCGGGATGCGTGACCGCGCACTTCACGGCGTGGGCGGCTATCTTGGCGGGCGATGGCTGCCTTCTTGATCGTGGTCCTCGTGCTCGTCGTGCTCGCCGCCGTCGGGCTTGGCGCCGTTCGCGCGCTCGGCCTCGACCCGGAGTGGCTGGCGAGCACGCGTCACGCTCTCGGTGAGGCCTCCTACCGCACGCGCGGAGTGCTCGTGGAGTTCGGCGACTGGCTTCGCCTCGGGCGCTGAAAAGCAGTTCTGCAACCTTCGTTGCAGGACTGGACTGAGCCGGCCCGCAGCAGCAAGGCGGTACATTCAGTCCCCGCGGATCTGTCCGGCGCAAGGGGGATCATCCTCGGCCCCACACCCACTTTTCAGAAGGCGCCGGGGGGCGGCGCCGGGAGGCGCGAGACGATGGACACGACAGCTCACCACACTGCTACGACGGCTCCGAGTGCGGGCGAGCAGCTCACTGTCCGCCGCCTCTTCACGACGGCCGGCATCGATCCGTTCGACAGCGTCGAGTGGGAGGTCCGTGACGCCCGCATCGGACAGGGCGACAATGTCGTCTTCGAGCAGCACGACATCGAGTTTCCCGCGAGCTGGAGCCAGAACGCGACGAACATCGTCGCCCAGAAGTACTTCCGCGGGCAGCTCTCCTCGCCCGAGCGGGAGCGCTCGGTGCGCCAGATGATCGGCCGCGTCTCGGGCACGATCGCCGACTGGGGGCGCGCCCGCGGCTACTTCGCCTCGACCGAGGATGGCGACACCTTCGAGGATGAGCTCAGCTTCATCCTGTTGCACCAGATGGCGGCGTTCAACTCGCCGGTCTGGTTCAACGTCGGCTTCGAGGAGAGCCCGCAGTGCAGTGCCTGCCTTCCACACCACGCGCTCGTGTCCACGCCCGAGGGCATGGTGCCGATTGGCCAGATCGTCGATGAGCAACAGCTCTACCGCGAGGTCTACGACTCGACCGGCACGACGCGGGTCCTCGCCGTTGCACACAACGGGCGCAAGCCGGTCTGGCGCGTGCTGCTGCGCAACGGCAGCTTCATCGAGGCTACCGCCGACCATCTCATCAAGGCGGTGGACGAGCGCCGCACCGGTCCGAGTTGGACCCGTGTCGACGCGTTGCGTCCCGGCATGCGCCTGCACCTGCATCCGCACCGGGCGAAGGTGGCAGATGCTGCGCTCGTGGCGAGCGGCGCGCGGTCGGATGACAGCGATCGGTTGATGGACATCGAAGAGCCAGATCGCGTCGCCGTCGCTGAGGCCGCTCTCGCCGGATGGCTGCAGGCAGACGGATTCGTCGGTCGTTACGAGAGCGGCACCAACCGCTCACTCACCGTGGAGTTCCAGGTTTCAGGCGACGATGAGCGCGCTTGGATCGAGAGCAACCTGGACATCGCATTCCCCGACGTGCACCGCAAGCTGCGCGACGCGGACACCCAGGCAGTCCCCGTACAGCGCATCCGTCTCTACGGCGAGGTGCTGCGGGAGTTCGTCGAGCGCTGGGGGCTGCTGGCTCGCGGGACGGACATCCGCGTTCCCGCACGACTGTGGACCGCCTCACGTGACGAGATCTCCGCCTACCTTCGCAGCATCTTCCAGGCCGACGGCTACGTCACCGTCCGTCGCGAGCGTGGCCAGGAAAGCGGTCGCGTCGCGTTTGCGGTGATCGGCGAGCGTTGGACAGAGGACGTGCAGGTCCTCCTGGGTGTGCTCGGCATCTACGCCCGCCGCGTTCATAAGCGAGAGGCGCGCGAGAACCGCCATGACCTCCATGAGGTCGCTGTCTCGATCGGCTCCGAGCGCGCCCGGTTCGCCGAGCTCGTCGGCTTCATCTCATCCCAGAAGCAGGATCGCCTGCTGGAGACGCTGAGCCTCCGCGACTTGAAGTCCTGCCCGGACCTGCGCGAGGAGGAGATCGTCTCGATCGAGCCGATCGGCGTGCACGAGGTCTATGACGTCCAGACCGAGTCAGGCGAGTTCCTCACCAACAACATCGCCGTGCACAACTGCTTCATCCTCTCGGTCGACGACACGATGGAGTCGATCCTCGGCTGGAACACGAAGGAGGGGCTGATCTTCCGCGGCGGCTCCGGCTCGGGGATCAACCTGTCGAACATCCGCGGCTCGATGGAGCCGCTCGCGAAGGGCGGCACCGCCTCGGGTCCGGTCTCCTTCATGCGCGGCGCGGACTCCTGGGCCGGCACGATCAAGTCCGGTGGGAAAACCCGCAGAGCCGCAAAGATGGTGGTGCTCGACATCGACCACCCGGACATCCGCGAGTTCATCTGGTGCAAGGCCAAGGAGGAGGACAAGGCTGCCGCGCTGCGTGACGCCGGCTTCGACATGTCGATCGACGGCGCCGGCTTCCAGTCGATCCAGTACCAGAACGCGAACAACTCGGTGCGCCTCACCGACGAGTTCATGCGCGCCGTGGAGGAGGACGGCGAGTGGCGGCTGATCGCCCGCACCACCGGCGAGCCGGTCGGCGAGCCGCTGCGCGCGCGCGAGCTGATGCGCGAGATCGCCGAGGCCGCCTGGCGCTGCGCCGACCCGGGCGTCCAGTACGACACGACGATCAACCGCTGGCACACCGACCCGGTCAGCGGCCGGATCAACGCTTCCAATCCGTGCTCGGAATACATGCACGTCGACGACTCGGCGTGCAACCTCGCGTCGCTCAACCTGATGAAGTTCCGCCGCGACGACGGCACTTTCGACGTGCGCTCGTTCGAACACGCCGTCGATGTCGTGCTGCTAGCCCAGGAGATCGTCGTCGGGCCGTCGAGCTACCCGACCGAGGAGATCGGCGTCAACGCACGCGCGTTCCGCCAGCTCGGCCTCGGCTACGCGAACCTCGGCGCGTTCCTGATGAGCAACGGGATGCCCTACGACTCCGATGCCGGTCGCACGACCGCCGCCGCGATCACGGCGCTGATGACCGGCCGCGCCTACGCCCAGTCGGCGCGTGTCGCCGCCGCGCTCGGCCCCTACGAGCGCTACGCCGAGAACCGCGAGCCGCACAACGCCGTGATGCGCATGCACCGCGACGCGTGCCGCGCGATCGTGCAGGGCGACCTGCGCGACGGCGCGCTGCTCAGCGCCGCCCATCGCGCCTGGGATGAGGCGGTCGATCTCGGCGAGCGCTACGGCTACCGCAACGCGCAGGCGACGGTCCTTGCACCTACCGGGACCATCTCGTTCCTGATGGATTGCGACACGACCGGCGTTGAGCCTGACTTCTCGCTCGTCAAGTTCAAGGAGCTCGTCGGCGGCGGCCAGATGACGATCGTCAACGGGACCGTCCCGCTCGCGCTGCAGACGCTCGGCTACGCCGACGCCCAGATCGAGCAGATCGTCGCCCACGTCAACGAGCACGGCACGATCGTCGGCGCGCCCGGCCTGTTCGAGCACCACCTGCCGGTGTTCGATGTCGCCGTCGGCGAGCGCGCGATCTCCCACATGGGGCACATCAAGATGATGGGTGCGGTCCAGCCGTTCATCTCGGGCGCGATCTCGAAGACGGTCAACCTGCCGAGCAGCGCGAGCGTCGAGGACATCGCCGACGCCTACATGCAGGCCTGGCGGCTGGGCATCAAGGCACTGGCGATCTACCGCGACGGCTCGAAGACCGCGCAGGCGCTGCGCACCGACGCGCAGGACGCCGCGGCCGAGCCGATCGATGTCGACGCGCTGATCGCCGAGGCGCTCGCACAGGCGGGACCGCGGCGTCACCGCATGCCGCGCGAGCGCAAGTCGATCACGCACAAGTTCTCGCTCGGCGGGCACGAGGGCTACATCACCGCCGGCATGTATGAGGACGGCACGGTCGGCGAGATCTTCCTCACCGACATCGGCAAGGAGGGCTCGACGCTGCGCGGCATGATGAACGCGTTCGCGACAGCGATCTCGATCTCGCTGCAGTACGGCGTGCCGCTCGAAACGCTGGTGCAGAAGTTCAGCTACATGCGCTTCGAGCCGGAGGGGATCACGACCAACCCGGAGATCCCGTTCGCGAAGTCGCTGCCGGACTACATCATGCGCTGGCTCGCCTCGCGTTTCCTCGACGTCGAGGCGCAGGAGGATCTCGGCATCCTGACCCCCGCGGTCCGCGCGCGCAAGGCGGCGCAGGACGCATCGACCTCACACGCGTCCGACACATCGGGGCCGGCGAGCAGCCTGCCGCCGGGCGAGACGCCCGCCGGCAACGGCGGGTCCGTCAAGCCCGCGACCGCCGCGCTCACCGACAGCCCACCGGTCGTTCCGGCGAAGCTCCGCGGCCTCGACCTCGGGCCAGCCTGCGGCCAGTGCGGCGGCATGATGCAGCGCACCGGCTCCTGCTACACCTGCCCGAGCTGCGGGAACAACACGGGCTGTGGGTGATTCTTCGGCTCGCCGGCCCGCCTGTGGCGGGTTCGGCGCCCGAGCCAATCAGTCGGTAGCGGGCTGGGCGTAGGTCGACGCGTCGTGCGAGTCGGGCGGGTCCTAGCCGCCTTGGGCTTGCAGGTACTGGTAGACCGGCAGCTCGGCCTTGCCGACGTGGCAACTGTCCCAGTCGGGGGCGCCGATCAGCTGGCGGCGCAGCGGATCGCCCTCGGCGGCCGCCAGCTGCTCTGCTGAGGGGTGCTCGCGCTGGGTGATCCAGCGCGGCGAGTATCCGTAGAACACCACGGCGCGCGTGCGCTCCGAGAGGTTCGTGCCGCGGCCGTGCCAGATGCGCCGCTCGAACAGCGTCACGTCGCCGGCCTTCGCGAGCACCGGGATCGCGCCTGCGGGCGTCTGGCCCGGAGTGCGGGCCAGCGGCTCGGTCCAGTGGTTGCTGCCTGGGATCACCTCGAGGTTGCCGTAGCCCTCCTTGTCGCAGTCGCTCAGCCACCAGCCGAGCTTCACCGACAGGCGCGCGCGGTAGTCGAGATCGGCCGTCTGGCGACCGCCGTCCTCGTGCCAGCGCCAGGCTGTGCCGGTGTCCTGCTCCGGTGGGTGCACGTCGATGTGCGAGTGGTAGATGTGGATGTTGGGCGTGAGCGCACCTGCAACCACGCCAAGCAAGCGTGTGTCAACGCCGAGATCCATCAGGTCCGGGTGCAGGTAGGTTGCGCCGAGTGCGTGGACGAAGCCCTGCTTTGGGTCGTAGTGCTGCTCGGCCAGCTCGTCGACGACCGCCTGCAGGCGCGCCACTTCATCGCCAGACAGAACGCCCGGGATGTGTACGTAGCCGTTGCGATCGAGCTCGGCGAGGATCTCCTGGGTCGCGGCGGCGTCAAAGGCCTGTGCTTGTGTGTTCACCTTCCCTCCTGGCGTCGGTTGACTGGAGCTGCTGGGCAGGGAACAGTAACGCACGCTCAGCTGGCCAATTCAGGAACGGCGCAGGCTGGCGCTAGGCGCGTTCGAGGATCTCGTCGAGCAACTGCTCGATCTCACCGGCGCTGAGCGAGGACTGGAGGGCCGTCGAGATCTCCTTGCGGGTGTAGCCACGCAGGGCGAGGTCGACCGCCCGCACGCGCTCGGTGCGAACCGGTGGCGTTCCGCCCGGCAGGGGGGCGCCGGCCGCAGCGGACGGTCGCTGAAAGACCGTCGAGGTCGCTGCTGCACCACTTGCCGTGCGCTCCGCCGAAAGCGCCTGCCACAGGATGTCGATGCGCGCGTCGATCCTCGCCTCGAGCTCCTCGACGCGTGCCGCGACCGACTCGAGCGCGTCAGCGAGCTGGCTGATCGTTGCCTGCACTCCAGCGGAGCTGGCGCTCGCGTCACCGCCTGCCGGGTAGGCATCTCGCTCGACGCCCGCAGCGGCCGGCGGCTGAACGCCCTGAACCTCGCGCCGCGCCGCGGCGACGATCTCGCGGGCGTCACGCTCCGCTTCGGCGAGGACGGCGCGCACGCGCTCGGCAACCTCATCGGCGGGCAGCCCTCGCGGTTGTCTCGGATCTGCGGCCATCGTCCTGTCGCGATCGGCAGAACTGCAATTTTTCGCCCAGAAGCTACGGCCCGGCGTACGAACTACCGATCGTCAAAGCAGGATAGGGGTTCCGGCGTGATGCGAGAAGGACGGGCTCGCATCACGTCGGCAACACCCCCGGTGCGCCGTGGGTGCGCCACGCGTCGGAGCATGCAACAGTTCGTCAACCGTTGTTGTGGGAACCCGACTGCTGGTAGGTCCTCGAAGGGCAGGCCGATGCAACCCCGCGAGCACGTAGGCGAGCACCATGCTCAGACGGTCGAGCCGAGCTTGCTCGCGCCCGGCCGCGCGGCCTCCCCTCACCCCTCCACACAGCCTGGCGCGCCCGATCTCGAGCGCCAGATCACGGCACTCGCCGCGCAGGTCCGCCGCCTCGGGGAGCGCCTCGACGGCGACGCGCCAACGGCGGCGGCGGACCCGGAAGCCTCAGCCCTAACCGACGCGATCATCGCGACCGCGGAGGCAGCCGCGGCCCAGATCAGAGCGAGCGCCGAGCGCGAAGCGGAGCGGATTCGCAATAGCGGCACCGGGGTGGCTAGCGAACGGATGGCCGGGCTCGTCACGATGCTCGTACGCCAGCGCGGGACGCTCGCAACGCTCGCTGCCCAGGCCGACCGGATCGGCCAGGCGGCGGCCAGCCTCGGCGCCGAGGCGCGCGCGCTCGACAGCGAGCTCCGCGACACGCTCGCTGCGATCGCCCCTGGCGGCAGCCTCGCCGGCTAATGCTTGCCGAGAGCTCGACCGGCGCGGCGCTTGTGGCGATACATCTCGGCGTCGGCGCGAGCTAGCAGCGCATCCGGATCGGTCGCCGGATCGCCCTCCACGACCACGCCGATGCTTGCGCTCACCGCGAGCAACCGGCCACCGGCCGTGACCGGCTGGTTGATCGCTGCGCCCAGGCGCCGGGCCAGCGGTCCAGCGGTCTGCTCGCTCACGAGGTCCTCGCACAGCACCACGAACTCATCGCCGCCGTAGCGCGCGACCGTATCGCCCTCGCGCACCTCGCTCTGGAGACGCTGCGCGACGCTCACAAGCACCTCGTCGCCAACGCTGTGCCCGTGCGCGTCGTTGATCTGCTTGAAGTCGTCGAGGTCGATGAAGATGACCCCTACTGCCGTGTCCTGGCGCACGCGGCGAGCGAGCGCGACGGTGAGACGGTCAAGCAGCAGCTCCCGGTTTGGCAGGCTCGTCAGCGGGTCGTGTAGCGCACGGTGCTCGAGCTCGCGGCGCGCGTGGATCTCGCCGGTCGCATCGCGCAAGTACACGACGTGAGCGCCGTCGCTGCCCCGCAGTGGCGTGGCACCGACCGCGAGGGCGCCCCCATCGAGCAGTGCCACCTCGAACTCGGGCGTCTTCGCCGGCTCCTTGAGCGCTTGGTAGAGCTCGCGCTCGAACGCGTCCGGATCGACGACGAGTCGCCCCAACTCGAGGATCAGGCTGGCAACGTCGCGATGCGTGCCCTCCGGCGCCGACTGGGACAGGATCGTCGCCAGCTCGCCGTTCCACAGCGTGAGGCGACCGTCAGACTCGACGACGACGACCGCGAACGGAAGATCGTCGAGCACGCCGCGCAGCAGCTTGGCGTATCCCGCGAGCGCATCGCGCGAAGGGAGTGCGGAGGCAGCGGCGTCCATGCGCGCCGCCTCAGCTGGGGCCGCCCGTGCCTTGCCCTTCGACCCAGAGATACCCGGCATGTCGTTCACGGCGAGTTTACGACTACTGACCCTATGCGGATGGTGAGGAACCTGCCGCTCCGACGAAGCACGCTTGACCATCGCTGCGTAGCCTCTCAACGAATAGTGGAACATGTTCAAGACGAGAAGCGCGATGCAGCGCAGGCCGCAGCCGACCTCGTTCGGGACGGCGACGTGGTTGGTCTCGGCACGGGCTCGACAGTCGCGCACCTGCTGCGTGCGCTGGCTGCGCGCCGGCTCCAGATCCGCTGCGTGGCAACCTCGCCGGCCACCGAGCGGGCGGCCCAGGAGCTCGGTCTCGACGTCGTCGCGTTTGAGCAGCTCGAGCGGCTCGACATCGCGATCGATGGAGCCGACCAGATCGCCGACGATGGCTGGCTGATCAAGGGTGGCGGCGCCGCTCACACACGCGAGAAGATCGTCGCCGCTGCCGCCGAGCGGTTCATCGTGATCGCGTCCTCGGACAAGCTCGTCGCGACGCTCCGGCCGCCCGTACCACTCGAGTTGCTGACGTTTGGCCTCGACGCGACGCTGGCGGCGCTCGGGATGGTGGAGTTGCGCGATGTTCCTCTCAGCCCGGACGGGGGACGCATCGCCGACTACCTGGGACCGATCGAGGACCCGCGTTTGCTCGCCGCCCGGCTCTCGGCGACACCGGGCGTGATCGAACATGGGCTTTTCCCGCCTTCACTGACGGCGGAGATCATCGTCGCGCGCGCCCAGGAGATCATCCGTCGCTACCCCGGCGGCGGGTCAGCATCGGCCCAGCAGTAGCGGGAGCTGCCCGCTTGGGGGTCGGGCGCCGCTCAGCAAATTCCCAGCCGCACTACAGCCTTGGTAGAGGGACGGCGGCAACACTGCCCGCATGCACTCACCCCAGACGGTCCAGCTCCGGCGGCGACTGCGCGCCCGAGCCCGTCGCGCGAAGGTGCTGCGCCGCCGCGTCGCAGCAACCGCGATCACGCTGTTTCTCGCTTTTTGGACCATGATCTACGCCGCCGGAGGACTCGGTCGCCCGTCCACTGGCCGGCTCGCGCTGCTCGCGTCCAGAACGTCGAGCAAGTCGACCCCGAGCGACTCCGTATCCTCCAGCGCAGGCCCCGTGAGCACGCCGACCGCCGTGATCACCGGGCAGTCCTAGACGCCTGCCCGATGAGCGCCGCCGCAATCTCGACGCACTTCTTCTGGATCACGAGCCGTGCCGCGGGCACTGTCGCGCTTGTGCTCGCAAGCGCCTCGGTCGGCGTCGGCCTGTCGATCAGCGGACGGATCGGCAAGGCGCGCGGCCCCGACCTTCGCGTCACCCACGAGGCGTTGTCACTGGCAGCGATCGCCGCGGTGGTCCTGCACGGAGCGGCGCTGCTCGGCGACAGCTACTTCCACCCGACGATCGCCGACCTCGTGATCCCGTTCCATTTGAACTACAAAGAGCCCTACATGGCGGTCGGGATCATCGGCGGCTGGGGGATGATCATCTTCGGGCTGTCCTACTACGTCCGCGACCAGATCGGCGTCGCGCGCTGGAAGGTGCTCCATCGCCTCAGCGCAGTCGCCTGGATCCTCGGCGTCATCCACACGCTCGGCGAGGGAACCGACGCCGGAACCACCTGGTTCCTCGCCGTGACCGCGATCGCCGTCGTCCCGGTCGCTGCACTGCTCCTGCTACGCCTGTTGACGACGCCCGCGAGCAGCGCCGCCCAGACGCCGCAGGCTGGCTGACTACGGCCGACTCGCGTCCCCGCGCGACTTCAGGAGCGGCTTGTAGGCACCGTGGACGACCGCGCGACTCAAGCCGCGAGGGCCACCGAGCAGTTTGAACACCGCTCGCAGCTGCGGCCGATCGACGATCACGAGCGGCGCCCGGCCGGCCGCTGCGCGGACGATCGCCTGTGCGACTCGCTCGGGGCTCATCGCCTTGTCGAGCGTCGCGCCGCCGGTCGGGCCCCAGTCGATCTCGCCGCGCATCTGGTCGGTCCGCACGTCCCCAGGGCACACGGCGCAGGCGCGTACGCCGCTGCCGGCGAGCTCGTGGTGAAGCACCTCGGCAAGCCCGACGAGGCCCCACTTGCTCGTGCAGTACGAGGCGTACGACGGGCCGCCGATCAGCCCGAGCTCGGATGAGACGAGCACGATCCGCCCGTACCGGCGCTCGCGCATCCCTGGCAGCACACGCTGTACGAGCCACAGCGCGCCACCCACGTGCACGCGCCAGCTCTGCTCGAAGTCAGCTGGCTTGACGTCCTCGACGAAGTCACGGTGAAGGACGCCGGCACAGCTCACCAGCACGTCGATGGGCCCGAGCGCCGCGGCGACCTCGTCGACGGCGCGCGCACACGCAGCAGGGTCAGCGACATCGGCCGCGACGGCGTGCGTGTGCCCGCCGATCTCCCCCGCCAGCTCGCCGAGCAGCGTTGCGTCGCGCGCGAGCAGGCCGACGTTCGCGCCGAGCGCCGCGAACGCTCGCGCCGTAGCGTGTCCAATGCCTCGCGACGCTCCCGTGACAAGCACTGTCTTGCCTGCGAACTGCGACACCGTGACCTCCGTGAGTTCAGAATGGCGCCCGCCGACGGGGCAGGTGCTCACGCTACCGCGTCATCGGTCGATCGCGCGGGCTCGCGCCGTCGCGCTCGACCTCCGCATTACGATCCCGCGATGCGCGTCGCTGTCGTCGGACATGTCGAATGGGTCGAGTTCGCGATCGTCGACCGCGTCCCCACCGCCGGCGAGATCATTCACGCTGCGCAGTCCTGGAGTGAGCCCGCGGGCGGCGGCGCCGTTGCTGCCGTGCAGCTCGCTCGGCTCGCTGGCGCTGCGAGCCTGTTCACCGCGCTCGGCGACGATCCGCTCGGCGAACGCGTGCAATTGCGCCTCGCCGAGCTCGGCGTGGAGCTTCACGCGGCGCAGCGATCCACGCCGACGCGCCGTGCCTTCACGTTCCTCGATGCCCACGCCGAGCGGACGATCACGACGCTCCATCCGCGCATGTTCCCTAGCGGCGCCGATGCGCTCCCGTGGACGGACCTGGCCGAGGCCGACGGCGTCTACGTGACCGCCGGTGACGCCGAGGCGTTCCGGGCCGCGCGCGCGGCACATGTCCTTGTCGCGACGCCGCGCGCCGGCCCGGCACTCGACAGCGTCGCCGCCGACGCGGTCGTCTACAGCGCACACGACGCCACGGAGAGCGACGCGGTGGCCGCACTGACGCGCCGACCACCGCTGCTCGTGGCGACCGAGGGCTCGGCGGGTGGGAGCTGGAAGCGCTCTGACGGGACGGACGGCCGCTGGAGCGCAGCCTCGCCGCCAGGCCCACTCGTCGACCTCTACGGAGCTGGCGACAGCTTCGCCGCAGGACTGACGTTCGCGCTCGCGGACGGGCAGGACGTCGAGCAGGCCGTGGACCTTGCTGCCCGCTGCGGCGCCTGGTGCGCAAGCGGCGCCGGCCCGTACGCGGGCCAACTCCGCGCCGTCTAGGCACATCGGTGAGCCGCGGGCCTGCAACGTCGATTGCAGGTAGCGATGAATTTCGCCCTTTTGTGTCCCCTAGCAGGAAATAACGTGCTAGCCTCGACGGGCGAAAATAGGCAGCCGAGTCGCCGTGTCCCCGTGGCACGACGAGCGGGGGAACCAGTTCGGTCCCCGTAGGGCCGATGGGGCGAATCGCCACGCGAGTGTGGCGTAGCGCAATGCGCGAGCCCGTCAGCTAACCCCGCAGGCTCACACGCCGGACAACGGAGGACCACCGTGTCGCTCAGCCGTGACCTTGCCAGCAACGACGTATGGGTGCAGTCGCTCGAGCGCTCGCTTGCCCGTCGCGGACGGCCACGTCGCGCCTCGCTCGAGCTCGGCAAGCTGACGCCGCCACGGGACCTCAGCAACCCCGACAACCTGACCGAGTCGGTGCTCTACTGGCGTACGCGCCGCGCCGCCGCAAGCGGCCCATCGATGCCCGCGGCAGCAGGGGGCGCAACGGCGCTAGCGCTGCTCGCTGCGACAACCCTGCCGGCGCTCACTGGCGGACGCACCGCGTCCTCGAGCGCACGTCACGCCAGCGCCTCGCGCGGCGCCGGCACCGGCGCGACGCCGAGCTCTCACGTCGTCCAGCACACTCCCCCGGTCGCGAAGCCGTTCGACACCGCGACCGCAGCAGCGGCAGCCTCCACGGTCGCGAAGGGGCAGCAGACCTACGGCTCCGTGATCTACGGCGGCAGCGTCGCGGACGTTCAGCGCATGCTCGGCCTGACGGCGGACGGCGTGCTCGGTCCGACGACCGGCGCCGCGATCCGCCAGTTCCAGACAGCCCACGGCCTCACCGCGGACGGCGTCGTCGGACGGACGACCTGGAACGCGCTGACGGCAGCGCAAGCCACTGCGCAGAGCTCGACTGGCGTCGCGGCGGCCCATGCGGCAAGCGTCACCCCCATCGCCAGCGTAGCTGGCGCAGCACCCCCAGCCGCGACAGCGCCCGTAGCGGTGAGCGCCCCGGCAACCGCCACGACGACGACAACCGCAGCCGCGAGCACGACCACGGCAGCCGCCGCGCCCGCCGCGACTACCACCACGACAGCCGCCGCGCCGGCCGCGACGAGCACCGTCGCCGCCACCCCCACCACCAGCACGGGCGGGACCCCAGCCACCTCGGCCACAGGCACTACGGTCGCGACGGAGCCGGCCATCACGACCCCGCCAGCCGGCGTCGCGGCAGTCCAGACGGTGCTGCACGTCACTGTCGACGGAACCTTTGGACCGCAGACGAAGACCGCGGTCGAGGCATTCCAGCGCTCGCACGGCCTCGCCGTTGACGGCGTCGTCGGTCCCAGCACTCGCGCTGCGCTCGGGATCGGCGCCGGACCCACGCTGGAGGAACCGCCACCGCCACCGCCACCGCCACCGCCGGCCACCGTGACCGCGACCGCCGACGGCGCGACATCAACCGCCACGGACGGCTCGACCAGCACCTCTGGTTCCGACGCGACGAGCACCAGCGACTCCACGAGCACGGCGACATCAGGCGACTCGTCGAACGTCGCAACCGGGATGTCGGAGATGATCGCCGCCGCCGACCAGATCGCGACGCTCCCCTATATCTGGGGCGGCGGCCACGGCTCATTCGTCTCGCCGGGCTACGACTGCTCGGGCTCCGTGTCCTACGTCCTGCACGCAGCAGGGCTGCTGAGCGTACCCGAGGACTCCGTCGACTTCGAGAGCTACGGCGCTCCCGGCCCAGGCCGCTACATCACGATCTACGCGACCGACGGCCACGTCTGGATGACGATCGATGGCAAGCGCTTCGACACCGTCGCGCTGTCCGAGGACGGCTCCCGCTGGTCCGACGGCGGCGGTGAGTTCGCCGGCTACGTCGAACGCCACCCCGTCGGCTACTGAGTCCCGCGTTTCGCGCCGCTCGTCACGCGGGCTGAAGCGCGTCGAGCTTCTCACTTAGCCACAGCGCAGCGGAGGGGCCGGCAACCGGCCCCTCCGCGCACTGCATGCTTGCTACCGGCGAGACGCTAGCCCGTTGCTGGCGCGAGCTGCGCTGCCGGGATCGCGTTCACCGTGATCGTGATCGGCGGCGTCGCGGCACCCTGGTTGGCAGGGCTGCCGTTGATCGCGATCCGCACGGTCTCGCTACCGACCTCGTAGAACATCCACGACAGCGAGTAGCTCGAACCCGTAGCGACGACGGTCGTGGCGATGGTGTGCCACGCCGTGCCGGCGGCGTTCTCGCGCTCGAGGCGGATGACGCGCCCGGTCTCGTCCGGGAACAGCGTCCCGCTGAACGTCACCGACTGGCCCTGGTTGATGGTCGTCGATGTCGTCTGGACGGTCAGGACAACCCGCACGCCGACGAAGGCCACGGCGGAGCTGACCACCTTGGCGCTCCCCGGGCCGGTCGATCCGGTGGTTCCGGTCGATCCGCTGGTCCCGGTCGTTCCCGTGGATCCCTTCGATGCGGACACCACGACAGGACTGCTCGTGACGCGGTAGTAGGTGTTGTACTCCGGGCTCACCGAGAACGAGTACGCCCCGCCGGCCCCGCTGATCGTCGTCTCGATCGCCGCGAACGGCTGCCCTGCCTGATGCGAATAGAGCGTCACCGTCTGGCTCGCGCCAGCGGCGTCAACGCCGCTGATCGTGTCGGACGTGCCTTCCAGGATCACGTACGACTTGGGAACGATCGTCAGGTTCGGGTTCTGCGTTTGCTCTATCTCATAGGACAGTGTCTCCGACGGGCTCGCGATGTTCTTCACGTCGTTCGGCACGAGCACGCGGATGTTCGCGTCCCCGCCCGTGGCCGACGGAATGACGAACTTGTGCACGATCGAGTACGCCCCGCTGACGTCCAGCCTGCCGCGACCGATCGTCACCCAGTTGTCGGGGCCGGAGGTCGAGGCCTGACGCTGCAGCAGGACCCGCGCACCGGGCTTGCCCGGGGTGTCAGTCCCGGCGAACGTGTACAGCTCGCCCTTGCCGGTCTGGAGCACCGAGCCGTCGGGCTCGGACACGCCACCCGGGCCGGTGGCCGCGATTGTCACGAGAGCAGCGACGCGCTCGTTGACGGTGCGGCTCGTGAGGCCCGCCGAGGTGACATACCACGAGCGGTTGGTGTCGACGTTTCCGTCTGCGCGGGAGAACTCATAGGCCCCCATCGTGTCGGTTCGGGTGCTCTGCACCGGTACGAACGTGCCGCCGCCAAACGCGGCGCGGTGATACAGCACGACCAACCGGCCCTGGTCGCGCCGCCCGATCAGCCGTCCAAAGATGACGACTGGATCGCCCGCGACGATCGGGTTCGGCTGGACACGGATCGTGATCAGCCGCGGCCCCCGAGCGGGTGCCGCACTGGCGCCCCCCGGAGCGATCGCCGCGGCGCCGAGCGCCAGGACGAGCGCCGCAGCGCTGAGATACCTCGACTTCATTGTGATCCTCCTCCTGAAGATGAACAGCTGCATTGACACGGGCTAAAACCCGAAAAGGGGGTTCAGGATGCGCGCGCATCGTGTTATCGCTGCACAACCAAACGACCGCACCTTTTGCTCCCCCGCGCGTGTTTGTACCTGTTCAGATTTGGGGCGGTCTGTGCGCTCCGCCAGCTCGTTCTTCACGGCGTAGGCGCCTCACTCCTGACTGGCGCGCGCGACCGCAGCAGCCCGAGCGCGGCGTCCTACGGATCAGCCGCTCGCCCAGGCGTCCGGCGCGCGGGCGAGCGAGGTCACCTCGGCGGGGAGCTCACCGCGTGCGAGCTGAGCGACGGTGACGCGCTCCAGCACGTCGCGGATGTTGGCCCGCAAGGCGATCCACACCTCTTGCAGCGACGCCGCCGAGCCCGCGTAGTGGAGATGCTCTGGGCGCTCGCCGCGAACGCTCGCCAGCGGCCCTTCGACGGCGCGGATCACGTCAGCCAGCGTCAACGTCTCAGGCGGACGCAGCAGCCACCAGCCGCCGTCCGGTCCGCGCTGGGAGCGCACGATGCCGGCGCTCTTCAGCTGGTTGAGGATGTTCTCCAGAAACGACAGCGGGATGCTCTGGGCGCTCGCCACCGAGTCGGCCTTGCGCGGCGCCTGCTCACCGGAGCCAACGAGCTCGATCACGGCACGCACGGCATAATCGGCCTTCGCGGTAACGCGCATCCGCGGATTCTGGCGCACTGCCCGGCGCCATGCAGCGCGCAGCCTGCGCCCGTGTTCGCCGCACACCCAGACGAGCTGTCGCGGCAGACAACCTCACCGCTCACGGTCAGGACGAAATCGACCTCGCCAGCTCGTTAGTCACAAGCGGGCGAGGTCGAAGATCGATCAGTAGGCGACGGCCCTTCGGCCAGATCGCGTCGGGCCTACGGGTTCAGGTGCTTCTTCAGCGCACTCGCAGCAGAGAACTTCGGTGCCTTGCTCGCCTTGATCTGGATCGTCGCCCCGGTCGCCGGGTTGCGTCCCAGGCGAGCCGCGCGATGGCTGACGCCAAACTTCCCGAAGCCGGCAACCGACACCTCACCGCCTGCAGCGAGATGCGAAGCGATCGCGTCGAATACCGCATCGACGGCACTCCTGGCCTGGCCGACCCCGATGCCTGCACTCTCGGCGACCTTGCCAGCGAGCTCGTTCTTCGTCATGACGCTCCTCTCTGATGGGCAGATACAAGCCCAACACGGGCAGGTACGGGCGCAACGCTAGCGTGTGGTACGGATGGTCAACAGTCGCGACCGCGGATCTACGGCCGAATTTGGGCGGTATTGCGCCTCGCGCGTGGCTCGAGCCGCCCCGCGGCAGCCACGCTCCACAGCACGCAGAGCCACGTCAGCGTCGCGAGTGCAACGTGAACCCAGACCAGTTCGGACGGCAGATGCGTCTCATACTGGACCGTCCCAACGATCCCCTGGACCGCGATCAGGACGCAGAGGAGGCTCACAGCGCGCCGCAGCGATGCACCGGCCTGACGTCGCTCGAGCATCACCCAGACCACCACGGAGACCAGGCCGAAGCCGAACGCGAGCGCACCGTGAGCGTGGATCACGAGGTTGAGCGTGCCTGCCCCATCAAAATGGAGGCGCTTGATCAGCTGGCCAACGGCGCCACCGGAGTGCGGGCCGGCGGCGGTCGCCGCCGTCCCGGCGAATAGCACGATCACGGCGAGCGGGGACAGCGCGCGCACCGCCCACACGGCCGGCCGGTCGGCGTTGTAACGCGCCCGATCGTCCGCTTCGCGTGCCCGCCACACGAGCGCCACGGCGGCGATCAGGATCACCATCGAGAGCGCGAAATGGGCCATCACGAAACCCGGCGCCAACTTCTCCTCAACGGTGTAGCCGCCGAGCACCGCTTGCGCGACGACGCCGAGTGGCAGCAGCAGCGCGAGCCACGCGAGATCACGGCGGAACGGGCGCCGCCGCCATGCAGCTGCCGCGGCAACGATCGTCACAACGCCGACGATCGCCCCGACGACGCGGTTTGAGAACTCGATCAGCGCGTGGGTGTCCAGCGGTGGGTACACGTGGCCGTAGCAGCGCGGCCAGTTCGGGCATCCGAGGCCCGAGCCACTCAGCCGCACAGCCGCACCGGTGAGGACGATCAGCGTGAGCGCCACGAGCGCCACCTGCGCCACCCTTTCGAACTCCCGGGGGGTGACGGTCAGGGACGCAAGGCGCGCGCGCATCGGCGCTGAAGGATGCCACGAGTCACGCGCATCGGCGCCCCGAGGCCCGGAGCGCTCCGCTAAGTTGGCGTCCTTGACTCCATCGCAAGCCATCCGAGGTCTCAAGAATCTCGCCAAGCGCGCCCCGGTGGCACGGGTCTACGCCGAGGCACACCGTCTGCGACGCTTGAACGCTGGTCAGGCACGCGACATCGCGTCGATCACGGACCGCAACGATGAGCTGGTCGAGGAGCTCCTCGGGCTGAGAGCCAAGGTTGACGCGCTGACCGCCGAGGTACGCGAGCTTCGCACGCTCGACAAGCCGCTGCACGTCTTCTGGCCGGTCCGCACCGAGGACCTGCTGGCCCTCGACTCCGGCAATGCCCCGGCCGCGCGTCCGTCCCGCAGGCATCAGCCGCCCTACCTTTTCAACTGGGTCTTGCCTCCGATGGGACCGGCGTCCGGCGGCCATGTCGACATCTTCCGCACAATTGCCTACCTCGAGTCACGCGGCCACCGCTGCCGTGTGTACTTCGACGACCCGTTGAACGGCGGCTCGCTCGAAGGTGTCGAGGCTGCGATGACCGGATACCCGTCGATTCAGGCCGACCTGCACTACAACGCCACGACGATGGAGCCATGTGACGCAGCGTTCGCAACCAGCTGGCACACGGCTTACCCGCTCAGGCGGTTCGTCGATGCCGCGAAGCGTTTCTACTACGTGCAGGACTTCGAGCCCTACTTCGAGGCGGCCGGCACGTACAGCAACCTCGCCGCCAACACCTACCGCTTTGGGTTTCACGGCCTGACGCTCGGAACCTGGCTGGCCGACAAGCTCAGCGGCGAGTACGACATGAAGTGCGACGCCTTTGACTTTGGCGTGGACGGTGAGCAGTACATGCTGCGCAATCCACAACCGCGACGGAAGGTCATGTTCTACGCTCGGCCAACCTCAGCGCGCCGCGGCTTCGAGCTCGGCGTCCTCGCGCTGGAGCACTTCCATGGCCTGCACCCCGAATGCGAGATCGAGATGGTCGGCGGGGACATCGACCGCTACGAGTTGCCGTTTCCCTGCAATCGCAACGGCGTGCTCACCGTGGATCAGCTGTGCGAGCTGTACAACCAGTGCGCGGCCGGGCTGGTCGTGTCGTTCACCAACATGTCACTGCTGCCACTCGAGATGCTCGCCTGCGGATGCACGCCGGTTACCAACGACTCCCCGAACACGCGCTTTGTGGAGTACGCCGAGAAGCTGCGCTTCGCGCAGGCGACGCCGATCGCCCTGGCAGAAGCCCTGGCCGCGGCCGCAGAGGCGAGCAGCGAGCCTGCGCCGATCCAGGACGCCGCCTCATACGCGAAGCGGTTTACCTGGGAGGACTCCAACTCAAGCGTCGAGCAGGTTCTCCTACGCGAGCTCGGTAGCGCCGACGGACAGAGGCCCGCGCAGCTCAGCTAGCCTTCGCGGTCTGGTGACTGCAAGCAAACAAGACGAGCGGCGTACCGGGGACGTTGCCGCTCGCTACGCAGCCGAGGCCGAGCTGGCCCGCACCCGCGCGCGGGAGGATCGGCTGCTGGCGGAGCGCAATCGGCTGTCGCGGGCGCTCGAGGAACTCGAGGCCGAGAACGCCCACTTGGTTACGCTGCGCGACGCGCTGGCGTTGGCCGAGGAGGAGCTCGACAAGGCCCGACGACTGGCGAAGGTACACCGAGACATTCTGGACAGCCTGAGCTGGCGCCTAACACGCCCGCTCCGGCGGGGGATCGCACGCATCAGGTCGCTGCGAGGCGCCCACCGCTGAGTGGGCGGGCTTGATCGGCTCATCGTGACGACCCTGTCCTTCCTCAGCTCGCCGCGCGGCAACTACTTCATGAGCGAGCTGCTCGCCGCAATTGCCAGTGCGGCCGAGCGGCGCGGCGTCGCCACGAGCCTCGGTGGCGGGAGCTTCCCGCAGGCAGCAACAGACGCGGCGTTCATCGTGATCCCGCACGAGTTCTTCGCACTCGCGCCGGACGGCGAAGAGGCAAACGCGCAGGCCCTCAGCCGGACAGTCGGGCTGTGCGTCGAGCAGCCCGGCACGTATTCGTTCGAAGTCACTTGCGGTCTCGCGCCTCGGCTGGGCGGCATGATCGCGGTTCACCCAGCCGCTTGCCGCGAACTTGGACGCCGAGGCATAGCCGCAGCGCACTTCCCGCTCGGCTACATCCCCGAGTGGGACACGTGGCAGAACAAGGAAGCCGAGCGAGCGATCGACGTGCTGTACCTCGGCAGCCACGACGAGCGCCGTGCGGCGCTGCTTGCGTCCTACGGCGAGACGCTGTGGCCTCGTAGGCAGCGCATCGTGCTCGCCCGACCCGAATGGCACCGTGGGCCAGGGCCGAGCTTTGTCGTTGGTCAGGAGAAGCATGCGCTCCTGCGCTCCAGCAAGGTGATGCTGAACCTGCATCGCGAAGGGGCAACCGGCGTGGAGTGGGTGCGCGTCCTGGAAGCCGTTTGCAACGGTGCGGTGGTGATCACAGAGCATTCCCGCGACTATGCGCCGCTCGTGGCGGGGGAGCATTTTGTCAGTGGGCGGCCCGGTGATCTTGGGCTACTGGCCGACCTTCTCCTGGACGACAACCGGCGCCTACGCGACCTGCGCGATTCGGCCTACCGGTTCATCCGCGAGGAGTTGCCGCTGGACCGGTCAATCGATCAACTGCTCGCGGTCACCGACGCCCTCCCCGCACGGCGACCTGCGATGACGGCACGCCGAGCGCCGCACGCCGGGCGCGACGACGCGGCGCAAGACGCGGAAATCGCGCGACGTTTGGCCGTCCACCTCCGCGAAGAGCTTCAGCCGTTGCGTGCTGCCATCAAAGAACTGACAGCGCAAGCGCTCCAGACGCGTCACGCGCTCGCACGGCTCGAGCACGCGGCCGCCGGTGAGGTCCGCCTCGAACCGACGCTAGTGACCGAGACTGACGCCTACGGCACCGTGACTCCACGCGTATCGGTGGCGGTCGCACTCGATCACCGCGAGCGAGACGTGATCACGACGCTCGAGTCGATTGCGGCGTCTGAGCACGACAGCTTCGAGATCCTGATCCTGGATGATGCGTCAACGGACGACTCTGTGGCCGCCGTGTCGTCGTTCCTGGCGGAGCGACCCTGGCTGCCCGCGCGACTGCTGTGCCACCCCTCCAGGCGAGGGCTCGGCGCTACGCGCAATGCCCTGGTGGTCCGTGCCCGCGGCGCATCGGTCCTTATCCTCGACGCCGGCAACGCGGCGTATCCGACAGCTCTCGTGCGGCTCGAGCAGGCGCTCGCCGGGGATCCAGGCGCGAGTCTCGCCTACCCATTGGGCGTCGTCGTCCTGGACGGCAAGCCAACCGGCCTGGCGAGTGCGCACGCCTGGCACCCAACCTGGCTGCGGGCAGGGAACTACATCGATTCGACGGTCATGCTGCGCCGCGACCAGCTCCTCGCCATTGGTGGCTATTGCGAGGATTCGCGCGTTGGCGGCTACGAGGATTACGACCTGTGGTGCCGCCTCGCGGACCGCGGAGCGCGCGGCGTTCACGTGCCTGAGATGCTCGCCTCCTACCGCAGGACCTCGCACGGAACGTTCGAGTCCTCGACCAATACCGCCGAGCTGCTGACCAGCATCGACGACGTGGAGTCCCGCTCCCTGATTCTGGCTCGGGCACCGCGCCTGTTCGGCCCGGGGCTGGTGGACGACCCCTACCGTGCCGTCGGGCTTCACGCGCAACGATCGCGCGCCGACTCTCAGGCGGCGTCGTAGACGAACGGCAGCTCGCCGGCCACGTCGGCCAGTCGCGGCGCGGCGGCGTCGCGGGCGACGAGCAGCGGAGCGCCACTGAACGGCCACTCCACCGCGACATCCGGGTCGTCCCAGGCAATCGATCGCTCGAGGGCCGGCGCATAGTAGCCCGTCTGCTTGTAGATGACGTCGGCAACCTCCGAGCACGTGTAGAAGCCATGCGCGAAACCCACCGGGACCCACAGCTGGTGCAGATCGTGGTCGTCGAGCGTGAAGCCCTCCCAGCCTCCGTATGTCGGCGAGCCGCGGCGCAGGTCGATCGCCACGTCGAAGATCGTGCCCCGAGCGCAGCGCACGAGCTTCCCCAGGCCGTCGCCGACCTGAAAGTGCATTCCTCGCAGTACGCCGCGCGCCGAGCGCGAATGGTTCTCTTGTGGGAATTCGACGCCGGCGATCGCACTACCGGCCAGGCCGTCGCGGCGGAACGTCTCGTGAAAGAAGCCGCGCTCGTCGCGGTAGACGCTCGGCACGAGCAGCAGCACGCCGGGCAGCATCGTCTGACGAACCTCCATCGGCACGAACCCTACGGCTCAGAGGTTGTCGGCGATGTGCGGCGCCGAGCGGTTGAAGATCCAGAAGCCGAAGACGGTGATGAACACGCAGATCCCGATCGGGATCATCAGGTGCGCGTAGCCGCCGATCGCCTCCGCGGCCGAGAAGCTGCCCGACGGATCTGGAGGCAGGCCGGGGTGGGGGGGTTGGACCGGTCCCAGTAACGCCGCGCGGAACTGCTGCATCAGGTCCGCCAGCGGATTGAGCATCCATAGGTGCAGCAGCGTGGTGCTCTTGGAGTAAATGCGCTCGATCGGGATCAGGATCAGCGAGATGTAGAACAGCACCTGGCAGATGACGTCCCAGATCGGGCGGATGTCGCGAAAGCGCACATACAGCGCCGACAGGAGCATCGCGCAGCCGGCTGCGAACACCGCCAGCGCCACGAAGATGAACGGCAGCTCGATCCACTCGATGCGCGGCCGTACGCCGTCGATGAAGATGAAGACGGCGATCGCGAGACAGTTGGCGCAGAGGTTGAAGATCGCGGTCAGTACCACGGCGAGCGGTATCGCCAAACGGGGAAACTGGATCTTGCGAACGAAGTTCTCGCGATCCACGACGCAGCTCACCGCTCCGCCGGTCGCCTCGAGGAAGAACGTGTACATCACGACGCCGCTCAGCAGCATCGCGGGATAACGCGAGTCGTACCCCCCGAGCTTGCCCAGTGAGTAGACGACGTCGAGCACCCCGAACAGCAGCAGCGGTCGCATCAGCGTCCACAGGTAGCCGAGCACCGATCCGTAGAAGCGGAGCTTGAACTCGGTGCGCGCGACCGTGTACGTGAGGTGCCAGAACCGCCGCGGGTCGCCCGACAGCGCGCTCGGGCCACGAATCGGATCGCCGAGGTCTTCGCTGTAGTCGACGGTGCTCATCAGACCTGCACGCGCCGGCGCCCTAAGGCCGGCGCGCGCTCGATGACGGCGCGAATCGGCAGATCAACGACGCCGCCCTGGGCCACCGATCCCTGGACGACGACTGACGTCTCGCGAGCCGACCGGTCGAGGATCTCCAGCCCGCGTCCGAGCCGCGAGATCGTGACGATGAGGAAATAGCGCCCGGGTGCCAGCACGTTCGTGAACTCGACCGAGAACACCGCCTCCTCGCCGATCGCAAACCGCCCCGAGCGCTCGTGCTCGACAGCGGTGCTTGCGATGAGCGCCACGACCCGGTGCGCGTTCTCGAACTCGACAGTGAGCCCCGGATCCACGGCCTCCTCGACAAATTCGACGCGAGCGCACAAGCGGAGCTCCTGCCCTTGCAGGTACATCGCGGGCTGGCTGCCGTCGGCCGCCTCGCACCACACATCGATGATGCGCGCAGCACCGTTACCCGTGCGCTCCGCGCCGGTGGACAGCTCTGGCGCGTCCCGGTTGAAGTTCAACTCCAGATACTGGTTGGCAACCTGCTCGGGCTCGCCCTGGCCCACGATCTCGCCATGCTCGAGCAGCACAGCGCGGTGACAGAAGCGATTCACGGCACCCATGTCGTGCGTGACCAGCACGATCGTCGTTCCCTCATCGCGCAGGCGGTTGAACACGTCAAAGCACTTCTGTGAGAACGACGCATCCCCCACAGCGAGCACCTCGTCGACCAGCAGAACGTCCGCATCGACCTGGATCGCGACGGAGAACGCGAGCCGGACCTGCATCCCCGACGAGTAGTTCTTCAGCTTCAGCTCCTGGAACTCCTCGAGCTCGGCGAACTCGATCACGTGCGCGTAGCGAGCGCGTGCCTCACGCGGCGAGAGGCCCAGCATGATTCCGTTGAGCACAACGTTGTCGCGCGCGGCGAGGTCGGGGTTGAAGCCGACTCCCAGCTCGATGAACGGCGACATCCGCCCGCGAATCCAGATCTTGCCGGTGTCGGGCGAATAGATCCCGGCGAGGCATTTCAGCAGCGTGCTCTTGCCGCTGCCGTTGCGCCCGACGATGCCGAAGAACTCACCCTTCTTGACTTCCAGCGAGATGTTCTCGAGCGCTCTGAACGTATGGTGGCCGCTGCGCCGGAGGGGATGCAGCGCGCGCTCCTTGAGCGTGTGCATGGCCTCCGAGGGAACCCGGAATGACTTCGATAAGCGATCGACACGGATCGCGGGGCGGCCACTGCCGCTGTAGTCAGGCACGGGGCTAGGATATCGGCAGCGATCCAGCCGCCGCCCCGTCGCCGGCCGGGACCGCCTCCGCGTCCGACCGCCACGTCGCCGCGCCTGCACTCGGCTCGGCCTCACCTGTTTGGCCCGGCGCCCGCCAGTCCCCAGCAGCGATCACCCAGATCAGCGGGACCGGCACAGCACGCGCAAACCATCCTCCACCTGGCGCGCAGCTCGCTCCCAGGTCCGCTCGCGCATCAGCTCGATTCCTCCTCGCGACATTCCAAGCCGCACCTCGGGAGCGTCGAGCAGCCGCTCGAGCGCAGCACACAGCGCCAACGGGTCGGGAGCCGCCAGCTCGAGCGGGCCGTCGTCCCCGAATGTGGCCCGCATCGACTCGCTGGCCAGCTCGACACACGGCAAGCCCGCGGCCATCATCTCGAGACAGATCAGTGACGAGTTCGTGAGCGACAGGGCCATGCCGACGGTGGCCTCGCAGTACAGCTCGGCGAGGCTCGCGCTGTCGAGGACGCCGAGCTGGCGGTGCGCGAACGGCGCTCCCGGCGCCGTGGCGTCACCGTAGAGCGCAATATCGAGCGTCGGCCGGCGGCGAGCAAGCTCACTGAGCGCGAGCAGGCCGAGCGGCACGGCACGCCGAGCCGTCACCGCACGCGCGTAGAAGACGACCAGATCGTCGCGTCGCCGTCCGGTCGGCGGCCGATAGGTGTCGTGATCGACGCCGAGATCGAAATGCGTGGCGCTCGCGCCGTAGCGGTCCGCCAGCAGGTCGGCGAGCCAGCGGCTGGCGGCGATGCAGTGCAAGCCCCGGCGGTAGGTCTGCGCCGCCCACAGCGCCTCGGCCGATGCCCCGTAGAAGTCTGCCTCATGGTCCTGAACGAGATATGCCCGCGCACCGGCGCCACCGAGCAGGAGCACCCGTGACACGGTCACCCAGTCCGTGGCGACGACCACGTCCGCCCCGCTCCAGGCGGTCCAGTCCTTGTGCAGCCGGACGTCCCCCGGTGTGAAGAACTCTTCAAAGCGGCGCGCCGTCTCGGCTTCGGACTCCTCGATATGGCGGCGCTGGTAGTCCTCCAGCCAGAGCGAGACGTCGTTGCCGCGAGCCTGGAGCCCGCGCACGAGATGCGCGATGGTGGCGTGGCCGCCGCTCCCGCGGCGAAATGAAGGGATCACGATGGCGATGCTCAGCGGACCGCCGGCCGCGGGGCGCTGTCCGGCGAGCGGCGCGGCACCGTCGCGTTCGAGCTCCAGCAGCGCCGCGTGAGCTGAGCTCGCCCATGGCGCCGGCTGCGCGCCTGCGACGACGCCGGCGACGCGAGCCCGAAACCTCGCTAGACGCCGGCCGCTCATTGGGAGAGCAGGCGCTTGACACGCCGGTAGAGCGGGCGCAGCGGGCGTACAGCGAGACGAAATGCGCGGTAGCGACGCAGCCGTCGCACCGCCCTGACCGGCAGGCTCATGCGGATCGCCTCGATCCGCCGCTCGAAGCGCCGCGCGCGCCGCTCGAAATCGGCCCGCTCGCGCAGATGGCCGCGGTAGAGCTCGATGCCGCCGCGCAAGTCGGCGAGCATGCGAGCAGCCGCCGGCGGAGCGGCCGGCGGACCGTCGGCTTGGATCGCTTGCAGCGCGCTCGCCATCAACCGGCTGGACTGCTCCCACGAAGGCCAAGCCCGGGCGGTCTCCAGCGCGTTCTCCCGCAGGAATGCCAGCAGGTCACGGTCGCGGGCGAGGAGGTCGAGCTGGCGCGCAGTCCCGCGCAGGTCGTCCCAGTCAGTCAGCAGTCCGTTCCAGCCGTGCCTGACGTACTCGTCGTGACCGGTGACCGGGGTGACCACACAGGTGGCCCCGCGATGGAAGCCCTCCAACGGCGGACCGAACATGCCCTCGACGCTCGACAGCTTGAGCACGACATCCGTGTGCGCATACAGCCTCGCCATCTCCTCGTGGCTGAGCGGACCCACGATCGCGTCCGCGGCCACGTCCCCGAGCGCCGCCCGCTCCCCCGTGACGACCGTAACGTGGTGAGGCTCACGCATCGCGCTGGCAGCGTCAATCGAGGGGTGGACGCGCTTGAACCACGAGCTCGGTGAGCCTTCGATCAACACGCGCAGCGGGCCCGGGTCGGCGCGCGGCAGTTGCGCGAGCGGGCCGAACACCTTCTTGTCGATGCCATTGGGGACGACGTGGACGGATGCGTCCGGGCGCAGCGCGCGTACGGTGTCGGCAATCCAATGCGCCTCGGTGACGAATGCCACCGGCAAGTCGAGGGTCAGGGCGGCCCCCACGCGCTCCGCCTCGTTGTGGTGGTAGAAGCGGTCCTCCAGGCTCTGCACGAAATACGCGTAGCGGTCCGCGGAGAGCTCAAACAGCGTGAACGTCGTCTCCCACCACGTGGCGAGCGCAATGTCGTAGTGCTCATCGAGGGCCTCGCTGCGCGAGCGCACGTGCAGGTGCGGGAGATGCTCGTAGCCATGCCAGCTCGGCTGCTCCTCGTCGCGCACGAGCACCAGCGTCACGTCCCACCCGTCGAGCGCGCTGAGCTGGCTGGCGTGCGCCAGGACGACTCCCACCCCGCCCGAGAGCTGCAGGTCGTTGACGAGAAACGCGATCCTCAAGGCGCCACGCCCAACATCGCCGATGCCAGGTGAGGTGTGGCTTGCTGTTGAGCGTCAGTTATCAGCACGTTGGCATCGCCAGGACGGCGCTATCGTAGCGACGCCGATGAGCAGCTCACCCGGCGGTAGCCGCGTCACGAGTGCGTCACGCCCAGCCGAACCGCCCCTGCGCGTCGCGTTCGTGGGATCGACTGTCTGGCTTGACAGCTGCACTCCTGCCCCAAGCGACGGTCTGTGGCCGGCCTGTTTCGTGGTCGGCGGCGGTCGCGACGCCGGCACGACCGCGGCTGACCTGGAGGCCTTTGACGCACAGGCGACGGTCGTCTTCGATCCCCTGGAAGTTCCCACCGCGGCGCTCGACGCGATCACAGGACCGTCGCTCGGCGTTCTCGTGGGCGGACTTCCCACTGACGAGCCGACGGATGGGCTGCACCCGTTCGACCGGCTGGCGTCGTTCCGTCCGAGCTTGACCGGCGAGACGGTTGGCGGACGCACGCTTTGGCGGGCCTTTCCGCCACCGATCAGCGACGCCTTGTTCGCCGACGTGCGCCCGCTTCGGCGCTCACCGCGCGTGATGTCGGTGGGCCGCTCAACACCGCACCGCGAGGACATGCTGCTCCCGGCCAAGCACCATTGCGACCTGTTGCAGCTGATTGCGGGCGTCAGCGGGGAGTCGCTGCGCCAGCTGCTCGCCGAATACGACGTCGGTGTGTACGTGCCACCGAAGGCCGGCGGCGGCTTCGGTCAGCAGGTCGGAATGCATCTGGCGGCCGGCCAGCTGCTGCTCGCCGAGCGGTTGGCGCCGGCGCACGGACTGGAACGGGACATCGACTACCTCGACGTTCGGGGGCCAGGGGATCTCGTCACGCTGCTCGACCGCCTCGCGCGCTTTCCCGAGATGTACCAGCGAATCCGCGTGCGAGGGCGGCTGAAGGCCGAGCAGTACCGCAGCTCCCGCCTCTTCGCGCGGGTCATCCACGATCTGCTGGCCGACATTGCGGCGTTTGGACCCGGCAGCGCCGTCAGCTGACGGCGCTGCATGCGGCGGCTCGACGTCCCCGCGGTCTAGGGGGCGCGTCGCAGGCGGGGCATCACGATGCGCGCGTGCCCGCGCAACGATTCACCGCGAAGGGCCCGAAGATCGCCCCCAACGGCATGCCCTCGTAGTCGTAGGCGCCTTTCACGCGCACGGTGATCAGCTCGACGGCGCGGTCACCGGCAGGCCGGTCTGGTAGCCGCACAGTCGTCGTTACGGTCTGTTGTGCACCGAGCGTCCCGGTGCGCACCGTACGGCCAGCCATCGTGATGAGGTACGGCCACCGCACCTGCTTGAGGTCATAGGGCGCGGACAGCGAGAACGTGGCGCAACGCGGACCGCCTCCAGCCAGTGCGCCGTCATAGATCACCGCTGAGGCTCGCCGTCCGGATGGCAGCTGCCCAAAGACATTTGTCCCGACGATGCTCCAGTCGAGGCGGATCGGCGTACTCAGCTTCAAGAGCTTCAGCGCTAGGTATGGATCCATCGCCACAAGGCGCCCCTGCAACCCGAACTGGTTCCCGGGCTCGGTGGAGATGAGCATGTAACGCGGTATCGGCCAGGGCGTCTTTTCGCCTGGCGTCAGCTCGCTGCGCAGGATGCCGCTGGGGCTCTGGAGCGTCACCGGCACGGGGATCGTGCCCAGTGGCGTGGGGTAGGAGCCGTAGCCCTCAGCGCCGAAGTAGACGACATCCATGAGCGACGTGTTCCAAACCTGCGTCGTCAGCCAGAGCGGCACGTAGTCGGGAGTCTGGCCCCAACCCGGCACCCAGCCGCCGACAAACGTGCCGCTCGGCACGCGCTCGTCCACCCACGATTGCACCGTCCACGACGGGGCGACACCGGCCGTCTCGGTGAACTTGTCCAGCGTGTACAGCGTCTCTGTGGCGCAGACAGCGAACAATGCGCACGCCATCAGCAGTGCCGAGAGTCGCCGCATGCGCGCACGACTGCCCACGATCGCGAACGCCGCAACGCAGACGAAGATCGTCCCGTAGACAATCAGGCCGGAGCTGGGTTGAACGATCGGGATGTGCCCCCGCACCGTGGCGGCAAAACGCAGCAGCAGCACGCGCTGGAAGAAGGTCGCTGCGGGATATGCGAAGAAGTTGTAGATGTCTGTCAGCGGCCCCCAGTGCTCGCTGTTGAGCAACAGGACAACCGCCAGTCCGCCCGCGAGCGCACCCGCTAGGCGAGTGACGGTGCCGGCCCGCGGTGCGGCTGCCCATTCCTCAAGCGCCCAGACGGCGGCCACCGCGATCGGCACCGCGCCGTACATGACATAGCGCTCGTCGGGACCGCCCGCCACGAGCGAGCCCAGGATCGCGGCGACGCCGAGCGTGCAGACGACAGCGACGGAGTGCCGGTCGCCGTCCCCGTCGCGCGGGCGAAGCAGCGCTCCGCATGCCCACGGGAGCGCCAGGGCAAAAGCGAACAGGCCCGTTCCAATGATCATGCAAGCGAGGTAGTAGCGGTACTCGGCCAGGATGACTGACAGCGACGGAAGGGAAGGCAGACCGTATGAGCCAAGGACGCCGTTGAGTCCGCCTGACGGAAGGACGCCGAGCGTGCCGGCCAGGAACGCGACCAGGGCCGTCGCGACAAGCGCGACGAGCAGGCGGTGGCGCTGCCACAGGCGCGGCGCGATTGCGCGCAGGCGACGCGCCCTCGGCACCGTGGCGAGGCCCCAGCTCCACTCGTGCCAGACGATCGCGATCGGCAAGATCGCCGCGACGGCGAGCATCTGGGTACGACAGAAAGCAGCAACTACGATGGCAACCAGCGACAGGACGTCGTGCTGCCACGACGGTCGGCGAGTCGTCAGCCATACCGTGTAGATCACCCACGCGTAGGCCGGGTAAGTCGCCGGCTCGGCCAGGTAGGAGGTTGCCGTGACCGCCCACGGCACGATCACGCTAAGCGCCGCTGCGAGCAGCGCCGCGCGACGCGCGAGGCCCGCCTGGCGGACCAGCAGGAACACGGGCAGTGCTGTGCTGGCGAACAGAATGCACTGAACCACGTGATCGAACTCGAACGCGCCCGGACCACGCAGGAAGGCGAACGGCAGAGCGAGGATGATCTCGTCCAGGCGCTGCAGGCCTCGCGGCCAGTAGCTGCTCCAGAGAGCACTCGGGAAGTGCTGGGCAACGAACCGGGAGAGCGCCAGGTACAGCTGCTCGTCGGGCTGAAACGTCGTGACGCGCAGCGCGAAGCTCGCGCACAACAGCGTCATGCCGGCGATCAGCAGCCCGATGACGAGCGCATCGATGCGCCGCCGGGCACGCGGGCTGCTCATCGACGCAGACGCCCGAGCGGCCCGTGGCAGACGCATCGGGGCCACCCTACCGCACCCTCCCGCCACCGGAGGCTGTGTCCGCGAGCGCGTCACGGATCAGCTGCGGGTAGAGCAGCGACGCGCGGAAGCGCTCGGCTGCCAGGCGTCCCGCGGCTTGCACCTCGGCGAACGCGCCCGGCTGGGCGCTCAGCAGATCGAGCAGATCGAGCAGCTCCCGGGGTGTTCCGATCTCGAGAAAGTGCTCGCTCGGCCGCAGGTCGTGCGGCGGGCTGAGCGGCTCGGAGATCACGAGGTGGCCGGCCGCCAGGGCAATGCAGACGCGGTTCTCAAACGTCGGGTAGGGGTTGTTGTGCAGGTTGAGCTCCACGTCCGCGCGCCGCAGGAAGGCCTGCAACTGCTCGCCGTAGAGCCCGTGTCCAACGTGCACGTAGTCGTGCTTCCCCTGCAGCACCGACAGGTAGGCCTCCCGGTGCTTGCTTGAGCGCCCGACGAACAGCAGCGCCGGTGGGCTGGCCCGCGGCCTGACATCCCCAAACAGGCTGTCGGCCACGGGGAGCGGAAGCGAACGCCAGACCGGCAGGACACGCTCGGCCGTTTGGGCGATCAACGGGTCGAAGGAGACGATTCGGTCGAAGTTGGTGGCGTCGACCTGCTGGAGCCAGCCAAGCCGCGTGCGGAGATCAGGATGGTCGCTGCCCCCTGTGCGCGGCAGCGGTTCGGTGAGGAACCCGATCGTGACGGCGCGCAGCTCGGCGAACAGCCTGGGCGGGACGATCTCCGGCCGGAACACGAGCACCACGTCGGGATCCAGCTCGATCAGGCGGGCTAGCATCGGCGCGGGCGGCGCGCCGGCGCGGAAGTCAACGAACGACGGCTCCACCCCGGCGGCGGGTAGCTCGAGCGCGCACTGGCGGAAGTACACGCCCTGGCCGACGAACGCCAGACGAAGCGGCAGGTCTGCAGCTCGACGGGCGCTCACGCCGGAGGGTTGGCGGGCACGGGGGGCGTCATGCGCCGCCGTCGCGCCGCCGCAATCCGAGGATGCTGATCAGGAAGGACGAGAAGAAGATCTGCACTCCCACGACGACAAGCCCGGCGGTTGCGACCGCGAGGTTCTCGTCCTGCAGGGCTCCGAAGCCATGCTCGATCCAGTGAATCACGATCACGAGGCCGCCGACGATGCCGCATAGCGCGACGAAGCCACCGAGCGCAAGTCCGTGCTCCAGCCGGAAGCGAGCGCGCATCTTGTCGAACCATGCGTCGGTCTCGCCCATGAAGTACGTGCCGTAGGCGTGCGCGCAAAGCCCGAGCGCAAGAACCTGCGTGCCGACAATCGTCAACAGCACTCCGAGGATCAGCGCGTGCAGATTCCAGGTGCGCCCGAGGACGCTGATGTTCGCGAACACCGTCACCGAGACCAGCACCCCAAGCCCGGCGAGCAGCGCTCCCGGGAGGATGAACAGGTAGGTGGGGCTGTGCACCAGCAGGTAGCGCAGATGCCGCCAGCCATCACGGAAGCTCGACAGCTTCGATTCGCCGCCGCGCGGATGGTAGGCGATGTCGATCTCGTCGATGACCAGCCGCTCCTTGGCGGCGCGGATCACCATCTCCGACGCGAACTCCATTCCGGCGGTCCGCAGGCCGAGCCGCTCGAGCGCGTCCCTGCGCAGCGCCCGCATGCCGCAATGCGCATCACTGATGCCGGTGCGGAAGAACAGGTTGAGGATCCCGGTGAGCAGCGGATTGCCGATGTAGCGGTGCAGCCAAGGCATCGCGCCGGGCTGGATGTTGTTCATCCGGTTACCCATGACGAGCTCGGCCCCGCGCTCGAGACGCTCGACGAACTTCGGAATCTCGGCGAAGTCGTATGTCAGGTCGGCGTCAGCCATCACGATGTAGGTGCCGCGAGCCGCGGCAAACCCGGCGAGGTAGGCGCTGCCGTACCCGCGTAGAGGCTCGCTGATGACGTGCGCTCCGGCGGCGCTCGCCAGGGCCGCGCTGCGATCCTCCGAGCCGTTGTCGACGACGATCACCTCACCCGCCAGAGCGCCATCGTCCAGCGCCGCGAGCGCTGCCGCTACGCAGCGCTCGATGTTCATCTCCTCGTTGAGACACGGGATGACGACGGACACCACAGGCGACGCCGTCGTGCGGCGACCGGTTTTTCTCGCGCGTGCCTGCTCGGCTGTGCTCAAGGTGCCTTCAAGTCGGTCTTTGATGCGGTGCGCGCATGGCTCACTGCCGGCGTGCAAGCCGCACGCCGCCCACCGGTCAGTCTAGTCAGGCTCCGCTGAGCCTGTGAGAGGATACGAAAGCCCTCCTGCGGGCCCGTCAGTGCGCGAACAACAACACGTGATCAGCGCCGTGATCCCCACATACGACGGGCGCGACCTGCTCGATGTCGTGCTTGGGTCGCTGGCGGCGCAGACCAGGCTCGCGGACGAGGTGATCGTCGTCGACGACGCCTCGCGTGACGGCACGCCGTCACACCTCGCCGAGCACTGGCCGGAGGTACGGGTCGTCGTCATGCCCGAGAACTCCGGCGTGGCCGCGGCGATGAACCGCTGCATCACCGAGGCCCGCGGCGACTTGGTGCTGCTGCTGAACAACGACGTCGAGCTGGCTCCAGACTGTGTGGCGGAGCTGGAAGCGGCGAGCGAGACGGCAACCGCGGGCGCTGTTGTGGCGGCGAAGCTCCGGGACTTCAGCGATCGCGGGCTCCTCGACGGTGCCGGCGACGGTTACTCCTGGGCCGGAATCGCCTACCGGCGCGGCCAGGGCGAACGCGACGCCGGACAGTACGACCAGCCGGTCGAGGTGTTCGGAGCATGTGCGGCGGCGGCGATGTACAGCGCCCGGGCGTTCACTGAGGTCGGGCCGTTCGACGAGCAGTTCTTCGCGCTGGGCGAGGACGCCGACTGGTGCTTCCGCGCCCGCCTGGCCGGCTACCGCTGCTATCTGGCCCCCGGCGCGGTCGCCTACCACATCGGCAGTGCGTCGATTGGCCCGCGTATCAGTACCTTCACGCTCTACCACAACTGGCGCAACCAGTTGTGGACGATCACCAAGGACTACCCGGCCGGCGCTCTCCTGCGCCACGCTCCAGATCTGCTGCTCGGCCAGCTCGCATCCTTCGCGGTCGCCGCCCGCCAGCGCTGTGTCGGCACCTGGCTGCGAGCCTGGACCGGCGCGATCGCCGGGATCGTGCCGGTGCTTCGCAAGCGTCGTGCGATTCAGTCCGCGCGCCGCAGCGGTCGCCGCGAGCTCGAGCCGTTCATCGACAGCGCCTTCGCTCGCGCGCGCTGGTGGTTGCGCGGGCCCGGTCGCACCAGCGCCGCCACTGTGCGTCAGCCGCCGCGCGACCCGGCGGCCCGCCGGTAGGCGCGCTGCATCTTCCACGCGGCGCGTGCACCGGCCAGCGCGGGCGCCAGGGCGACCTCGCGGCGGCGACTGGCCATCTCGTGGCGCAGGCGGCGCCACTGGCGAAGCCCGAGAAGACGACCCCACAGCGGCGCAAGCGTGCGGTCGGCAGCCGCCACATAGACGACGTAGGCGCTGTCATAGAGGACGATGCCGGGGAGCGCGCGCAGCAGCTGCCGGCGCGTCGCGTTGCGCGCCAGCAGGCTGACGCGATTGCGACCAGCGAGGAAGTACTTCTGCGGCGAGGCTGCGCCGGTGCTCGCCGAGGCGCTGTGGTAGGCGACGGCGCGCGGCTCATACCACGCCTGCCAGCCCGCCGCCCGTGCCCGCCAGGCGACGTCAACGTCCTCGAGATAGGCGAAGAAGCGTCTGTCGAAGCCACCGATCTGGCGGAGCATCTCCGCGCGGTAGAGCGCGACGCAGGCGCTCGCGCCGAACACGAACCCGCCGTCACCGCCGGCGAGCTCGAGCGGCTGGCCGGCGAAGCGCTCGTTGGCCACACCCAGAACGTCGACTTCGATGCCTGCGGAGTTGATCGTCTCGGGGTGCGCTTCGAAGCGCACCTGTGCGGCGACGGCGCCGGTCTGCGCGTCACGCTCACCGGCCGCCAGGAGCGTCGCCAAGGCCGAGGGCTCGAGGCGGGCGTCGTCGTTGACGAGCGCGATCCAGCGCCCCCGCGCCGCCTCGATGCCAAGCTGCACGCCGCCGGCGAAGCCGATGTTGTCGCCTGGCTCCAGCAGCGCCGCCGACGGGCACTGCGCGCGCACGAACGAGGCCAGTCCGCCGTTGTCGACGACGATCAGCTCGATCTCGCCGGGGACGGCGGCGCCTGCGGCGACGCAGGCGTCCAAGCATGCTGCGAGAGCCTCGCGCTGGCGATAGGCGACGACGACGACGGAGATGCTGGGCGTGTCCATCCCTGCCCGGACCGTATCGTTTCGCGGCGTGATCTCGATCGTGATCCCCGTAAAGAACGGCGGCAGCGGCTTTGAGTACCTGCTCGACGCAATCGCACGCCAGGACATCGCCGAGGCGGTCGAGATCGTCGTCGTCGATTCGGGATCCACAGACGGGAGCGTTGCGCTCGCTCGCCAACGCGGAGCCATCGTGCGTGAGATCCCCCCGGCCGAGTTCAACCACGGCGCATCGCGCAACCTCGGTGCAGCGCTCGCGAGTGGCGAGCTGCTCGTCTTTGTCAGCCAGGACGCTTGTCCGGTCGACGGCCGCTGGCTGGAGTTGCTGACCGCAGCGCTTCGCTCAGATCGCGACGTCGCAGGGGTCTACGGCCGGCAGCTGGCGAACGCAGGGGCTCGCCCGCCGGAGGTCTACTTCCTCGACTTCCTCTACGGGCCCGACGCTCGCCGCCAGCGCGCCGCCAGCGCCGAGCAGCTGAACATGGACACGACGTTGTTCTCCAACGTCAATGCCGCTATGCGCGCAACCACCTGGCAGCAGTTCCGCTTCGCCGACGACATCATCATGAGCGAGGATCAGGAGTGGTGCCGGCGCGTGCTCCTGGCTGGCCACAGCGTCCTGTACGAGCCGCTCGCGGCCGTGCGGCACTCGCACAACTACACGCTGATGTCGGCGCTGCGCCGCTTCTTCGACTCCGGCGCCTCGGCGGAGCGCGCATACCTCGCCGGCGCAGCGCCATCGCGAGGCGTGCTCAGGGCGGCAGCGCTCCGCTACGCACGCGGAGAGCTCGGATGGCTGTGGCGCACCGGCCAGGTTCGCTGGATTCCCTACACAGCCTTGTACGAGAGCGTCAAGCTGATCGGACTCACTTTGGGCGCGCACCACCGACTCCTGCCGATGCCGGCGAAGCGCCGCCTCAGCGCACTGCCGAGCCACTGGGAGCGCTAGCTGCCTCGGCGTCGCTGCGCCTGGGATCGGCCAGCTCGCCCCATGCGAAGCCGGAGAGGACCGCGCGACCGGCGGCGTCGACCACCTCGTAGTGCTCGGTCTGCTTGTCGGCGAGCATCAGCTTCTCCTGCCGTCCCTGCCAAAACGTGTGACTGGAAGGCCACTCGCCGGGCTCGAACTGGCGGCCGTCGCGATCTACAACCAGCGTCCGCATCCCAAGCCGCTGGACCTGGCGGGTGATGCTGGCCGCGCCGCTCTCGATCCGGTAGGTCTCCATCTTGGTGCCCAACGACCCGAGGTCGAGTTGCGCGATGGTCTCGCTGTCGATCATGAAGCCGGTGCTGCGGACGTGCGGCGCGGGGAACGTGCGAAAACCCCGTGTCTGAGCAACGCTGCTGCGAACGGTCTGCAGCGTGACGATGGCCTGCAGCGTGCGCAGCTTGGGGACCAACGAGCCCGCCGGCGACTGACTCGACAGGTTGCGCTGAGCGATCGACGCGAGGATGCGGGTCGTTGTTCTGCGATCGGCGAAGGCACGGCTGTAAGGCCCGCCGAGCCCAAACTGAAAGCGCACGAATGAACGCATGCTGCCCCACGATCCGCTTGCACCGACAAGACCGACATCGGTCGCGTCGAGCGCGCCACCGAGGTGCGCGAGCCATCCTGGCGCGAGGATCGTGCTGAACGAGTTAAGGAAGCAGCAGCGTGCCGGAGCCAGGCGCTCGGCGGCGATCCGGTAGGCGGCGATGTCGAGTACCGGAGGGTCGATTGAGATCGTGGTGTGCTCGATTCCGTCGAGCACGCGCCGGGCTGCGGTGAGCCGCGAGTCGTCCCGGCCGCTGAAGCCATTGCAAACAACGACCAGCTGATGCGGGACGCCCGCCGGATTCGCGCGGTAGGAGTCGGCGAATCGGCGCACGACCGCTTCCCCGAGCGGCGCCCAGAGCAGATAGACGACCTGGAGAGCCCGAGCGGCCATCGCGACGGCGAGGATATAGCGTCGTGTCTCGCCACCGGCGATCACTAGAGTGCAGGCCGTGATCGCACCCCACCCCGTCGCGACCGGCAAGCACGACAGCGGTTGCGGTGCCCCTGCGAGCACCGTTGGACGAAGCTGAGCGAAGACTCGTGGTGGCCACCGCGACGACCATGAACCGCATCCGGTCAGGGGCTGCGCTGGTGCGGGCTGGTGTCCGCCCTGGACTGCGATCTGCCATGTTCACTGTGCGCCGGCGACGCTTATCACGGCGCTACCTGCATGGCCAGGGCCTGGAGATCGGGGCGCTACACCGCCCGCTGCCCGTCGCCAAGGATGTGACGGTCCGCTACGTCGACCGGATGCACGCAGCGAGCCTGCGTGCCCACTACCCGGAGCTGCAAGATGAGCCGCTGGTGGACGTCGACATCATCGACAACGGCGAGACGCTCAGCTCGCAGCCCGATGCGTCGGCGGACTTCATCATCGCCAACCACTTCATCGAACACACCGAGGACCCGATCGGGGCGATCGCCAACCATCTGCGCGCGCTGCGGCCGGGCGGCATCCTCTACCTCGCCGTCCCCGACCGCCGCCACACGTTCGACTCCGGTCGGGAGCCGACATCGCTCGTGCACGTCGTCCGCGACCACCGCGAAGGACCGACCTGGTCACGTGCTACCCATCAGCGGGAGTGGGCGATCCACGTCGAGAAGGTGCCGGAGACCGAAGCGGCGGAGCGCGTCCGGTGGCTGGAGGAGCACGACTACTCGATCCACTTCCATGTTTGGGATCCAGACAGCTTCCGCAAGCTGCTCGAGTTCGCCCGCGACGAGGAGAAGCTCCCATTCGTGATCCAGGAGCTGACCCCGAACGATCACGAGTTCATCGTGATCCTGCGGCGAACCTAGGCCGTCGGTCGCTCAGCCGTGTAGGCCGCAGACAGCGACCCGGCCGAACGCGCTGAGCTGCAGATGCCAGTACAGCTCGTGTGACGCCGAGTCCAGTGGGATTGCGAGGGTGTCGGTGGCGTCGGCGCTGGCAGCGGCGATCGGCGTGAATGCGAGTGAGAAGCGCCGCAAGCCGAGCGCTACCGGCGTGCGCGTCTCGTTGCGAATGAGGACGCCGCCCGCAGGCATGAACAGATCCGCGCTGGCGGTGGCGGCGGTTGAACGGAGATCGAGGCATCCACCGCGGCGGACAGCCACAGCGTCCGTCCCAGTGTCGAGCCGCGGCGCGATCGGTCCGCTCGCCGCAGCCGGCGTTGCCACCGGACCTGGTGCGAGCAGCTGAAGCAGGACGACGTCGGCCGCGGCAGTCCCCTGGAAGCCGGAGTCGAGGATCCCGCCGATCGAGTCGCCAGCGCCCGAGCCCATCGCGCGCATGGCGTGGAAATAGAGGCCCGCATTGATGTTGGGCGCGAGATCGGGACTAGGCGTATAGGCGGCTGACGCGTGCGATTGTTCGAGCTGCATCGCGCCCAGCTGGGCCGCCAAGATCTGCGAATCCTGGCGCAGCGTCACCGCGTTGTTGTACATGGTCTCCCAACCCATCAGCGTCGTCGCGACGAGGATCAGGGCGACGATTCCCATCGCGCGACCGGTCGGTCTGAGCGCCGGCAACAGCTCGACAGCCATGACCACGACACAGACTGCGCCGAGGTAGACGTAGCGGCTCTCATCCGGTGGCTGGATCGTTGAGCGCGAGATCCCGGTCAGGATCCAGAACGCGAAACCGGTCACAAAGGCGCCGACGAACCGCGCGCTCAGCCGCTCGAGCTTGACGATGCGCCAGCCAGCCAGGGCGACTAACAGCACGGTCAGCGGCACACCCCAGTCGGTGTCGCGTCCGAACAGGCCGCCAACCGCTGCCGCGGCCATCTCAAGGATCCATTGCGGGCTCTGGTTGGCCGTGTTGTTGGTGACCATGCTGACGCCGTACTGCGTGTACCAGAGCACGTACAGCGCGAACGGAACGGCGACCAGCCACAGCCGGCGCCAGCGCCGCTGCCAGGCCAGCTCGATCGCTATGCCCGGCACGAACGGGATGCCGAGCCCCGAGCAGGCAAGCGCCACGCCGAGCGCGACACCGGCGGCGATATCGGTCGCGCGCGTGTCACGGTCGATCAGCGCCCAGGCCGCCAGGCCTCCCATCGTCGAGCCGACGAAGCTCATCTGGAACGCCCAGAGGAGGTTCTGCCAGGCGGTGAACAGGCACAGAATCGATACCGCTGCGACGAGCGCCGGCCAGGCGCCGATGCGGCGGCGTGCAATGTCGAAGACCAGCCAGACGCAGATCAGGTGCATCACGACCAATACGAGGCGGTACAGCGGGTAGTGCTGCATGCCGACGAGATGGAACAGCGTCTTGTAGATCGCGACCGGAATCAGCGAGAAGTGCTCGTTGTGCGGCTTGAGGAAAGAGTTGAGTCCGCCGCCGAAGCGGTTCATGACGTAATCCCACTCGTCGTAGAAGAAGGTCGTGCCGTGCGCCATATACATCAGGAACATCCCGCACACGGCCATCAGGCCGCCGAGCAGCCAGTTGGCGCACCGATCCTCCCGCGCTCCCCAGTCGATCTCGATGCGCCGGTTCAGCAGCGCGAATAGCGACGAACCGGACGATCCCGCGGCAGCCGGAGAACGGGTCGCAGGCGCGGATCTGGGAGTCCTCGCGGATGGGTTCATGCGATGAGACTGAGGCGGGCGAAGCAGGACGCTCTGCGCGACCTGCGCATACTACCTCAGGCCTCGACGCCGGAAGAGGCGCGCCAGCACGCTCTCCCGCAACCCCGGCCTGGGCGCTAGCGCGGCTTCGAGCGCCTCGACGCTGACGCGGCGGCGCGCTTGGATCTCACGGCGCTTGCGCAGCGCCAGCGAGGTCATGAAGAGCGCCTGCCACCAGCCCTTGAGGTGCTTGAGTCCCAGTCCTCTGCGCATGTCGGTGCCCAGCCAGTACAGCTCCCCGACAAGGATTCTCGGCCAGTAGCGAAACGCGAGCCTGGCCGGTAGGTCCTTGATCACGACGTACACCTGATTGCGCGGGAAGAGGTGACTCCAGCGACCAGGCTCGCGGCTCGTGGTCGCGCTGCCCATGTGAAAGGCGACCGCCGCCGGGACGTAGCGGGCGCAGTAGCCGAGCAGCCGTGCGCGGAAACCCCAATCGACGTCCTCGTAGTAGGCGAACAGGTCAGCATCGAACGGCCCCACCTCCTCGAAGGCGCTGGCACGGAAGAGCGCCGCGCCGCAACAGACGCTGAACACTTCGCCCGGCTCATCGTATTGGCCGCGGTCCAGCTCGCCGTTGCCGCGCCGCCCCGGGAGCATGTAGGAGGTCAACTCGTCGCCGGCTCCGTCGAGACGGTCGCGCTGGTAGTAGTCGAGCATCTTGCAGTCTGCCGCGGCCGCCTCCGGATGGGCCTCCAGCGCGCCGCGCATGACGACCAACCAGTCGGGATCGAGCTCGAGGTCGTTGTTGAGCAGCGCGACATAGGTCGTCGTCGCGGAGCTGATGCCGCGGTTCATGTTGCGCGTCACGCCGACGTTGTCGCTGTGCGCGATGAACTTCACCTGCGGCCATTCACGCTCGACGTACTCGCGCGAATCGTCGGTCGACGCGTCGTCGATAACGTACACCGCGAAGCCCTGCGCCGACTGGGCGAAGATCGACGGCAGCACCACTTCGAGGAAGCTGCGTCCATTCCAGCTGAGGATGACAAACGTGACGTCGGAGGCGTCGACGGGCGTCGAGGGGTCGATCGGAGCCCGGTCAGACATCAGCTACGCACGCTCCGCTTGATCTCGCAAGCCAGCACGGAGGCAGACGAAGACTGCTAGCCGACGTCCGCTTCAGGCTCGCCGGCACGCACATCCGAGCCGTCGTTGGCGGTCGGGTCGGCAGGCCTCTCCTCAGCGCGGATCACCGCTGACGGGACGCCCGCGCGCCAGCTGTGCCCGCCGCGCGCGCGGTGCTGGCGGCGGTAGTCGCCGCGGCTGAGGTGGTGTTCGAAGAAGACGTAGAGCACGATGAAGAGATAGCGGCTCCCCATCTCCTGCAGACGCAGCTTGGAGGTACCGGTACGGCGATTGCACCAGCTGATCGGGATCACCGCGTAGGAACAGCCGCGCACAACTGCCTTCAACGGCATCTCCACCGTCAGGTTGAAGTGCTGCGAGATCAGCGGCTGGATCGAATCGATCACCTCTCGCCGATACGCCTTGAACGCGTTCGTGGTGTCGTCGTAGCCGTGACCGAACACGCCGCGGATGCCCATGTTGACGATCCGATTGAGCACCAGCTTGAACCGCGGGTAGTCATAGACGTGACCGCCGGGCATGAAACGTGAGCCAAACGCGCAGTCATAGCCGGCGACCAACACGCGGTGATAGGCGACCAGATCCTCAGGCGAGTCGGAGCCGTCGGCCATCATCACGGCGACGGCGTCGCCTGTGTAGCGCTCGAGACCCGCGCGCACGGCAAATCCATAGCCGTTGCGATACGGCGAGCTGACCGCGCGAATGCACGGATTGCGCTCGCTGATGCCGGCGACGACCGACGCGGTCTGGTCGGTGCTTGCATCGTCGACGACAAGCACCTCGTACTCGATCTGCTCAGCGCTCAGCGCACCGACGATCCCGTCGAGGGTCTCGACGATCGAGCCCTCCTCGTTGTGCGCAGGGATCACTATCGAGAGCTTCATGTCCTACTCGCTAGGCGGCAGCTGTCTTCCACTGCCCGGCGTTTTGCTCGTAGATGTCTCGCAGCACGTCGTCGATCCCGAACGTGAGGCCCCACTGCGGATAGTCCTGCTTAAACGCCGCGAGGTCGCTGACCCACCAGCGGTGGTCGCCGACGCGCGCGGTGTCAGACAGCGTGTAGTCCAGCTCGCGGCCGACGATCCGCTCGCAGGCCACGATCGCTTCGAGCATCGACACGTTGGACTCGCGGCCGCCGCCCAGGTTGTAGACCGCGGCGGCACGAGGGGCGGAGTGGAAAGCCGCAAATGCCCGAACAACGTCGTGAGCGTGAATGTTGTCGCGTACCTGCTTGCCGCCGTAGCCGAAGATCGTGTACGGCGTGCCGGTCGCGGTGCAGCGCATCAGGTAGGCGAGAAACCCGTGCAGCTGGGCACCGGCGTGCTGCGGGCCTGTCAAGCAGCCGCCGCGGAAGCACACCGTCGGCATGTCGAAGTAGCGCCCGTACTCCTGGACGAGCAGATCGGCCGCCACCTTCGAGACGCCGAACAGCGAATGCGTCGTGGCATCGATCGACATGTCGGTTCCGACGCCCTCGAACCAGTGGTGGTCTGCCGGCAGCTCGAGACGCTGCTCCATCTCGATCAGCGGCAGGAAGTTGGGGCGGTCGCCGTAGACCTTGTTTGTCGAGGTGAAGATGAACGTGGCGTCCGGTGTGTGGGCGCGCGCCGCCTGCAGCAAGCTGAGCGTGCCGTTGGCATTGACCGTGAAGTCCGTCTGCGGGTCAGAGGCGGCCCAATCGTGCGACGGCTGCGCGGCGGCGTGGACGACCAGCTCGATCTCATGAGCGTGCCGCGCGAACAGGCGGTCCACAGCCTCGATGTCTCGGATATCGATCTGCTCCCAGCGGAAGCTGTCAACCTCCGCCACCAAGCGCTCCGACACGGGCGTCGTCGAGGCGTCCGGACCGAAGAAATGGGCGCGCATGTCGTTCTCGATGCCGATCACGTCAAAACCCTGCTCGGCAAAGAAACGCACCGACTCCGACCCGATCAGGCCGCCCGATCCAGTGACGATCGCGACCCCCATCAACTGTTGAGAAGAACGTCAGACACGAGGCGTTCATTCTCGCTGATCCACGAGCAGATGTCGCCGAGGATCTCGCGCGGCCCGCGCGAGGGCTTCCAATCTGTGTAGCGGCCCAGCCCCGCGCAGTCAGAGATGTAGATCCGCACGTCGCCGGTGCGGGTCTGCGGGTCGCTGCCGAGCTCGACATGGTGGCCGGTGATCTCCTCGCAGACGCGGGAGGTCTCGGCGAGTGACAGGCTGCTGGCGAGACCGCCGCCGACGTTGACGGTGGCGCCGCGCCAGTGCTCGGGCCGACACAGCTGGTCGTCGATCAGCTCGACGAGGTCGGTGATGTGCAGGAGGTCGCGCACCTGCTTGCCGGCTCCACCGAATCCGATGTAGCTGAGCGGGCGGCCGAAGTAGAAAGCCGTCATCCAGTGCGTGAAGACGCCCTGATCGACCTTGCCCATCTGCCATGGTCCGGCAACGACGCCACAGCGGTTGATCGTGGTCCGGAGGCCGTAGGTCTCGGCGTACTCGGCGACGAGCAACTCGGCTGCGAGCTTCGTCGCGCCGTACAGCGTGCGGGCTCCTTCCAGCGGGAAGCCTTCGGCGACGCCCGCTCCGGATGCGCCCACGGTGGGCTGTTCGGCCGTCAGCTCAAAGCGCGTCTCAGACTCCGTGAAGAGGAGCGCATTCACCGCTGCGACCGGATACACGCGACTGGTCGAGATGAATATGACCTGGGCGCGTCGGCGCGCAGCCTCCTCCAGGCAGTGGTAGGCGCCGAGCAGGTTGGTACGGACCACAAACGCCGTGTCGCCGGACGCAGCCGCCATCACCGATGGCTCCGCGGAGCATTCGAGCAGTGCATCGAATGCGCCAGCTGCCTGGAGATCCGCCGGTTCACGCACATCGCCGTGCACGAAAGCAACACCCGCTTCGCGTAGGCGGCGGAGATTCAGCTCGGAGCCGCGCCGGTGCAGGCTGTCGAGCGCGGCGATCTCCCAATCGCCGTGCCGACGGGCCAGCTCGAGCGCCAGACTGGCACCGACGAAGCCTGCACCACCGGTGATGAGAATCCGCCGTGAACTCACTCCGCCAGCCTAGCCGCTGCGAACGGCGGATGAGAGGGGCGCTCGCAGCCCTGACCTCTGAGAGACTCGCCTGGTGAGCGTCGAGCCCGGAACCGCGATTTCCGCAGAGATCGACGTGCTCGACTCCCGCAGCGCCGGGGGCGTGTTCGTCCGCGGCAGCGGCATGCGAATGGTCGCCTACTTCGGGGCCGTGGCGGTGAGCGTCGGCGCAACCACGCTTCTCACCCGCCACCTCCACAAGATCGGCTACGGCCGCTACGTCGCAGTCACCTCGCTGCTGCTGATCGTCATGGCGCTGACCGAGGGCGGGCTGGCAAACCTCGGGGTTCGCGAGTTCAGCACCGGTCTGGAGAGTGAGCGGCGCGCCTTCATGCGCAACCTGATCGGGCTGCGGATCGCCCTCAGCTCCGTCGGCGGAGTCGGCGCAATCGCGTTCACCCTCCTCGGCGGCTACCCCGTCGTCGTCGTCGAGGGAACCGTCATCGCCTCGGCGGGCCTCGTGCTCGCCACCCTGCAGGGGACGGTCGCACTGCCACTGACAACCGGCTTGCGGCTGGGCTGGCTGGCCGTGCTCGACTTCATCGGACCAGCCACCACGGCGGTCGGGCTGGTGGTGCTCGCGCTCATCGGAGCGCCGCTGCTGCCGTTCTTTGCCGCCGCCGTGGTTGCCTTTGCTGTGACGCTGTCGATCACCGCCGTCCTGGTTCGCCGCCAGGTGACGCTGCGTCCTGCCTTCGCAGCAAGCCGCTGGCGCGGGTTGCTGCGCCAGTCCGTCGTCTTTGCGGCGGCCACCGCGCTCGGAACGATCTACTTCCAGGTCGTCGTGGTCGCGATGTCGCTGCTAACGACCGCCGCCGCCGTCGGGATCTTCGGCCTCGCCTTCCGAATCCTCAGCGTCGTCAACGGCATCCCACTGCTGCTGGTCGGCTCCGCGTTTCCGATCCTGCTGCGAGCGGCGCGAGACGATCACTCGCGGCTGCGCTACGCGGTGCAGCGGCTGGTCGAAGGAGACCTGTTGATCGGCGGCTGGCTGTCGCTGGTGCTCGTGGCCGGAGCGCCGTTCGCCGTCAGCGTGATGGGCGGGTCGGGCTACCCGGGCAGCGTCGGCGTGTTGGAGATCCTCGCGCCCGGGGTCATCGCGACGTTCCTCTCCGGCGTGTTCCTGTTCACGCTGCTGTCGCTGCGGATGTACCGCACGATGATCACGATCAACGCCGTGATGATTGTGCTCGCGGTGGTGCTGTGCGCGCTGCTGATCCCGGCCTACGGCGCCACTGGCGCGGCGACGGTCACGCTGTCGCTCGAGGTCGTGCTGGCGTGCTCGTGCGGCGTGGCGCTGTTCGTGAGCCACCCGCAGCTGCGCCCGGTGCTCGGCACGCCAGCGCGGATCGTGATCGCGCTGGCGCTAGCCTACACGCTAGCCCTGCTGGTGCCGCTCGCACCGGTGTTCGCCGCCGCGGCCGGCTCCGCACTGCTGGCAGTGCTGGTCATCGCGCTGCGTGTCGTCCCGCGCGAGCTGTGGGCTGCACTGCGCCAGAGCACGGCGCTTGGCGACACAAGGTAGGTTCCTCTGCTGTGGCAGTTCCACTGTTCGACACCTCCACCCCGCTGGTGCCGTTGCAGGCACAGCTGCGTGCGGCCGTCGCGCGGGTGCTCGACGGCGGGCGCTACGTGCTCGGACCTGAGGTCAAGGCTTTCGAGAGCGAGTTCGCCGCCTACATCGGCACCGAGCATGCGATCGGGGTCGCCAATGGCACCGACGCGATCACGATCGCGCTGCGGGCGCTCGGCGTCGGGCCCGGCGACGACGTCGTCGTGCCGTCGTTCACCTTCTACGCCAGCGCCGAGGCGATCGTGCCAACGGGCGCCAGCGTCGTGTTCTGCGACATCGATCCAGCGACCTTCTGCTTGACAGCGGAAACGGTCAAGGCGGCGCTGACTCCGCGCACCAAGGCCGTGATCGTGGTGCACCTGTTTGGCAACGTCGCGCCGGTGGCGGAGATCGAAGCGCTCGGCGTACCGGTGATCGAAGACGCCGCCCAGTCGGCGGGATCACGCTCCCAGGACGGCCGGCCGGGAGCGCTCGGCACGATCGCCACGTTTAGCTTCTACCCGTCCAAGAACCTCGGCGCGTTCGGCGACGGCGGAGCGATCACAACGGGCGACGCCGAGATCGCCGAGCGCGTGCGGACCCTCCGCTTCCACGGCTCGCGCGACAAGCAGACGTTTGAGCAGATCGGCTACAACTCGCGCCTGGATGAGCTGCAAGCTGCGATCCTGCGCGTCCAGCTCCCCCACCTCGACGAGTGGGCCGATGGGCGCCGCGTAGCCGCGGAGCGATACGCGGCGTCCGGGATTGGCGAGCTCGTCGCGCTACCGCGCCCAACGCCCGGATCCCAGCCCGCGTGGCACCTCTACGTGATCCGAAGCGAGCGCCCGGACGAACTGGGCGAAGCGCTGCGAGCGGACGGGATCGACGCCCGCGCTTACTACCGCCGGCCGATCCACCGCCAGCCGTCGATGACTGTCGACCTCGACCTGCCGGGGACCGAGGAAGCCGCGCGGAGCAACCTTGCACTGCCGATTGGCCCGACGCTCACCGCCGAGCAAGTGGCCGCGGTCGCAGCGGCGATCCACCACGCGCTGGTCGTCTAGTCCAGCGCTCGACCAGAACCGTGTCCGAGCGCTCGCCTCAGTGAGCGTGAGATACCGTGTTCCGAAAAGAGCAAAGTCCCGGGCTAGGCGTGACAAGTGCACGGAGCGCCCCGCCGATACCGCTTGAGGGCCACTCGTCGATGATGTTTTCGAGTGCGACGATCTCCATGAGGGATGGGCCGCAGCTCACCGGGGCGATAGGCGAACCACACGATCGTGTGGCGCAGGCCGCTGCGCTAGGACTACCGCGACGCAGGCGCGGGCTTTGGGAGCTCGACCTGGAAGATCCCCAGATCCGGGCTGACAACCTGCGTGAACATTACGAAGTCAGTGTCGATGTAGTGAATCAACGGCGCGGTCGGTGACGGTGCACCGTAGTCGTCCTCGATGCCCGTGTCGATGACGACGCACGGCTTCTTGCTGGCTACCGCGGCAGCAATCACGTGGCGCTGTTGTGTCGCGGTCAGAGTCTCCCAGTACGCGGTCCCACCAGTCGAAGTAGTCGGCGTCGGAACGCCGCTCCAGAGGTTGAGCGAGTACACACCCGGTAGCGTCAACAATGTGCGGCACTTCCACTTGATGTCCGCGACGACCGTATCGAGTGCGGTGGCGTCTACTGGGTTGAGGCGCACCTTCGAGGCCCCCGCGATCTGCAGTGCCGTGCTTGCGGCGTAATCCTCCTGAGCGGACTCCAGCGGCTGAGCAATCTGCGTGAGGACCATGGCAACCGCAAGTGCGGCTCCCAGCGCGACGAGCATCCGTGGGCGCAATGGCAACCCCGTATCCCCCGGTTGGCTCGAAGCCCACTCCAGTTCACGCCATCCGTCGCCGATCATTATCGCGCCGCAGGCAACTAGGAGCACTGCGCCCGTGTTCACCTGCGTCCCCGCTACGGGATACGCGATGAGCGCGGAGGCGATCGCCAGTCCCGCCACGGCCGTACGCGTGAACCGCGCCGTGGTGGTGAGCCCGAGCTGCGATGGTGGGAACGCGACGACCCACGCGAGTGGCATGGCGGCCCCGAACACCTGATTCGGCGCGATCGTGAAAGGCCACTGCGAGACAAGCGAGAATAGTACGACGACACCAGCCAGCACCCGCAGCAAGCCGCCGATGGGCTCTGCTAGCGGGCTTTGCCCACCACGCACCCTGCCAGCCGCGGCGGCTCCCCACGCAACACAGCACGACAGCACCGACCACGTGATGGCGTTGTCTTGAAAGCTTGTCGGTTCCGTCAGGAGCGACGACTGATGCGACGCGAGGACGACTATTCCATTCCAGAGCGCACCCGGTGTCGTGCCGAGGCTGAATATGACGAGCAGGATGGCAATGAAGCACGTGCCGAAACCGGCGACCATCAATACCGGCCAGTGAGCTGACGACTCGGAGTCCTCGTCACGGACTGGCGCGCTCGGCCAGGCAACGAACGCGAGCGCAGCACTGCTCGCGAGGACGATCACCATGAAGTACTGCGTCCACTGCGTCGACAGCGTCATGTTCGCCATCACCGCCACCCCAACGGCGACGAATGCGACGGCCGCCAGGATCCGAAGCGCGCGCCAGCGCGCGAGCGACGGGATCGTCATCGCCGCCGCAAAGCCAACGGCGCACATCGCGTACGCGCCGACGTTGATTTTCGTCAATAGCAGGGCCGCGCACATCGCACCGATCGCGGCACACGCAGCCCGTGGCCAGCGGGGCATACCGACGATCACGATCGCCAACAGCGCCACCTCCATGAGACAGACCAAACTGTCCCCCTGCAGCGGTTCGGCCTGCAGCGTCCCGAGCAGGCCGAAGGCCGCCGCGAGCGAGGCCACTGCCAGCGTGAAGCGACCGGTGGCCCGGTGCACGCTGACCGCGATACCCAGACTCGCCACAACCCATATCGCCACCTGGATTCCGCCGGCGCGATCGGTCGTGACCGTACCGCCGAACAGCTTAAAGACTGCACCCCAGACCTCGAAGTAGAACGGTCCAAGCCATGAGAAGACCTGGTTATAGGCGGCATGCCCGTCGACGAACAGCCGTAGCGTCCATTCGTTGTTACCCTGGTCGTCGTACAACGCCCAGTGGTTGAAAACCGTCCAGAAGGCGGCGAGGGTGCAAGCACCGCACAGCGCGAGGTACACCGCCCCGGCCCCACCACGCGCCGCGCGGCCACGAGCTGAGAGGTCGCGCCAGCGCGAGCCCGCCGGTGGGTCGGTCATCAGCGGCGGCTGCGTCATCGGCGCGCAGCTTACTTGACATGCACGCCAGCGGCCCGCCACTCCGACCGGAGCATCCAAGAGCGTGGCGAGTCACCGTCAGAGGTTGCGGCCGATCGCCGACGTCGTCGGCGACGGCAACGGCCCCGCTGGTATGTCGCGTCGCGAGCCGCGCCGCTACGCTTTCGGCACTATGACGGGGAGCGAGCACGCGAGGGCGTATCTCGATTCGGTCCGCACGCTCGCCGGGATGATCGATCCTACGGCAATCGACGCCATGGCTCGCGGGATCGCAGCAGTCCGCAGCCGCGGCGGCCGGCTCTTCATCGTTGGCGTGGGAGGTGGTGCTGGCCACGCCTCGCATGCCGTAAACGACTTCCGCAAGCTGTGTCACCTCGAGAGCTACACCCCGACTGACAACGTCTCGGAGCTCACTGCCAGGACCAACGACGACGGCTGGGAGACTTCGTTCACGTCGTGGCTGACGGTCTCGAGACTCGGTGATCGCGATGGCGTGCTCGCGTTCTCGGTCGGGGGCGGATCGCGCGATCGCCGCGTGTCTCTGAACCTCGTCGGCGCGATCGAGCAGGCGCACGAGATCGGCGCGTCGGTTTTCGCGATTGTCGGCTCGCGCGACGGCACCGCCGCGCAGCTTGCCGACGTCGCGATCGTGATCGAAGCTCCACCAGCCCTGAAGACACCGCTCGTGGAGTCTTTCCAGGCCGTCATCTGGCATGCGCTTGTGTCGCACCCGGAGCTAGCTGCTCAGGCCGGCCACTGGGAGTCACTCGAATCAGGCACGGCGGGGTGACCGGACGACCAGCCGTGTTCGTCGATCGCGACGGGGTGGCCTGGCGCCCGCAATCGCACAGCTCCATCACGCAGGGTCCTCGTCGTAGGGGTTTCCAACCAGCTGGCAACGGCTGGGAAACGTCGTTCATGGCCTGGCTGCAGATATCCAAGCTCTCTGCGACCGATGCCCTGATGGTGTTCTCGGTTGGCGGTGGCTCTCGTGACCACAACGTGTCGCTGAACCTCGTCAACGCGATCGAGCGGGCCCGCGACGTGGGCGCGGCGATACTCGGGATCGTCGGCTCGGCCGACGGCACGCTCGCACGGCTCGCCGACATCGCGATGTGATCAAGGCCCGAGCGGAGCTCAAGACCCCGCTGGTCACGTTCCGGGCCGTCGTGTGGCACACACTGGTCTCCCACCGAACCCTCGCGGCGCAGAGCGACCACTGCGAGACAGTCGATCCGCTGCACGCGGATAAACCCGTAGCGCTCGCCCCGAATCAGGCAGGTTCGCCCCAGTCGAGCCCGCGATCGGCGGGCACGATGCGGCGCAGCGTGTAGACGTCTGAGCGCAGGTCGCTGCGGTGCTCATCGAGCGTCTCCCATGGATCCCAAACCGCGCTCAACAGCTTGCCGGTGATGCCGTCGGACCTGGCCGAAGCGAGCCACACTGCGAGGTCTGCCGCACGTTCGGGCGATGCTCCGCCGTTGCGCTTCTGTTCGAGCGCACGTCCGTAGTAGGCCTCGCCGACACGCTCCGCCCCTCCGGCGAGCACTTCATCCAACATCCGCGTGTTCATCGCGCCAGGCGCAAGCGCGTTCACGTCGACGCGCCGCGATACGAGCTCCAGCGACAGTGTCTCAGCGAGCCGCACGACAGCCGCTTTGGACGCTGCGTAGGCCGACAGACCCTCCATCGGCGAGGTAGCTCCGCCGCCCGAGATCTGAATCAGCTTGCCGCCACCCGCGCGTTCGAACCGTGGAATCATCGCGCGCGCCAAGAGCGCCGAGCCGATGAGGTTGATCTCAAGCGCGCGAACCCACTCATCTAGGTCGACCTCCCAGAGATGACCGACCGGTCCCTGCACGCCGGCGTTGTTCACGAGCACCGACAGATTGGCGAGGCGGGCATCAGCGGCCTCGACGAGCTTACCCACATCCTCGCGATCGGACACATCGGCGACGAACGACGTGACAGCCTGCTCGTTGCGCGCGAGCGCGACGAGCTCTGCTTGCGCGAGCTCGAGGAGGGCACTGTCGCGGGCGCAGATCATCACCTCGGCACCAGCCAGTACGAATGCTCGAGCGATCGCGAGTCCCAGGCCCTGGCTGGCACCTGTGATCAGTGCACCGCGCTCGGCGAGAACGCCCCGTTCATCGCGCTGCGGCGAGGCGGTTCGGATAGGCATGGTTGGAACCTAGCAGCAGGCTCCTCGCATACGCTATGCGCGTGGCGGGAAGTCGGCATGCCCAGGCGTAATCTCGTGTCAGTCGGCGCGCCGTGAGCCAACGCCGAGCGGTGTTTCTAGACCGCGACGGGGTCGTCAACGCACTCGTGGACGATCCCGGCAATGGTCGCCCCGAGTCGCCACTGCGAGTCGCCGACGTGGCCCTGCTGCCCGGCGTCGCCGACGCGATGCGCGAGCTGGCGGCAGCCGGCTTCCTGCTGGTGGGCGCCTCCAACCAGCCTGCGGCGGCAAAAGGCTCGGCGGCGCTGACGCAGCTCGTGGATGTTCAGCAACGCGTGATCGCGCTGCTCGGGGATCAGGGCGCGGTCTTTGACGACTTTCGCATTTGCTGGCACCACCCCGACGGCTCCGACCCAGAGCTCGGCGTCGCCTGCGAGTGCCGCAAGCCCAGGCCGGGGATGCTGCTCGATGCTGCGCGCGCCAGCGACATCGATCTCGCGAGCTCGTGGATGATCGGTGACAGCGACTCCGACGTGAGCGCGGGTGCCGCCGCGGGCGCTCGCACCGTGCTTATCGAGCACCCCGCGAGCCGTCACAGACGCAGTGGCCGGCGTTCACCCACGCTGGTGGCCGCCGATCTTCCGAGCGCCACAACGCTGCTGCTCTGCAGCCAAGGCCGGTAACCTTGCGTCCGTGGAGAAGTTGCTATGCCCGAGAACCTGACGGTCAAGCTATTCGCTGACGGAGCGGATCTCGATGGGATCCTCGCCCTCGCCGCGGACCCACGTGTAGCTGGCTTCACCACCAACCCGACGCTGATGTGGAAGGCCGGGCTAACCGACTACCAAGACTTCGCGGAGCGGCTACTCGAACGCATCACGACGCATCCGATCTCGTTTGAGGTGTTCGCCGATGCCGAGGACGAGATCCGCCGCCAGGCGCGTCTCATCGCGGGCTGGGGCGAGAACGTCTACGTCAAGGTGCCGGTCACGACGACATCCGGGGAGTCGCTCGCTCCGCTCGTTCGGGAGCTCTCCGAGAACGGAGTGAAGGTCAACGTGACCGCTCTGTTCACCTCGGCTCAGGTCGAGCTGATCACCAAGGCAGTGAAGGACGGCGCCCCGTCATACATCTCCGTGTTCGCCGGGCGCATCGCCGACGCGGGTATCGACCCCGTCCCGCTGATGCGGCGCGCCGTCGACATCATGCTCGACGCACCCCGTGCTGAGCTCATCTGGGCTTCGCCGCGAGAGATCCTCAACGTGGTGCAGGCCGACGAGGTGGGCTGCCACATCATCACGATGACCCACGACCTATTCGCGAAGCTCGACCTGCTCGGCAAGGAGCTCGCCCAGTTCTCGCTGGAAACCGTGCAGATGTTTCACCGCGACGCGACCGCTGCGGGCTTCACGCTCTAGATGCGGCGGGTGTGCATCACGGGTGGAGCCGGATTCATCGGCAGCACGCTCGCGGATCGCCTGCGCGACACCGGTATCGAAGTCGTCATCGTCGATGACTTCCGGACCGGGCGACGCGAGTTCATCGCCGACCAGTTGGTCGCTGACGGAGCCGAGCTGATCGAGGGCGACGTGCTCGATCGAGACCTGCTCAAACGAGCATTCGACGGCTGCGACTGGGTTTTCCACCTGCAGGCGAATGCCGATGTTCGCTTTGGGCTCGAGCACCCGCAACTCGACCTGGAACAGAACACGATCGCGACGGCAGGCGTTCTCGAGGCGATGCGTGCTGTCGGCGTGAAGCAGATCGCGTTCGCTTCGACAGGCTCGATCTACGGCGAGCCCGATGTGTTCCCGACGCCGGAGCACGCACCCTTCCCGACCCAAACCTCTCTTTACGGCGCGTCGAAGCTTGCCGGCGAAGGCATGATCGCTGCGTACTGCCACGGCTTCGACTTCACCGCCGTGGTGCTTCGCTTCGTCTCGATTCTTGGCGAGCGCTACACCCACGGCCACGTGTTCGACTTCTACCGGGCGCTGAAGACCGACCCCGATCGACTGTTTGTTCTCGGCGACGGACACCAAGAGAAGTCATATCTCCATGTCCATGACTGCGTGGACGCGATGTTGCTCACCGCGCGCGAGCATGAAGGAAGCGGTGACTTCTGCGTCTACAACCTCGGCACCGATGAGACGATTCTGCTGAACAGCTCGATCGCTGAGATCACGCAACACATGGGCGTCGATCCGGCGATCGACTACGCGGGCGGCGTGCGCGGTTGGCCCGGAGACAGCCCGCTGATCCATCTCGACTGCACGAAGATCCGTCAACTCGGCTGGACGCCGACACTGGATGTGCGCGAGTCGATCGCGCGGACGCTCGCGTGGTTGGACGCTAATACCTACGTCTGGAAGGACGCTGCTTCGGGAGGGCCGCGCAAATGAGCATGATCTACAGTCGAGCCCCGCTGCGGATCTCGCTGGGCGGAGGCGGCACCGACCTGCCGTCCTATTACCGCGAGCATGGCGGCTTCCTGGTGGCCGGTGCGATCGACAAGTACGTCTACATGCTCACCCACACGGTGTTCCAGCGCCGCTACAGGATGAAGTACGCGCAGATGGAGGAGGTCGACACCCCAGCCGAGATCCGCCATCCGATCATGCGTGAGGCGATCACACGCCATTGGCGCGGCAACCCGCTCGAGATCGCCATCGTCGCCGACGTGCCCGCCGGCACGGGCATGGGATCGTCGGGCTCGTTCGGAGTTGCGTTGCTGAAGGGCCTCGCCCACGCCCGCTGCACGTCGATCACTCCCGCAGCGCTAGCTGAAGCTGCGTGCGAGATCGAGATCGACGTCCTCGGCGAGCCGGTCGGCAAGCAGGATCCCTACGTCGCGGCGCACGGCGGAATCTGCTCCTACACGTTCCACGAGGACGGTCGTGTTGACGTCGATCCACTCGAACTCGACGCGACAACGCTCCGGCTGCTGCGCGAACGACTGCTGCTCTTCTACACCGGTGAGGCACGCTCTGCGTCGGCGGTGCTTTCCGACCAGGACACGCGGACGAAGTCGGGCGATGCCGACATGCTCGCTAACCTGCATCGTACCAAGGAGATCGGCTTGCAGAGCTGCGAACTCCTGGTGTCCGGTGACCTCGACGGCTACGCCGAGCTCATGCACGAGCACTGGCAGAACAAGCGCAACCGCTCGATCGGGATGGCGACTGAACGCGTTGACGAGCTGTACACGTTGGCGCGTCGCAGCGGCGCAATTGGCGGCAAGCTTGTCGGCGCCGGCGGCGGCGGCTTCCTGCTCGTGTATGCCCACAACCCCTCCGACACGCGCCAGGCGATGAGCGCCGCGGGTGCTCCCGAGTTGATGTTCGACTTCGAGTTCCAGGGCGCGTACTCCAGCGAGACGGTATGAGCTGCGCGCCGCTCCGCGTTGGCATCGTCGGATGTGGCCTGATAGGCCACAAGCGGGCCGCTGCGCTCCGCGCCGACGACACGCTGCTCGGCGCGACCGACAGCTCTGCCGAAGCTACCGAACGACTCGTCGCCGAGCACGGCGGCCGCGCATGCTCAGACCTGCGAGCGCTGCTCGAGCTCGGAGCCGATGTCGTCGTCGTCGCCACATCCCACGAGGCGCTGGCACCGATAGGAGTCGAGGTGCTCGAGGCGGGCGCCCACTTGCTCGTCGAGAAGCCGGCCGGACTCGGCACCGCCGACATCGATCGCCTGCAGGCCGCCGCGGCGAAGACCGAGCGGCGCGTCAAGGTCGGCTTCAACCACCGCTTCCACCCCGGCATCGCGCGTGCCGCCGCCGAAGTGCATTCAGGCGAGCACGGCGAGCTGATGCACCTTCGCGCGCGCTACGGCCACGGCGGGCGGATCGGCTATGACCGCGAGTGGCGCAGCGAGCCGGAACGGTCGGGCGGCGGTGAGCTGATCGATCAGGGGATGCACCTGCTCGACCTCAGCCATTGGATCGCTGGGCCGTTGCCGCTGCACTCGGCGCTCCTGCGCACCCACTTCTGGGACCTGCCCGCCGAGGACAACGCGGCGCTGATTCTCGGCGAGAGCGAGGGACGCGCAGCACCGTGGTCGATGCTGCACGTCTCGTGGACCGAGTGGAAGAACCTCTTCTCACTCGAGATCTTCTGCCGGACCGCGAAGCTGACGGTTGACGGCCTCGTTCGCTCATACGGGCCGCAGTGTCTGCGGATCTACCGGATGGCGCCCTCGCTTGGCCCTCCCGCCGTCGAGGAGGTGACCTACGAGGATGTCGACCTGTCCTGGCCAGCGGAGTGGGAGCACTTCACCCAGCAGATCGAGAGCGGGGGCCCGCTGCTCGGAGATCTCGACGACGCTCACTACGCCTGGTCGTGCGTCGAAGCGGCGTACGCGCGCAGCGCGACGTACGCGCCGATTCGCGAGGCGGCGCTGAGATGACCGTCCCGCAGTTGATCGATCCGCCGCCAGGCATCGACTGCGTCCCGGAGTATGAAGACGGATGGATCGTCACACCAGGCGAGCGCGTTCCGTTTCTCTCCTACGTTGACGCCGACACGTCGGTCAACTGGTCAGCTGAACTCGAGTTCCTTCACGAAGAGGCGAGTCGGTCGCATTTCATCGACCAGTGGACGCGCACTGCAATTGTCACCTGCATCGGCCCGTTGCCAGCCGAGGCGATGATCGCCGATGTCGGCTGCTCCACCGGCTATCTGCTCGAGGATCTCGCCGAACTGCACCCAGACGCAACGCTCTACGGCGTGGACCTGATCTCATCTGGCCTGCGCAGGGCCCACCAGGCGCTGCCGCGGGCACGCTTGCTGCACGCCGACGCGTGCGCACTGCCCTTTGCAGATGCGACCGTCGCTGCGCTCGTTAGCGCCAACCTGCTCGAGCATGTTCCTGATGATCGGCGTGCACTCGCGGAGATCGCTCGCGTGCTCGCTCCTGGGCGCCGCGCGGTGATCGTGGTCCCGGCGGGACCGGGAACCTATGACTACTACGACCGCTTTCTCGGCCATGAACGGCGATACGGCCGCGGTGAGCTGGCGGCAAAGGGACGCGATGCGGGTCTGGGGGTCGTCGGTCAGCGCCACATCGGGGCACTGCTCTACCCCGCGTTCTGGCTGGTCAAGAAGCGCAACCGGATCCGTCACGGAGAGCTTGCCGGCGAGGCGCTCGAGCAGCAGGTCACGGTGGACATCGGACGTACCCGCGACTCGCGTGTCGGCCGGATGCTGTGGCGCCTGGAGGATCGCCTCGTGGCGTTCGGTCTGAGGCCTGGGTTCGGGATTCGCTCGCTGGTCGTCTTTTGCAAGCCCGGGAGCGCACTGTGACCCAGCTGCTGAGCGTGGTGATCCCGGTCTACAACGAGGAGGAGAACGTCGACCGTGCCTATGAGCGGCTGGCGGGCGTGCTCGACGGCGGGCTTGGCCTCGACTGGGAGCTGATCTTCATCGCCGACCCGTCGACTGACCGCACGGAGGAGCTGATCCTCGCGCTGCGCGAGCGTGACGAGCGCGTCAAGATGCTGCGATTGTCGCGGCGCTTCGGGCAGCCGATGGCGACGCTCGCCGGCCTCCAGTTCGCCGGCGGCGACGCTGTCGTCGTGATCGACTGCGACATGCAGGATCCACCCGAGCTCATCCCAACGCTTGTCGAGCGGTGGCGCGAGGGGTTCGAGGTCGTCTATGCGCAGCGGCGCACGCGGGCCGGCGAGACGCTACCCAAGCGCGTCGTCGCGTGGCTCGGCTATCGCATCATGACGCGGATCGCTGAGGTCGACATACCACCGAACACCGGCGATTTCCGCCTGCTGAGCCGTCGCGTCGTCGACAACGTGCTCGCGCTCAAGGAGTCACACGGCTTCTTACGCGGCCTCGTCGGCCTTGTCGGCTTCCGTCAGGTGAGCGTGCAATACAACCGCGATCCACGCGCAGCCGGACAGAGCAAGTACAGCCAGACCTTTGGGTCGGTGCTGATCGGGCTGAACGGGATCATCGGCTTCTCGCGCTACCCGCTGCAGCTGATCTCCCTGTCTGGCATCGGATTCGCGTTCTTCGCGTTTGCACTTTCGATCGCCTACGGTGCGCTCAAGCTCGCCGGCCAGAACTTCCCGGTCGGCAACCCGACGGTCGTGATCGTGGTCGCCTTCTTCAGCGGTCTCCAGATGCTCTCGCTCGGTGTGATCGGGGAGTACGTCGGGCGGATCTACGACGAGGCGCGTCAGCGCCCCAAGTTCATCATCGAGTCGAGCTACGGCCTTGCCGAGGGTGACGTCGTGCGCAAGGCGGCTGTGAGGTGACGTGAGCAGGGTCAGCACATCAGCAGCGCGAGCGCGGATCCTTTCGGCCGTTGCATGGGTCCAATCCCCGGACCGCGGCTTGATGGGGCAGGGGATGCGCTACACCCTGTCTGGCGGAGCCGTGGCGCTGATCACGGTCGCCGTGACCGTCACGCTCGCTGAGGGCGCCAGCCTGCCCTACGAGGCGTCCTACGCGATCGGCTACTGCATTGCTCTCGCCACGCACTTCAGCCTGCAGCGCTGGTTCGTGTGGGCCCACCGCGAAGGCTTCGCGCTGCCGATCCGCAGCCAGCTCGCGCGCTATGTACCGTTCGCGCTGTTCAACTACAGCTTCGTCGCGGCGTCGATCGCTCTGCTCCCGCACCTGCTGGGAGTATCGACATCGGCTGCCTATCTTGGCGCCATGGCGATCATCACCTTCGTAAGCTTCCTGGTGCTACGCACTCGCATCTTTCACGCTGGTCGCGTCGCCAACGAACGCGTGTGAGCGCGTCGCTACCACCGGTGTGCATCCTCGCTGGCGGGCTGGGGACGCGTCTCGGCGCGCTGGTGGAGGGCGAGCCGAAACCGCTGCTGGAGGTCGCGGGCGACCCGTTCCTTGTGCATCAGCTCCGCCTCCTAGCCTCGCACGGCGTCAGCGACGTCGTGCTGTGCGTTGGCTACCGTGGGGAAGCGATCGCAGATCTAATCGGTCCTCGCTGCTGCGGCGTTGAGATCACCTACCGCTTCGACAACCCCGGTCTCGACGGCACGCTGGGGGCAATCCGCGGCGCGCTGGACGCTCTCGGCGAGCGCTTCCTGGTGCTTTACGGCGACACCTACCTGCGGATCGACTACGCCGCAGCCGCAGCCGCCTGGCAGGCCAGCGGGCTTGCGGCGATGATGGCCGTGCTGCGCAACGAAGGCCGCTGGGATACGTCGAACGCAGTCTTCGACGGAACCCGCGTCACGGCGCATGACAAGCGAATGCCGGACCCGCGGATGCGGTGGATCGACTACGGCTTGAGCGGGCTACATTCGGACACGGTCCTGGCCAGCGACCAGGCGATGCGTGATCTTGCCGACCTGTACGGCGAGCTTGCGGCTCGAGGCGAACTGTTTGGCTTCGAGGCGACGGAGCGGTTCTATGAGATCGGCACGCCGGAGTCGCTGCGAGAGACCGACGCCTTTCTGCGCCAGCAACGCCACTCAAGCTGAGCTCTGCAGATCCGCGTCGAGGCGACAATTGTCGATCGACGCCGGCAGCCCGGCACGCGTCTGCCTTCGCGGAAGTCGATGTCAGGCCGCACTTCGACGCCTTCGGCGCTCTTGCACAGTGCCTCGAGATCCGCGACGTCTGCCTCAACGAGCGAGAGACGGGTATCAGCGCCTAGCGCGCCCAGTCGTGAGCGGCTCCCCGACGCGAGGTTGTCGAAGACGCTCACCCGCCGCTCAGGGTCAGGGTCAGCGAGCAAACGGTCGACTACTTGCGAGCCGATAACACCGGCGCCGCCAATGATGAGAAAGCGGTGTGGACGCACAGCAAGCCGCAGGCTAGCCTGGTGTGCGGCGCGCCGCGGCGCGCTGGCCTCTAGGTGGAGGAGAGACGAGGCGTTGCGGCGCGGCGTGGTAGCGCGCGTGACTGGTAGGCGCCCCTCCAAGCGTCAGCACACCCATACCGATGATGGTGTTGCCAGGATCACTGCTGGTGAGGTTCAGCGTGATTCGGTTGAGGCCCCAACCCACATGGATGGGAATCCGATCCTGGCCCGGCCGGACAGGCACGCTAGCGGGTTTTCGCCCTGATGACTGAACCGAGATCCACAAAGGTGCTCTTGCCGAGAACGGCTTGTTTGAAGTCATCTTCGCCTGCAAGGTGATCATCCCAGAGCCCGGAGACAGCACGATGAGCAGCACCGGTCCACCGCCCAGGTACGTGCTCGAACCTCCATCGTCAAAGGTGGTGTACGTGACAGGCGGTGAGATGACCGGCTCTGGGCTTTGCACGCGCGCGAGTACGGCGTGGCCGAGCAGCATCGTTGGTAGCGTCGCGAGCGGACCTGTTAGGTCCTCCAGGTTGTCAAAGGCCTGCGGGTGGTATGCGTCGAGCAGGTTGTAGTAGCCGGTGAAGCTGACCGCCACCCCGGTGAAACAGGACCAGGCGACGGTCACAGCGCCAACGACCGCGACGAGGCGTCGGTGCATTTCGCTGACCGCCAGCAACCCGAGCCAGCCAAGCACGCCAGCGAGGATTATCAGGAGGTCGAAGTCCACCTCGTAACGCTCTGTGGTCCCCCACAGAGTAAAGGCCAGCCCCACAAGGATTCCCGCCCCGAGCAGCGTAAGCGCCCCGATGATCAACGGCAGCTCGCTTCCGCCGAGCTGTCGCTTTCGGCGCCACAGAGTCCACGCTGCCAGCGCGAAGAGCACGATCGGGGCCATTGGGATCAGTCCGCCCGTCGGCTCCGCCGGTTGCGTCGTGCCGTCATATCCGGCTGGAAGCGTGCCCGGGTAAGCCGGCGGTGGCGGCAGGAAGACGTGCGGGAAGGTCAGCGCCAGACGCGGCGGAGCGAGCGCAAAGTTGTAAACGCCGGGCGGGACGTAGCTGAGCTCGAACGTAGACTTCGTCCGGGTTTCGACGCCAGCGAGCTGATAGCGGATTCCGAACTGCGTCGGCGAGCCAAACCGATCGATGTTATAGGCGGCCATCAGGATCACGCAGGCGCCCAGCGGACCCAGCAGCGCGAGCACGATACGACGCCGCGTGGGTGCTGGGACGGCGTGCCGACGCCACAGGATAATGGCCGCCACGAGGAACACGACACCGCCGAGCAGCAGCGGTGGGCGGGCCCCGAAAGCGAGTCCCATGCACAGGCTCGCAGCAGCCAGGAGGCGCATCCGGGGTGGCCCTCCAGCGAGCAGTCCACGAGCCAACAGGTACAGCGAGGCGAACATGAAACATGCACCACACGAGATTGCTACCTCGTAGATCGCGGGACGACGCAACATAAATGGCACAGCCGTCCCAAACGCGAGCACGCAGGCACCTAGCACCACAGCCCATCCCGGCGTTGCCCGAAGGAAACGGCGCACGATGAATCGCAGCAGCAGGACCGCGAACGCGAGAGCGAGGAACGCGAAGATCGGCGCCGCAGCCGCGTCGGTCAGCTCGATGCCGAGCAAGCGCAGCGGCAGATAGAGCACCACGGCTGGTGTCGGTCCCCAGGTCGAATAGAACAGCCCGTGGTAGAGGGCGAGGTCGTGGATTCCGTAGGCCTGGAAGGGTGCGTTGGCTACCGGGTTGTACGGGTCTTTCAGCGCCTCCAGGCCCGCCGGCACTGGTATCGGCACATAAAGGTGAACGTGCAGAAGCGAGCCGGCGAGTAGGTAGTACAAGGACGTCGCGCTGCCCGAAACAGAAGTCTGCGCGGTCCACTCGTAGAAGACAGCGGCAAGCAGAAGCACGACGACGAGAGCGACATCGGTGCCCTTGACTGCAAGACGATCACCGAGCGCGTGGTACCGGAGGACGATCGCCGCCCGAGCCGCCCCGATTCTGGTTGCAGGACCAGGCTTCGGCGGGCCGGTGGCTACCACGCTGGATTTCCCGCCTGCATCGCGCGTCGATCTTAGTGACCGCGGCTTCGTGGCATCATGCGGCGGTGCGCCCACGGCGTAGTTCACCAGGACCGATTTGCAAGTTCGTCCACAGGATGGTGTGTCCCGTATGAGTTTGCCGCCTCGGCGCGGACCCGCAGTTGAGCGCCACAGGGGCGGACGCCTCTCCGCCGGAACTACGTCCAGCATCGCGACGGCCTCGGCATTGCCGCTCGCGCCCAAAACGGGCTTGCGGTGACCGGCTTGATGGCGATGATCATCGCTTTCTCATTGTTCACCTTCACACTTCTCTTGCACGGAACGATCATCGCGGTCCGTCGCGGACGAGATGATGGCGACAACGCTGCGTAGCGAGGCCTATGGCCACCGGCGCTCGCTGAGCGCGGTCGACCGTCTTGGCGTCTGGCGCAGCGCCAGAGCGGCTCGCCGCCACGCGCGATGTGACGGCAAGCGGATGGGAGACTTCGGCTGCGGGTTCGACGCGCGTCTTGCCCTTTCGCTCATTGCAACAGTTGCGTCGATGCGGTTGGTGGACGTACGCCTCGCCGACTACCTCAAGGAGCTGGCGAAGGTCGACGCGACAGAGGGTGACCTCGCGACGGTGCTACCAACGATCGGCGACTCATCGCTCGACGTGGTACTTTGCCTGTCGGTCTTGGAGCACCTCGCGGAACCGCAGCTGGCGCTTGACGAGCTCGTCGCGTGACGGCCCCGGGCGCGCCGTGCTGATCAAAGTACCCTCCTGGCGAGGCAAGCCGCTGCTTGAGATCTCGGCCTTCCGGCTGGGACTGAGCCCAGCCGTCGAGATGAACGATCACAAGCGCTACTTCGACCCGAAAGATCTCTGGCCGATGCTGGTGGCGGCGGGTTTCCGCCCAAGCGAGATCCACTGCCGGCGGCACAAGTTCGGCCTCAACACGTTCGCCGCATGCCGCGTCGGCGCCGACGTCGATGGCTGACGCTCACCCGCCCGCACGAACTGGCGACATCGTCGCCGGCCATGACGATTGGGACGCTCACTGGGATGCCTACGCACGAGCCGCGGAGCAAAACCCAGCGCAGCGATACCGTCGGAAGGTCGTGATGGCACTGCTCGCGTCGCACGGCACACCACAGCGACTAATCGATATCGGCAGCGGCCAGGGCGACCTGCTGCGCGCGGCAGCGCGACGCTGGCCGACAGCGTCGCTGCTGGGCCTCGAGATGAGCGAGCGGGGAAACGAGATCGCGCGCGAGAAGGTTCCCGCCGCTGTTTTCCTGCGTGTGGATCTGACAGGAGACGCGCCCGACCCGGGAAGGTTCGCCGCCTGGGCAACGCACGCGGTCTGCTCCGAAGTTCTCGAGCACGTCGACGATCCGAGCGCCGTGCTGCGCGCGGCGCGCGCTTACCTGGCTCCAGGCGCGTGGATCGTCGTGACCGTGCCCGGCGGGCCGATGTCGGCGTTCGATCGCACTATCGGGCACCGTCGTCACTTCTCGCGCAGCGATCTCGCCGCGGTCTTCGCGGCGGCCGGCGTAGAAACCCATCAGGTTTCAGGAGCCGGCTTTCCGTTCTTCAACCTCTACCGGAAGCTCGTGATCGCTCGCGGCGAAGCGCTAGGCGACGAGATAGCCGCGCGCAGCGGCGCGCCCACGTTCGCAGCACGCGCAGCGATGATCGGCTTTCGACCACTGCTGGCACTAACCTTGAGCAGCTCCCCTTGGGGTACTCAGATCGTCGGTGTCGCCACTGAGCCGCTAGCCGTTTAGGCTCGCGGCGTCCGCGCTCGGCGGACTGGTCAGCCTGCCGGTCGCGACCGCGGGGGCTGAACCGGCGTGGCACCTGTGTGTGGTGCGCAGTGAGCGGGCGGATGAGCTAGCCCGGATCGGTCGTTAACGACCGCGCCCCGGGTGGTCCGGGGCGCGGAAATGTCCGGTTGAGCTTGGAGAATTGTGGTTGCTGAAGCCTCGTTCCCGAGCTCAGGAGGTTCACCTTGCGGGTGATGCGTGGAGAACGCTTTTTCACGGTAGATGTCGCGTCGGACGGAGAGGGTTTGGTGTCGCATGCCGGCGCGGCGCTGCTCGCTGAGACCGCTGATCGTGTCGGGCTGACGGGGGCGCTGTCGGAGTCGCTGGCTGGTGTGCGCGAGCGGCGTGGCCGCCACGACCCGGGCCGCGTGATCCGCGATCTGGCGGTGATGCTCGCCGACGGCGGTGATTGCCTGTCTGACCTGCGCGTGGTGCGCGACCAGCAGCCGCTGTTCGGGCCGGTCGCGTCGGACTCGACGGCGTTCAGGTTGATCGACCGGGTTGCCAGTGATCCCGGGCTGCTCGATGGGCTGCGTGCCGCGCGCGCCCAGGCAAGGGCACGGGTGTGGGAGCTCGGCGTGCGCCCGAAGGAACTGGTCATTGATGTTGATGCGACGCTGATCGGGGCGCACTCGGAGAAGGAGGGTGCCGCCGGCACGTTCAAGGGCGGTTTCGGGTTTCATCCGCTGCTGGCGTTCCTGGACGGCTCGCGTGAGTCGCTTGCCGGCCTTCTGCGGGCGGGGAATGCCGGTGCGAACACGGCCGAGGACCACATCGCCGTGGTTGACGGCGCGCTCGAGCAGCTCCCCCTGGATGTCGTCGAGAACGCGCGGATCGTTGTGCGCACCGACTCCGCCGGCGCGACGCACGAGTTCCTGGACTACCTGCGTGAAGGACAGCTCGGCTACATGTGCGGGCTCGATCTGACCGGAGGTGTGCGCGCGGCGATCCTCGATCTGCCCGAGCACGCTTGGGTTTCCGCAGTCTGCCAAGACGGCAGCGAGCGCGACGCGGCGCAGGTCGCCGAGATCACTGACCGGCTCGAGCTCTCGGCCTGGCCCGAGGGTTCGCGGGTGATCGTGCGCCGCGAACGCCCGCACCCCGGCGCTCAGCTCTCCTTCAGCGACCACGACGGGCACCGTTTTCTCGCGACCCTCACCGACCAGCCCGGCGAGCCCGCTGAGCTGGAGTGCCGCCACCGAGCGCGCGCGAGTGCCGAGGACCGCGTGCGTTGCGCGAAGCAGACCGGCCTCGACAATCTGCCGTTTCGCGAGTTCCAGCACAACGAGGTCTGGCTCGAGCTCTCCCTGATCGCCAGCGACCTGACCGTCTGGACCCAGGCACTCACACTCACCGGTGAGCTCGCGACCTGCGAACCCAAGACGCTGCGCTACCGGTTGCTACACACCGCCGCAAGGCTCGCCTTCCACGCCCGCCGCGCAACGCTGCACATCCAAAACACCTGGCCCTGGGCAGAGCAGCTCGCCGCCGCCTTCCAGCGGCTCGCAGCACTGCCAGCACCCGCCGGCTGACCCGCCCGCAGCAACCGGCAACCCCACGCCAACCTCCCCGCCAAGCCGGCGCCGTGAGTGGTGCCGCGAGCCTCTGCCCAAAAGCAACGCCCGCCAGTCCGAGAACAACAACTCACGCTGGCGCCACACCCCACGACCCCACCAGCGCCCGCCACCCGCGCAATTCACCATCACCCGACACCCCGACGTCACCCCTCAAACCCCTCACGCACAATCCGGGCTAGAGGGCGCGCTGCGCGCGGCAGGGATTGAAACTCGCGGCTCCTACCGCCGGCCGATCCACCGCCAGCCGGCGATGGCCGTCGATGTCCAGCTGCCGGTAGTACGGGGATGTCGCAGGGCCCGAGACGGCGTCTGCGCGGTCACTCGCAAAAGATGCCCGCCAGCACAACCACCGTGAAAAGAGCAACGTCGGTGCCGGCCCGGCGTAGTTGGGCGCTGGCGGTGCTCCACCGCGCAGCGACTGCTCGTACAGCGGCGCTACGTCTGCGTGCGTCGGCGTGAGTCCGCGGGAGAGTTGCCATCCGCTTCAAGTTCGCCCACAGCATCGGGCGAGGCTACTAGTCAGCGCCGAGTCATGGAATCATGTCCGGCCATGCCCGCCTGCCATCGCTCGCGTTGGATCGAATGCGATCCGCACCGACCCGCACGGATCCACCGGTGACCATCGCAACGGATCTGTATACCGCGTGAGCGAAGTCCGCGTAGCCGTCATCGGCACCGGCCTAATCGGCCGCCAGCGCGCCGAGGCACTGGGCCGAATCAGTGGCGCTGCGCTTGCCGCGACGATCGACCCGTTCGTCCCCGAGAGCGACAGCCTCGCAGGCGTACCCCACTACGCGACTCTCGCCGAGGCCCCGGTTGACGGGTTCGACGCCGCCGTTGTCGCCGTCCCTCACGACCTAGCGGTCGAGCTCGCGTCGACCGTGCTCAGAGCCGGGCGGCCGGTCCTCATCGAGAAGCCTCTAGCCACCACTGCGACAGAGGCGCGTTCGCTCGAAGCGCTGGCCGGCACCGTGCCAATCCCGAGCTTCGTAGGCTACAACTACCGCTACCTTCCAGCTGTCAGGGAGCTCCTGCGTCGTGTCGCAGCGGGCGAGTTTGGCGAGTTGCGCAGCGCCGACATGATCGTCGGACACGGCGGGCACCCCAACTCCGCGGAGGGTTGGAAGCTCGATCCAGTGCGGGCCGGTGGTGGCGTGTTGCTAGATCCCGGCGTTCACCTGCTCGATCTGCTGTTGCAGCTCGCACCGTCAGTGACGTGCGCAAGCATCGAGGCAACCAGGGGCTTCTGGCCGACGGGTATCGAGGAAGACGTAGCCGCCACGTTTCGTGACGGTCGCTTCATCGCGACGCTCAGGGTGTCACACATCCGTTGGGTGAACACCTTCCGCGTCGAAGTGTTTGGAGAGGACGGGTACGCGATCGCCGAAGGGCGAGGCAGCAACTACGGGCCGATGACACTGCGACTGGGGCGCCGGTGGGCATGGACCGACGACGCCAGCATCGGGCAGCGAGAGTCGGAGGAGCTGCACGACTTCGGAGACCGGAATGACAGCCTTCGCGACGAACTCGCGGACGTCATCGCCATCTGGCGCGGAGCAGGGGATGCGCCTGCAGTGCATCCTGCAACGATGCATGAGGCCGCGGGCGTGACCGAGCTGTGTGAGCAGCTGTACGGACGCATGTCATAGACGCATCGGCCTCACCGTGCTGGCCCCGAGGCGCCGAACGGGTCTGACTTATGAACCGCAAGCGAGCGACGCGTCGGAGACGCGCCGCCAAGATGATTTGCCTTACCGGGAACGCCGATGCAAGAGCATCGGCAGCGGCCCTCCGGCCCCCACACGAGTCCCGCGCGCACACCCACACCGCCGGCTCAAAACGCCAGCTGTTCGATCTCGAGCTTCTAGCTCCGTAGACCGACCGGCGCGGGCCTTGTCGCCATCGGCGTGCGATTGTCGCGCATCAGACCCAACGCGACGAAGTGGACTGCGTCATGCCGTTTGCGCCGCGGCAGCCGGCAATCGGTACCAAGCCACGATATCCGCACCGCGGAGCTCCCGCTCCCACCGTCGTGTCTGGTCAGCCCCAACGAACCCAACGAGCAGGTGCGACAAAGTGGCCACATCGACAGACTCGAGTCCCGCACCAGCAGCCGCAGCCGTCAGCGACCTCGGGGTGAAATAGGCAAGATGCTCTCGCTTGAGCGAGTGATACCAGGGACCGAACACGCCGGCTTCCGGACAGTCGAGATTGGGGGTCTTGACGCCGACGAAGCCGCCGGGGTGAAGGATTGCGGCGACCTGCGTGAGAAATGCCTCGGGATCGACGAGATGTTCGATCAGGTCGAAGAGAGTGACGGCATGATACCTGGCGCCCCACTGTTCCCAGTGCTCCTCGAGTGTTCCCGCGTGCGTCTCCAAGGCATACGACGCCGACGCAACAGCGCGCGCGAAGTCGGAGACCTCCAGACCTTCATGCGAATAGCCGGCCTCGCCCAGGGCCACCCGGAAGAACCCGTAGCCGGAACCGACATCCAGCACCCGTCCTTCGGCCAGGCCGGTTATCCGTCTCATCTCGCTGACTTGCCGCGCGGCCTTCTCCAGACGCCATCCCCCTTGCGCCGTGTAGTCGCCGTAACCGCCAGCCAAGAGCTTGTCGCCCTCGAAATACTCCTCCTCGTAGACAGGCGGCGCCAGCTCGCGGGAAAACTGCGCTCCATCCCAGCGCACGAGCCACCCGCGCTGCGCCGTCTCGGACACGGCGACGCCGTGAGACGGCGTCTCCGCAATCGCCGCGTGCAGCAGGTGACCCTCGAGATTGCCTGGTCCTAGCGCCACCACGCCTGACCCGAGCGGCTCCGGGGGCGGTCGCATCGCCATCCACGCTTCACGGAGGCGGTCGAGCAGCTCCGGCGCTCTGACTCCCGCAGCGAGGTCCAACCACTGACCGAACTCTTCGCGACTGAGATTCATGAGCCTCAGCACGCCGTTCTCGAAATGATCCGCGGAGTCGCGGTATTGCACGTCCCCGTCAGCCGAACACAGCGACACGCTCATGCCGAACGCCGCAAGTGACGAGTGCGCCCGAGGATCTGAAGCAGCAGAGTAAACCCAAACGTCTGGAACCCGAGGATCACTAGCAGCAATCCAAATACTGACGAGTACTGAATCGCCGGCAATCGAAAATTATTGCCGATCCACCGCGCCATCAGCACTACGTTCGGAATGATGCCGGCGCCGATCAGCAGTGCGCTCGCAAACACCCCTCGGCTATACGACACGACGGCCATCAGCCGATCGCTGAACTGCCGGTCGAAACCGTCCAGAACGCGACCGAGCAACGCCAGCTGCGTCGCGCTGTACCCGACGGTCACGAGCACGATGCCTAGCAGCATCCAGTGCAGGTTGAAGCCAACACCGAATGCGACAAAGGGTCCGAATGCCAACCCAATCGAGAGCGGCAGGCCGAGGGCGAGCAGTAGGATCCCAGGCCGCAGCAGGAAGAAATCCGGTGCGTACAGGAACATGATTCGCAGACTGTCCCAACCGGCAATCCAGGGAGTTGTCCAGCCGCCGCGCTTCAGGTGACTCTCCCGCCCCGCGCGATCCTTCCAGAACCGAACGGGTACCTCGGTTGTCTTCATGCGCAGCTTGCGAGCCTTGAGGATCATCTCCGATGCGTACTCCCACCCGTCCGACTCGAGGTCCATCCGCACGAGGGCCTCGCGGGTCACCGCTCGCATCCCGCAGTGGATGTCGCTAAACCGCGTGCCGTAGATCACGTTGAATATGAACGTAGTGGCGGGGGAACCGAAATAACGGTGCAAGACGGGCATCGCGCCAGGTTCGACCTCTCCTTTCGTGCGGGTGCCCATGACAAAGTCGTTGCCATCACGGATTGCCGCTATGAAACCAGCGAGCTCGCGGAAGTCGTAGGTGAGGTCGCAGTCCCCCATGATCACGATGCGGCCCCGCATGTGCGGAACGGCGTCAGCGTATGCCCGCCCGATGCCGCGCGTTGGGACGCTGACGACGCGCGCACCATGCTCGACAGCGATATCCGCAGAGCGATCGCTCGACGAGTCGACGATGAGCACCTCCCCGGTCACACCGGCCGCAGCGAGCCCCTCGTGACACCAGTCCACGAACTCGCCGACGGTCAGTTCCTCGTTTAGGCAAGGCACAACGATCGAGACTTCGACCGAGCCCGACGCCGCAGCTGTCGTCCGCTCAGTGGTTTGCGCGCTCACGTGCCCAGTTCGCCGGCGGCTTCGACGATGTTCGCGTCGATCGACGCCGTCAGCGCCTCGATCGAGGTGTGAGTGCACCGCCAGCCCAGAGCGGCAAGCTTCTCGCTGCGAAAGCGCACGATCGGTACGTCGCCTTTCCAACCCCGAGAGCCACCGGTGTACTCGTACTGAACGTCCTCGAGTCCCATGCGTGCAATGACTAGATCAGCAATCTCCTTAACCGTAACGTAATCACCGGTGCCAGCATTGAACACATCGAAGCCGTGCCAGTCTCGGTCGGTCAACGTGAGCATCGCCGACACCACGTCACTGACATGAATGTAGGACTTGCTCTGGCTGCCGTCGCCGAGGATTTGCAGCCTGACCCGGTCTTTCAAGAGACGCCGCACGAAGTCGTATGTGATGCCGTGAGTCTGCTTGTCGCCGACGACGTTTGCGAACCGAAAGACGACTGCGTCGAAGCCAAACATGTGAGCGTAAGCGGCGAGCAGCGCTTCGCAGCCGAGTTTGCTCGCTCCATATGTGGAGACGGGAATCAGTGGACCAAACTCCTCATCGACCTCGTCCGCGCCCCTATCGCCATATACCCCAGAGCCGGATGCGTAAGTGATGCGACTAACACCGGTCAACCGCATGGCCTCGATGACGTTATGGGTCAGGAGCGTGCCTTGCCAAAAATCGATGCCCGGATCCGTGGTCGCGGCCGCGATGTCCGGATTGGCCGCAAAGAGGTACACGTGATCGACTCCATCCATCGCAGCGACGACACTGTCCAGCTCCTGGAGGTCGGCGACGACCAGATCAAGTCGGGGGTCGTCGAGAAGTCCGTCCAGATGCGATTTGCCGCCAGAGACGAAGTTGTCGAACACCACGACGTCTTGGTCGGCTCGATCCAGTAGTGCGCGGGTGAGATGACTGCCGATGAACCCGGCGCCACCGGCCACGAAGGATCGAGTCACGACCCTGCAGCCTAGCCAACGACCCGCAACCGCGCGTTGCGCACCTCGTGCGACGCGCGCCATGTTTGCACTGCAAACTCGCCTCTGCCGCGTCTCATCCGGAGCACTGTGAACGTCGCTGGGCTCACTCGGGCCGTCTCGCCGGAGGAGCCACTGATGAAGTCGTGGGCGCGATCAGCGAAACGCTCGCCGCCGGCTAGCGCCAGAGTTCCAGCAAGTCCGCGTCGCCCACCTCGCCGACGACCCGCGCAGGCACGCCCATGACCACCGCCCGTGCAGGCACGTCTCGGGTCACGACCGCGCCAGCTGCGACGTAGGCCTCCTCGCCGACCTCTACGCCGGGAACGAGCACCGCGCCGCCGCCGATCCGGCAGGCACGGCGGAGCGTCGCGCCGCGCAGCTCGTAGCCCGCGTCGTGGCGGGCCATCGTGTCGTCGTTGGTCGTGATGACACCCGGGCCGACGAACACGTCGTCCTCGAGCAGCGTTCCGGACGTCAGATAGACGTTGGTCTGGATGCGCGCCCGCGCGCCGACGGCCACGTCCGGCTCGACGACGCTGCCACGCCCGATGACGGCGCCCGCGCCGATCCGCGCGCGCTCGCGGATGAAGCACTGGTCGCCGAGCGTCACGCCGTCGCCGAGCACCGCGCCGGCGAAGACGATCGCGCCTGCGCAGACGGTCACCCGCTCGCCGAGCACGAGGCCCGAAAGCGCGCTGCGCGACGCGTTCGAGTGCGGCGAGAGCCGCGGCCGCTTGCCGAGCACGACACCGTCCTCGATCACGCAGCCCTCGCCGATGCTCGTGCCGGCATGGATCGTCACGCCGGCGCCGAGCAGGACGGTCGCTGCGACCGTCACGTCCTCGCCGACGAGCAGCGCAAGGGCGCGCGGATCTGGCTCGAGGCTCATCGGCGGGTGCGTTCGAGTGAGGCCTGCAGTCCCTCGAGCACGCGCACGACGCGCAGCCCGCTGAGCCCATCGGAGCGGGGCGTCTCGCCGTTTGCGATGCAGTGCACGAAATGCTCGCACTCGAGCCGCAGCGGCTCCGCGTTGCCGATCCGCGGGCTCATCACGTCGCCGGAGCGCGTGATGTACTCGCCCCAGCTGTCGGCCTTCTCATCGAAGCCCTTGTCATAGATCGTCAGCTTGCGCTCCAGCGCCATGTCGTCGAAGGTCGCCATGCGACGCGAGCCGACCACGGTCAGGCGTCGCTCCTTGTGCGGATCGAGCCAGGACAGATGGAGGTGGGCGGTGATCCCGGACGGGAAGCGGAGGTAGGCGAACACGACATCCTCGATGCCGGGGCGCATGTAGCACTCGCCACGACATTCAAGCTCCGACGGCTCCTCGCCGGCGAGCTCCAGCACCACCGACACGTCGTGCGCCCCGAGACTCCAGAGCGCGTTCTCGTCCGCACGGAGCTGCCCGAGGTTGAGCCGGTTCGTGTAGATGTAGTGGACCGAGCCGAGCTCGCCGCCGTGCACGAGGTCGGCGAGCTGGCGGACGCCCGGGTGGTACTCCAACAGGTGGCCGACCATCAGGAGGCGCTCGCTTGCGCTCGCGGCGGCCACGGCGCGCTCCGCGTCAGCGACCGACTGGGCGAGCGGCTTCTCGACGAAGCAGTGCTTGCCCGCCTGCAGAACGCGGACGGCGAGATCGGCGTGCGTTGGCACCGGCGTGGCGAGCAGCACGCCGTCGAGCGAGTCGTCGGCGAGCACCTCGTCCAGTGAGTCGGTGAAGCGGCTGGAGCGGAAGACCGGCTCGAAGCGGGCGCGCTTGGTGGCGTCGGCGTCGGCGCACCAGGTGAGGCGAGCGCCGCTGAGGGAGTCGATGTTGCGGGCGAGGTTCGGTCCCCAGTAGCCGAGTCCGACGACCGCTAGCGAGACCTCGCTCACAGGTGGACCACGCCGCGTGACGCGCTGGCCTGCGTCACACCGCGCAGATCGAACACGCAGTCAACGCTCTCCGCGATGGCGTCGTAGTCGATCCCGGAGTGGGCGGTGACGATCAGCGCGAGCGTCGCACCGTCGAGCGCCTCCTGGAGCGGCAGCGACCGCAGGTCGAACTCCTCGAGCGCCGGCACCCGCGCGTCGTGGTAGACGACCTCGGCGCCAAGCTCGCGCAGCAGGGCGATGATCTTGGTTGCCGGCGACTCCCGCATGTCGCCCACCTCCGGCTTGTAGGCGACGCCGAGCACAGCGATCCGGGCGCCGCGCACCGCGAGCGAGCGCTCGTTCAGCACGCGCTGCAGCTTCGCCACGCAGTGGTAGGGCATCTGCTGGTTGACCTTGCCGGCCAGCTCGATGAACTCGGTGGACATATCGAACTCGCGGGCCCGCCAGGCCAGATAGAAGGGGTCGACCGGAAGGCAGTGGCCGCCCATCCCCGGGCCCGGCTCGAAGCGCATGAAGCCGTAGGGCTTGGAGGACGCTGCGTCGACCACCTCCCAGATGTCGATGCCCATGCGATCGGTGAGCATCGCGAGCTCGTTGACGAGCGCGATGTTGACGGCGCGGAAGATGTTCTCCAGCAGCTTCGACAGCTCCGCAGCCTCCGGCGTCGAGACGCACACGATCTCGTCACAGATCACGCGGTACAGCGCCTGCGCGCGCTCGGTGCAGGCGGCCGTCAGGCCGCCGATGACCTTCGCCGTGTTGCGCAGCGTGAAATCGGTGCGGCCGGGGTCGACGCGCTCCGGTGAGAACGCGAGGTGGAAGTCGCTGCCGGCGCGCAGTCCCGACTGCTCGAGCGCCGGCGCGATCAGCTCGCGCGTCGTCCCCGGGTAGGTCGTTGACTCGACGACGACGAGCTGACCGGCGCGGAGCACCGCGCTCAGCGCGCGGACGGCGCCCATCAACGGCTCGAGGTCCGGCTCGCGGTTGGCGCTGAGCGGCGTCGGCGCGCAGATCAGGATCGCTTCGACATCGCCGAGCAGCGTGTAATCGCTGGTCGGCGTGATCCGTGCCGCGACCGCGGCGAGCCCCGCATCGTCGAGATCCTCGATGTAGGACCGTCCAGCTGTGATCGCCGCCAGCCGGCTCTCGTCGCGGTCGACGCCGACGACGTCGACATCCTGCTGCGCGAAAGCGGCCGCCAAGGGCAGGCCGACGTAACCGAGTCCGATGACCCCGACGCGCATCTGGCGTGGAGTCTAGTCGGGCCTCACTTCGTGAAGTGCGCGGTCGCGACGACCGACCACACCCCTGATATGGAGGGCGTTTTGTCAAGTGAGTGTCGGCGAGCTGTCGTGGTCGGCGTGTTTGGGTGTGGGGTCGGCTGGGCTGGTGGTGGTCCGGCGGGCTGTGCGCGACGCGCGGTCAGGCTGATATTCGCGGGTTGGGTGCGCAGGACCATGGTTCGTCGTGGGGAGCCCCCGGTAGGGGCGGGTTGCTCATAGGGGTATCGCGGGTTCCCCGCGCGGTGCCGGGCCGCCACCGGCCCAGTCGACGGGATCAACGTTGTGGTGGGCTGTGGTTTCACTCGATTCGGGCGATCGCCCAGCAGAAGCCGGCGAGCTCACGCGCGGCGGCGACGGCGACGACCGTGCGACGCTTGGCGCGTGCCTCGAGCCGTGTCCAGGTGCGGTGCAGGCGTCGTTGCGCTGACCAGGCGACCGCGATCGCTTCGGGCGGCTGGTCTTGTTGGCGGTCGCTCAGCGCCTTGCTGATGTTCGGGCGTGCACGGTAGTGCCAGGCGGACTCGACGAGCAGCCGCCGCGCGTGTGCGGACCCTGTCTTGGTGATCGAGCCGAGCTGGCGCTGCTGGCCCGTGGTGGACTCGGTCGGGACGAGTCCGATGTAGCTCATCAGCTGCTCGGCTCTGGCGAACCGTTCGAAGTCGCCAATCTCCGCGCAGAGCCCGACCGCGGTCAGCGTGTCGACACCACGCAGACACCGCAACCGCCCGACCTGCAACTGCCATGGTGAGGTCGGGAGCAGCGCGACGATCTCGCGCTCCAGCTGCTCGCGGCGGTGGGTCAGCGCGTCGATCGCGCCCCGGAGGTCCAGCAGCGTGGTCTGCGCGGCCGGCCACTCGAAGGTGACCGTCGCGAGCCAGGCGTGGTGGCGGGCGGTCCACGCGCTGCCGTCCTCGAAACGGATCCCGTGGCGCAACAGCAACTTCGACAGCCGGTGACGGGCTCGCATCAGATCGACCCGGACCGCCTCACGGGTGCGGACCAGGTCGCGCAGCGCCTCTTCCTCATCGCCCGGCACCCTGACCGGGTGAAGCTCACCGGCCAACAGCAACCGCACGAGCAGCTCGGCGTCACGGCGGTCAGTCTTGACGCGGTCCCCGGGCGCCCTCGGGATCTTGCCCGGCGCCGCAACGACGCACTCAACGCAGCGCTTCGCGAGCTCGCGCGCGAGCCCGTACCCGGTCGGCCCGGCCTCATACGCGGCGCGCACCGGGCCGGGCAGCCCGGCACAGAACCCCGCCGCCGCCGCGAACGACCGCAACTCCCCCGTCTCAGCGTCCAGCACCGCCGCGACGATCTTCGCCGCGTGCACGTCCAACCCGACCAGGGTTCTAGCCTTGGCCATGGCTGGTTCCTCCTATTCGATTGCGGGCCGCCGCGCGGGTTACAGCCGCACGGCTGAACAAACCCCCACGAACGACATGGGGGAACCGGCCCCTTCTACACCGCAGACCGGACGAACGACCAATCCATATTGTCTAGCAACGAACCACGAACCGGACGCATACACCCATCCTCGCAACTCCTCGCAGCCCCGGCTACCACGATCCGGCCGCTCCGAACCAGACGCCTCACCCGGCTAGCCTGACGCTCCCTGCTTGCGCAATGCGGTCACGTCAGCCGGGGAGCGTCGGACGTGATCGGTGTGGTGGGAGCAGGTGGCTGCCGCCTTTACGCGACAGCCACCACGAAAGCGATCACCACTGCCAATTCGGAGACCCGCTCGGAGGCGGTTGAACTTTGCCGCCAAGGCAACGGTCCGTGGCGCTCGCGGCAACTTCTGTCGCCGACGGCGCCCGTGCGTGCCCAGCGTCGTGGTAGCTTGACGGCCGTGTCGCCTGCCAGCCGTTCCCGGTACCGAGCGCGATGGGTGCCGGTGGTGGCGCTCGCCTTGATCGTCATTGTGGTGCTGGTGATCGCGGTGAGCGGCAGCTCGTCGCCGCCCACCGGTCATGACGTCTCCTATCCACAGTGCTCGGGTTCCTACCCGTCGAATCCGCTGTTCGGGGTCGTCGGTGTCAATGGCGGGCTGGCGGACAAAGCAAACCCGTGTATGGGCGGCGAGCTGCACTGGGCCCGTGACGCGCCGGGGCAGAAGCGGCCGAAGCAGCCGTCCCTGTCGCTGTACATCGACACCGGTAACCCTGGCGCTCATCACGTTGCGGACTGGCCTAGCGTCGGTACCGCGCCGGCCTATGGTGCTTGTAACGGCTTGCTGACCAACGCCTGCTCCTACATCTACGGCGAGCAGCGCTCCGCCCACTCCTACCGCCTCGTCGCCGCGCTCGACCCGGTCGCGGCCAGGACCGCGCCATGGTGGCTGGACGTCGAGCTGATGGCGAGCTGGGCCGGGACCTACCAGCTCAACATCGCCGCGCTGCAAGGCTTCATCGCCGGCCTGCACAACGCCGGCGCGACCGGACCGATCGGGATCTATTCCACCAGCGCCCAGTGGCAGGAGATCACGGGGCTGACGGCACAGACAACACCGACGGCCTTCAACGGCCAGCTACCCGACTGGGTGGCCGGAACCGACGCAACACTCACGCAGGCGCGGCAGAACTGCACGAGCGGTGGCTTCACCGGCGTGGCGCCGAACCTCGCGCAATACCGGATCGGCCCGCTCGACGCCGACCTGCGCTGTACTGGCACACGCTGAACACATCAACGCGGTTACGAGGGGTATTTCCAGACCTCGAGGGCTTCGACGGCGATGTGTGTTCCGGCCGCGAATGCGTGGTCCGGTTTGGTTGTGCCAACGACGGATGTTGCTCCGACGTTGACGACGGAGTTGGCGAAGAACGAGACGAGCAGTCTGCCCTGGACGGCGGGGTTGTTACATCCCTGAACCCGGAGGCCAAGGCGGGTGCGGTTGACGCCGCAGAAGGCGGGACCGAAGAGCGGGATCGGCTGCGCTCCGGTGTTGGCGATCAGGCGTGCCCAGTTGGCGGTGTACAGCACGATGGAGGGGTCTCGTACAAAGCACACTTGAGCGCCGGGCGGTGTGAACTGGCAGCGCCCCCCGCGGGTGAAGCCGACAGGGGTGTGGAGCGTCGCGAACGTCCGCGCCACCAGTGTTGCGTCTGCCGCGGTGACTGATCGCCACGGCGAGTGGAACACGCCGCGTTTCGGCTGTTCGTGAATGCCAAAAGCGATGGCGGCGACAGCCAGTAAGCCGAGCAGGCATCGCAGTCGTGTCCGTACTTGGCGCCCAGCTAGGCGACCGGCGGCAATGACCGCCAGGTACGCGAGCGCTGCCAGGCCCACGAGCAGGCTGACCGTTTGCGGCGAAACGCCGAGGGCATGCGCTCCGTACCGCTCCCGCGCTTGCATCGGGAGAAGGTTGAGATGCACTGGATTAGCTGGGGCTGAGGCGCCGACCGCCGCGCAGAACCGTCGTGCGGCGAGGTTGCCGAAGTCGAAGTCAACCGTGAAGAGTTCCGTGGCCGTGTGGCACACGGGATCACCGCCGGTGCTCAGCGCCATCTTGACGGCCGCCAGCATCGTCCGGCGCGAATCAAAGGTCACGTACAGCGGCGCGTAGCGGCTGGCACCGCAGCCCAACACGACCTCGCGTGCGACACCACGCCAATCCAAGGCGTACCCATACCGCTCGGGGGTTGCCGGTTGCGTCGCTGCTTGTGCGCAGCCCTCCTCCTGTCCGACGGCCTGCGCCACATGGTCAAGTCGCGTCGAGGTATCAACCGCGCCGATAACGACCGCGGCGCAGACCGCGAGCGCCGCGATCACCAGATCGACTCGCAGCAACCGCCTCATGTCATCGCACCAGCCGGAGAGCTGAGACCAACCACACGGGGCCGCCCGACATCATGAGCAGCCCATCCGTGGAGCCGGCGCTGCGAACCCGCCCGCGCCGACGTCGGGCCCGCTGTTCCTGTTCGCGCAAGGCGGCTGCGTGGGGGTGGTATCGCAGGCTGTCGCTGCGAGATTAGGCGTCAGCGTCTGTAGGAGCAGTCGTGTGCGCTCAGGGACGCGCGCTAGGGTGATGGTGACGGGTACGGTCGCGGCCGGGGGAGCGGGCTTCGGCGGTGGCTGTCTGGTTATTGCGAGTTGGATGGTCCGTCGGTGAGGTAGCGAAGGGCGACTTTGTTGAAGTCGCCTAGCGGGAACAAGAATCCTCCCATGGATCCGGCAGCGAGGCTCTCGCGTACCAGCTGCTCCGCCTCTTGGGTTCGCCCGAGCGCGATCAACCAGACAACCTTGGCGGTAGTCATAGTCTCATCTGTTGAGGCCTGCTGGTCCAGAACCGGTCCGAAGTCGCCAAGCGTGCGATACGTCCGCTCGCTTCGCTCGAAGGCGCGCTGCAGTTCATTCAGGACCGGGGCTGCCGCGTCCACGACGGCGGCGAGGTCGAAGGCGTGCTCGGCCTCGGCGATGATTGCTGTCGGCACGGTGAACGCGCCCTGGATGCGGAAGGCGGGCCTTCTCGTGCGCAGCTCGGAGAGCCCGACGATGTCCCAGAAGATCGGGTCGAGTTCGAGCGGCTTGGTTTGCAGCGTGCCGCGCAGCGGGCCGCGTCGCGGACGCAGCATGGCCAGCCAGTAGATGTATGACCCACTGACGCGATAGACGAACCCGACCCCCGGCGACCTTCCAGCCGTTCTCGAGGACTAGCGGCCTGACGGCAGCCTCGAAAGCGAGGTCTTTGGGAGAGCGCGGCATCGGCTCAACCTACCGTCCAAACGCCCAGACCGCGCGTCACAGCCCCCGGCGCCGAACTTCCTCGAGCGACTGCAGACCGATTGTCACTGCCTCCGTTTCGCGCGGAGGAGGCGCCAGGGCTGGTGGTGGTTCGCTGGTGTCGCCGTCAATGGGCCTTGGGTCCTGATTCTCAGGCCGACAACTTGAGCAGAACAGCCCCGATTACCGGGGCTCTCCGATGCAAGAGAGTGGACGTAGTTTGAACCTTCTCCCACCCGTTGAGGCGCTGCTTGAGCTCCTTCTCGAGCCGACCGAACGCGCTAAACGGCAGAAGGCGCTGGCCGTGCTCAGGCGTTGAGGGAACGGCTCCGCGAGCTTCGAGCTTGCTTCCCTCAGTATGCGACACGCGAGTGCTCGCGGTCAACGCGTGCCCCGGGCTTAGGCGATGGCACGACACCGCGGTTGGATTCCCGTCGATTGGACGAGACAGGACGAAGGACACCGTCGAGCCCGGGTTGAGGTTCTACTACGAGCCATTCGCACGTAGTCCTGGTCGCTCACCGAGTATGCGCCGTGCGTGCGGGCGGGTCACAGGCTTGTTGCGACAGGTTGACTCTGCCTCCGTTGGCGCGCAGACTGGGCGCATGAAGCTGTCCGAGATCATGAGTCGGCTGAACGGGATCAGTACGCCAGTCGGTGGCGTTTCGTGGACGCCCCCACAGTCCGATGTTGGAGTCGCTCGGCGGGTACTGGTGTTTCTTGAGGACCGTCGCGTCCTGTACTCGCCATACGAGGTGGAGATACCCGACCACTGCGTCCGATCTGTACTTGAGATTCGGCACTTCCTTACGCGCGAGTTGACCGGAGGCAGCATTGGCAACGATCTCAGCGGGCCGCTCCAGGCGATGCGCGCAGCTTGCCGCAAGTTCCTCGACGGGGTCGATGCCGAGGAGCTACGTTCCGAGCGGCTGCGGTCCCGCGACGTCATGGGTGCTGCCGGCTGGACGTTCAATCAGAGCCTCGGCGAGTTGCGCGGCGTCATCGGGCTGCACGTTGCGCAGATCGCCGTCCGCTACGGACTTGAGGTGCCAGATACCCTGGACGTGATTCTGCCGGCGCAGGACCTGTAAGCACCCGGCGCACTGGTGCCTCGCTCCTCGGTCAACAACCGACTGCCCTCGAACGCGCGGGATAGGTCCCCGCGCTTCGAGCGCATCCGGCTAGGCCCTAGAACCTCGGCAAGCTGCCGAGGTTGTCCTTCTTGGTCTTGTCCGCATCGGTGCGAATGTACTTCTCGCCCTCGATGGTCACGACTCGGACCTCGGCGCCTTCCTTCCACTTCCCGTCGGAGCCCTTGTAGATCGTCTTGAAGGTAGTGCCTCCGTCCAAGAGAGTCACGACCTTTTGTCTCGTCATCTCGACACCAGCGCCGACCGTGTCCCCATTGTCTACGTGTGCAAGCACCTTGACGATGTGGGTTTCCTTCTCGTTGTACTGAACCGCTGAGATCAGATAATCAGCCCATTTGGCTGCCATGCTGGACTTCCGTTCCCGGCGCTCGCTCTGCGGGCGCCGCTGGCCGGTTTCTATGGACGAACCGGATCGACCACCGACCATAGACCTATGCGCGGATACCAAAACTGGTAACCACGTGTCAACGGGCTCGGCGGATACAGCGGAAGAACTTGCCGCGCATCATGGCGGCGGCGCCGACAGAATTGGCGAGCGCCTCGGCTGACGTCGAGCCGAGCGACGCAGATAGAAACGGTGCTCCGGTCCATTGGGTGGTGAATGTCATCGCGGCAGGTCGATTGTGATGCCGGCGCAGCACAGGTAGATGAGGGCGATCAGGGGGTCGGGGGAGTGGAAGCCGAAGCTGCGGTGTG
>JBEKXB010000010.1:0-90598 GCA_049512455.1 Solirubrobacteraceae bacterium | reverse complement strand
CGCCGCAACGCGCGGGCATCGCGCAGCTAGCCCGCGCGATGCCAAGGGTCGTCGCCGTGCATTAGCCGTGTGGGAGCCGCGCGCGACGACAACGCTGCTCCGGGACAACTCGCGCCCGCCGGCGAATGCGGCTCGGTCCACGACACAGGCGAACTCACGACCACGCGCGGCTGCTGTTCGCGCAACGCACCAGCGTTGCCGGGTCCGTGCTGCGCTGTCGCTCTCAGATCTTGCGACATCGAGGCGCGAGAGGCAAGCGGGAAATCGTGGTCCTGGGCGACAGCGGTAACGGGCGGACGACCTCGGCTGGCTCCTTCTGTTTCGTCAACGCGGGAGTGATCGCAACCGAGACGCTCGCCTTCACGTCGCGAATGCAGTCACGCAGTGGGGCGAGGGTCGCGCGTCCCTTTCGCCGGCGGAAGCAATAGTCGGTGGCCTGCGCCGTGTTTACGGCTCGGCGCCGGCGATCGGGCGTGGTTGCGTTGCGCGGTAGTCGTCGCCGAGGGCTTTGACGTGCTTGGCGTACTCGGCGTCGGTGAACTGTTGCGCGTTGGCCTTGACCATCCCATTGATGACAGCGATCTGCGGCGCCTCGAGGCCGCGTGCAGCGAGTTGCTCCGGCGAGCCGTTGTCGAGGATGCAGAACAGCCGGTAGTGACGCCGCCCGGGACCAATCACGCGTACCTCGTAGTAGCCGGCCATCAACCCGTGCATCGCTTCCCACTTCCCGCCGCCGCTGAACGCCGGCGGCGGCGCCGCGCGAACCGCCTCGAGGACCGCGAGAATCGTTGCCTCAATCTTCGCCGGGCAAGCGTCGAGGAACTGCTCAGCCGGTACGACGCCCTCGCGCGTTCTGTAGTAGACGACTCCCCAGGCCATGGTCTACGCGACCGTAAGGAGCGCTCCGGACAACGCCGAAGCTACGCAGCGCGAGGAGCACGCACCGGCTTGCGCGGCACGACACGCACCTCGGCGCCAAGCGCATCTGCGATCGCCACGAGCGTGCGCAGCTCGGGATTCACCGGGGCCGTCAATAATCTGCGGATGCTCGCCGGGTTCTTGTCGATGAGCCGTGCAAGCTCGGCCTTCGTGAGGCCGTTCTGCTCGCGCAGCGAGTCCAGCTGATTGACGATCGCATCGATCTGAGCGATCTCGCGAGACTGGCGCTCGAACTCCGCCCGAAACACCGCGTCCTCAGCAAGACGCTCCGCCAGCCTACGCTTGTGATAGCTCGTATCGAGCCTCGCCTGGGTATCCACAGCCACCGAGGCAGTGTAGCGCAAGTGTTACACCCGTAACAAGCGTTACGCGCTGAGAAACGCGGCCACCACAACCGCGAACCCGCCACAGCAGCGCGCGAACCCGTACACAGGCGTGCTCGGTGCTGGGCGGCAGCGCGCGCGTGGCTGGCCGAGCGTCATGTGCGGTTAGTATCGGCTGCATGCCTGACGGCGTAAAGGCCTTCGTGAAGGACGGCGTTGCGTGGCGCGTCGGGACTAGGCGGGACGTCGCGTGGATCAATGAGAGCACCGTGACGGGGCTGGCGATCACCTCCGCGATCCCGCCGGTGTTCGCTGACTATGCAACGTTGGCTCATCCCGCGCAAGCTGATTCTTCGGGAGACATCAGCGAGCAGGGCAAGCAGGATCGGGCGCTACTGGCGCTTCTGCAACAGCACACGCCCGAGCAGTCGTGGTGGCTCGGATACCTGCAGACCGGCGCGAGGCGTGGCGTGTTCGAGGACGCGCCGATGGTGAAGCTGTACGCGGGCTGGCAGTACGTCCTGCTCCAAGCGGGGCCCGAGTCGGCTGCGGCGTGGCGGCGGGTCGGTCAGGGCAGCGACTGGAAGCGCACGCAGCTCCCAGACCTGATGTTCCCTGAAGACCGTTCCTGGCTGGTCTCGATGCTCTGGGACGATGACTGGATCTGCATCGGCGGACCTACAGCGCTGATCGCCGCCATGTTGGCCGATCGCGACCTAGCCAGGAGGGCACGTCGGGTAGCGATCGACGAGAACGCCACACCGCCGGGACACACCGCGCGTTGACACTCGAGCGGAGCTATCGCTCCCCCAAAGAACGAAAGGCAGGAACCCGCGGAGGTCGTCGCCCGTTACCGCTCTCGCCCATTAACGAGCGTCTCGAAACGTCGCGCCAGACGCTCGCTGCGCGCGAATCTCAGGCGCGAGCTCCCCGGCCGCGATCACGCTCGCTTCGGCAGGCTTGCGCACGCCGGACGACTCGGGCACGTCGGCGTGCGCGAGCCCGTTTTCAACAGCACGTTCCCCGATTCGGCCGGCGCCTCGGCCTGAACCTGGGACAACCACCAAGACCGGGGGCTGGGGAACATCCTAGCCCGTCCTCCCTCGTGCCCTCCCCGAAGCCAGCGCAGTTGCTGGTCTTTTCCTAGTGGAGCCAGCCGGGCTCGAACCGGCGACCTCCTGCGTGCAAAGCAGGCGCTCTCCCAGCTGAGCTATGGCCCCACGCGTGGGATGTTAGCCGCCGTCGCCAACGCGACGACATGACCGCCTCGCGACCGGCGCCGTTTGTCTGCTACCTGTGCTCGAGGCGCCCGGCGTGATCGGCCGACTCGTCGGCCCACCGCTCCTCGACCTCGATGTGGAACTCCTGCGTCGCCTCGCCGTTGTCAACCGCCGCGGCGATCTCGCCGTTGGCGTAGTGGGCGGCACGCTCGTACGCCGGCAGCGGAGCGCTCTCGTACGCAGCAGGGAGCGGAGCAACATGCTCGTAGGTCGCGTGCACAGCCTCCTCGGACGTCGCACGGAGATGCGGCTCCGGCTCGACTGGCAGCGCGAACGCTGCGTCCTCTCCGCGTGGCACCGCTCCTAGCGCTTCGTGCTCAAGCCGCGCAACCTCATGGGGATCGGCCCCATGGAGGCGTTTCAGCTCGAGGTGCTCCCTGATCGCGTCATCGAGATCACCCATTGCACACAGCCTAACGCGCCGCGTAACCCGTCGCGGCGTCAAATTCCTCCCCGACCCGAGCGTCCGGCGACTGCCACGCGCCGCCGGTCGCTCGAATGGCGGTGATCCGACTAGACTGAAGCGACCTCGCGCCGCGTTGCGGCGCGACCCCGGGGCTATAGCTCAGTTGGGAGAGCGCCTGGATCGCACCCAGGAGGTCGGGGGTTCGAGTCCCCCTAGCTCCACTGCCCGGCTTTGCCCGCCGGCGACGCGAGAGTCGTTGCGCGGAGGCCCCCGAAAGGGAGTATGTCGATGGTTGCCGTGGTGAGCTGTGAGCGAGCAGGTAGCACCCACACGGAGCCGGCATCCGGCGAGGTCTTGCGCACGGTGCACGGCAACGGAGTGGCAGCCGCGTGAGATCGTGCACGTGAGAGCACGCGCGCCGCACGCCCCCGCGACGCGTCGAATGCCGCTGGGCACGTGATGCGAGGCCGGCTGCACACGCTGCTGGCGGGGCGCGGGATCGCCACGATCACCGCCTTTGGCCTGCTGGTGATCGGGCTTGCGCTGATCGCCACGCTTTCCGCCACACATCGGCCGGTCCTCGGCACCGACAGCTGGGGGACGAGCGTCTCGACGCCGCCGCGCGGCCATGGCGTCGTCTGCCAGCCACACGAGACGCTGCCCGCGGAAACCGATGCGATCCGTGTCTCGATAAGTCCGGCCGGGGCTGGTGGCGGCCCGGCTCTGCGACTGAGCGCGCTGCGCGGAACGCGCACGATCGCAGCCGGCTCGTTGCGCGCAGGTTGGCGCGGCAAGAGCGCAACCGTGCCGCTTGCCCCGCGGGTGATCGCGGCCGCTCCAGTCCGGATCTGCATAGCGATCGCGGCGGGTCACCCGGTGGTCCTGCACGGACAGCATGTCTCGCTCGCGCTCGCCGCCACCCAAAGTCGTGAGCGCCGGCGTGGCGTCGCCCTGCGGATCGACTACCTTCACGCGGCCGAGTCGTGGTGGTCGTCGTTGCCGAGCGTGTTCCAGCGCATGAGTTGGGGGCGCGGCTTCGCTGGCCGATGGATCGTCTATTTCGCAATCGCGCTGATGGCGATCGTCGCAGCGCTCACTGCTGCGCTCGTCGTGCGCGACCTCGGCGGCGAGCCGGGATCGGCGCCCGAGCCGCGCCCGCCGGCAAGCCATTCACGGCACGACCCTCGGCGCGTTCTCGCGGCCGTGCCGCGAAGCGCGTGGATCTGTGCGCTGATCGCCGCACTGAGCGCGATAGCGTGGTCGATCGTCACGCCACCGTTCGAGGGTCCCGACGAGCCGGACCACTTCGCCTACGTCCAGGTGCTCGCCGAGACCGGTCATCTGCCGCACGCAGCCCCGGCGAACACGTACTCGCCCGAGGAGACGGTCGTGCTCCACGACCTCCGCTTCTACACCGTGCGCCATCATCCCGCCGACCCGTCGATCGCCTCGGTCGCAGCGCAGCGCCACCTCGAGCACGATCTCGGTGCGGGACTCAGCCGCGTCGGCGGCGGCGCGGGCACCGAAACGACGGAGCCGCCGCTCTACTACGCACTCGAAGCGGTTCCCTACGAGGTGGGCGCGCGGCTCAACCTACTCGACCGGCTCGCGCTGATGCGGCTGCTGTCGGCGCTGATGGCAGGCGTGACCGCACTGTTTGCCTTCCTGTTCGTCCGTGAGGCACTACCAGGCGCGCGCTGGGCGTGGACCGTCGGGGGCCTGGGGGTGGCGCTTGCTCCGATGCTCGGTTTCATCTCGGGCTCGGTCAACTCCAACTCGCTCTTGTTCGCCGCCTCGGCGGCACTCTTCTACTGCCTTGCGCGGGTTTTCCGGCGCGGCCTCACGACCCGGCGGATGGTGGCGATAGGCGCAGTCACGGCGCTTGGCGTCTTCACCAACCTCAACTTCCTCGGTCTGCTCGCAGGCGTGGCCGTCGCCCTGTTCGTGCTGGTTCCGCGGCGTGCCGGCGAGCCACGGCGCGCAGCGGCGCGTGCGGTCGCGGTGGCGGTGCTGGTGGCCGTGATCCCCGTCGCGCTTGGCCTGGTCACGGGCCTCATCTCAACCGCGGGACCCGCGGTCATCAAAGCGCAGATCGCGGTGAGCGGTGTTGCGCGAGGGTCGCTGTTCGCCAAGCTGAGCTACGCGTGGCAACTCTACCTACCGCCCCTACCAGGAATGTCGCATGACTTCCCCGGCATCATCACCGCCCGCAGCTTCTGGTTTGACGGCCTCGTCGGTCTGTACGGCTGGGCCGCGGTCAGATTCGCGTCCTGGGTCTACGACCTGGCCCTCGTTCCGGCGGCCGTGGTGCTGGCGCTACTGGTGCGGTCACTCGCGACTAGTCGCGAGGCGCTGCGCCGGCGGGCGCCCGAGCTCGCCAGCTACGTGGCTGGCACGCTCGGCGTGTTGGCGATCCTCGCAGTCGTGTCCTACCCGGCATTCCTCGAGCACGACCCAGCCTACGAGCAGACGCGCTACCTCTTCCCGATGCTCGCGCTGCTCGCCGCGGTGTTCGCCCTTGCCGTGCGCGGTGCCGGCGCACGTTGGGGGAGGGTGCTCGGAGTCCTGCTCGTCCTCGCGATCCTCGCACAGGACATCTTCAGCCAGCTCCTCGTCGCATCGCGCTTCTACGCGTGAGCACCGGCGCAGCGATGCCGTTTTCCGCTACACGCCGCTGCTCGGAATCCCGAGCTCGCGGCGAATGTGGTGGGCAACGGATGATCCGTTAGCGGCATCGGCGTTGAAACGGACCAGCCAAGTCACGCTGCTCCCGCGCGCGAAGGTGCGCGCGCCCAAGTCCGCGACGACCGCCCGTTGACGTGAGACGAAAACGCGAATCAACCGGTCAACGCTGACAGGCCAGCGTTGAGCGGCGATCTTGCTCACCTGCACGTTCAACACCCGCGCGCAGCGTGCGGCCTGCGCCGCTGCCAGCGCGGCACTCGTATGACGGTCCCATCGTCCGCTCTCGGCGACGAACGCCCTGATCGCGGCGTCCGGTTCGGCAACGTCAGCGAGGTACTGGGCCTGCGGTGCGGTTTCCGTCCCGATGGTGAACTGGTCGTCGGCGAAGGCGCTCGGGACGATGTTGCTCCCGGGGAGCGATAGCCACTGCGTCTGGAGACCCGCAATCCGCGGAGCCGCGTCGTTGACGGCAACGCGCTGCAAGCTGACGCGCGACAGCTGCGGGTAGGCGAACGGCTTCGTGCTGCGCTGCATCGTAGGGTCCTCCTGGAACCACTCAGCCGTCACGAACCAGGCGTTGATCGTCTCGTCCTTGGTCCAGAAGCTCCGCGACCAGTGCTCGGTCTCGTCGGTGACGCTGACCCGCCAGCCCTTGCGCGAGAGGGCGAGTCGCGCCGAGACGTAGTCGCCTGCATTCAGATTCTCAATCGGCGCCGGCTTGAAGTGCATCTTCGTGTCACTCCAGAAGGCGTAGTAGACGTCGAACCCGACGCCACGTCTGTCCGCGTAGCGATTCTCGAGAGTGCCGACCTGGATGAAGGGAGTGGAACCGCTGAACCCCTGCTGAACGCCGACCCACGTTGCAGCGCGGCCTGGCCGCGACCGGGAGCGGACCTCGGGAACACGCCAGCTCGCCGAGATCGACGTGACATGCTCGTCCACCAGGTACCCGGCGAACGTGCCGAACGAGCCTCGGCGCGTCGAGGCGTCCGCCGCAGCACAGACAACTGCAGCAGCCGCGAGGGTCAGCGCTACGGCGACCGCTGCGCGCTGCAGAACCCCGCCGCGGCCGTACCGGCCCGCGCGCGCGAACCACCCGCGACGCGCGACGCCGCGCTCCCGGCGGCTCGTGTCCAACGCGCTCACAATCACCGCTAGATGATCCTACGGACTGACACCCAAACCGCACTTCGGGGCGGCAGCCAACACCGGACTGGCCTGGGCCCCGGCCGGCGCAGTCCAACCGCCACGAGGCAACAGATGACTAGGAGCTGCGGGGACAGCTCGACGCCGTCTCAAACCCATTCGTGTTGCCGCCCTCGATGGTGGCCAGCGAATCGGCTCCACCACCGCTCCCCGTGAGCAGTGGGTTGTCGGCGTCGAGGAAGGTCTCCACGGCGGTCGTGTCCGTGGCGCCACCAACGTAGCCGTCGAGCGCGAACACACTGCCCGCACCGTCCTCCCACAAGCTCATTCCGTTCGCAGCAGAGCCCGCCTCGGTCGATGCATTGGCGGACGACTCGAGGCACATCGTGCTTGCTCCGCCCGCAACGAACGTCATGCCGTCTAGCGAGTTCGATCCACCCATCGTTACGGTGTTTCCCTCAACCGTCATGTTGAGCGTGCCCGACCCCGATGCTTGAGCGGACATGCCGTAACCCTGCGCGATCGACTCGATCACGTTGTTGTAGACCTCCAGCGTGAGCGTGTTGGCGCTACCGCCGTTGGAGATGCCGATCCCGTTCCCGCTGGCCGAACCGGACCCGGGCGCCGCGTCACCGATCTGATTGCCTGTCACCCACCCAACTTTGTTGCCAACGAGCTCGACCTCGATCGCGGTTCCCGTCTCACCGGTCAGCGTGTTCCCCTCGATGTCGAATACTGCCGCGGACGAGCCATTGCCCGTGTAGAGCACGCCGTTCTCGCCGCTGCCGGAGATCGAGCTGTTGGTCACGTCCAGCGTGCCAACGTCCGCGGCGAACACACCGCCACCGGCGCTCGCAGTCACCTCCACGTCGTTGAGCGAGAGCAGGGCGGCACTGGACACGGAGACCGCACCGTCGGTCGGACCGGCACCGGTGGTCCCTTCGATCGTGCCACCCGATCCGGGAGCGCCCGTGCCGGTCACCTCGAGTCCGCCTGAGGTGCCGGCGTTCTCGATCAGCACGCCGTCGGTCGGCCCCGTTGACGTCGACTCCACGGAGATCGACTGGAACGTTAGGTTCCCCGGGCCGATCGACGTGTTCTCGACGTCAAGCGCGGTAGCCGATGTCGTGAACAGCGTGCTACCGGAGCCCGTCGCGCTCACCGTTCCTCCGCCGGTCGCGGTGAACGCTGGAGCGGCGCCGGTGACGGCGGTGATCTGCCCGGTGAAGTCGACCGTCGCGCCGCCGTTGTCCGCCAGCAGCACACCAGCTCCGTCGTCACTGATCGTGCCGGACAACGTCGCCGTCCCGCCGCCGCGACCCTCGATCGCCACGGAATGCTCGGTCGAGCCGCTGATCGAGGCGGCGGCGTCGATCGTCCCGCTGCCACCGCTCACATCCAGCCCGTCTTCGCCCGAGTTCGTGACGGAAACGCTCGACGCCAGCGTGAACGAGTCGACACCCGAGGCACTGATCCCATCGCCCGACGTCCCCTCGATGCTCACCCCTTCGACCGTGTCGCCGTCGGCCAGCGTCACGCCGGCACCGCTCGCATTGGTGAGCGTGGGATTGGTGCCCGCCGCCGCCAACAACGTCGCGCCGCCGACGACGAGACCGGCTGATTCGCCCGCCAGCGTCTGGTTGGCCAGCAGCGTCACGCCGCCCGCATACGGCGTGTCACTTCCGTATAGGAAGATCACATCACCGGCGGTCGTCGTACCACCACCGAGCGCCGCGAGCGTGTTGAACGGCGAGCTTGACGTGCCGTCGCCGTTCGAGGCGAGCGCATCGTTTACGTACCAGACCCGCTCGCCGCTGAAGTCGATCGTCGCGCTGGCCTGGGCGTCGGTTCCCTCACTCGTGTCGACCTGGTAGGTGAAGCTGTCGCTCGGGCCGGCGAAGCCTGTGGGCGGCGTGTAGATGAAGGTGCCGTCACTCCCCATCGAAACGCTCCCGCCCTGCGCCGTCGTGATCGTCGCGGCGGTCGTGCTAAGCGTGCCACCGTTCGGGTCGCTGTCGCCCGCGAGCCCACTCGCGCTCCCCTGATAGCGCTCCGGCCCGCTACCCGGTGTTCCGCCCGCCTGCAGCTCTGTGTTCCCGATCGCCCCTGAGAAGGTCTCGGGCACGACGGCCGGCGCGACATCCGCGGTCACGGTGAGCGTCACGGTCGCGACGTTCGAGCTGTTCGATGCGTCGTCTACGTCCTTGTAGGTGAAGCTGTCACTGCCCGTGTAGCCGTAGTTCGACGTGTAGACGAACGAGCCGTCGGCGTTCAACGTGAGTGACCCGTGAGCCACTCCGGAGACGAGGTGCGCACTGAGCCCGCTGCCGAGGTCGTTGCCGAGCACGCCCGGCGCAGGCACGTTCAACGGGCCACCGGAGAACGCGACATAGGAGTCATTGGCGGCCGCGGGCGCCACTGTGATCGTGACGGTCGCGGCGACCGAGCTGTTGAACGACGAGTCGGTGTCCTTGTAGGTGAAGTGGTCGACGCCCGAGAAGCCATGACTCGGCGTGTACGTGAAGCCTCCGTTGTGGTTCAGCGTGACTGTCCCGTGTGAGGCGCCGGTGAGCAGATCGGCGCTCAACCCGGTGCCCTGATCGTTGGCGAGCACTCCCGGAGCGGGCACGCTGAGCGTGCCGCCTGCGCTCACCGCATAGGAGTCGCCGACCGCAACCGGGCCGCTCGGCGCGCCACCGCCCCCGCCGCCCGAACCGCCCGAACCACCCGATCCAGTCGTCGACCCGCCACCGCCCGAGCTCGAGCCGACGTAGACGCAGCGCCACTCCGTCACCGTGACCTTCTTGTGGTGCTTGACCTCGTGCAGCTTCACGGTTTCCTTCTTGTAGTGAGCTTTGCACTTGGCCCGCGCGTTCGGCAGCGTGTAGGAGGGATGGCTCGAGGACGCAACGTGCGCGCCACCCCGCCCGCTGTCCCGCGCCACGGCGCTGAGCGGCACAAGCGCGACGAGCATCGCAGCCGCCACGACGGCAGCGCCGCCAGACAGCGGCCCGCGCCAGCGGGCATGCTGCGCAGCGCGCCCGGTGCGGCGCGCCCGAGAATGGATGAGAGCAGGCAAGCGGATCACTATCAAGATCGGCGCGGCGCTAAGCAATCGCGGCCAAGTTCGACTACTTGGCCACGATCTCATAACACCCGTCAACACCCGATCGATGCGGACCAACGAGGCGCCAGTTGGCGTGCGCTCCTACGCCCTCAACGCAGTGCTAGGCTTTTCCACGGCTTACGGACACCGCGCGGGGCAGGCTGCTGCCTACCCGCGACGACGCCAGCGATGCGCCACCAAAGCTCCATAACCTCGCTCTCGTGGATCCCGTCGCAGGCGATCGAGGGCACCATGCGCCTCGCCTTCGATGCGGGCGTCGCCCATTACGATCCGCCGCCACCCGACGCGATCGAGGACATCGAGGCGCTCAGGCTCGCCGACCGCTTCCGCTTCGCAAACGTGCTGGAGGCATGGATCGAGGTGGACCAGAACGGCAAGATCGTCGACTGCGGCCGCAGCGGCGGTGGCCTGATGGGCAGCACCACGGTCAAGCTCGGCCCGATGGCACGCACCTTCGAGGCCGTCGGCCTGCCTGATATCTACAGGGAGCCGGAGCGTGGCGACGGTTGGGTTCGCTTCGTGCAGACAGCGGGCGGGCGCACCGGCGTGCCGGCTCCGCGGCGGGTCCGCCGCCGGCCCTACATCCAATGGCAGGCCCCGCTCGTCTGGACGACGCTTTCGCTGACCCTGCACGCCGACGGCCACGCCGACGCGGAGCTGGCCGGCGCGAGCCGCTTCCCGCGCCATTGGATCTACGACGCTGACCAGAAGCTGTTCCAGAAGTCGGGCCTCGCCGACTTCAAGGACTGGTACCGCAAGTCCTTCGGCCGGCACACGCCGTGGGGCGAGCAGGAGTCCGAGGCGCTCGTGACTGCGGTCGAGACGGCTCTGGAGCGCTCGCTGTCGGTCCAGCTCATGGACGGCGCCGCCAAGCCCGAGATCCGCCGCTTGAAGGCCGGTGCAACGCTCGTCCGCCAGGGCGACGCGGGCTCTGAGGTCTTCCTCCTGCTCGACGGGGTTCTCCGCGTCGAGAAGGACGGTGAGCGCCTGGCAGAGTACGGGCCGGGAGCCATGCTCGGCGAGCGCGCACACCTCGAGGCCGGTGGCCGCACGTCGTCGCTGGTGGCCGTGACGGCGTGCCGCGTTGCCGCAGTGCACGCCCGCCATCTCGACCGTGGAGCGCTTGAGGAGCTCTCCACAACTCACCGTCGGGAAGACGCCCAGCAGGGCTGAGCGCGAGTGAGGGTGCATCTCTGCGGCGTGCGCGGCTCAACGCCCGCCACCGGAGCTGATTTCGTCCGCTACGGCGGCCACACCTCGTGCGTAGCGCTAACCCATGACGGAGCCGACGCCCCATCGCTGATCCTCGACACGGGGACCGGCGTGCGGACCGTCACGGCGCTGCTGGGCGAGGCGCCGTTCACCGGCTCGATCCTCTACAGCCACCTCCACTGGGATCACTTCCACGGCCTGCCGTTCTTCGTCGCGGCCGATCGCGACGATGCCCGCGTCGCAGTGCTCGTGCCCGACCAGCAGGACGGCCTCTCCGCACAGGCGCTGCTCGAGCGCGGCATGTCCCCGCCGCACTTCCCGATCACCCCCTCACAGCTGCGCGGACACTGGACGTTCGACCTGCTGGCGCCCGGCGAGCACGAGCATGAAGGCTTCAGCGTCCTCGTCCGCGAGGTCCCCCACCGCGGCGGACGGACGCTCGGCTACCGGATCAGCGACGAGCACTCTGCGCTCACCTACATCCCCGACCACTGGCCGACACGGCTCGGCCCCGGCGAGGACGGCTGGGGCTCCTACCATCCCGCCGCGCTCGAGCTCGCCCGCGACGCCGACGCCCTGATCCACGACGCGACGCTGCACGCCGGCGAGCTCGACATCGGCAAGGAGCTCGGACACTCGGTCGTCGACTACTCGCTCGCCCTCGCGCGCCACGCCGGCTCCGCCACGGTCATCCTCTTCCACCACTCGCCGACCCGTACCGACGACGAGCTCGACGCCCTCGCTGAGCGCCTCGCCGGCTCGCCTGAAGTGATCGTCGCGAGGCAGGGCGCCGTTCTCGACCTATGAGCGCACCCGACGCGGTCATCGTCGGGTCCGGCCCGAACGGGCTCGCGGCTGCGCTGACACTGGCGCGTGCCGGGCTCGCGGTCGAGCTGTTCGAGGGAGCCGATGTTTTGGGGGGCGGCTGCCGCACTTCAGAGCTGACGCTTCACGGCTATGCGCATGATCTGTGCTCCAGTGTGCACCCGCTGGTCGCGGCCTCGCCCTTCTTCCGCTCATTGGCGCCCGGCAGCATTCCGCTGCGCACGCCGGAGGTTGCCTTCGCCCACCCGCTCGACGGCGGCGGGGCGGCGGCGGTGTTCGCCTCGGTGCCAGACACGGCCGCGGCGCTCGGCGCGGACGCCAAGGCCTACCGTCGCCTGATGGGGAAGCTCGTCGAAGACGTCGCGGCGATCGTTCCCGCGGCGCTCGCACCGGTTCGCCCGCTGCCGCCACCGCCACTGGCGATGGCACGCTTCGGTGCGCTGGGAGTCTGCTCCGCAGGGCTGCTCGCGAGCCGCTTCCGAACACCGCAGGCGCGCGCGCTGATCGCCGGCACCGCGGCCCACTCGATGAAGCCGCTGCACGCCCCGTTGAGCGGCGCCTTCGCCCTGTTGATGACGATCCTCGCCCATTCGGTCGGCTGGCCGGTCGTCGAGGGTGGCAGCTCGGGGATCGTCGACGCCCTCGTCGCGGAGCTCGAGGGCGCTGGCGGCAAGATTCACACCGGCGAGTGGGTTACGAACCTCGGCGAGCTGCCGAAGGCGAAGGCGACGCTGCTCGATCTCACACCGCGCCAGCTGCTGGCGATCGACGACGGCCGTCTGTCACGGCGCTATCGCCGGGCGCTCGGGCGCTACCGCTACGGGCCGGGGATCTGGAAGGTTGATTGGGCGCTATCCGGACCCGTTCCGTGGCAGGCAGACGCGTGCCGCGCGACCGCGACAGTCCACGTCGGTGGCACCTTCGAAGAGGTCGCGCGCAGCGAGTCGGATGTCGCGGCGGGTCGACACCCCGAGCAACCGTTCTGCATCGTGGTCCAGCCATCGGTGATCGATCCGACGCGCGCGCCCGCGGGCCACCACACGCTGTGGGCCTACTGCCACGTCCCGAACGGCTCGACGCTCGACATGACCGAGCGGATCGAGGCGCAGATCGAGCGCTTTGCCCCGGGCTTCCGCGACCTCGTGCTCGCGCGGAACGCAATGTCCCCTGCAGACATCGAGGCTCACAACCCCAACTACGTTGGCGGCGACATCGCGGCAGGGGCCAACAGCGTCCGCCAGACCCTGTTCCGCCCGACCATCGCGCTGCGCCCCTACCGCACGCCGGTTCGCGGCCTCTACTTCTGCTCGGCCTGCACGCCGCCGGGCGGCGGCGTGCACGGCATGTGCGGACAGCACGCCGCCGAGGTCGCGCTGCGTGAGGTTCAGAACCCGGGCGCCAGCACCAGGTAGTGCTGCCCCTGCTTGAGCTTGTGCTTCTTCTTCGGTTGCGCAAACGCGGTCACGACGATCGTGTCCTTGGTGACTTTGAAGTAGCTGCCGTCGCAGCGGTCCTGCGTCAACCAGATCGTGCCGCTCACCGCCGCCGAGCCGTAGCGGCCCTTCGTCGTGAAGTCGCCGTGCGCATTGCCCCATAGCTGACGCACCACGGTCGTCGGCTTCTTGTTGGCCTTCGCCGCAGCGATCGCAAGGCCACCCTTCTTGTGCTTCCTTGCCTTCGCCGGCACCGGACACCCGGTGAAGCTGCCGCCTGCCAGCGTCGAGGTGACGCGCCCATCGGCCGCCTGGGTGACGACGAACTCGCCGTCATAGAACTCGCCGGTTTCGGTTGTCCCGTTCGGCAGCGCCACAGTTATCTGAACCGTTCCGTTTGTCGCGTTGATCGTCGAGCCCATCGGGATGTTCTCCGCCTCCGACAGCGAAACGAACGAGCTCGACCCAGGCGCCTCCACAAGCACCGTCCCGGTGACCGGCGCGACATCGGTTGACTGCTCGAGCACGGGTGACGCGGGCGCCGCGCTCGCCGGGGCGTTGATCACGGTCGCTGCGCTCGCGTTGTTGTTCGCCGGGTCGGGGTCGCTGACATCGCCGGCCGGAGCGATGTTCGCCCCGTCGCTCGCGCTGCCCACCGCTGCCGCCACGACGTTCACACGGATCGTCGCGCTGGATCCGTTCGTCATCCAGCCGAGGTTGCAGCTCAGCATCGTCGTTCCCGAGCAGCTGCCCTGGGACGCGCTCACCGACGAGAACGTCACGCCGCTCGCTAGCGCGTTGCTGAGGATCGGCGAGTACTCGGCCGACGGCCCGTGGTCGGTGACCGTCACGGTGTAGGTGAACGCGTCGCCCAGCTGGGCGGTCGCCGGAGCGCCAACGCTCACGGCGAGGTCGGCACTCGGGGTCGTGCGGCCCAGCTCGACCATTCCGTCACCGCCCTGGTTCGCGACGTAGACGTTGGTGCCGTCCGGGCTGACCAGCAGGCGACGCGGGCTGTACAGGCCGTTGGTGTTGTAGACCGGGCAGTTGGCGGCGACGTACTGGGGGCCTCCGGCGATGCAGCCGTACGGGAGCGGGAGCGGCGTCAGCGCGCCCGTCGTCGGGTCGCGGCTGAATGATGCGAGGGCGTTGTCGGCGGCACCGGAGACGTAGACGTTCAGGCCGTCGGGGCTGACGGCGACACCGAGCGCCCCGCCGGTGCCGAACAGGCTACCCGGCTGATCAACGGTGCAGGCCGGCGTGCCGGTGAGTTCCGCGTCGGCGTAGCAGGCGTTTGGCGGCGCCAGCTGGGTCAGCGCACCAGTCGCGCTGTTTCGGCTCAGCTCGATGACGCCGTTGTCGCCGAACGCGTTCACGTACACGTTCTGGCCGTCAGGGCTGACCGTCAGGTCCTCGTCCCCGCCGTCGAAGCCGATCGCATTCGTGATGCCGCAGTTGGGGTACCACGTGACGCTCGTCGTGATGCAGCTTCCCGATCCCGTGAGCTGCGTGAGGGCGCCGGTCGCGGCGTTGCGCGCGAACTCGACGACGTCACCGCCAGGCCCAAGACCGCCGGCCGCGACGTAGACGTTGCGACCGTCGGGGCTGACGACGACCGTCAGCGGGTTGAGCATGTCGCCCGAGCCGGTGTCGGTGCCGCAGTGGGTGTAGCTCGCATCGGTGGTGATGCAGTTGTTCGCTCCCGTCAGCTGCGTCAACGCGCCGGTCGTGGTGTTGCGCGCGAACTCGCTGATCGATGAGTCATGGCCGGAGGTCACGTAGACACTCGTGCCGTCGGGGCTCACGGTCACCCCATACGGATCGTCGAGACCGGGGGCCGCGGTTGCGCTGCAGCCCGATCCGCCGGCCGAGCTCAGGCAGCTCATGAAGGTCAGCACGCCGGTGCTCGGGTCACGCGAGAAGCTGACGAGCGCATTGTCGCCGGCAGTGACGACGTACGCATTATTACCGTCGGCGCTCAGCGCCATCTCCTGCGGGTTGTCCATGCCGGCGAGGTTGTCGTTGCCGGCGCCGCAGTCGCTCCCGGCGCTCGCGCAGGCGATGTAGGTCAGCGCTCCACTGCTCGGATCGCGCGAGAACTCGTCCAGGTCGCCGAAGAAGGAGACGACGTACACGTCCTTGCCATCCGGGCTGATGGTCGGCTGGTAGCTGGCCTGCATCGAGTTGTTCGGTCCGGCGGCCGCCGTGTTGCAGCCCAACGCGAAGCTGGTCGAATCCCACTCGTCGCTCGTCACGCAGTCGTTCGGCAGGGCCAGCGCGGTCAGCGTCCCGGCGATCGGCGCCGGCGGCGGCGTCGGCGAGGTCGGCAGCGGGCCGGCGACCAGCGTCGAGGGCTGATCGCCGGTCGTGAAGGTCGGCGTGCTGTCCGCGGTCAGCGTTCCGTTGGCGGCGACCGTGTACAGCGATATGTAGTTGTTGCCGGAAGCGTCGTTGCCGACGTAGAGCTCGTTGCCGTCCGGTGCGACGGCGACATCGGAGGCCACGCCACTGTCGCCCACCGATGTGTAGGAGCCCAGCGCGCCGGTGCTCTGGTTGATGTCGTACTCGTCCACGTTGCCGGCCGCCACGTACAGGTAGGGGTCGTCGGACGAGTTGGTGTACGGGTCGGTGTTGGCTGCCAGGCCGATCGGACCGCCCTCGGTCGCGGCGCTGCCGTTGGGGTAGGTGTTGCCGGGGTTGTTGCCGTGGCCGCTGCCGTCGGGGCTCGTCCATGTCGCCTGCGACAGCTCGCCGTTCGACGTGTCGATGTCGAACTCGACGACCTGGCTGTTGGCGCTGTCCGTCACAAAGGCGTACTCCGATGAGCCGACCTCAGCGGTGGTGATGCGGATCGGCGCAGGGGTGGTCTCGCCGCCAGCCTCGGGCATGGCGATCGTCGCCGTGCCCAGCGGCGTCAGCGCTCCGGTCGTCAGGTCGATCGAGAACTCCTCCACGTCTGCGGCGGAGTAGTCCGCCAGGTAGAGATAGTGGCCGCTCGGATCCACTGCCACACCGGTCGGGTAGTCCAGGCCGGTGTCCTCCGCCACCGGCGTGAGCTCGCCGGTGGCCGGATTGATCCGCAGCGTGGTGACCGACCCGCTGCCAGGGTTGGCCGTGAAGGCCCAGCTGCCGGTCGGATCGACGGCAATGCTCTCCGGGTTGGCCCCGGCGTTCGGATCGACCGTGGCGAACGCCGGTGACAGCGGCGTGAGGGCGCCTGTCGAGGCGTTGACCGAGTACTCCGAAACCGTGCTGGCCGACGCGTCGTTCGTCACATAGACGAACTCGTTGCCGTACTCGTTGATCGGCGTCGCCGCGATGCCGTACGACTGGTCGCCGCCGATGCCGGCGCTGAACGGTCCGCTGAGAAGGTCGTCGGCGGACCCGATCGTCAACGCCTGCACGTTGGCGGTGTCCGCCGCGTCGCGTTGCGTCGCCCACAGTGCACCGGTGGCGCTGGCGAGCGCGGCAGCCGGGGCAGCGATGACCACGCACGCCACAGCGAGCGCTACCAGCGCAGCGCGACGACGCCCCTTTAGGCCGCGCCCCCAAGACGGTCCTAGATCACCCATCGATTCCTGGCCGCGCAGAATAGCAGGCGTGCCGCTTCGCCTAACATGGTCTGCGCAAGCGGACCACTAGCATCGTCGCGTGCGCGTCAGCGACGCCGTCAAGGGGGCGACATAGGCATGGGCGGACGAGCCGCGTGGAAGCGGCGCAAACGACTGCTGCTGATCACCGTCGCGGCGCTGGCGAGCGCGCTCGGAGTCCTCGCCTACGCCACCGGCACGCTTTACAGCCTCGAGTCGCAGACCGTCAACACGCGCTTTGCCGTCCGCGGCAGGGATCGATCGCTGGTGCGCAACTTCGTGATCGTCCAGATCGACCAGGCGACACTCAACTACTTCAACAACCAGCGGCCGCGCGTGCCGTCCAACTGGCCTTACCCGCGCCGCTACCACGCCCAGGTGATCGACAACCTCGCCCGTGCGGGCGCGAAGGTCATCGCTTTCGATGTCGCGTTCGACCATCCGACCGACACCCTTGACGACGACGCTGTGATCACGGCGGTCGCCAGAGCGCACGACGTGGTGCTCGCGACCACGGCCGCACTCCCGAACGGCGCAACCGACGTCTTCGGCGGGAACCTGCCGCCCGGCACGAGCGTCGGCGATTCCACCGTCAGGAGTGACTCGGCCGGCGTGATCCGCGATGCGCAGTACTCCTTCGAGTACGACTTCCCAACCTTCGGCGTGGCGATCGCACAGAAGTACTCGGGTCGTTCTGTCTCGCCGTCCCTGTTCGGCGGACCGGCGCAGCCGGCACCGATCGACTACGCGGGGCCGCCGGGAACGGTCCGCGCGATCCCCTACTACGAGGTCTACGACGGTCATTTCGACGCCGCCGAGGTCCGTGGCAGGATCGTCATCGTCGGCGCCGAGGCCTCGATCCTCCAGGACATCCACGAGACGCCGACATCCGGCAACACCGTCATGGACGGCCCCGAGGTGCAGGCGAACGCGGCGGCTTCTGTGCTCGCCGGGCTGCCGCTGCGCGACGACGCAGGCTGGATCAACGTCGCGCTGGTCGTCCTGTTCGGCGCCGCCGTGCCGCTCGCAACGCTGCGTATCCAGGTGCTGCGCTCGCTGCTCGGCGCCCTCGCGCTAGCCGCCGTCTACACCGTCGTCGTTCAGATCGCCTTCGACACCGGCACGATCGTCGCCTACACCTACCCGCTTGCCGCGCTGATCCTGGCCACGCTCGGCACGCTCGCGGTCGTCTATCTCGGCGAGGCCTTCGAGCGCCAGCGCGTGCACCAGATCTTCGCCCGCTTCGTCCCGGCCGATGTCGTCGACCAGGTGCTGGCCCGCACCGATGAGAACCTGCGGCTCGGCGGCGAGGAGCGCGACTGCACGCTGCTGTTCAGCGACCTGCGCGGCTTCACGAGCTTCTCCGAGCACCAGGCGCCGGCGAAGGTGATCGACGCCGTCAACTTCTATCTAAACGAGATGACCGAAGCCATCCTCGAGGCCGGTGGGACGCTGATCGCCTACATGGGCGACGGGATCATGGCCGCGTTCGGAGCGCCACTCGACCAGCCCGATCACGCCGACCGCGCGCTCACCGCCGCCCGCGAGATGATGGGCCGGCGTCTCCAGCGCTTCAACGCATGGCTGCACGAGCAGGGCCACGAGTCCGGCTTTCGCATGGGGATCGGTCTCAACAGCGGGCCGGTGATGTGTGGCAACGTCGGCTCCGAGAAGCGCGTCGAGTACACGACGCTCGGCGACACCACCAACACCGCCTCACGCCTCGAAGGGATGACGAAAGGCACCCCCTACATGCTGTTCGTCGCGGGCTCGACGCGCGAGCGCATGCGCGAGCCGCCGAGCGACATGGTGTTCGTCGAGGAGTTCGACGTACGCGGTCGCAAGGCCAAGCTTCCCGTCTGGGCGCTACCCGATCCGCCCGGCACGGCGATGTAGGAATGGCGGTGATGACAGCGCTGCCGATCACCGGACACTGCGGCTGCGGCGGGGTGCGCTTCGAGCTGACTGAGTCGCCGAGCGAGGCCGGCTACTGCCACTGCACCCGCTGCCAGCGCCGGACCGGTGACGGCCTCGAACGGTTCGCCGAAGGCAAGCCGTTCTAGCGGCGGTTGCCCGTCGACGGGAAGGAATGCGCCTCGTCGGCGTCCTCGTGGGGGAAGGCAACCCTCTCGAAGGAGCAATCGATGAAGAGACTCGCATCACTGCTCGCACTCGCGGTCTTCGCGATCGGAGCGAGCGCCGCCGTCGCCGCCAGCGGCGGCGCGGTCGTCAAGACCAGCAGCACCTCGCTCGGCAAGATCCTCGTCGCCGGCAACGGGCGCACGCTCTACGCGTTCTCCCTCGACACCAAGCACACGTCGGCGTGCACCGGCTCGTGCGCGACGAGCTGGATCCCGCTGACCACGACCGGCGCCCCGCGGGCCAAGGGCTCGGCAAAGGCCGCCGATCTCGGGACGATCACCCGCTCGGGCTCGGTCAAGCAGGTCACCTACAGGGGTCACCCGCTGTACGAGTACATCGGCGACACGGCCCCCGGCCAGACCAACGGGCAGGGTCAGTTCGCGTTCAACGGCTACTGGTATGTCGTCAGCGCGAAGGGCGCGACGATCACGCAGGCTGGAAACTCGACGACCACCAGTAGCAGCAGCTGGTAGTTGGTAGCGCGAGCGGGCGGGCCGTCAGGCGGTCCGCCCGCGCAGGACCCTAGCTCGCTGGGAGATGGCCGCCGAGACGATCCTCGTAGGCCGCGACCTGCTCGTCGCGACCGAGGAAGTTGAGGAACACGGCGAGCGCCGCGATGCCGAAGATCAGGAACTCGAGGAAGCACATGCCGGCTCCCGCGAGATGCTGGTCGGTCATCGCGCTGATGCCGTAGGCGCGCGGCGCCGACGCGTAGCGCGGATACGCGGTGCTCGTCATCCACGTAAGCGGGATGCACACGCAGGCGCTGGCGATGCGCGTGAAGCCGAGGTACACCATGCGCCGACCGTTGGGCGTCCGGCGCGCCGACGGCAGCGGGTCGATGATCAGCCACCACATCGCAAGGCCCGTGTAGAAGAGCGTCGCGTGCTCGATGGCGTGAACGACCGGATGCGCGGCCGAGTAGTCGAATATAGGCGGGATCGCCCACACCCATGTCGCCATCGCCCATAGCGGGATCGCCACCCACGGGCTCGTCAATGTCGTGAGCAGCTTGCCGAAGCGACCGCCTGGAGCGACCAGGCGAAGCCCGCCCTTGCCGAGACCGAGCGGGAGCACGGGGGCACGCAGCCCGAGCACAAGCAGCGCCGGGGCAACATCCGATAGCAGGATGTGCTGGAGCATGTGCGCCGACAGCAGGTAGGTGTCACCGATCGCGTCCAGCGGCGACATCAGCGCCACGGCGACCACCACCAACCCCGCGGAGTAGGGGAGCCAGTGCCCGGCGCCGGGCCCGCGCCTACCCGCGTGGCGCTTCGCGCGCCGGTAGGCGCGGGCATACAGCCACGCCACGGCGACCAGCAGCACGATGAGACCGGGGTCGATCGTCCATGTGGACCAGCCTGGATGGGACATGTCGCCTTACGACCCTTTCTTCACCTCGGGTCCGGGCATCCTAGCGAGCCGCGCTCGCGACGGCAGGCTATCGCGCCCGAATGCGCCAGGAGGCGATACTTCGAGCGTCGATGGCACCGCCGATCTGCCCGCAAGCGCCGCACGCCGTGTGACCGCCCTTTCGCTGCGCGCCGTGACCCGCCGCTACGGCGAGCGGACCGCGCTCGCCGAGCTGACGCTGAGCGTGCCGGCCGGCCAGACGCTGGCTGTTCTGGGCCCCAACGGGGCCGGCAAGACGACGCTGCTGCGCCTGCTCGCGACGTTGCTCGCCCCCCACGGCGGCGAGCTGGTGGTGCTCGGCCACCCGCTGCCGGCCGAGGCCTGGGCGGTGCGCGGCAAGCTCGGGCTGCTCGGACACGAGCCGATGCTCTACCGCGAGCTGACGGCGCGCGAGAACCTGCGCCTGCACGCCAAGCTCCACGGCGTCCGCGCCGAGCGGATCGCCGAGCTGCTGGCACTCGTCGCGCTCGAGCGCCGCGCCGACGAGCCGCTGCGCACGCTGTCGCGCGGCCTCGTCCAGCGGGTCGCCATCTGCCGGACGTTGCTGCACGACCCGGAGCTGCTGCTGCTCGACGAGCCGCGCGCAAACCTCGATCCCGCGGCGTGCGAGATCGTCGAGCCGCTGATCGGTCGGGCCAGCGGCAAGACGCGCGTGATCGTCAGCCACGACCCAGCCGGAGCACTGCTCGAAGCCGACCTCGTGCTCGGCCTGGTGCGCGGCCGCGCGAAGATCATCGCGCCCTCGACCGGGCTCGACCCCTCCGAGCTGGCGGAGCTCTACCGATGACGGCGCCGCGCACCTCGAGCGTCGTCGCCGCGTTGCTGCGGGCGCAGCTCCGCCTCGAGCTTCGTACGTTCGAGTCCGTTCCGGCGATGTGGCTGTTCGCCGTCACCGCGTTCGTGCTGTTTCACTTCGGCCTCGACCGCGACCAGCTGAGCGGCGATCTCGCGAGCGGCGTGCTGTGGGTCACGCTGCTGCTCGCAGCATTGCTCGCGATCAACCGGCTGTACCTCGCCGACGCCGAGCAGGGCGGCTTCGACGGCTTCCTGCTCTCACCGGCGGACCGCACCGCGCTGCTCGCGGCCAAGGTCATGACGCTGCTCTGCTACCTAGTGGCGGTCGAGATCGTCGCCGTCCCCGTGTTCGGCGTGCTGCTGCTCCAGCCCCCGCTCGGCCAGGCGCTGCCGGGGCTGCTCGCTGTGCTGGCGCTCGGCGATCTCGGGATCGCGGTGATCGGGGCGCTCGTCGGGGCGCTCGCGATCCGCACGCAGGCGCGCGACCTGCTCGGCCCGCTGGTGTCGCTGCCGCTGCTCGTCCCGGTGCTGCTGTGCGTCGCGCGGGCGACGGCCCCCTTGTTCGATCCGCTGCACGCCGGCACCCTCCCGCTCCGCTGGCTCGTGACAGTGGCGCTCTATGATGCGCTGTTCGGGTTGCTCGCCTTCGCGCTATTCGACTTCCTCCTGGAGGACTGATCCGATGTACGGCAAGGGGCTGCGGTCCCTCTCGCTCATCACGGCTGGAGCGGTCACGCTCACGCTCGCGGCTGTCTTCTTCTGGGCGCCGAACGCCACCTACGGCTTCCTGGAGAAGATCCTCTACCTCCACGTCCCGCTCGCGATCATCACGCTCTGCGGCTTCGTCGCGGCCGGGCTGATGGCGGTCGCGCACCTGCACACGCGCGACGAGCGCTGGGACATGCGCTCCTACGTCGCGATCCACATCTCGCTGATCTTCGGCATCGCCGTGCTGCTCAGCGGCTCGATCTGGGCCCGCGGGGCGTGGGGCCACTGGTGGGTCTGGCAGGAGCCGACGCTCGTCTCGTTCCTGCTCATCATGTTGCTGTACGCGACCTACCAGCCTCTGCGCTTCGCAATCGAGGACCCTGAGCGTCAGGCGCGCTACGCCTCGGTCTTCGCGATCACGGCCGGCGTGTTCGTGCCGGTCTGCTTCGGCATCGTGCGACTGTCGCCGGCGTACGTGCACCCGCGCACGCTCGACAACATCAGCGGCAACCTGCCGGGTCGCATGCAGGTCGTCTTCTACCTGTCGATGGTCAGCATGACGCTGCTATGGGTCACGCTGTGGAAGTTCGAGATGACGGCCAAGCACGTTGCCGCGCAGCTGCGTCAGCTGCGGCGGGCGCTGGGAGAGGATCATGACGACGCTCCTGCGCGTCGCAGCGCGGCGCCATCACTGAGCCGGATCGCAAGCCCCAACTGATGCCCGCGCTTCCACTCCACTCCGCCGGTCCCTACGTCGCTGGCGCCTACGTGGTGTTCTTCGCGATCATCCTGATCTACGTCGCGATCATGGCCACGAAGCTCGTGCGCAGCGAGCGCACGCTCGCCGAGCTGACCGAGCTTGCCCGCCAGCGCCACGCCAGCCAGGACGACGATCCTCAATGAGCGAGCTGCTCTGCCTCGGCGTCTCCTACAAGGCTGCTCCTGTAGCGCTTCGCGAGCGCGTCGCGCTGACCGAGCAGCAGGCGCTCCGCCTGACGAGCGCGCTCTGTGGCGAGGCCGGGATCGAGGAGTCCGTCGCGATCTCGACCTGCAACCGCACCGAGATCTATCTCGTTGGCGATGCGCTCGCCGCGGAAGGCGCGGCGCTCGCAGCGCTCGCGCGTCACGCCGGCATCCCGCCGACCGAGCTCGCCGAGCTCGTCTACGCGCCGCGCAACTGCGACGCCGCCCGGCAGCTGTTCCGCGTCACGGCCGGCCTGGATTCGATGATCCTCGGCGAGCACGAGGTTCAGGGCCAGGTCAAGCGCGCCTACGAGGCGGCGCTGATCACCGCCACCACCGGACCGCTCACCAACCGCCTGTTCACCGCCGCACTGCACACCGGCAAGCGGGTGCGCACCGAGACGGCGCTCGCCTCCAGCCACGTTAGCCTCTCATCGGTGGCCGTGGAGCTCGCCGACACGCTGCTCGGCGAGCTGTCCGGTCGCCATGTCGTGATCATCGGCGCCGGCGAGACGAGCGAGTTGACGGCGCAGGCGCTCGCGGCGCGGGGCGTACGGACGATCTTCGTCGCCAACCGCCACGCCGACCGGGCGCGCTCGATGGCAGAGCGTTTCGGCGGTGCGGTCGTCGGCCTCGATCACCTTCCGGGGCAGCTGGCGGCGGCGGACATCGTGCTCGCCTCGACGGCGTCGCCGCACGCGATCGTCGGCCGCGACGAGCTCGAGGTCGTGATGGCCGAGCGTGACGGACGGCCGCTGCTGCTGATCGACATCGCGGTACCGCGCGATGTCGAGCCGGCGTGCGCGGAGCTCGACGGTGTGACGCTGCGCGACATCGACGACCTCCAGGCGGTGCTTGCGCGCAACCTGTCGAGCCGCGCAGCCGATGTGCCGCGCGCCGAGCAGATCGTCGCCGAGGAGATAGACCGCTTCGCGGGCTGGCTCGGAGCGCTGGATGTTCACCCGACGATCGCTGCGCTGCGTGACCGCGGCGAGCAGGTCGTCGAAGCGGTCCTCGCCGAGAACAGCGGGCGCTGGGAGTCAGCCTCTCCGGGCGACCTGGAGCGTGTCGAGACACTCGCACGCGCCGTCACCGCGCGCCTGCTGCACGAGCCGACGGTCCAACTCAAGGCCCTCGACGCGACGCGACGCCATCGCGCCGTCGAGCTGCTGCGCGAGCTGTTCGCGCTTGGGCGCAGCGCGGACGGCACCGCCGAGCACGCGCCCGCAGGCCAGCACGCACCGCCGGCCGAGCACGACAACGTGCGCGTGCTGCGGCGCGGCAGCGGCGCGTGAGCGGCCTGCGGGCGCCGCTGCGGCTCGGCACGCGGGCGAGCCCGCTGGCGCTCGCGCAGGCTGCGCTCGTCGCGTCGGCGATCGACGCCGAGGTCGAGCTCGTGCGCGTGAGAACGAGCGGGGACCAGCCGAACAGCGCCCTCGAGGACAAGCAGCGCTGGGTCGACAGGATCGAGGACGCGCTCGTGGCGGGGGAGATCGACCTCGCGGTGCACTCCGCCAAGGACGTCCCGGGGACGCTGGCCGACGGACTCGAGCTGATCGGGGCGCCGCAGCGTGCCGACGCCCGCGACGCGCTCTGCGGCGCCCCCTCGCTCGCCGCGCTGGCGAGCGGAGCGCGGATCGGCACGAGCAGCCTGCGTCGCACGGCGCAGCTCCGCGCGCTCCGCGACGACATCGCGGTCGTCGCGATCGCGGGCAACATCGACACGCGCTTGCGCCGCCTGCATGACGGCTCGCTCGACGCCGTCGTGCTCGCCTGTGCCGCGCTCGGGCGACTCGGACGCAGCGGCGGCGCCCCGCTCGACGAGCTGATCCCCGCGGTCGGTCAGGGGACGCTCGCGATCGAGGCACGCTCGGGCGACGAGCGCGTCGCCGCCGCGATCTCCGCGCTTCGCGACAGCGACACGGAGCGGGCACTGGCGGCGGAGCGTGCGCTCGCGAACGCGCTCGGTGCCAACTGTCACACCCCGATCGGCGCACACGCGAGCGTTCAAGCCGACGGAACACTCGAGTTGCGCGCATTTGTCGGCCGCGCCGACGGGTCGCGGTGGCTGCGTGACAGCCACCGCGGCAGCGATCCGGTCACACTTGGTGAGACGGTGGCTGAGCGGTTGCGCAGTGTCGGGGCGAGCGAGATGCTGTGAGCGGCGGGCGTGTCTGCATCGTCGGCGGCGGCCCCGGTGATCCGGGCCTACTTACGGCGCGCGCGATCGAGCTGATCGCAGCCGCCGACGTGATCCTCTACGACCGCTTGATCGGCGAGCAGGCGCTGGCCGGCGCCCGGGCGGATGCGGAGCTGCTCTATGTCGGCAAGGAGTGCGGCGGGCCGTCAGTGTCCCAAGCCGATACCGACAAGCTGATGCTCGATCGTGCTCGGGCTGGGGCGCTCGTCGTGCGCTTGAAAGGCGGCGACCCGTTCGTCTTCGGCCGCGGTGGCGAGGAGGCCCTCGCGCTTCGGGCTGCCGGGATCGATTTCGAGGTCGTCCCCGGCATCACCGCCGGCATCGCGGCCGCAGCGTATGCCGGGATTCCCGTGACGCAACGCGGAGTCGCGAGCGCCGTCGCGCTCGTGACCGCACACGAGGACCCCGGCAAGCATGAGGCCGCACTCGACTGGAACGCCCTCGGGGCGTTTCCGGGAACGCTCGTGTTCTACATGGGCGTCCGTCACCTGGGCGAGCTCTCCAAGCGGCTGATCGCCGCCGGGCGGCCGGCCGGTCAGCCGGCGGCGATCGTCGAGCGCGGCACGCTCCCCGAGCAGCGCACGATCCTCGCGACACTCGCGACGCTCGCTCAGCGGGCGGCGGAGCACGATCTGCGCGCACCTGCCGTCACGATCGTCGGCGACGTCTGCCAGCTGGCCGACGAGCTGGGCTGGGTGGGGCGCGGACCGCTGGCCGGCAAGACGGTCGCCGTCACCCGCGCCCGTGCGCAGGCGAGCGAGCTCGCGAGCGTGCTGCGCTCACTTGGCGCCCGCGTGCTCGAGACGCCCGCGATCAGGATCGTGCCGCGCGCCCTGACGCTGCCTGCGCTGCACACCTTCGATCTGCTCTGCCTCACGAGCGCCAACGGCGTGGCGCTGTTCTTCGAGCGGCTGCGCGAGCAGGGACTCGACGCCCGCGCGCTCGCCGGGCTGCGCGTTGCGGCGATCGGTCCCGGGACGGCTGCGGCGCTGAACGCTCACGGCGTGATCGCCGATGTCGTCCCGCAGCGCTTCGTCGCCGAGGGACTGATCGAAGCCCTCGGCTCGCGCGAGGTGCGCCACGCGCTGATCGCACGCGCGGCCGACGCGCGCGAGACGCTCGTCGCGGGACTACGCGACCGCGGCGCCGAGGTCACCGTCGTCGCGCTCTACGACACCGTCGCCGAGCCGCTCGACGCCGCAACCGTGGCGTCGCTCGCGGACGCCGACTACCTCACGTTTACGTCGTCCTCCACGGTGCGCTTCTTCCTCGAGCGGGCCGCCCCCGCCGGCGGAACGCGGATCGCATCGATCGGCCCGGTAACGAGCGAGACACTCCGCGAGCACGGCATCGAGCCACACGTCGAGGCCGGACGCCACGACATCCAGGGCCTGGTGGACGCGCTCGTAGCCGACGCGGTGAACGCGACGTGACGGCGCCACTGATCACGTTCCTGTCCGACTACGGTTACGCCGACGAGTTCGTCGGCACCTGCCACGGCGTCATCGCACGACGGTGCCCGACCGCACGGATCCTCGACCTGACCCACGGCGTGCCACGCCACGACATCCGGTCCGGTGCGCTCACGCTCGCCGCCGCGCTCCCCTATACGCCGGTCGGCGTGCATCTCGCAATCGTCGATCCGGGCGTCGGCGGAGGACGGCGTGCCGTCGCGCTCCAGACCCGCAGGCAGTCGCGCTTCCTCGTCGGCCCCGACAACGGTCTGCTTGCTCTCGCCGCCGCGCACTTCGGCGGGCCGCGCACGGCGATCGATATCGGCAACTCGAGCGAGCGCCTGCAGCCGACGTCGGCAACCTTCCACGGGCGCGACATCTTCGCCCCGGTTGCCGCCGCGCTCGCCGACGGCGCGCAACTGCGCAAGCTCGGCTCGCCGATCGACGTCGAGAGCCTGATCGCGCTTGCCCTCCCCGAACCGCGGCTCGACGCGCAAGTGGTCATCGCGCATGTCCTTGCGATCGACGGCTATGGCAACGTCAGCCTCGACGCGACGCCCGAGCTCGCCGCAAAGGTAGGCATCGTGCCGTCCGCAGATGTCGTCGTCGAGATCGACGGCCTCGACGCGCCGGCACGAGTCTGCGGGCGCTTCTCCGAGCTCACCCCCGGCGCGCTGCTTCTCTACAGCGACGCCCGCGGAATGCTCGCCCTCGCCGTCAACCGCGGATCGGCCGCGAACCAGCTCGGCGTGCGTGCTGATCACGAGCTGCGCCTACGCGTTCGATGAGCCTCGGCACGCCGCGCATCCACCATCGTCAGACGGGATCGACGAACGTGCAGGCGCGAGACCTCGCGCGCGCGGGCGCGCCGCACGGCACGCTGGTCACCGCCGCGGAGCAGCTCGACGGCCGCGGACGACAGGGCCGGAGCTGGCACGCCCCACCGGGGAGCGCGTTGCTCTGCTCGCTCGTCCTGCGCGATCCGCCCCAGCTCCTCTCGCTCGCCGCCGCTGTAGCCGTCGCCGAGCTGGTTGGCTCCGCCGCGAAGCTCAAGTGGCCCAACGACGTCCTGCTGGACGGACGCAAGGTCAGCGGGATCCTCGTCGAGGGCAGTCCGCGCGAGGGCTGGGCCGTGCTGGGGATCGGCGTCAACGTCGCCGTTTCGGTGAGCGAGCTGCCGGACGAGCTGCGCGAGACCGCGGGCACGCTCGGCCGCTCTCGCGAAGAGATCGAGCCGGCGCTCGCCCGTCTGCTGGTGGCGCTCGAGCACTGGCTGGTGGCGCCGGCCGCGGAGGTGCTAGCCGCCTGGCGGAGCCGCGACGCGCTGCTCGGGGCCGAGCTCACCTGGAGCGGCGGCCGCGGGGTCGGATCGGGGATCGATGAGCTGGGAAGGCTCCTGGTGCGCACCGCCACGGGCGAGCAGACCCTCGACGCGGGCGAGGTTCATCTGCTCAGCTCCCGCTGAGCGCGCAGTTGCGAGCTATTCGACGGCGCTCGCGCCGCCGCTCTCGAGCGCGGGTGCGCTTTGCTCGGGCGCAGCGCCGTTCGGCGACGCCACCACGACCTCGCCGCCGCTCGCCGCGCCGTCCAGGTGCGGCGCACCGCGCCGGCGACGACGCTTCGCGCGGCCGCGACGCTTGGGGAAGTTGCGGGCGAGCTCGCGGGCGAGCGCCGGTGGCTTGCGCGCCATCCGCGTGCGCGCGCCGCGCAGCACCTCCTCGGCTTCGGGCGTGTGCGCGAGCGCAGCAGCGAGCAGCGCCGCCGCGAGCCGGCGGTCCTGCTTGCGCGAGGCCTGTACGAGCCGGCGCGCGTTGCGCGCGTGGGCGGCGCCCGAGGAGTTGACGAGCAGGCCCAGCAGCCGCTTGGTCTCGGGCCAGCGCTGCACCGCGTACTCCTCATGGACCTCGCGCGTGTACTCGGCGATCCGCCAGATCCAAGCGTTGGCCTGGTCGCGCCGGCCGATCCGCTTGTCGATCATCGCCTGGAGCATGATCTTCGCTCCCTCGCGACGCTCCTCGCGGACCCACGTGCCGATGATGTCGATCGCCGTATCGAAAGCGTCCGGATCGCGGGCGGCGGCGATCTCCGCGAGCGCCTTCAGCCGCAGCTGCGGGTTCTTGTTGCGTTGAACGGCGGTGATCAGGAAGCGGCGGCGCAGCTCGCCGTCGCGGTCGAAGTGCAGCATCGCCCGCGCGCGGCGCCAGCCGCTCGCCTGCACGCGTGCGCCGGCAAGCGCCGCCCACACGTGCTGCTCGCCGTAGTCGAGGTGCTCGACGGCGATCCGCCACAGCTCGCGCTCGAAAACCTCGGCGCGCCGCTCGGGCTCCGCGCAAACCGGCAGCACGCGGCGTTCGACACGCACGCGGCGGCCGCGGCCGCGGCGCACCGGCCCGACGACGATCGCCCCGCCGCGATAGACGTCGCGGTCCAGCAGCGAGTGCAACGTGATGACGGGGTCGTCGTGCTTGGTCGCCGGGTGGACGAAGTCGACGACCAGCCCTGCTTCCTTGCCGGGATGGCGCCGCGTCACGCGCCCGACGCGCTGCTGGTAGACCCGCCGCGACGCGGTCGGCGCGAGGTGGATACAGACCGTCGCACGCGGTGAGTTCCAGCCTTCGGCGAGCAGCTGCGCGTTGATCAGCACATCGATGTCGCCGCGCTCGTAACGCGCGAGGACACTCGCCAGCTCGCGCTTGGGCGTCTCGCCGGAGACCGCCTGCGCCTTCAAGCCCTCGGCGCGGAAAGCCTCGGCAAGGTTGTACGCGTGGCGCACACCGGCGGCATAGACGACCCCGGGGACCCCGTTGAAGCGCGTCTTGTAAAGGCTAGCCACCGCGGTGTTGAAAGGATGCTGATCGAGCAGCTCGGCGAGCATCTCCTGGTCGAACTCGGTGTCCACCTCGCCACGCCGCAGCGGCACCTTGGCGATCGTGCGCACGCCTGGACCGGGCGGAATCCGCACACAGCGCAACGGGGAGATGACGCCGCGCCGCGCCGCCTGTGCAAGGTCGAAGCGCGAGGTCTGCGTCGGGAAGAGGTCGGTGACGTGACGCGCGATCAACGCCCCGGTCGCGGTCATGCCGATGAACACCGGACCGCTCCACCGGCGGATCGCCGCGCTCGTCTTCTCGCCGAGCGCGGTGTGCGCCTCGTCGCAGATGACGATCGTATAGGCGTTCGAGATGTTGCCGGCGTTGCGCACGAACCACTGGTAGGTCTCCACCGTGACCGGGCCGTTCGGGCTGTCGGCGCCGAGCAGCAGCGGCGGCGTGATGCGCTTCTTGTAACCACGGTCGCGCAGCTCGCCGTTGAACTGGTCGACGAGGTTGGTCCGGTGGGTCAGGATCAGCACGCCACCCGTGCGTGACGCCTCGACGAATCCGAGCGCGGCAACGGTCTTGCCGGCGCCGGTGGCGTGCTCGAACCAGAAGCGCTTGGCGGCGTTGGGGTCCTCCGGCTGCTCGGCGAGCTGCTCCTCGTCCTGCGAGACCTCGGCGTCCTCCTCCTCCTCGTCCCATCCCTCGAGTGCGGCCTGCGCCTCGGCCAGGTCGAGCTCGGCCTCGAGCTCGGCGTCAACGTCCTCGTCGTCGTCGTCGTCGTCGTCGGATTCCTCGTCGGCAGGGGCTCGCTGGAACTCCTCACCGTCGTCCTCATCCTCATCGACTTGTGGCTCGTCTTCTTCCTCATCCTCCTCGTCCACCTCAGACGCGCCGATCGCTTCGTCGGCGTCGCTCTCAGACTCTGGGAGTTGCTCGTCCTCCTCTTCGTCCTCCTCCTCCTCCTCCTCCTCGCCGAGGATGTCGGCGTTGGCGAGGACGTCGCTCTTGATCGCGGAGCCGTTGGTGCGCAGGGCCTCGGCGAGCAGTGCGGTGAGCGTGCCCGACAGCGCGTCCACCTGGTGCGCTGAGAGGACGGTCTTGTCGGCGAGCTTGGGCTCCTCCTCGGAGAGCACCCGCTCGAGCCCGAGCAGCAGGGAGAAGTCGCGTCGCCAGGCTGGTGAGGGAACCTTCAGGCCGGCGGCGAGCTCGCTGAGCGCCTGGTCGAGCGCGCGCCGCCGCGGCGTCCCCGGCGCGAGCGCTACCGCAGGGTCCTCGCCAGGGTAGACGTAGGGCTCGCGTGTGAACGCTTCAGCGCGCGCGATGTCGCCATCGCTTGGGAAGGCCGGTGCGGCCACTGTGCTCGGTTCAGCCATCGATGGCTCTTGCGTCAACGGAGGGGAGTCGTGGGCTGTGTTCCACACGACTCAGCGGGCCGGCCTCTGGGCCGGGAGGCGCGAGATGCCTAACAAGGAGCACCCGCGTTGCATGAGGGAAGATAGCGCACGTGGCAGCCGTAGCCATCACTTGGTCGAAGATCCGCAACATGGCGATCACACTCGCCGCGCTCACGCTGGCCGGCTGCGGAGCGCTCGCCCACAGCGCGGCCCCGAGCGCGAGCCAGATCGCCGCCGACTTCAAGGGCGCACCCGCTCCGCTCGCAGCGCTTCACGACCAGGCAAACGAGCTCCTCGGTGGTGGCGCGAGCGCGTTCGACGCCGAGCTCCGCGCGCTTCGCGGCTACCCCGTCGTGGTCAACAAGTGGGCCTCCTGGTGCGGCCCGTGCCGCGACGAGTTCCCGATCTTCCAGCGTGTCGCGCCCCAGCTCGGCCGGCGCGTCGCGTTCCTCGGCGACGATGTCAACGACACCACGGCGGCCGGCAAGGCGTGGCTGCGGAGCTTCCCGGTCAGCTACCCAAGCTTCGCCGACCCGTCCGGTGCGATCAACAACGCGCTCGGCCTGGACTACGCAAGCGGGACCCCCGTGACCTACTTCTACAACGCCGCCGGGCGGCTCCTCTACACCCACTTGGGCCCCTATCTCTCCGCCGCATCGCTGCGGCTCGACATCCGCAGCTACCTTGGCGCCTGAGCTCCGCGTCGATCCGCTCAGCGGCCTGCGCACGATCATCGCGCCGGATCGCGCGCTGCGGCCGATCGCGCCGCCGCCCGGCGAGGTGCCGCCGCGCAACGAGGACGACCCCTTCGCGCCCGGCAACGAGGCGCAGACTCCACCCGAGCTCTTCGCCCTCCGCGACGCCGCCGGCGATTGGCGTGTGCGCGTGTTCGCCAACCGCTACCCGGCGCTCGCCGACGATGTTGTGGGCGGTCAGCGTGACGCGCAGCCGGAGCTCTTCACGAAGTTGCCCGCGAGGGGCTCCCACGAGGTGATCATCAACTCGCCACGAGCCGTCAGCGCGCTGGCGGAGCTGAGCGTCGACGAGCTCGGCGAGGCGGTCGATGTGTGGCGGGCGCGGATGCGCGTCCACGCAGACGCGGCCGCCATCCACGTCACGGTCAACGAGGGCTCCGAGGCGGGCCGCTCGATCCCGCACACCCACGCACAGCTGTTCGCGCTCGACTTCGTGCCGGCGCTGATCGCGCGCGAACGCGAGCGTGCGGCCGCTTACGCGGCCCGCACGCTCGGACACAGCCTGCTCGGCGATCTGATCGCTGAGGAGGTGCGCCGGGGCGAGCGGATCGTCGCGATCGACGACGAGGCAGTGCTGCTCGCGCCGTTCGCGTCGATGCTGCCCTACCAGCTGATGCTTGCGCCGCGCCGTCCCAGGCTGCATTTCGAGGACGAGGGTCCGAGCGGTTGCACGCTCCTTCACGATGGCTTGCAGCGCCTTGCAGGCCTGTTCGGCGGCAGCCCGCCACTGAACCTGTGGGTGCGCACGGCGCCGCGCGGCGCGGACCACTTCTGCTGGCGCATCGACGTGGTGCCCCGACTCACCGGGCTCGCCGGCCTCGAGCTCGGCAGCGGCGTGCATCTCAACACGGTGGCGCCCGAGCAGGCGGCGGCGGCGCTGCGCGGCGCATGAGGGCGCTGGTTCAGCGTGTCGCGCGCGCGCGCGTCAGCGTCGCGGACGAGACCGTCGCCCAGATCGGCGCCGGACTACTGGTCCTGCTTGGCGTCACGCACGGCGACGAGCGCGAATGCGCCGACCGGCTCGCGGCGAAGGTCACGGCGCTGCGCGTCTTCGCCGACGCGGACGGACGGATGAACGAGCCGCTCGGCGACCGCGAGGTGCTTTGCGTGAGCCAGTTCACGCTCTACGCGGACACCTCGCGCGGCACGCGGCCGAGCTTCGTCGATGCCGCCGAACCCGAGCAGGCGCGGGTGCTTTACGAGCGCTTCTGCGACGCGCTTGGCGCAGCGCGCGGGCGCTTCGGCGCCAACATGCAGATCGAGCTCCTCGCTGACGGACCGGTGACGGTGATGCTCGAGGTTGGGGGCCGACCGGCCGGGTAAGGTGAGGTTCGATGATGCCCGTCCCCCGCCAGCGACGCTTGCGCGGTGGCATCGACCTCGGCGGAACGAAGATCGAGGCGATTGTCGTCGATCAGAGCTACAGCGTCCTCGGCAGGGCGCGTGGGCCGACGCCGACAGCCGGCGGGCCGGAGGAGGTCGCCACCGCGATGGCCGCTGTGATGCGGGAGGCCGCGATCGCGGCCTCCGTCGACGCGGCAGCGTTGACCGGCGTGGGGGTTGGCTCGCCCGGCAAGGTTGACCAAGCCACCGGGGCTGTGGCGGGCGCGCGCAACCTTCCCGGCTGGAACGGGAGCTTTGCGCTGGGCCCAACGCTCGAGCAGCTGCTCGACACGCAGGTCGCGCTCGGCAATGACGTCGAGGTGGCGACGAATGCCGAGCTAGTGCTCGGTGCAGGGCGTCCCTACCAGTCGCTGCTCGGTGTCAACTGGGGCACCGGCGTCGGCGGCGGCATCGTGATCGGCCGCAAGCTGTGGATCGGCAGGGGCGACGCCGGCGAGATCGGGCACACCGTTGTCCGTCAAGGCGGCCACCGCTGCACCTGCGGCCGGCGCGGTTGCGTCGAGGCCTACGCGGGACGCGCCGCGATGGAGATCCAAGCCCGCAAGCTCCACGGCTCGGGCAAGCAGACTGCGCTGTTCGAGATCATGCGGGAGCGAAAGCGCGACCGGCTGACGAGCAGCATCTGGCAGCGGGCGCTCGAGGCAGGCGACCGCGTGGCAGCGCGGCTGATCGACGACGCGGTGAGCGCGCTCGGCGCCGGGATCGCGTCGGCGATCAACCTGCTCGACGTCGAGGCCGTGATCATCGGCGGCGGACTCGGCGTCCGGCTCGGCGCGCCGTATGTCGAGCGCATCGTCGCCGCGATGGCGCCGCACCTGTTCGTCAGCGACCGTCCGCCGCACGTCCATCTCTCCGGCCTCGGCGATCTCAGCGGCGCGCTCGGCGCGACGTTGATCGCACCCAAGCGCGGGAGGGCGGCGCACGTCGCACCGGCGGACGCGCCGAGCTAACCTCCGCCACAGCGATGCCACCCGAGCCACAACCAGTTCCGCGCTACGTAGCCGAGCCTTCGCAGGCTCCGCCTCCGCATGGTCGCTTCGCCGATCGGCTGCGCGCCGAGTTCCTCGTTGCCGTCCAGGAGCTCGAAGGCCTCGGCGAGCCGGGCGTGCTGTCGTTCTTTCCCGACCGCACCTGGCACGGCCACACCTACATCCCCGTGACGGCCGCTACCGCGGATGGACTCGAGGTCTATGGCTACGTGATGTTCCCGGTGTCGGCCGACGACGCTGAGCCCAGCGAGTATTGGGCCCACGCCGACTTCACCGACGAGACAGCCGAGCGCAACCCGGACTGGCTGCTCGACATCTCCGACGAGATCATCGGCGGTTGGCGCGCCGCGGATGGGACCGTCGCGTCGATGACGCTCATCTGGGGCCGAGCGATGATCTCGGGCGGTCATGTTGCGACCGCCGAGCTCGGCGATCTCAGCGTCGACCAGTGCGATCTGAGCGGGGACCGCTTTGCGCTGATCGCGCCCGACGACCTCCACGGCGAGCTGCTCGAGGTCCGCCTCTACTCGGACAGCGGCGAGGAGCTCGCACGCGAGTCGCTCTACGCCGACGAGTGAGATCCTCGGCGGGCACGCCCTCGTAGTCCAACGGAGAAGACGGCCGCCTCCTAAGCGGCAAATCCAGGTTCGACTCCTGGCGGGGGCATCGGCGGCGGCCCGCTGCCGGCGGCCTCCGATGCTGGCTTGGTGGGCTCTGCGCTTACGTCTTGGGGCGCTCGGGATAGATGTCGTCGATCGTCGTCAGGGCGACGTATGGAGCGCCGGCGTCGGCTTCGATCGTCGGGCCGCCGCCCATCAGGCGGTCGAGCACGCTGACGACGCCGCAGATCTGGTGGCCTTCGCCTTGGAGGGCGGCGATCGCAATGCGCGTTGAGCCGCCTGTGCTGACGACGTCCTCGACGACCATGCAGCGGTCGCCCGGCTCGAGCAGTGGGCCTTCGATCCGCCGGCTCAGGCCGTGCTGCTTGGCCTCCTTGCGGACGAAGAAGGCCTTGCCGTCAAAGCCGCCGGCGAGCGCGGCGCAGGCCACGGCGTCGGCGCCCATCGTGAGACCGCCGACGGCGGTGGCGCCCCACTCGCGCGCCTGGGCGGCCAGCAGCTCACCGAGCGCGGCGAATCCTGCCGGTGCCAGCAGCGCCCGCTTCGCGTCGACGTAGTAGGAGGCCCGCTGACCGCTCGTCAGGACGACCTCGCCGATCACCAGCGCGTGCTCACGCAGCTCGGCGATGAGCGTCTCGCGCGCGGTCATCAGGCGAACCTCACCCGCGTGGCGCGCAACATCAGCGCGATCACAAGCGAAACAGCGGCGGCCGCGGCGACGATCGTCACAGGTATCTGCCAGCCCCAGCCCTCGTCCACGCCGAGCGCGATCGCGTTGTTCACTAGGTGCAACGCTATCGCCGGGTACAGCGACCCGGTCAACTGCCGTACGCCGCACAGCAGCATTCCCAGCCCACCAAGCGGAACGAGGTCAACGGCCGGCGCCGAGCCGTAGTGGATCGCACCGAACAGGATGCCCGTCAGCAGCGCGGCGACCCACGGACCGCGCCAGTTGCGCAGCGCCCCGAAGATGAAGCCGCGAAACAGGAACTCTTCGCAGATCGGTGCGACGACGCAGAACACGAGGACTGCGGCGAACGCGCCGGTCGCGCCGGCCGTCCCTCCGACTTCCTTGACGAGGTACTTCTCCTGCGCGTTCGTGTTGAACAGCACAGCCCAGATGCTTGACCAGACCAGGAACGCACCGTAGGCACCGACCACCGCTAGCAGCGCCTGCCACCAGGCGACGCGCGGGGACCGCATACCGAACTGCGCAGGACGCGGTCGCGCGACCCACGACGCGATCCACACCGCGACCAGGACAAAGCAGACGTCCTGCGCGATGGTCGCCGCGTCGACGATCGCCGGCGGCGGGTGGTTCAGCTCGGCTTGCGTCGGGTTCCCGAACCTGATCAGGAAGATTGCAAGCTGGCTGACCGTAGCCGCGACCAAACCAAAGACGAGCGCCACCGGCCCGTACCAGGGCTTCCAGCCGTTGCGATCGCTCATCACTTCGGGCTGTGCGGCGCTCACCATTCGCCCAGCGTAGCGATCACGCGGACATCGGCCGGAACGCCTTCGCCCGTGCCGTCGCGGGCGATCAGCACCGCCTCGATTCCGGCGGCGCGCGCCCCGGCGACGTCCTCTTCGAGGCTGTCGCCGATGTGCACGACCTCCTCAGGCGAGACGCCCGCGCGCGCGAGCGCTGCGGTGAAGATCGCGGGATCGGGCTTGGAGTGGCCGGCCTCGGCTGAGGTAACGACGAAATCCACCGCCTTCTGGAGCCCGGTGCCCGCCAGCACGTCGTGCAGCGAGATGTCCCAGTTGCTCACCACGGCGAGACGGACGCCGGCCGCCCGCCAGCGCTCCAGCGCGTCTGCCACGTCGTCGAACACCTCGAAATGGAGCGCATCCAGCAGCGTCGCGACGAGCGCATCGTCGGAGATGCCCGCCACCCCGTCGCCCAGCTCGAAACGCACGATACGTGCACATTCGAGGCGCAGCTCCGCCAGCGAGTCGCGATCAGCGGCGCGCCAGCATTCAGCGCGGTAATAGCGCATCTCCGCCGCCAAAGCGCGCTCCACCACGCTCGGCTCAACCGCCACGCCATGACGCGCGTCCAGCAATGCCGCGAGCGACGGCGAAGCCGGAGCGAGCCGCAGGAGCGTCCCCAGCGCGTCGAGGAATATCAGCCGCGGCTGCGGATCACGCTTGGCCGTCATCGCGGTGCGATGATCGCACGCCCCCACGCCGGCTCGCCGCAGCGCGGCGTGCAGCATCGCGGGCTCGCTGTGCCACAATCACGCAGGCACCGCGGTGCGCCTCCCAGGCGCGCACGCTGCGAGCGATGACAACCCGAAAACGACAGCGCCGCCGCCGCAAGCGGCGTAGTGACCCAGCTCGATTCGCGCTGACCGCTGCGGTCGGAGGTGTGGCTGCGCTGGTCCTGCTCTTCGGGATCGGCTTCGTCTACATCTCGGCGGTTGCCAGCACGATCCCGCCGCTGAGCCAGCTACGGCCGGTCAAGCAGCCGACCTCCTCGACGATCTACGACGCCGACGGCCAGCCGCTCGGCTTGATCGAAGCGGATTCGCTGCGCGTCCCGATTCCCTCGTCGCAGATGCCGCGAGTCCTCAAGGAGGCGACGGTGGCGATCGAGGATCAGCGCTTCTATCAGACCGGCGCGCTCGACCTTGGCTCGATCCTGCGAGCGGCCATTGCGGACCTGCGCAGCGGGCAGACGCAGCAGGGTGCGTCGACGATCGCCATGCAGCTCGCACGCAATCTCTACCTGGGCGACCAGAAGACGTTCACGCGCAAGGTCAAGGAGATCATCATCGCCGAGCGCCTGTCTGAGTCACACTCGAAGAACGCGATCCTCACCGAGTACCTCAACACCGTGCCCTACGGCAACGTCGGCGGACAGGAGGCCTACGGCGTACAAGCGGCGGCGCGGATCTTCTTCGACGAACCCGCGTCAGCGCTGACGCTCGTGCAAGCCGCGCTGCTTGCCGGCCTGCCCCAGGCGCCGTCGGAGTACAACCCGTTCAACGACGTCGCAGCGGCAACCCAGCGTCGCAACGAGGTGCTGGCGAAGATGGCGCAGCTCGGCTACATCTCCCCGGCTACAGCCAGCGCGACCGAAGCCGAGCCGCTCGGCGTGCAGCACAGCAACTACTACCAGCAGCGCAAGGACAACTACTTCTTCAACTACGTAGAGCAGCAGCTGATCGCCCGCTACGGGAAGGCGACGGTGCAGGAGGGCGGCCTGAAGGTCTACACGACGCTCGACCCGTACCTTCAGGACCTCGCGAAGACGGCGATCGACAACGTGCTCGACGAGCCCGGCGATCCGGCCGCCGCGGAGGTCATCGAGGACCCGCACAACGGCCACATCCTCGCGATGGCGCAGACGGGTGAGTACAGCCAGACCCAGCAGTTCAACTATGCGACCCAGGGACTGCGCCAGCCCGGATCGACGTTCAAGGCGATCGTCCTCGCCGACGCGCTGTCGCGGGGGATCGACCCGTTCACGACGGAGTACCTCTCGCACACGCTGGAGCCGGGCTGGCTGCCAGGCTACCCGACGTACAAGGTCACGATCGACAGCGGCGGCTCGCTCAACGCGCGGCTCACCCTCGAGCAGGCGCTGGTCGCCTCCGACAACACCGTCTTCGCGCAGCTCGCGGCGGATCTCGGCGAGACCTCGGTGACGGCGATGGCCTACAAGCTCGGCGTCACCACGCACCTGAGCAGCTATCCGGCCGAGGCGCTCGGCGGGCTCACCTACGGCGTCAGCCCGCTCGAGATGGCCAACGTCTACTCGACGATCGCCGACGGCGGCTGGCGCAACAAACAGATCTCGATCACCAAGGTGGTGTTCCCCAACGGCCGTCCCCCCGACACGAGCTGGGGCAAGCCGTGGCACACCCAGGTCCTCTCGGGCGCCGCCGCCGCGGTCGAGACGCAGATCCTCGAAGCCAACGTGCTGGGCGGTACGGCGACGCAGAGCGCGATCAGCTGTCCGAGCGCAGCCAAGACCGGGACGACGACCAACCTCGTCGATGCCTGGCTCGACGGTTTCACGCCGAACTACACGGCGGTCGTGTGGATGGGCTATCCAAACGCCGACGTCCCGATGGACGACGTTCACGGCCAGGCGCAGTACGGCGGCGACCTGCCCGCCGACATCTGGCACGACACGATGGAGACGGTCGACGTGCCGCCTTGCGCCGCGTTCGCCGTACCTTCGCAGCCGATGACGTATGTGCCGTTCTCGGGCCACTTCGAGCAGGCCGGCCTCAACAGCTACGTACCCGGGCCGACGGGGCCGACCGGCCCGACCACTCAGCCCACGCACCACCACTCCTCGGGCGGGAGCGGAGCGCCGCCCGTCGTGCCGATCGGGCCGACCACGACGCCAGTCACGCCGCCGACCACCACCACCTCGCCACCCGGCAGCACCGGCACGACCGGCACGAACGCGCCGTAGTAGGGTCCACCACCGTGCCAAAGGAAGACAAGGTCGAGTTCGAGGGCGAGGTGATCGAGGCCCTGCCAAACGCGATGTTCCGCGTCAAGCTCGACAACGACCACGTCGTGCTCGGCCACGTCGCGGGGAAGATGCGCCGGTTCCGCATCCGGATCCTTCCGGGTGACCGCGTGCGCTGCGAGCTCTCCCCGTACGACCTCGACCGCGCGCGGATCGTCTACCGCCACCGCTAGGCGCTGAACGAGCGCGCCCTGATCGCGGCGATCTCGGCGGCGCTGGCGCCGCGCAGCGAGAGAGTCGTGCGCTGGATCGGCGATGACGCAGCGGTCGTGCGCTCGCGACCATTCGCCGTCGTCTCGACCGACACGATGGTCGAGCAGACTCATTTCCGCCTCGATTGGAGCCGGCCCCACTCGGTCGGACATCGCGCGCTCGCGGGAGCGCTGTCGGACCTCGCGGCGATGGGCGCCGATCCGGGCGAGGCGTACATCTCGCTCGGCGTCGGCGGCGGCCTGAGCTCGCAAGCCGCACTGGAGCTGGTGCTTGGCGCGGAGCGGCTCGCCGAGCAGACCGGCACGACGATCGCCGGCGGCGACATCGTCCGGTCGCAAACCGCGTTCGTCGCTGTCACCGTCATCGGTTGGACGGACGAAGCGACTGCGGTGATCGGACGCGATGGTGCCCGTGACGGCGACCTCGTCGCCGTCACGGGATCTCTTGGCGGCTCAGCCGCCGGTCTGGAGATCCTCGCGGGCCGCGCTCCGCGCGGCACCGCTGCGGAGGACTTGATCGGGCGCTACGAGCGACCGACACCGCGACTGCGAGAGGGCCGCACGCTTGCGCAGGCCGGAGCTCACGCGATGATCGACATCTCCGACGGACTCGCGAGCGATGCCGCGATCGTCGGCGAACAGAGCGGCGTGCTGCTCGACATCGACCTCGATCTGCTGCCGCTGGCACCAGGCGTCGCGGACGTCGCCGAAGCCCTCGACGCCGACCCGTCCTCGTTCGCGGCAACCGGCGGCGAGGACTACGAGCTTTGCGCCTGCCTCGCGCCAGGCGAGCTCGACGCAGTCCGGCGCGACGTCCCCTCGCTGGTGGTGATCGGCGAGGTGCGCGCCGGAGGAGGAGCCCGCTTCCACGACGCCAAGGGCGAGCGCGAGCTCCGCGGCTACGAGCACGAGCTCGACTAGGCCCTGCCCGGCAGCAGCGTCAGCGGCACATCAGTCTCCAACGCTGGACAGGTTCAGGTGGAGCGTCGACGCGAGCAACGTGACAAACGACTCGCCGTCTGTGCCGTCAAGCGAGGAGCCATCGAGGATTGGCTCGGCGTGTCCATCGATCGTCAGCCGTACCACGTCGCCGCACGGGTCCACCGTGGCGCGCGCCAGCGGCGAGAGGCCACGGCGCTCGCTGAAGCTGAGCAACAGCCCGCCCCTTTCGCACCAGTCGTCGCCAAGGAACCGATCCTGGTCCCGCGGAACGAGATCTAGACCGTTCAACAGGGTGGCAGCGCTGTGGACCTCCTGCGGCGAGGTGATGATCATTGAGTGGGACGCGCCGTCTGGCGGGGTGATGACGACCGAAAGCTGCGTACCCACGGGCACCACGAGCACCGGCTTGACCCAGACCACCTGCGCGTCGACGCGAACACCGGTCCTGCCATCGGCGAGCCGCTTCGCGGTCATGACGAGCCGCTTGGCGGGCAGCACGTTCGGGACCGCTGGCAGTTCAAGCGATGCGGTCAACGAGAGCTGCCGCGGGACGGCCGACGCAGCGCCAGTGGAAGCTGACGGCGAGCTGGTAGCGAAATCGCTGACCACCGTCTCCAGCGGCGCATCGACAGTCCAAAACGCAGCCTCGTCGACGACGTGCCATCCGCCGAGCGTCGCGGTCGGCTCCGCCGGTCCGACCGGAGGGTACGTCCCGAGCAAACCACGCTCGAAGAACAGCTCGCCCCGCCCCGGTTGCAGAGTCTCCGCCGGTAGTGACAGCACGCCGCCGTCTCCGGCCGGCTCGCCGGCTGATCGCTTGGCGCCGCGCGGCAGCGTCACGCTGGCGAGCATCGCTCGCGCGGACGCCTGCGCCGCGCGCTCGTTGGCCGGCAGCGGGCCACCGCTGCTGACGATCACGACCACGACAACCGCTGCGAGGACCGCAGCCAGACCGGCTGCCAATGCCAAGCGGAACCTGGTCGGGCGCTTCATCGGCGGTCGCCGCGAATCATCCTCCGTTTCCGCCGCAGGCGCCTAATGGCGCAGGGCGGACTCGGTGCCGCCGAGCGAGCCGGGGCCGGCGTAGCTGACAGGGCCGCGGACGGTGATCGCCGGCGCCTGCGGCGCGCCGCGCCCGCCGGGGTGCAGCAGGATCAGCGCGGCGGCGAGCGTGGCGCCGGCCAGCAGCGAGCAGACGATCAGCGCGCCCAAACCGACCTCGCCGCCGGCGAACACGAGCAGCCAGCTCCAGACGAACGCGACGGGCCCGAGCGCGAGCGCGTGGGACTCGACGCCGAGCAGGATGCCGAGCGGGGCGAGCGAGACGAGCAGGCAGATGGCGCCACCGCGCGCCGAGCGGCGCCCGCCGTCGCGGGTCATGACGACGAGCCACAGCTGCAGCGGAACCACGATCAGCGCCGCCGAGTACGGGTTGACGATCCAGACGATCGCCGCCAGGACGCAGGTCAGCGCGAGCAGCGCGACAGGCGCGCCGGCCGCCGCCGGCGAGCCGTCCAGGCGCGTCCCGCGCGACAGTGCCCCACGCAGGATCGCGCCGAGCACGAACACCACCAGCACGCTCACGAGCGCCGCCTGCTCGCCGCCCGCCGGCAGCGCGCTCGCCGGCAGCGGCGCCGCAGGGACCGCTGCCAGCAACCCGCTTGCCGCGAGCAACTTCGCGAAGAGTCCGGCTGCGAAGAACGGCGCCGCCCACCAAAACAGCCAGCGCGTCCACGGCGCGAGCGCGATTCGCCGGCGGCGCGCGCGAGCGACGACGTCGAGCGTGCAGGCGGCGGCCGAAGCCAGCAGCAGACCGACGAGCAGGCGTGCCACCCAGCCGCCGAGCGTGTTTCCCGCGAGAGTCAGCGTCCGTGTGCTCGCGCCGGCGATGCGCGGCCCGCCCTCGAGCGCATCGATGGCGACGAGGATGCCGCGGCCGAAGTCCTCCAGACGAGCCTCGGAGACCGGCTCGCCGGGCCGCGGACCGAGCTCGCCGCTCTGCTGGACGAGGACCGTGGCGATGCCCGAGTCGGCGAGCGGCGCCTGCTCAGCGCTGCTCAGCGGGAGCGCGAAGCGAGCGAGCTGCTCGAGCGCCGAGGGGCTGCCGGGGCTCGCGCCGAGCTGCGAGGAGAGCCCGCCCTCGACGGTGCGGGTGAGGACGAGCGGCGCAACGCCACCGTCGCCGGTCCATCCCACCACGAACGGGCGGGCCGGACGGGTGCCGGCGACATCGCCGATCACGATCGCGGCGTCGATCGGGCGCGGAAGGGCTGCCGCAGCGAGGATCGCGCCGGCGTCGCCGCCGCTGCCGCCGCTTGTCGAGACGATCGTCAGCGGCCGTTGCCCGCCGCGCGACAGATCGGCGGCGAGCTCGAGCAGCGTGGCGGTGCCCGACAGCGCCGCCGCCGACACCCCGCGCATGGCGTCGCGGTGGGCGAGCAGCACGATCGAGCCGCTCCTCGTGCCGCCGCGACTCGCGATCACCGTGGTGATTCGGCGCTCACCCCGCACCGTCGCCAGCCTGGAATGGATGATGCGAATACGGCTGGCCTGGAAGCCATCGAGCTGGAGCTCGCTCGCGATGTAGCCGGCGAGGGCGTCATCGCCGGGCGAGCCCGGGGCACGGCTGGGGTAGTGGCTCGCGAGGTACCGCAGGTCGCTGTAGGCGCGCGTGCCGTTGAAGGCGTCCGGCGGAAGGGTGCTCGAGAGCGGCGCCGGGGGGGCGCTCAGCGAGAACGCGGCGACGAGCACGGCGAGCGCGAACGGCAGCAGAGTCGCGCGATAGAGGCGTAGATCGAGCACTCGCCCGCAGCGTAGTCGCTGGGGTGGCGATGAATCGGCGGCGGCGATCTGAGAACCTGTGCTAGGACGAGAACAATGGACGCGCGCCCGACACGGATCCTGCTCGCCGACGACGAGCAATCGATCCTCACGCTTCTCTCATTTCCGCTGCGCAAGGACGGCTATGACGTCGTCCGCGCGTCGGACGGCGTCGAGGCGCTGGCGCGGTTTGCGGAGAGCGAGTTCGACCTCGTCGTGCTCGACGTGATGATGCCCAACCTCGACGGGTTGGAGGTGTGCCGCAAGCTGCGCGCGACGAGCTCGGTGCCGATCATCATGCTGACCGCCAAGGCCGAGGAGATCGACAAGGTTCTCGGGCTCGAGCTCGGCGCGGACGACTACATCACCAAGCCGTTCTCGATGCGCGAGTTTCGCAGCCGTGTGAAGGCCGCCCTGCGGCGGGCCTCGATGCGCGCCGCGGTCGCGGCAAACGCCGCGCAGGAGGGAGCCGAGCCGCTGCATTCCGGCGAGCTCACGATCGACTTCGCGAAACGAGCGGTGCGGCTGCGCGGCGAGCTGGTGCGCACCACGTTCGTCGAGTTCGAGATCCTCAGCACGCTGGCTCAAGCACCGGGACGGGTGTTCAGCCGGGAGGGGCTGCTCGAACAGATCTGGGGCGACTACGCGTACCGCGATCCACGGACGATCGACGTGCACATCCGCCACCTGCGCGAGAAGATCGAGCGCGACGCCAAGGAGCCTGAGTACCTGTTCACGGTGCGCGGCGTCGGGTACCGCTTCCGCGACAGCGAGTAGCGGGGAGCGCGAGGCGGGCGATGCCCTTCCGCAAGCGTGTCGGCACGGCGCTCGGCTCGATCCGCACGCGCCTCGCGTTCTTCTTCTTCCTGATCACCCTGCTCGCGATCGGCGTCGTCTACATCGACGTCGCGCCGTCGCTGCAGTCGAGCCTCGAAAATCAGTCGCTGCGCGACCTCACGCTCGTCACGCATGACGTCGCGACGCGGAAGGCGATCGGCGAGATCGCCGCCCTTGCCAAGGCGAGCGAGCCAAGCGCGGGGTTGAGCCCGCTCGGCGGCACCGGGATCACCGGCGCCACCGGGAGTGGCAAGCGCTCGACACAACCCCTGGCCGGTGCCCAAGCGACGAACCAGTTGAACGCGTATAACGCGCTGGAGAAGAAGCTCGCGTACCTGCAGAAAGCCACCGGCGCCGACTATGCCGTGGTGCTGCAGTTCCAGAAGATTGCGACCGGCCGCCCGCAGGCCCCGATCAGCGACGCGTACCCGCCGGATGTGTCGGAGTATGTCGCGGGCCAGCTCGATGACGTCGCCTTGCACACCGTCGACGAGCTGCATCCGAAGCTCAACAGCCGGATCGTCAGCCCGAGTCTCGGCGTCGTCGCGGTGCCGGTCGGGCAGTTCGTGGTGGTCTTCACCGTCAACTTCAGCGACGTCCAGGGTGACGTGGTGCTGATCCGCCAGCGGATCCTGTTCGCCGCGGGGATCGCGCTGCTGGTGGTGCTGCTGCTCGGCGTGCTCGTTGCGCGTGCGATCACGGTTCGCGTGCTGCGGCTCGAACATTCCGCACAGCGCGTGGCCGCCGGCGACTTCACCGCGCACTTCGAGGTTGACTCAACCGACGAGCTCGGGCAGCTCGCAGGCGCGCTCGCGCACATGCAAAGCCAGCTGCAGGAGCTCGAGCGGGCGCGGCGGCGGTTCATCGCGATCGCCTCGCACGAGCTGCGCACGCCGATCTTCTCGCTCGGCGGGTTCCTCGAGCTGATCCAGGACGAGGACCTCGACGAGGAGACCAGACGGCAGTTCGTCGGACAGGTGCGCGAGCAGGTGGCGCGGCTGGGCAAGCTCGCAACCGGGCTGCTCGACCTGTCACGCCTGGAGGCCGGCTCGGTCGAGCTCCATCCGACGCCGACCGATCTCGGCGTGCTCGCGCGCGCGGTCGCCTCGGAGTTCGGCCCGGCGCTGAGCGCGCACTCCTCGGACCTCGCGCTGAAGCTCCCCGATGAGCCGCTGCGCGCCATCTGCGACCCCGACCGCGTGGCGCAGCTGCTGCGGATCCTGATCGACAACGCGATCACCCACACCCCCAAGGGCACGGCCGTGACGGTCGGCGTGGAGCCCGCGGACGAGGATGCGAGCGCGGTCCGCCTGAGCGTCATCGACAACGGCCCCGGCATCCCGCCCGACGCCGGCGAGCGCATCTTCGAGCCCTTCTACAGCGCCGACGGCGTGCAGGGGGCAGGCCTCGGCCTCGCCATCGCGCGCGAGCTCGCGGAGCGGCTGCGCGGCTCGCTCGACGCGAGCGCAGAGCACGGGACGACCGTCTTCGCGCTCACGCTGCCGGTCGAGTAAGCCCGGCAACAGGCCGATCGGCGGTATCGTCGCATCCCGTGAGCCCGGAGCGACGACGACTCATCCTTGTCTCGAACCGTGGCCCCGTGACGTTTGAGAGCGACGGGGCGCTGGTGCGCGGCGGTGGCGGGCTCGTCACGGCGCTCACCGGACTCGCCTCGCACCGCGAGGTGGTGTGGATCGCCTCGGCGATGACCGAGCACGACGCAGTCGTCTCGCGCCGTCACGGCAGTCGCGCATTCGAGGTCGCCTCGCCCGCCGGCGGGCCCCCCTATCTGGTGCGGCTCGTCGAGTCCCAGCCCGACGCCTACCACCGCTTCTACCACATCTTCGCGAACCCGATGCTGTGGTTCATCCAGCACTACCTGTGGGACCTCTCCAACGCTCCTGACATTCGCCGCAACGAGATCGAGGCGTTCGAGTTCGGCTACAACGTCGTCAACGAGGATCTCGCGCGCGCCGTCGTCGAGGAGATCGATGGCCTGCACGACCCGGTCGTGATGGTGCACGACTACCACCTCTACACGCTGCCGGAGCTTGTGCGGCGGGCCCGGCCGGACGCGTTCATGCACCATTTCGTGCACATTCCCTGGACGCAGCCGGACGCGTGGCGCGTGCTGCCGACGCGCATCCGGCACGAGATCTACGCCGGACTGCTCGCGAACGACATCGTCGGATTCCACACCCACGCCTACCGGCGGAACTTCCTGCACTGCTGCGAGGAGCTGATGGCCGTTGAGGTCGACTACGCGCGCAGCTCCGTTCGCTGGGAGGGTCGCGAGGTGTGGGTGCGCGCCTACCCGCTGCCGATCGACCACGCGGCAACGCTTCAGACCGCGCTCAGCCCGCGCGTCGCAGAGTTCGAAGTGGAGCTGCGGCGGCGGCGGCGCGAGTTCCTCATCCTGCGCGTCGATCGGGCGGACCTGTCGAAGAACGTACTGCGCGGCTTCTCGGCGTTCGACGTCTTCCTCGAGCAACACCCGGAGTTCTCCGAGCGCGTGACGTTCATCGCCCAGCTGATGCCATCACGAACCGACGTGCCCGAGTACGCCGAGTACCTCGAGCGGATCGAGGCGCTGGTGGCAGTCGTCAACCACCGCCACGGGACCCCCGACTGGATGCCGATCCAGCTCAAGCTGCGCGACGACCGCGATGAGGCATTCGCCTCCTACAAGCACTACGACGTGCTGCTCGTGAACGCGATGTTCGACGGGATGAACCTCGTCGCGAAGGAGGGACCGCTGCTCAACGAGAACCGCGGCGTATCGATCCTGTCCGAGAACACGGGGGCGCACGCCGAGCTCAGCGAGTTCGCGCTGTCGGTCAACCCGTTCGACATCCAGGAGCTCGCCGACTCGATCCACGCGGCGCTGACGATGGACACGACCGAGCGCGCACGCCGGCTCGCCGGCCTGCAGGCGATCGTCACGGCCCGCGATCCCGGTGACTGGATCGACGAGCAGCTCAAGGATATCGCCGCGAAGGGGACCCCGGGGTAGGTGGGCGGCCTGCCGGCCGGCACCGGGCCGCTAGCTGGCGGACCTCACTTTCCGTGCTTCCATTTCGGTCTTGCGAGGTCGAGGCCGAAAGCGAGGATGAGCGTTGCCGCCCAAGCGTTCACCGGGTGGAGGGTCAGTGCGGCGTGGCCGGCGATGAACCAGATGATGAGCCAGAGCAGCGTCATGAAGGTCTCCGCAGTGAGAGGTGGTCGAAGGCGCTGGTATCATCGCTCGTCTTGCCCGCCGCCAAAGCCACGTACGACCTGATCCTGCTGCTCGACCTCGCCGCCAGTGACGAGGATCGCGCGAAGATCGTCGCTGACACGCGGGCGATGATCCTCGCCGGCGGCGAGGTGGTAACCGACCAGAAGTGGGGAACGCGCCCGCTGGCCTTCCAGATCGGGCACCGTGAGCAGGCCGAGTACCACCTGCTGCAGTTCCAAGGTCCGCCGGAGCTGATCTCGACGCTCGACCACACGCTGCGGATCGCCGACGGCGTCGTGCGCCATCGCATAATCAAGGTCGCGCCGGGGACGCCCGCGCCGCCGGAGCAGTCCGCGCCGCGCACCGCCGTGGCAGCCGCCGCCACTCCCGCGAGCGAGCCGCTCGCCGACGACGCGCTCGCGCCGGCCTGAGCCCCGCAGCGAGGTTCTTGCCCTAAACAGCGGGGTGCGCACAGGCGAGGACCGGACAGCTCTCTAGAGTTGCTAGCCCCGCTGAGCGCAAAGCAAAGGAGCCTGCCATGGCCGCGAGCAACATCAACGTCGTAGTGCTAACCGGAAACCTGACGCGCGATCCGGAGCTGCGCGCGCTGCCGAGCGGCAGCTCGGTCTGCGACTTGCGCGTCGCCGTCAACACCCGCCGCAAGAACAATGCGACCGGCGAGTGGGAGGACAAGCCCAACTACTTCGACGTCAAGGTCTGGGGCGCGCAGGGCGAGAACTGCGCCCGATTCCTCTCCAAGGGCCGCCCGGTCGCCGTTGAAGGCCGGCTCGAATGGCGCGAATGGGAGACACAGGAGGGGCACAAGCGCCAGGCAGTCGATATCATCGCCAACTCCGTTCAGTTCCTGGGCGGTCGTGACGACGCGCCGAGCGCATCGTTCACGGCATCAGTCGGAGCTGGATCGTCGAGCAGCGATGTGCCGATCGACGACCGCGACTTTCAAGCGGCGACCAGCGCAGTAGGCGTTGGCGACGACGACATCCCCTTCTAGGAGCAGACAAGCGAGATGGCAAAGCAGCGAGGCGCGCGGGAAAAGCCGGCCCGGCGGCGCGAGAAGCGCGGCGGGGTCACGAGTGGACGCCGTAAGCCGTGTCAGCACTGCCGCGACAAGATCGACCAGGTCGACTACAAGGACGTGTCGATGCTGCGCAAGTTCATCTCCGAGAAGGGCAAGATCCGCTCACGCCGGATCACCGGCGCCTGCCGGCGCCACCAGAGCCAGATCGCCCGTGCCGTGAAGCGCGCCCGCGAGCTCGCGCTGCTGCCGTATGTCAACGAGGGCGCCGTCGAGAGCAGCGGCGGTCGCCGCGAGCGCGGCGACCGCGACCGCGACCGCGACCGCTAGCGCGATGCCGCGGGCGATCCTGCTCAGCGATGTCGAGACGCTCGGCAAGCGCGACACCGTCGTGGAGGTCTCAAAGGGCTACCTGCGCAACTACCTGCTGCCGCGAGCGCTTGCTCAGTCGGCGACTCCGGGCGCGATCGCCGCTGCCGCACAGCGCGCCGCTGCCGCAGAGCGCGCCGCTCACGAAGCGCTCGAGAAGGCCGCGGAGACCGCCGCGCTGCTGTCGCGGACCGTGTTGACGATCTCCCAGAAGGCGGGGGATGACGGACGGCTGTTCGGCTCGGTGACGAGCCAGGACATCGTCAACGCGATCCGCGAGTCGCGCGGTCTCGAGCTCGACCGCCGGGGCGTCGTCCTCGAGGACCCGATCAAGAGCCTCGGCACCTACATGGTCGAGGTCGAGGTGGCACCCGGCGTAAACGCGACGATCAAGACGATCGTCACCGCCACGTAGGGGGCTCGCCGGCCCGAGGGGCTCGCCGGCCCGGCCTTTGGCCGTCCGGCCTCGCCCGCTTGGGCGCGCTAGGCGCGACGCGGGCCCTGTCCGACTGATCGCGCGCCGACCGCGTCGCGGCCTGACGCGCCGACCGGGGGAGATCCGCTAGGCCGGCTACGACGCGGTCGGCGCTTAAAGCTCCGCGCCTTGCGGCAAGACCGGCCCGCGACGGCCGCGCGCGTATCTACACTCGCTCAGGCGATGAGCACGCAGCCGAAGATCTCCGCTCGAGGGCAGCTGAAGGTGGCGCAGGCACTCGCTCCGCCACACAACATCGAGGCCGAGGAGTCCGTGCTCGGCGCGATCCTGCTGTCCGAACGGACGATGTACTCGCTCGTCATCGAGGAGGGCCTCCGGGCGGATGACTTCTACCGTGAGCGCCACCGGCTGATCTACGCCGCGATGCTCGGGCTGTACGAGCGCAGCGAGCCGATCGACGCACTCACGACCACCGACGCCCTACGCGGCGCGGGCACGCTCGCGCAGGCCGGCGGACCCGACGCTGTCGAGACCCTCGCGGGCAGCGTCCCGAACGTCGCGAACCTCCGCAGCTACGCGCAGATCGTGCGCGAGACCGCGCTGCTGCGCCGCCTGCTCAACACGACGTACGAGATCCAGTCGAGCGTGCTGGACCAGCGCGAGCCGGCGCGCGAGGTGATCGAGCGCGCGGAGAAGGCGGTGCTCGAGGTCGCCCACGGCGAGTCCAAGCAGGATTTCCGCACGATCGCGAGCGTCCTCGACTCGGAGCTCGACAAGCTCCATGCCCTGTCGCTCTCGGGCACCTCGCTGACCGGAACGCCGACCGGCTTCGTCGATCTCGACAATGTCACGGGCGGATTTCAGCCCGGGAACCTCGTCGTGATCGCAGCGCGGCCGTCGATGGGCAAGAGCTCGCTGGTCACCAACATCGCCGAGAACGCGGCGATCAACTACGGCAAGCCGGTCGCGCTGTTCTCGCTCGAGATGTCCGAAGCCGAGCTCGCGCAGCGCTTCATCTCCTCACAGGCCTCGATCAAAGGCGACGAGCTGCGCAAGGGCCGCGTGAAGGAGGGCCGCTGGCCGACGATCATCAGAGCGAGCTCGCGACTTGCCTCATCGCCACTGTGGATCGACGACTCGAGCGACATCGGGCTGCTCGAGATCCGCGCGAAGACCCGCCGCCTGCACGCGCAGTACCCCGACGGGCTGGGACTGGTGATCGTGGACTACCTCCAGCTGCTGCGCGCGGACTCACGCAGCGAGAACCGGGCCGAGGTGATCGGCCAGATGTCGCGCGGGCTGAAGCTGCTCGCCGGCGAGCTGGGCGTGCCGGTGATCGCGCTGTCCCAGCTCAACCGCGGCGTCGAGTCGCGCGACGACAAGCGGCCGCGCCTGTCGGACCTGCGCGAGTCGGGCGCTGTCGAGCAGGACGCCGACGTCGTGATCTTCATCTTCCGCGACGACTACTACACCGCCGGGAAGTCCGAGCGCCCGGGCGAGGCCGACCTGATCATCGCCAAGCACCGCAACGGACCGCTCGACACCGTGACGCTCACGTTTCAGCCGGAGTACCCGCGGTTCATGAGCTACTCGTCGGCCGCGTGAAGGCGTCGCTGGGCGACACCAATGGTGCGCTTGGGTGTCGTCTGCCTCGGATTTGGGCGGTGGTCGGTTGGCGGGGCCTCGCACTTCACGACGTGGGCGGGCGAACAGCTCCCTGTCAGCTCGAGTAGATGGCGGTACCGGCGAAGACGCAGCCGGAATGCCCGAAGGTGGGGCTTGCCGCCCAGCTGTAGTTCGCCGTCACGACCTGGCCTGTGGCGTCGACGTAGGACAGCGACCCGATGCCGGTCCCGCCCGCACCGTTGATCCCGAAGCTGCTGCTGAATCCATTGACGTCGACCTCGGACGCGCCACTTCCCGCCGGGAGCAGCTCGACCTGCATGTCGGCGGTGCTCGGGCCATCGGCCGTCAGGTCCGCTGAACCGGTGCCATCGCAGTCGGCGGTGATCGTCAAACCGTCTTCATCGAAGATGGTGTGGTTGCCGCTGGTCACCCCCAGCGCGTCGTAGATCTTCGACACGGTCTCGCCGTCAACGGTGTTCGCGTTGCCGGCGCTTGTCGCGGTGGCCGCGGTCGCCGCCGTGGTAGCCGTCGCAGCCGTTGTGGCGCTCGTCGCCGAGCCCGCTGTCGTTGCCGACGCGACGCTCAGGCTGGGCGCGAGCTTCGCGATCTCCTTGTCGACCGCCTTCAGCGTCACCGGGGCGGGCTTGTGCTTCTTGGCCTTGGCGGTCCCGGCGGTCGCAGCGACTGCCGTCCCGGCGACGCCGAAGACCGCTGCCAGCACGACGGCGAGCACGGCAGGCGATGGTGCGCGATGAGGATGCTTGGACACGGTGCCCCCTTGTAGTCGAGTAGGGGGACCGTCCAAGCCCCCCTTGGTGTCATGCACATCTAACACGCACGGCCGCAAACTCGCGAGTGCGTCGTGAAGGCGCCCGCGCGCCGCTCTATCCTGGCTGGAGTGGATCCGAAACGCTCACCGACCGCCGGGCGGTGCGAATTCGACCTCTGTGACGGCAGTGGCTTCCTTGTCGATGAGGCGACGATGACGGCTCGCGACTGCCGCTGCCGGGCGCTGCGAATCGCAAAGGCGCGCGCCAGCGCGCTCGAGGGTCGCATTCCGAAGGCGTTTCGTGCTGTCTCGTTCGAGACGACCGACGTGATCGACATGGAGCGACGCTTCCCGACGCAGGTCCGCGAGGTGCGGAGGTTCGTCCGCGAGATCGGACCGAACCTCGACGCGGGCCGTGGGCTCTGGCTTGCCGGTTCCGTAGGGACCGGCAAGACAACGCTGGCGATGATCGTCTCGAAGGCCGCGATCGACGCCGGCCGCTCGGTCGCGATCTATTCCTGCCCGCGGCTGCTGGGCGTGATCCGGGAGTCGATTGACGGCGGCAGCGTGCTCGCCTTCCTCGATCAGCTCGCCGACGCCGATCTGCTGCACATCGACGACCTCGGCGCCGAGCATCGCACGGACTGGGTGCTCGAGCAGCTCTACTCGATCATCAACGCGCGCTACCAGGACGAGCGCTCCACGATCGTCACCTCCAACCTCGATCGCGACGAGCTCGCCGAGCAGCTCGGCGAGCGGATCGTCTCGCGGCTCGAGGGGTGCTGCGATCTGCTGCCGTTCTACGGGCCGGACGCCCGGCGCGTCAGCTACCCCCTCGCCGGCTGACTTGTCAGCCAGGCACAGTGGACGCCCGCGGGATCGCGGACGCCGTCGAGCGGTTCTTCGGCAGGCGTGGGTAGAGCGCAAGCAGGCGTAGCGCCTAGACTGCTGTCCGTATGCCCGGAATCGTGATCGTCGGCGCCCAGTGGGGCGACGAGGGAAAAGGGAAGATCACCGACCTGCTCGCCGAGCGGGCCGATGCCGTCGTGCGCTTCCAGGGTGGCAACAACGCCGGGCACACGATCGTGCGCGACGGGCAGGAGTGGAAGCTCCATCTGATCCCCTCGGGAATCCTCTACCCCGACAAGCGCTGCATCATCGGCAACGGCGTCGTCGTCGACCCGAAGGTGCTGATCGGCGAGCTGCAGTCGCTGCGCGCGAAGGGGATCGACGTCAGCGGCCTGAAGATCTCGGCCAACGCCCATCTGATCATGCCCTACCACCTGCTGCTCGACCACGCCGGCGAGCAGCGACTCGGCAAGCTGCAGATCGGCACGACCAAGCGCGGCATCGGCCCCTGCTACGAGGACAAGGCCGCGCGGCTCGGGATCCGCGTGCAGGACATGCTCGACGAGAAGATCCTGAAGAAGAAGATCACCGCGGCGCTCGAGCCGAAGCGGCTCGCCCTGCGCCCCTACGTGCTCGATCCCTCGCTCGACCTGCACACGATGACGGAGGAGTACCTGACCTACGGAAACCAGCTCGCCCCGTACATCGCCGACACCTCACGGCTCGTCTGGGACGTGCTCGAAACGGGCGGCATCGTGCTGTTCGAGGGGGCGCAGGGCGCGATGCTCGACATCGACCACGGCACCTATCCGTTCGTCACATCCTCGAACCCGCTAGCCGGCGCGGCCTGCGTCGGCGCCGGCGTCGGGCCGCGCGACATCGACGAGATCTGGGGCGTCTGCAAGGCCTACACGACGCGGGTCGGCTCAGGGCCGTTCCCGACCGAGCTCGACGGCGCCGTCGGCGAGCAGATCCGCGCGCTCGGCGGCGAGTACGGCACGACGACCGGCCGGCCACGGCGAACCGGCTGGCTCGACCTCGTGGCGCTCCGCTACGCCGCCCGGCTCAACTCGCTGTCGGCGCTCGCGATCACCAAGCTCGACGTCCTGGCAGGGCTCGATCAGCTGATGGTCTGCACGCGCTACCGCGGCGAGGAGGAGGCGATCTTCGACCACTTCCCCTACCACCAGTCGGTGCTCCACCACGCGGTCGGGGAGTTCACGGAGCTGGAGTCCTGGAACGAGGACATCGGCGAGTGTCGCAGCGAGGAGGACCTGCCGCAGGCCGCGCGCGACTACCTCGCCTACATCGCCGACTTCATCGGCGTGCCGGTCGCCCTCGTCGGCGTCGGTGCCGGCCGCGAGCAGACGATCTGGACCGCCGCGGGCGCGAACACCCTGATGGGGGAGGTGGCGGCGTAGCCGCCACAGCGACGCCGGCGGCGTCGCGCCCGCTGTTGGACCGACCGGTAGCGGGCTGACCGGTGGCTCGCGGCGTTCGTGAGAGGTCGCGAGCGGTTGTGGCGCGCCTTGCGGTGCGCCTGCTCGGCCGCCGCCGGCTTCGCAACATCCTGCTGTCCGCCAGCGATCATGCGGTGGCGGACTGGCAACAGATCACAGCGGTACGTGACGATGTCGCGCGCAACTGTCTCGCGGGCGATGGCATCGAGATCGGAGCGCTGCACGTCCCCCTCCGCATGCCACGGAGCGCTCGCGTTCGCTACGTGGATCGCAAGGGGAATCCAGGCCTCCGCGAGGACTTCCCGGAGCTGAAAGACAGACCGTTCGTCACGGTCGACGTCGTGGACGACGGGGAGACGCTGCACAGCTTCGAGGACTCGTCGCTCGATTTCGTCGTCGCCAACCACTTCATCGAGCACACGCAGGATCCGATCGGGACGCTCGAGGCGCAGTGCCGCGTGCTCCGTGAGCACGGGATCCTGTTCATCGTCGCCCCCGATCGGCGTTTCACGTTCGACCGGGATCGAACGCCGACGACGCTCGAGCACGTGCTTCGCGACCACGCCGAAGGGCCGGCGTGGTCACGCCATGATCACTACCGCGAATGGGTCCGCCTGGTCGAGCGGTTCGATCCCGACGACGTCCAGGCCCGCGCCAGGAAGCTCGACGACGAGGGTGCGTCGATCCATTTCCACAACTGGGACTTCGAGGGCTTCCTCGAGCTCGTCCTGCATTGCCGCGACGCGCTCAACCTCCCTGTAGCGCTCGAGCACGCACAGATGAACGGCGCGGAGTTCCTGCTGGTGATGCGAAAGACGACGCTCGCTGCGCTCGCGTCGACGTAGCGCGGGACGCGAGCGCCGCGACCACGCGCTAGCCAGCGTCGCCGTCCCCGCGCTTCCGCTGCGCCATGCGGGCGACACTCACTTGGCGCACGTGCCACGATCGTCACGATGCGCGAGGCTCCGACTCGCCGAGAGATGCCGCGGCGCCTTTTGAGGTGGATGGCTTGTGCCGCGCTCCTGTGTGGCGCCTGCCTCAGCGGATGCGGCAGCAGTGCGCGACCGGGTGACACGCCGGTCGCGATACCGATCAACGCGCTGGCCGTCGCCGATTCGGGTGTGGTTCGCGTGGCTGGCGGCACGTGGTTCGCAACGGACGTCTGGACGGCTGCAGCGGAGAATGTTTTCCGCGTGTACCGCTGGACGGGTGCGCACTGGTCACTTAACGGCGTTGTTGGCGCTCCCCAGGAGCCGTCGATGCTTACTGGCCTGGGAGTGGCGTCGCTCACGCAGTCCCCGGCGCCGGACTTCACGTTGACGGGGAGTGGGGCGGACTGGGTGCCATTCGTTGTGATCTCGCGGACCGGCGGCAAGTGGCATGAGGTCCCGTTCGACTACGCATCCGGGCTCACCGATCTGATCGATGAGCGCACCGTCAGCGGCCGGCTCGTGGAGGCGGAGGCCAACGCCTCCGGCGGAGCCGCCGGCCCAGAGACGTACGCCTGGTACCGCTTCTCGGGACGGATCTTCGTGCCGACTGTGCCACCCGGACCGGCTCCCGCCTGCTCGGCGGCGGCGCTTGACCGGGCACCTAGCCTCCGTCCGTACGGCCTGCCGATTTCGCTCGAGCCGTATCTGGTCCCGTCGTTTGTCGTATCGCGCTTCGCCTGCGCCGACGGGTGGGCGCTGGCGACCGGGGTGTCGCACGGCGAGACGGACCTAGCCCTGTTTGAACAGCAGGGCGATGGATGGTCCCGCGACGCTGTGGGATCACCACAAGAGGTCAGCATCGCGGCCGGCGAGGCGGCGCTGGCGGAGTCGGTGTATCTCCGGCTGGCGCGGCCCATCGGTCAGCGCGTTCCCCGCCCGCACGAGGGGTTCAGCCCCTCGGTCTGGCCAGCTGAGCCGCGCGCGCCTGGCCGGATGGCGGCATCGCTCCCGTTCACGCCCGGATCAAGCTTCGCGACGACCTACGACTCCGGTGCGTACGGAAGTCCCCCGGCAAGGTGGTTCGCCGTCGCCGTTGGGGCGCCGCCAAGCGCGGCAGGCCGATCGTCCGCGCTGGTAGTCCGCATTTTCCACCGAAGCGGTACGACGTGGGCGAAGCAGGCGACCATTGGCTTCGCCGTCACGACCCCGGGGCCCGAGGGGCCGGCCACCATCTCAACCGCTGCCCTGACCGGGTCACCGGCTCCGGATTTCGAGCTGACACCCCAAAGCTCCCCGAGATGGCTTGCCGTGATCTCCGACGCCGGTGGCCATTGGCACGCAGTCCCGTTCCGTTCCGGCCGGGAGCTCAGCCAGACGATCGACGCCAGCGACCTCGGATCGGCGTACTTCGGACCGACGCTCGAAGCGTTCGCAAATGCGGACCTCATCGTCACCTACCGCTTCGATCACGGAGAGTTCGTACGAACCGGTCACGGCCAACCAATCCCAGACTGCGCGCCTGGTGTCCTGGACCGCCTCGTCCCCCGAGGCGTGCAGTTCACGCGGTCGGCGTGTGCGTACGGCGAGGCGCTGGCAGTCGGCTGGCAGCGCCGAAGGCGCGTGTTCGACGTGTTCTCGGAGGACGGACAGCGCTGGTACGAGTCCGACATCGTCACGCCGCTCAGCGAGCTGGGCAGCGCAAGCGCAGACAACCTGATCCCCCAATGGGTGCTGGCCCCGCTCGAACGGCGCGTGCTCTCGGGGGCGGCTCCCGCGACTTGAGCTTGGAGATAGGGTGGCGCGGTGGCTGTGAAGCGCGGACTCTTCGTGGCGCCGTTCGACGAGTTGGTGGATCCGCGGCTGTTGGGCGAGCTTGCGAGGACTGCTGAAGCCCGCGGCTGGGACGGCTTCTTTCTCTGGGACCATGTCAACTACCGGCCGCCGGTGCGAGCGGTCGCGGACCCGTGGGTGGCGCTGGCCGCCATCGCCTGCGCCACCGAGAAGCTACGCCTCGGGCCGATGGTCACGCCCCTGTCACGCCGGCGAGTGCACAAGCTGGCGCGCGAGACGGTCACGCTGGACCAGCTCAGTCGCGGTCGTCTCACACTCGGCGTCGGGCTGGGCAGCGACCGCAACGGCGAGCTCGAGCCGTTCGGAGAGGTCGTCGACGCGCGCGCGCGGGCGCTGCTGCTCGACGAGGGGCTGGAGCAGCTGAACGCCTTCTGGGACGGCGGGTTCGAGCCGCGTCCGCGCCAGCAGCCGCGGATCCCGGTGTGGGTCGCGGCGCGCTGGCCGAATCGCCGGCCGCTGCTGCGCGCGGCCCGCTGGGACGGCCTGTTCCCAATCGATCTTCCAGGGCCGGACGCGCTCGCCGAGCTCGCCGACGAGGTCCGTGGACTGCGGGCCGCCAACAACAGCGCGTTCGACCTCGTCATCGAGATCCCGCCGGGCGCCGACGTCGACGGATGGGCAAGCGCAGGAGCGACCTGGGTCCTCACAGCCTTCGGATCCAGGCCCCGCGAGGCGGAGGTCCGCCAGGCGATCGACGCGGGCCCCCGGTAGGCATCGTCCGGGACTAGGAAGACGAGCTGACTCGGACGTAGTACCCGTCGGGGTCGACGATCCGGAAGTCTCGCCGCCCCCACGGCTGTTCGGTGCCGCTGGGCTGCGCCCGCAGGCGATTGAGATTACGCTCCGTCGCACCATGCTCGGCCTCGCGGTAGACCCGCGCGCAGCGCGACGCCGTACCCACCGCGGCTTTCGCTGCATCGCCGCCGTGGTGCTCATCGTCGGCTTTGCTGCAAGCTACGTCGTGACATCCGCGACGGGGCAGCAAGCGTCGCGCGACGTGCCGGCCAGCGCGCTGAAGACGGTGGCCTTCGTCAATCCCCGTGTCGGCTACGGCATGTTCGAGCAGCGGAGCCCCGTCAGGTGCGAGGACGTCGTCGCGAAGACGGTCGACGGCGGCGCGCAGTTCACTTCGCCGGTTCGCGTCACCTCGTTCGACTGCGACGGAGATGCGCCTGTGGGGGCCCTCGCGTTTGACGCCCACGGTGATGGATTCCTCTACGGGCCAAGGCTGTACGTGACCCACGACGGCGGTCGCAGCTGGGCGCGCGACGCGCAGCCGGGTCAGGTGCTCGCGGTGTCGGCGATCGGACGATCGGTGTGGATGGTGGAGGACGGGTGCTTCACCCTCCCGCCGGAGGGTGGACCGCAGCGCTGCCCGCTGCGCGTGATCGAGTCGCGCGACGGCGGGCGGACCTGGGCGCCGGCGCCCAGCGAGCCCGCGGGCGCCACGCTCTACGGCGCTGCGTATGACAGCCTCCAGTCGGCCTATGGGCAGACCTGGCTGGTACGAGTGAGCAGACTGGCGGCCTACCTGCTGTCCACGCCGTACAGGACCGAAGCTTCTCGTGGCAGCGCGCCGCTTTGGTACACCGACGACGGCGCGACTTCGTGGACGACCAGGCGGATCGTCTGCGACAAGGTAGGGGCGCAATCGCCCGCGTTCTCGGTGGTGCTCTCACAAGCAAGAGACGGCACGCTGGTGGCTGTCTGCTCAGGGGAGGGGAGCGCCGGATTCGAGCCCAAGGCCGTTGCCGTTTCAACCGACGACGGTCGGACATGGTCCGAGCGCGGACCGTGCACGACGGCGTTGGACTCGTGCAGCCGCAATCCGCTCACGTTCGGCTACCTGGGCGAGGTCGACGCGGTGTCGGCCGGCACCGCGTACTTGATCGGCATGCGCAGCTCGTTGCTCGTCACCCATGACGGCGGAGTGCACTGGCGCAAGGCGGGCACGATCGGCTCTGTCAACGGCCCGCCTGACGAGGTGCTCTTCTTCGACCCAGAGCACGGCGTCGTGGTCGGCCAGGCCAACACGGCCACAGCGCAGGCGACCATCTGGCACACGTCGAACGGCGGCCGGAGCTGGACCGCGGTGACGCCGAGGGTGTCGTAGTACAGACTCCGGGCGGCTCGTGATCAAGCCAAGGTACTCACGAGCGATCCGGACGCTCGCTTTCGCTCGCGTCTACGGAGCGAGCGTTGTGATGGCCGCGACCACGCGGTCGGCGGCGTGGCCGTCGCCGTAGAGCTGGGGATGGGTCGAAGGCTTTGGCTTGGCCAGCGCCGCCAGGGTGGCGGGGATGTCGAGGCCGACGAGCGTGTTCCAACCGGCGTCGATCGTCTCGGTCCACTCCGTGGTGTCGCGCAGGGTGACGCACGGCACGGCGGCGAGGTAGGCCTCCTTCTGGACGCCGCCGGAGTCGGTGAGAACCGCTCTGGCGTGGTGCAGCAGCGTCGCGAAGTCGAGATAGCCCGCCGGGGCTGTCAGCGAGGCGGCCTGCGCCGCCCTCGCTGACAGCTGCGCCTGCTGGAGGCGTTCCCGTGTGCGTGGGTGCAGCGGCAGCAGTATCGGGTCGGGAATCGCCTCCAACAGCTCGACAAGGGCGAGCAGCCTGTTGGGATCGTCGACGTTGGCCGCGCGGTGGGCCGTCGCGAGCACGTACTGCCCGGAGGAGACGCCGAATCGCTCCAGGGCTGCCACGTTTCCGGCTGAGGCAGTCGATGTCGCGACAGCGACATCGACCATCACATCGCCGACCAGGACGGCCCTGCCTGGGACGCCTTCGGCCTTGAGGTGCTCGATCGCCGCCTGCGTCGAGCACAGCAGCAGCGCGGAGAGCTGGTCCACCAGGACACGGTTGCGCTCCTCCGGCATCGTGCGGTCGAAGCTGCGCATCCCGGCCTCGACGTGGACGACGGGCAGGTCGCGCTCGGCGGCCGCGAGGGCGCCGGCGAGCGTCGAGTTCGTGTCGCCGTAGACGAGCACGGCGTCCGGGGCCAGCTCGGCGAGCAGCGGGTCAAGCGCAGCAAGCATGCGCGCCAGCTGCGAGCTGTTGCTGGCGCCGGCGACGCCGAGCCAGTGGTCGGGGGTCGGCACGCCGAGCTCGTCGAAGAAGACCGCCGAAAGCTCCGTGTCGTGATGCTGCCCGGTGTGGATCAGCAGCTCCTCGTGGTGGGTGCGAAGCGGGCGCGAGACCGCAGCGGCCTTGACGAACTGCGGCCGGTTGCCGACGATCGTCGCGACGCGCATCAGCGATCGAGGCTGGCGGCGATCCGTGCCCGGACGCGCGCGGCGATCTCAGAAGTGAGCGGTCCCGGCGCCGCCAGCTCGCGCTCCTCGATCCGCTTGACCGGGGCGACCTCGACGACGCTCGAGGCGATGAACGCCTCGTCGAGCTGCTCCAGATCGGCCACCGTGATCGACTCCTCGCGCACGTCGGCCACCTCGAGCACCGCCCGCCGCGTGATCGAGTCGAGCACGTGATCAGACAACGGCGTTGTGCGCACCACGCCGCCGGTGACGGCGAAGAACGATGAGCGCGGGCATTCGAGCACGCGGTCGTGCGGCGTCACCAGCAGCGCCTCGTCGAAGCCGCGCTCCTGCGCGAGACGCGTCGCCAGCATGTTCGCGGCGTAGGACAGCGACTTGACGGAGTCGAGCAGGCGCGACGGGGCGTAGGTGACGCGCACCAGCGAGTAGGAGGCCAGCAGCTCGGGGAGCGCTTCGAACAGCACGATCCGCCGGCCGCCACGCGTGGCCACTATCCGCAGCAGATCGTCACCGTCGTCAGCGGACGCCAGCAAGGAGTCGATGTCACGGCGCAACGCGACCAGGTCGAGGTCGAGGCGGAGGCCTTGGGCCGAGCGCTCGATGCGCTTCAGGTGATCCTCCAGCGCGAACGGGCGACCGTCGTAGAGGCGCATCACCTCGAAGGCGCCGTCGCCGCGCAACAGCCCCGCGTCGGTGACGGGGATCTTCGCCTCGCCGACCGGCACCAGCACCCCGTCGATACTGCAAAGGCCACTCGCCATCGCTCGACCGTACCCGATCGGAGCGCGGCGGGACGGCTAGGAGGTCCAGCCGGCGAGCCGCAGCAGGATCGCCGCGCGACCGTGGCGTTCGGCGAGCACGCAGCTGTGCCCGTCGCGCAGCCAGGTCACGATCACCGCGCCGCCGGAGTCGATCACCGAGTAACGCACGCCGGCGCGCTCAACCGACCACGTGACGCGCCCCGTGGCCAGCGGGCTGCCCGAGGCGATCGCATAGCCGACGCGTCCGTAGCCCGGTGAGCGGTAGAAGACCGTCGCGACCGACTGACCGTCGAGCTCGTCACGGCGCGCGCCGACCGCCTGCCAGCCACGACTGCGCCAGGAGGGAAAGCGAATGCCGTCGATCGCTCTCACACGTGACGCAGGCAGGGTGGCTCGACTGAGCGCCAGCCGGCCGGCGCTCAGCACGCTTGGTGGGTGAGCGGGCGCTGTGCTCAGGACGATCGCGGCTGCGATCGCGGCGGCTGCGAGCGCCGCCGGCATCGCGAGTGCGACACGACTGCGCGCTTGCTTACGCGCCGGGCGAGGTACGGCGATCCGCAACGAGGGTGGGGCGGCCTCATCGATCCCGCGTACGAGAGCGACCATGCGTTGCTGCTCAGCGAGCTGTGAGGCGAGCTCGGGCGACTCGGCTATGGCGTCTTCCAGCGCGGCCCGCTCGCCCACGGCAAGGCTTCCGTCCGCCAAGCGTGCCAGCTGGTGTTCAAGGGTGGGCTTACGGCGCATGACCATCTATGAGGAAGGACGCCGAACGGCGTCCTTTCCTTCCCCGAGCTCTGCTGCGAGGCGTTGGCGAGCACGGTAGACACGAGTGGTGATCGTGGCCTCGCCGGTGTGCAGCGCGGCGCCAGCCTCGCGATAGGACAGTCCGACGACATCGACGGCGACCAGGGCGAGGCGAAAATCCTCAGACAGCTCGGCGATAGCGGCGTACACCTCAGTCGCCTCGTAGGCGCTCTCCGGCGAGCGAGTCGAGGTGCGATCGGGGATCGCAAGCTCCTCGACCGGGCTCGCGACGACGGTGGGGCGCCGCGCGGCGGCTCGGCGTCCGGTGAGGAAGGTGTTGCGCAGCGCGCCAAGCAGGTACGCGAGCTCGTCGCCGTCGCGCAAGCGGCGCGGCCGCGCAAGCACGAGGGCGAAGGTCTCCTGGACGAGGTCCTCGGCGTCCTGGCGCGAGCCCGTCAGGGCCCAGGCAGCGCGGTAGAGACGGTCTACGTGCTGGGGGAGTGAGGAGGGGTCGAGCAGCGCCACGCGGCTAATCCTCGCTTACGACGGGAAGAGCAGCGCATTGGCCCACACAGACGACACCGAAAGAGGCGGTCAGGTCAGCGGGCGGTCCTCGCCCAGCGCGGCGCTCCAGCGCTCCTGGATGTGGCCGAAACGCCACACCGAGAGGGCGATCGCCCAGGTCGCGACGAACATTCCGACGATCACGAAACCGAGCAGGTTGATGTTGATGTTCTCAAAGCCGGTCCAGAACGGACCCGAGAGGCGCAGCTCCGACGCGGCGAGGCCGCCGAGCTCGATCGTGCCGATCACCAGGGCGACGGCCACCGACAGGCCGGTGATCGTGATGTTGTAGAAGACCTTGCGGACCGGCTTGGAGTTCGCCCAGCCGTAGGCGAAGCTCATGAACGAGCCGTCGAGCGAGTCCATCAGGCTCATCCCCGCCGCGAACAGGACCGGGAGGCAGAGGATCGCGTACCAGGGAAGGCCGGCGGCGCCGGCGCTGCCGGCGATCACCAGCAACGCCACCTCCGTCGCGGTGTCGAAGCCGAGGCCGAAGAGGACGCCGATGGGGTACATCTGGCGGGGCTTCGTGACGGTCTTGGTGAAGCGGCCGAAGAAGCGGTTCATCAGGCCGCGGTGCTCGAGCTGGCGCTCGAGCTCGGCCTCGTCGTAGGCGCCGCCACGCATCTCGCGGAAGACCTTGACCATGCTGATGAGGATCACCACGTTGAGCGCCGCAATCAGGTAGAGGAAGACGCCCGAGACGCCGGTACCGAGGTAGCTGGTCGCCTGGTGTAGCCCCGAGCCCGAGTGCTTGACCGGACCGTCGAGCGAGCGCACCCCGAGCGAGATCAACAACGCGAGCGCGAAGACGATCGTCGAGTGGCCGAGGGAGAACCAGAAGCCGACCGACAGTGGCCGGCGACCCTCCGCCATCAGCTTGCGTGTCGTGTTGTCGATCGCGGCGATGTGATCGGCGTCGAAGGCGTGACGCAGGCCGAGCGTGTAGGCGGTGATACCGATGCCGAGCGTGAACGTGCCCGCAGTGCCGAGGTGGTAGCGGCTCGGCACGACGAGCAGCGCAAGGGTGAGGAAGCCGAGCACGTGCAGGCCGATGACGACGATCGCCATCCCACTGAGGGTGCGCCAGCCGCTCGCGTCCACCGACGCCAGAGCGCTCCGGCACCTGGACCGTCGAGCGTCGCGCAACGCCTCCTGCTCCACCGTCCCTCCTCTCTGCCCGCGCTCGCTTGTGTGCTGCATGCCCAGCCACCAACCCTAGCTGCGAGGTGCAGGCGTCCACAATCGCCTTGTTCACTAAGGGGGTGCCGTAATGCGCCGTGACGGCGCTACGGATAACTACCGATCGGCCGGGTGCGCCTGCACGGATGCCGCCCGTTTTCCCAGCTGGAAGAGTCCGTGGCCAGCTAACCACGGAAGGACTGACCAGATGACCGGAGCAGCAGAGCGCATTACTTGCCTCGGCTTCGGACATCCTGGCGAGGGAGCCAGCGAGGCGCTGCGCTGATGAGCACGGCGCTCCACACGGCTGGTGGTGACGGGATAATCGGCGCTCCGATGAGCCCACCCGGTTCGCACGTCATCGAGCGCGAGGCGTTCGACAGCCTGTTCGAAGCGCTCGAGCGGCGCGGCTACACCGTGGTCGGCCCGACGGTCCGCGACAAGGCGATCGTCTACGACGAGCTGCACTCCAGCAGCGACCTGCCGATCGGCTGGACCGACGAGCAGGATGGCGGCCACTACCGGCTCCTACGGCGCGACGACGAGGCTCTGTTTGGCTACGTCGTCGGCCCGCATTCCTGGAAGCGCTACCAGCTGCCGGCGGAGACGACGCTGTGGCGCGGGCGGCGGGGCGAGGACGGCGCCATCACCGACATCGTGCAGCCCGGCCTCGAGCCGCCACGCTACGCGTTCCTCGGGGCTCGCTCGTGCGAGCTGCACGCGATGGGCATCCTCGACCACGTGCTGCTCGGCGGCGCGCACACCGACCCGGCGGACCGTGCTCGGCGCCAGGACGTCTTCATCGTCGCGGTGCAATGCGGGCAAGCCGGCGGGACCTGCTTCTGCGCGTCGATGGGCACAGGACCGACCGCGGAGAAGGGCTTCGATCTCGCGCTGACCGAGGTGATCACCGGCGAGCGCCACTACTTCGTCGTCGATGTCGGCAGCGAAGCCGGCGCCACGCTGCTCGGAGAGCTGCCGCACGCAACGGCGGTCGAGGTGGAGGCCGACGCAGCACGCGCCGCGCACGCTCGAGCCGTCGCGCAGATGGGTCGCGAGATGGACATCACCGACATCCGTGAGCTGCTGTACCGCAACTACGAGCACCCCCGCTGGGATGAGGTTGCCGAGCGCTGCCTGACCTGCGGCAACTGCACGATGGTCTGCCCGACCTGCTTCTGCACGACCGTCGAGGACGTCAGCGACCTCGATGGCGAGCACGTCGAGCGCCACCAGCGCTGGGACTCCTGCTTCACCGTTGACTACTCCCAGATGCACGGCGGCGCCGTGCGCAACTCGGGACGCTCGCGTTACCGTCAGTGGATGACGCACAAGCTTGCGACCTGGATCGACCAGTTCGGTAGCTCGGGCTGTGTCGGCTGCGGGCGCTGCATCACGTGGTGCCCGGTGGGGATCGACATCACTGAGGAAGCACGAGCGATTCGCGACAGCGAGGGAGCACGATGACGACGATTGCAGAGCTGCTGAGCACCTCCCCGGAGCTGGCCGGGCTCACGAGCGAACAGATCGAGGCCGTCGCCGAATGCGGCACGAAGCTGGGCGTCGAGACCGGCGAGTACCTGTTCCGCGAGGGCGAGCCGGCGGACAGCTTCTTCATCATCGAGCGCGGCTCTGTCGCGCTCGAGCTGCACGCCCCGACGCGCGGGCATCTCGTGATCGAGACGCTCGAGCGCAACGAGATCGTCGGCTGGTCGTGGCTGTTTGCTCCGTATCGCTGGCAGTTCGACGGGCGCGCCGCCGAGCCGACCGACCTTGCCAGCTTCGACGGTGCCCGCGTGCGCGCGCTCTGCGAAGGCGATCACGAGCTCGGCTACCAGCTGATGTCGCGCTTCACCGCTGTCGTCCTCGGACGCCTCCAGGCGACCCGTGTCCAACTCCTCGACGTCTATGGCCGTGCTGACATCGCCTGAGCCACTCACCGCCGAACCTGGGCCGATGGTGCCCACGGCGTTCGTCGTCGTGGGCCGGCGGCAGGACACCGAGGACACCTGGACGCTCGAGCTGGAGGCTCGCGACGGCGGTGGCGGGCTGGCGTTCGCGCCGGGCCAGTTCACGATGATCGCCGCCGGCGGGTCCGGTGAGGTGCCGATCTCGATCAGCGGCAATCCCGCGGAGCCGCACCCGCTGATCCACACCGTGCGCGCTGTCGGCATCGCCACCGGCGCAATCTGCGCGAGTGAGCCCGGCGCCGTGCTGTCGGTGCGCGGGCCGTTTGGACGACCCTGGCCGGTGGAGGCGCTGGAGGGCATGGACGTCGTCGTCGCCGCCGGTGGCATCGGGCTCGCGCCGCTGCGCCCCGCGATCCTGGCCCTGCTCGACGCCCGCGAGCGCTACGGGCGTCTCGTCCTGCTCTACGGAGCGCGGACGCCAGACCAGCTGCTCTACGAGGCCGAGATCGCGGACTGGCGGGACCGCGGGATGGAGACTTGGGTGACCGTGGACGCCGCCGGCCCGGAATGGCTTGGCCATGTCGGCGTCGTCACGCGGCTGATCGGTCGCGCCGAGCTGACCGGTGGCAACTTCGGGGCGATGACCTGCGGCCCCGAGGTGATGATGCGCTTCACCGCGCTGGCGCTCGCCGCCGGTGGCATCGCCGGAGAGCGGATCTACGTCTCGGCGGAGCGCAACATGCAATGCGGCATCGGCCACTGCGGCCACTGCCAGCTCGGTCCTACCCTCGTCTGCCGCGAAGGCCCGGTCTATCTGTGGTCCGAGCTGCAGCCTTGGCTCGCGATCAGGGAGCTCTAGATGGCACGTCCAACGCTAGCGGTGTGGAAGTTCTCCTCGTGCGACGGCTGCCAGCTCAGCCTGCTCGACTGCGAGGACGAGCTGCTCGCAGTCGCCGATCACGTCGACATCGCCTACTTCATCGAGGCGACCAGCGCCGTGATGGAAGGGCCCTACGACGTGTCGCTGGTCGAGGGCTCGATCGCGACGCCGCACGACGCGGAGCGCATCCAAGAGGTGCGCCGCCAGTCCGGCGCGCTGATCACGATCGGCGCCTGCGCGACGAGCGGCGGGATTCAGGCGCTGCGGAACTTCGGCGATGTCGACGAGTTCACGAAGGCGGTCTACGCGACGCCGGACTACATCTCGACGCTGCGCACCTCGACCCCGATCAGCGACCACGTGAAGGTCGACTTCGAGCTGAACGGCTGCCCGATCAACAAGCATCAGCTGCTTGAGGTGGTCGGTGCCCTGCTCACCAACCGCCGGCCGCGCGTGCGCGCGCACAGCGTGTGCGTCGACTGCAAGCGGCGCGGCAGCGTGTGCGTCATGGTCGCCCACGGGACCGCGTGCCTCGGCCCGGTGACGCACGCCGGCTGCGGCGCCCTCTGCCCCGCCTACGACCGCGGCTGCTACGGCTGCTACGGGCCGATGGAGACTCCCAACACCGCCTCGTTGAGCAGGCAGATGGCGCACCTCGGGGCCGAAGAGGTGGATCTTGTGCGCGTGTACCGCACGTTCAATGCCGGGTCTGCGGCGTTCCGCGAAGCGAGCGAGGCTCATGAGCGCGCCTAACGGAACCCGCACGATCCGGACCGACTACCTTGCCCGGGTTGAGGGCGAGGGAGCGATGTACGTCAGGCTCGAAGGGCGCGAGGTCGCCGATGTGAAGCTGCGCATCTACGAACCGCCACGGTTCTTCGAAGCGTTGCTGCGCGGCCGCGCGTTCACCGAGGCGCCCGACATCACAGCGCGGATCTGCGGGATCTGCCCCGTCGCCTACCAGGTCAGCTCGGTGCGCGCGATGGAGGACGCCTGCGGCGTGACGATCGACGAAGGCCCGATCCGCGACCTGCGCCGGCTGATCTACTGCGGCGAGTGGATCGAGAGCCATGCGCTGCACGTCTACATGCTGCACGCGCCCGACTTCCTCGGCTACGCCGGCGCGGTGGAGATGGCGGCCGATCACCGCGAGATCGTCGAGCAGGGGCTTGCGATGAAGAAGGCGGGCAACTCGCTGATGGCGGCGATCGGCGGCCGCGAGGTGCACCCGATCAACCTCCGCGTCGGCGGCTTCTACCGCGCCCCGCGAAAGGCCGAGCTGCAGGCATTGACCGATCCGCTGAAGCGGGCACTCGAGATCGCACTGGCGACGGTCGCCTGGACGGCGACGCTGTCCTTCCCGGACGTCGAGCGCGACACGGAGCTCGTCGCGCTGGCCGAGGACGGCCACTACCCGATCGACCTGGGGCGCTTCGTCTCCGACCGCGGCCTCGACTTCCCCCCGGCCGAGTTCGACAAGCACATCGTCGAGGAGCACGTCGAGCACTCCAACGCGCTGCACGCGCGGCTGCGTGAGCGCGGCAGCTACCTGACGGGGCCGCTCGCCCGCTACAGCATCTCCTCCGGCCAGCTGTGGCCGACCGCGCGCGAGGCAGCGCGGGAAGCCGGCCTCGGCGAGGTCTGCCGCAACCCCTTCAAGAGCATCATCGTGCGCTCAGCTGAGCTCGTGCAGGCCTGCGAAGAGGCGCTCGCGCTGATCGACGCCTACGAGGAGCCGGACGCACCGGCGGTTGAGGTGGTGCCGCGCGCCGGCGTCGGCCACGGCGTCAGCGAGGCGCCCCGCGGCCTCTGCTACCACCGCTACGAGATCGACGAGCAGGGGACGATCCTTGACGCAACCATCGTGCCGCCGACGTCACAGAACCAGCTGCCGATCGAGGAGGACCTGCGCGCCGTCGTGGAGGACGGCCTCGACCTCGACGATGACGCGCTGAAGCACCGCTGCGAGCAGGCGATCCGCAACCACGATCCGTGCATCTCCTGCGCGACGCACTTCCTCGAGCTGACCATCGACCGAGGCTGACATGGTCGTCATCGGCGTCGGCAACCGTTTTCGGAGCGACGACGGAGCGGGCCTGAAGGTCGCACGCCTGCTGTCCGATCGCCCTGAGGCCGCTGCGCTGCGGGTGCGCGAGGAGGAGGGCGAACCGGTCGCGCTGCTTGACGCGTGGGACGGTGAGCGCGTGGCAGTGCTCGTCGATGCGGTGAGCTCGGGGGCTCCGCCCGGGACGATCCACCGGGTCGACGCGAGCACCGAGGCGCTGCCCGCGTCGTTGCGGGGATCGTCGTCAACGCACGCGGTCAGCGTCGCCGAAGCGATCGAGTTGGGGCGCGCACTCGGCCGGCTGCCGTCGCGTGTCGTCGTCTACGGTGTCGAGGGCGCCGAGTTCGCGGCCGGGACCGAGCTGTCGGACGCTGTCGCCAGCGTGATCGATGAGCTCGCCGATCGTGTCCTGCGCGAGGCGATCGAGCTCGAAGCAGCGAGTACGGAGCCCTGAGCGTGCACGAGCTGACACTCACCGCCGACTTGATGCGCAAGGTGAAGCAGGTGGCCGCCGACGCAGGTGCCGAGCGCGTGACCGCGGTCAGCCTGTGGCTCGGCGCGCTGGCGCACATCTCGCCCGAGCATCTGCGCGAGCATTTCGAGATCGGGGCACGAGGCACGGTCGCCGAAGGAGCGCGCGTCGACGTGGAGGCCGATACGGATATCGACCACCCCGACGCGCAGGAGATCGTCCTCGTCTCAGTCGAGGTGGCGGAATGACGCCGCCGCCGTCCGGGGTTCGCGAACGCCGTCGCGTGCGAGTCACGGGCGTCGTCCAGGGAGTCGGTTTCCGGCCGTTCGTTCACGAGCTTGCGAGCCGCCACCAGCTCGCCGGCCACGTCCGCAATGAGGGCGACAGCGTGGTGGCCGAGGTCGAGGGCGAAGTGACGGCGCTCGACTGCTTTGCCTCGGCGCTAGCGGCCAGCGCGCCGCCGCTCGCGCGCGTCTGCGGGGTCGACATCGAGCCGCTGCCAGCGATCGGCGATGCGGGCTTCTCAATCCTTGCCAGTGCCGGCGAGGCGCCGCCGGGCACGACGCCGGTGCCGCCGGACGCCGCGACGTGCGACGACTGCCTGCGCGAGCTGTTCGACCCGGCCGATCGCCGCTACCACCACCCGTTCATCACCTGCACGCACTGCGGACCGCGTTTCACGATCGTGCGCTCGGTGCCTTACGACCGCGTGCGCACGACGATGGCCGAGTTTGCGATGTGCGACCAGTGCCGGCGCGAGTACGAGGAGCCTGGGAACCGACGCTTCCACGCCGAGACGATCTGCTGCCCGGAGTGCGGGCCGCGCCTGTCGATGCCGATCAGCAAGGCGGCGGAGATCATCTGCGACGGCGGGATCGTCGCGGTGAAGGGCCTCGGCGGCTACCACCTCGCCTGCGACGCGACCAACGAGGAGGCGGTGGCGCGGCTGCGCGCCCGCAAGAGCCGTGAGGCCAAGCCGTTTGCGGTGATGGCGGCCGTACCGTCCAGGCTCGTTGACCTGACCGCACCCGAGCAGGCGCTGCTGGGATCGCCGGCACGGCCGATCGTGCTCGCCGCGCGCCGCGACGACGCCGTCGTGGCGGAGTCGGTGGCCCCCGGGACGCACTGGCTCGGCGTGATGCTGCCCTACACGCCGGTCCATCACCTGTTGCTGGGCCAGGTCAGCCGGGCGCTGGTGATGACGAGCGGCAACCGCGGCGACGAGCCGATCGCCGTGGATGACGCGGAGGCGCGGCGCCGCCTGCACGGCATCGCCGATGCCTACCTGGCTCACGACCGTCGCATTCACCGCCGCTGCGAGGACTCCGTCGTGCGCGCAAGCTTCCCGGTCCGACGGTCGCGCGGTCATGCGCCTGACTGGCTGGAGCTGCCACGCGCCGCCCGGCGCCCGATCGTCGCGGCGGGGGCCGAGCTGAAGGGAACGTTCTGCGTGGCGAGCGGGCACCGCGCCTGGCTGTCCTCCCACCTCGGCGACCTCGATGCGGCGCCCGCGCTCGCCGCGTTCGAGATGGATCTCGCGCTGCACCTGCAGATGCTGGCGCTCGAGCCCGAGGTGATCGCCTGCGACATGCACCCCCAGTACGCCTCGACGCGCTGGGCGCTCGAACAGGACGGCGAGGTCATCTCGGTCCAGCACCACCACGCCCACGCCGCCGCGTGCCTCGCCGAGCACGGGGTCGAGGGCCCAGCGCTCGCGCTTGTCTTCGATGGCACCGGCTACGGGCCGGATGGAACGCTGTGGGGCGGCGAGCTGCTGCGCTGCGACCTCGCCGGCTTCGAGCGCGTTGCGCATCTGGCCGCGGTTGCGATGCCGGGAGGAGAGGCGGCGGTGCGTGAGCCGTGGCGGATGGCGGGCGCCTACCTCGAGCAGGCCGGACGCGACGTTCCATTTGCGCGTTGGCCCCAGGTGCGCCAAAGCCTGCGCGTGAACGCCCCCCTGTCCAGTGGGATGGGGCGCCTCTTCGACGCCGCCGCGGCAGTCCTCGGGGTCCGCGAGCGCGTCGCCTACGAGGGGCAGGCGGCGATCGAGCTCGAGCAGCTCGCCGGCGCCGTGGTTGCGCCGCCCTACGCCTGCCGCGTGAGCGACGGCGTCATCGTCGGCGCCGACCTCATCGCTGCGGTGTCCGACGACCTGGCGGCGGGGCGGCCGCGGGCTGAGATCGCAGCCGCGTTCCACGCGGGCGTGAGCGCCGCCGCTGTTGCGGTCTGCGAGCAGGCCGCCGAGCCGCGCATCGTTGCTCTGTCAGGGGGCAGCTTCCAGAACCTGCGCCTGCTCGCCTCGGTGCGGGCAGGGCTCGTCGCACGTGGCTTCCGCGTGCTCCAGCACCGTCGCGTGCCACCGGGCGATGGCGGCATCAGCTACGGACAGGCTGCGGTCGCCGCGGCGCGGGGACGCTAGCCATGTGCCTCGGCATCCCCGCTCAGGTCGTCGAGCTGATCGACGCCGAGCTCCAGCTCGCCAAGGTCGACGTGTCGGGCGTGCGGCGCACCGTGAACGTCGCCCTGCTCGACGGTGAGACCGCCGTGGGGGACTGGGTGCTGCTGCACGTGGGGTTCGCGCTCGCGCGGATCGACGAGGAGGAGGCGCTGGAAACGCGCTCGCTGCTCGAGCGTCTTGGGGAACCCTACGAGCTGGAGCTCGGCGAGCTGCGCGCAAGCCGGATCTAATGAACGACGATCGCTGTATCACCTGCGGCGACACGGCGGTCGTCGCTACGGTCATCTCGCTCGATGGCACAAGCGCCGTGGTCGAAAGCGATGGCGTGCGCACAGAGGTGGCCATCGAGCTGGTGGGCGGCGTCGCGGTGGGCGAGGAGTTGCTCTGCCATGCGGGGGTCGCGATCGAGCGTGTGAGCGAGGATCTGCCATGAAGCACGTGACCGAGTATCGCTCCGGCCGGGTCGCCGCCGGCCTCGCCGAGCGGATCGCCGCGCTCGTGGAGCCTGGCCGGACGTACAAGCTGATGGAGGTCTGCGGCGGACACACCCACGCGATCTACCGGCATGGGCTCGAGGATCTGCTGCCGGCGGAGATCGAGCTGGTCCACGGCCCGGGATGCCCTGTGTGCGTGATCCCGATGGGCCGCCAGGACGACGCGATCGCGATCGCGGAGCGACGTGAGGTGATCTTCACCACCTTCGGCGACATGCTGCGCGTGCCGTCGAGCAGAGGCTCGCTGCTCGAAGCCAAGGCCCGCGGCGCCGACGTGCGGATGGTGTATTCGCCGCTGGATGCACTGCGAATCGCACGCGAGAACCCGGACCGCGAGATCGTGTTCTTCGCGATCGGCTTCGAGACGACCGCTCCATCGACGGCGATCACGCTGCTACGGGCGCGCGCCGAGGGAATCGGGAACTTCTCGATGTTCTGCAACCACGTGGTGGTGGTTCCGGCGCTGCGCGCGATCCTCGAATCGCCCGATCTCGCGCTCGACGGCTTTGTCGGGCCGGGGCACGTGTCGACGATCATCGGAACCCGCCCGTATGAGTTCATCGCGCGTGAGCACGGCAAGCCGGTCGTCGTGTCGGGCTTCGAGCCGCTCGACATCCTGCAGAGCATCCACATGCTGATGGCGCAGCTCGCCGATCGACGCTGCGAAGTCGAGAACCAGTACCAGCGCGTCGTGCGCGAGGAAGGCAACCCTGTCGCACTGCGCGTGATCGCCGAGACGATGGAGCTACGCGAGACGTTCGAATGGCGTGGTCTCGGCTTCATCCCGCAGAGCGCCATGAAGCTGCGGCCGGAGTTCGAGCAGTTCGACGCCGAGATTTGCTATCCGCTTGCGGGGGCGCGCGTCGCCGACCCCAAGGCCTGCCAGTGCGGCGAGGTGCTGAAGGGCGTGATCCGGCCATGGGAATGCAAGGTCTTCGGCACCGCTTGCACTCCCGAGCGCCCCATCGGCACCTGCATGGTGTCGAGCGAGGGCGCGTGCGCCGCCTACTACAACTACGGCCGGCTCGGACGGCGGAGTGGTCGCGTCGCAGCGGAAAGCAGCTGATGGACGAGCGCGAGCGGGACGTTCTCGAGCGCATCGAGGCTCGCCGGCGCCGCTCGGCTCACCGCCTGCTCGACGCGAACATCACGCTGGCTCATGGTGCAGGCGGCCGCTCGACCCAGGCACTGGTCGAGGCGCTGTTCCTGCCGGAGCTGACCAACGATCTGCTCAGCCCGCTGAGTGACAGCGCGCTGATCGAGCTGGACAGCGGCGCCGGCCGGCTCGCGTTCAGCACGGACAGCTACGTTGTGCGGCCGTTGCGCTTCCCCGGGGGGGACATAGCGGAGCTCGCCGTCAACGGCACGATCAACGATCTCGCGGTGTCCGGGGCGCGGCCGCTCTGCCTGTCGGCCGCCTTCATCCTCGAGGAAGGCCTGCCCACCGCTGAGCTCGCCCGGTTCGCCGCGTCACTGGGCGCGGCCGCCGCCGCCGCCGGAGTTCCGATCGCCACCGGCGACACAAAGGTGGTCGAGCGCGGCAAGGCCGACGGGCTGTACATCTGCACGTCGGGCGTCGGCGTGGTCGGCGCGGGCCTCGAGTTGAGCCCGGCCGCGATCAGCAGCGGCGACCGGGTGCTGCTGTCGGGAACGATCGGCGATCACGGCATGGCGGTGCTCGTCGCACGCGGCGAGCTCGAGCTGGAAGGCGCGATCGAGAGTGATACCGCGCCGCTGCACGAGCTCGTCGCGGGCCTGCTCGCGACCACGGACGGGGTTCGCTGCATGCGCGACCCGACGCGCGGCGGTCTCGCGACGACGCTCAACGAGCTCGCGCGTAGCGCCGGCCTGTCGATCGTGCTCGACGAGGGGGCTCTGCCGGTGCGCCCCGCGGTGGCGGGAGCCTGCGAGATCCTTGGCATCGACCCGCTCTACGTCGCCAACGAGGGCAAGCTCGTCGCCATCGTCGCTCCCGAAGCGACTGACGCGGCGCTTGCCGCGATGCGCGCGCACCGCTTCGGCCGCGACGCGGCTGTCATCGGTGAGGTGCGCAGCGAGCCGCCGGGGATGGTCGTGCTCGAAACGTCGTTTGGCGGCACGCGCGTGGTCGACATGCTCGCCGGCGACCCGCTGCCGCGAATCTGCTGAGCCTCGACCTCCGGCGCGTCAGCGCACTGCGAGCAGCGCCTCGATGCCGGGGGTGAAGGTCGCGCTCCAGGTTTCATGCCAGCCCGCGCTCGCCAGCTCAGCCGCCGCCGCGGGGGCCGTGCCGGTGTCTGCGATGACCCACAGCCGCGTGCCGCCCACCGGCAGCGACTGGGTCGCGCTGACGCGCTCGACTCGCGCCGCCGGATGCTCGTGTCGGAGCATTGCGACGTAGTAGTCGGCGTCCGCGTACTGCGCCGGCGTGCCGGCAAGCGCGATCTCGTCGCCAGCGTGGTAGTCGTGCGCAAGGTGGGCGAAAGCGCCGCCGAGGTCCGGCCAGAAGCTCTCCGTCGAGTAGGCGGCGAGCAGGCCGGTGACCGCCGCAAGCGCCGCCACCGCGGCGAGCAGGACGCCCACCGGCCGAGCCAGCCTGACGATCGCCCAAGCGAGTGCAATCAGCATGAACGGCGCGGCGACGGCCGTGTAGCGGGTGATCAGCGAGTCATACGTCTGCTCTGAGAGCACGGTGGCGGCCACGGTGACGCCGACTACCGCCGCGACCGGCACCACCGCGGTCGCGAGCAGCAGCCAGAGCTCCGGGCTGCGCCTGCGGCGCGAGGCCGCCAGGTACGCCACCGCCACCACCACCGTCGCCGCGCCCAGCAGCAGCGTGAGCGCGTGTCCGGGGAAGCGGCCATCGAACGGCGTGGCGATGACGGCCTCGATATGGGCCGTGGTCAGCCGGGCGAACGGCGCAACGCCGCCTTGATGCCCGGCTCGCAGCTGGATCACCATCAGCGGCGCCACGGCCGCCAGGGCCAGCGCGCATGCCGACACGTATGCGCTGCGGGCCCTGCGGGAGAGCGTCGGCGAGCACCACACGTACACGGCGACCGGGCCGATGACCAGGAGTCCGGTGTAGTGCGTCCAGATCGTCGCCACCGCGGCAACGGCGGCGAGCGCCAGCCAGCGCAGCTGACGCGTTGAGGTGCGTGCAGCCGTGATCGCCGCAGCCACTGCGATCGTCGCGCAGAGCATCACGAAGACGTACGCGCGAGCCTCCTGCGCGTACTCGACCAGCAGTGGGCTGGCCGCCGCCGTCAGCCCGGCCAGGACCGCGGCGGCGTTTCCCGCCACGAGGCGTGCAAGCCACCAGACGGCGGCCACGACCCCGAGCCCGGCGAGCACCGACAGCAGCCGCATCGTCCAAACCGAGTCGGAGCCGGTCAGTGCGATCCAGAAGTGCAGCAGCAGGTAGTAGCTCGGCGGCGCGACCTCGGTCTCGCGCACTGCGCTGAAAACGTTCCCCAGCGAGGCGTGCGCGGCGAGCCAGCTGTAGGTCTCATCGACGAACAGGCTCGAGCCACCAAGCCGCCACAGGAACGTCCCCGCCGCCACGGCGAGCGGCAAGAGGACCGTCCACCTCGACTTCAGGGCCGCGCTCCGCTCCAGTGCGCCGGCTCGAGGGCTATCGGCTGAGGCAGCGGGACTGAGCGGCATCCTTGCCGGCACGATAGCTTTCCCGCCCCGCTCGGGCCGCTCGCCCTGTCGATCGCCGTCCGAGCAGAGCAATCACGGCCACGGCTGGACCGCCGTATCAGCCGGCCATGCCGTCGAGTGCCGAACGTGGCACCCGAGCAACGCCTAGAACCGCAAGCTCGCCGAGAGCGTGGGTCGAGGCGAGCTCCACGAAAAGCTCCCACAGAGGGACGTTGCCCTGAAGCGCGTCGCAGTGGACGCAGCCGTTGGACCACGAGGACTGGCCGAGAGTGCCGCTCCAGCGTGGGCGCAGAGGACCGGCGCCCACGCTCGCGAGCTCGTCTTGGTCGACCTGACTGGCGAGAACGTGCAGCGCTCGCTCGCCGAGGAAGTAATGCGCGCCCCTGGGATCCCGTGCTGCGATAAGGCACATCGTCATGTCGTGGCATTTCCAGCAGGTCTCTGGCACGAGCAGAACGTCGAGCGCGACGCCGTCATCCACGGTCCGCGGATACCACTGCGCGAAACGAGACGCATCCGAACCAGCCGGGACATACCACACCCGCCTATCGCGGTCCCAGCGCGCACCCAGCGACTTCGCACGATCCTTCTCCATGTACGGCACATCGAGGTAAATGGGCGGGGGCATCGCAAGTTCCATCAGTCAAAATGGCGTCGCCTGGCGGCGACATCGGCTACTTGCTATCCCCGACGTGGGCCGTATCCAGGGACAGAAGTATGCGCATCCGTCATCTGAGCTGCCAAAGCCCCGTGAACACGGGGCTTTTCGATGGGCCGTGAAGGAATCGAACCTTCAACCTTGGGCTTAAGAGGCCCCTGCTCTGCCGATTGAGCTAACGGCCCGAGGGGCGCCGGACGGCGCCGCGGCGAACGATTCTATCGGCGATCAACTGCCGGCACCGTCGCGCGAGGCACCGACGCAGCTACTGAGGTTGGTGCATCAGCGTGTCGATCTCGGCCAGCTGCTGGGCCGACAGCGGCCCGAAGCGGATCGCGCCGACGTTCTCCTCGACCTGCGCGACCGTCTTGAAGCCCGGGATCGGGACCGCATTCGGGCTGCGCGCCCAAAGCCACGCGAGGGCTCCTTGAACGAGGCTGCGTCCATCGGAGGACAGGATCTCCCGTAACGCATCCAGCTTGGCGAGCCACTTGGGGCTCGCGCCACCTTCGGCGGTGAAGAGGTCGCCCCAGCCGAGCTCGAGCGCCTGCGCGCGCCAGTCGGTCGCCGGCAGCGTCGAGTCGGGACCGTACTTGCCGCTGAGGAAGCCGGAGGCCAGCGGGCTGCGGATGATCGCCGTCATCGAGCTGCGCTCGCATAGCGCGAAGAACTCGGGCTTGTCCTCGAACACGTTGCAGGCGAACTGGAGCGCTGAGCAGGTGCCGCGATCGGCCCAGCGCTCGGCCTGCGACGGAACATCGGCGCTCCAACCGAAATGGCGGATCAGCCCGTCGCGCTGAAGGCTCTCGAGCTCCTCCACGACCGCGTCCGCCACCGCGTCGTCGAGAACGCCCACGTGCAGCTGATACAGATCGATCGCCTCACGCTCCAACCGCCGCAACGACGCCTGGCACGCGCTGCGCACGTATGCCGGGTTCACATCCACGCCGCGTGAGCGCCTGCTACCGTCGTCATCGAACGTGTGACCGAACTTGGTGGCGATGACAGCCTCATCGCGGTGTCCGGCAAGCGCACGGGCGAGCAGCCGCTCGCTATGCCCTGCGCCATAGGAATCGGCGGTGTCGAAGAACCTCACGCCGAGCTCGAAGGCCCGCTGGATCGCGCTGATCGAGGCGGCGTCGTCCACCGGACCCCAGCCAATCGTCCGTCCGCTGTCCCCGGTCGTGGGACCACCCACAGCCCAGCAGCCAAGACCAAGCGCTCCGAGCGTGGGCCCCTCTGTCCCGAGGCGCCTCGGGCTCACCTCCGTCACCTCAACACGCGTCCAGGCGCCATCTCAGCCCGTCGCACCGGTCGCGCCCTTGGACGGTTGGTACCTGGCAAGCTCAGCCTTCAGCGCCGGCCGCTGCGCCTTGGGTGTCAGGCTGAGCGCCTTGTCCTCCGCGAGCACAGCGCGGTCTGTCTCATGTGCGAGGTACGCGTAGACGGCGAGCTGCGCCCACTGGTCGGCGACCGTGCGGTCGCTCGCCGCGACGACCTCCTGGGCGGTCTCAGCCACCGAGTAGGTCCCGATCGCGAAAAATGAAAACGCGACATCTGACGCGAGCGTGACGTCTGGCTTCGCCGGAGCGAGCGACAGGTAGTGCTTCCAGATCGGCGCGAGGATGGCCAGCTCCTTCGCGCCGTCGGCTGTGAAGCCCGCGGCGGAGGTGCTCGTCGCGGCGACGTAGTTGGTGTCCGCCAGCTGGAACACCGCCCGGGCGTAGGCATCCCATGCCGGCGCGCTGTGCGGGGCAGCGAGCGCAGCGCGCCGCGTGCTCGTCACGCGCGACTCGATCAGCTTGAAGCCGCTGGCGGTCCCGGTGCCGTTGTGCTCCAGGCCGGTCAACAGGCCCGTCGACCCAGCGCCGCCGCCGATGCCGAAGAAGACCAGGCCGCCCCCGAGCAGCAGCGCGAGAAACGCGTACAGCACCCGGATCGCGGCCCGGCGCCCTGGACTGCGAAGGTCAAACAGCATCGTGGTCGCGCGGCGGTGGTGGTGTCGACGGGCTTCCCATCACCGGAGAGGGTACCCCGGACGCCTGCCCGCGTGCTCGCCGCCTGTCGCGCCGGTCCAGCAGCGCGGCCACGTGAATGCTGATCTCGTACAGCGCGACGATCGGCAGGATCTCGAGGATCATCGTGATCGCGTCCCCGGGCAGGATCGCCGCGATCAGCGCGGCAACCGCGATAGCGATGCGCCGGCCGCGGCGCAACTGGCGTGTCGTGACGATCTCCGCACGCACCGCCGCAACGACGGCGACCGGAACCTGGAAGATCACGGCCATCGCGACGAGCATCAGCCCGGCGAACGGGTAGTAGCTGCTTGCCTGGACGACGACCTCGAACTGGCCGCTGTTGAAGTTGAGCAGGAAGTGCGTAGCGGCCGGCAGGACGACGAAGTAGCCGAAGGCGACGCCGGCGAGCAGGAGCGCGGGGACGGCGAGCATCACCGGCACCGCGACAGCACGCTCCCGCGGGCTGAACGCGGGCAAGACAAAGCCGTAGAGCTCAAACAGGATCACCGGGAGTGCGAACAGGAAGGCGAAGTAGAGGCAGACGGTGAGGGTGGCGGTGAATGGCTCAGCCACACTGAGCGTGACCAATTGAGATCCGGCGCCGCGCGGAACCTTCGCGACTGCGCTGGCGATCTCCGGGCCAAACGCTCCGGCCGCGTGGCGCACGCCCGGAGCGAGACCGCTGTTCGGACTTGCAAGCCAGTTGACGAGATGGCGCTCGACTGTCGCGAGGCGCAGCAAGCCATCCCTGACCTGTGCCGCTTGGCCCTCCAGACCCTGGCCCTTGGCCTCCTGCGAGGCCAGGACCTTTTGCGCCGGATGGGCCAACAGGCGCAGCAGCTCGTGGCTCTGCCAGAAGCACAGCCCGAAGGCGACCGCGAGGGCTGCCAGGCAGATGATCAGCCGCGTGCGGAGCTCGTCCAGGTGCTCGACGAGGCTCAGGCGATCCTGGTGGTCGACCGGCCGGATTGCTCTCGCCATCCCGCCTCACAGGGTAATGGGTGTCCCGCGCCCAGCCACGCAACGCACCAACCATGGGCGAGCAGTTGCGCGAAGCCGTATCCACGTCGGTTCGCTCTCAAGGCTTTGACCGCGTCGGTCGATATCGCGAGCGATGGCACACAACACGGAACACAACCACGAGCACGCCGCCGACGAGCACACGGTGGCCGGGCTTTGGGGCCCCGCCGACGACGGCACCGGCGACCCGGCACTGTGGCGCTGTGGTGGTTGCGACTGCCCGTTCGTCCAGCCGCTGGACTGGGACCTCGTGGGACGCTCGCACTGGCGCGTCACGCTGCGCTGCCCGAACTGCCAATGGGTGGGCACCGGCGTCTTCAGCCAGGAGGCCGTCGATCGCTTCGACCGCGAGCTGGACCGCGGGATGCGCAAGCTGCAGAGCACTCTGTCACGCGTTTCGCGAGCCTGCATGGAGGCCGACATCGAGCACTTTGCGCAGGCGCTCGCGGCCGACCAGATCGTTCCGTTCGACTTCTGAGCTGACCGCCGGCGCTACAGCCGGTAGCGGGACGGATCCCAGGGACGGCACTCGATGATCGCCGGTCCGCGCATGTAGTCGTAGCCGGGATCGGGCGTGCGCCAGTCACCGTAGACCGAGGTCAGCTCGGCCTCGTGGTCGTCGGGCTTCAGCCAGTACCGGTCGAGGAAGCGGAACTCCGCCAGCGGCAGCGCCGGGATCTCGCAGATGTTCTGCACGTGGGTGTGCGGGGAGGAGCGGTCGGTGTTCGTGCCGTAGTTGCTCCAGCGCAGCCGCTCGCCGCTGATCTGGACACAGAAGAAGTCGAAGATCGCGTCATCCAGGCTGACCGCCCACTGCGTCGGCACCTCGTCGACGTTCGGGAAGCGCCGGGCCAGCCGGAACCCGGCGTCCAGGAGCGCGGGGAGGCTCGCCTCCAGTCGCTCCGCATCCTCGGAGCGGTAGTTGAAGTCCGCGTCGAGCGCGTCGTGGCTGAGCAGCTGACCTTCGCGCGCCCAGCCGAGCAGGACCCCGCCGCAGACCCAGTAGCGACCGGAGATCGGCGTCGGCGCGAGCGCGTCGTGCAGCCGGCGCAGGCGCGACGCCTGCAGCTCGACGGGATCGTGCGTCGCTGAGCCTCCCGGGGTCATCTAGCGGCTAGATCGACGTAGCGACCACGACCTTGAGCGATGCCGCCGCGTGGTCCGCTTGGTGAGCCTTTGGATAGGGCGACCTCCGGTCGCCGGAAAGACGCTCAAGTCGGCCGCAACCGTGCCGATTGGTCGCGGTGATGGCGGTCCTCGACGATGTCGCCGTGCCCGTGGCAGGTTCCCTCGACGCCGAGGCGAGCCCGGCTGGCCAGGCGCCGCCCGCCGCAGTCGCGATCGTGATGGTCGTGCGCGACCAGGCGGCGCTCACCCTGCGCGCCCTCGTCGCCCTTGCCCGCGGCGAGGAGGGACCGGCTTTCGAGACGGTGGTGCTCGACGACGCCTCGAACGACGCCACACCAACACTGCTGGCCAACGTCGAAGGACACTTCACAGGGCTGCGCGAGGACCACGCGCGCGGCTTTGTCGCCGGCGCGGACCGGGCGGTGGCCGCCTGTCAGGCGGGCGTGGTCGTGCTGCTGCGCGAGGATCTCGTGGTGAGCACAGGCTGGCTGGAGTCGCTGATCAGGAGCTTCGACGACCCGGCGGTCGGTGCGGCGCTGCCGCGCGTGATCGACGCGTCTGGTGCAGACGTCACTGACCCTGGCTGGCCGTGCCTCGCGATCCGGCGCGACGCTCTCGCCCAGGTCGGCGGGTTCCAAGCGGTGGCGCAACCGTCGCGAGCCGTCAAGGCAACGCTGCTGGAGGCCCTCGAGGCGTCCGGTTTCGAGATTCGCGGGGCACCCCTATCGGTCCTCCTCGCGCTGCCAGGCACGATCACCGCCAGCTGACCGGGCAAGGCGGATCCGCCGCCAGCGCACCTCAAGTCGCCCCAGCGCCCGCCGATACTGGGGATGATGGTCAGCGATCTCAAAGGCGCCTCGACCGCTTCCTGAGCGGGCGGCGCCACAGGCGGAATTCTCCGATGCTGCGCGTGCCCGCAGCCGAGGTGCTGCTCGCGGCCACCCGATCGCCGCCGGCAGCGCAAGCGCCGACCCTGATTCTGATGTACCACCGGGTCGATGAGGACGTCAACGACCCATTCAGTCTCGTCGTGCATCCGCGCCGCTTTCGCGAGCACCTCCGCCGCCTGGTAGGGCGCGCCGACATCATCCCGCTCTCCGAGCTGCTCCCGCTCCGAGCGGGCGACCGGCCACGCGTCGCGATCACCTTCGACGACGGCTACGTTGACAACCTCGACCTCGCCCTGCCGGAGCTCGAGCTTGCCAGCGTGCCGGCCACGTTCTTTGCCATCTCAGACCTGCTCGGCACGCGAGAGGAGTGTTGGTGGGATCAGCTCGAGCAGATCTTCCGCGCGGGCTGGGAAGGCACCCGCGCCATCAGCCTGACCCTGCGCGGCGAGACACTCACCGCGGAGGTCAGCTGCGACGTGCGGTGGCTCATGGAGATCCACACCCACCTGCTGGCACTGACGCAGGCGGAGATCATGCCGCTCATCGCCGAGCTGCGTGAGCAGCTCCACGCACCGACAGTCGCGCTCGAGCGGCGCATCATGACCGAGGACGAGCTGCGCCGTCTCGACGCCAGCTCGTGCGTCGAGGTGGGCGCTCACACGCGGACGCACCCAAAGCTGCCGAGCCTGTCCGCGACCGACCAGGCAGCAGAGCTGAGCGGCGCGCGGCAGCGGCTCGAGGAGGTGCTCGGTCGCCCCGTGCACACGCTTTCATACCCCTTCGGGGCATTTGACGAGGACACGCTGAACGCGGCGCAGGGAAGCGGCTACACGCATGCCTGCACGACCGAGCCGGCGTGCGTGTCGAGCTCGCACTCCCCGCTGCGGCTGCCGCGCCTGGGGGTCGAGAACTGGGACGGCTACGAATTCGACCTTCGTGTGAACCACTGCCTGGCGGCCGCCGCGTAGCGTCCAGGGCGCCGGCATTGCTCAAAACGCGCACTGGGCGGTCGATCACTCGGACACATGGCTGCCTCCGCGATACGCCCGCAGGCGGCGAGCGCAACGCTGCTCGAACGCCGGCCGCTGATGCAGCGCCGGCGAGCACGTCGGCAGGTCGAGCAGTTCCTGTTTGACCTCGACGGCACGATCACGCAACGAGAGATCCTGCCTGCGATCGCGCGCGCGATCGGGCTCGAGGACGAGATGACTGCCCTTACGCGCCAGACGATGGACGGCGAGCTGCCGTTCGAGTCGAGCCTGCGCCGTCGCGCGGAGATCCTCAAGGCTGTCCCCGTGTCGCGCGTGCGCAGCATCATCGCCGACGTGCCGCTCGACCCGGTGATCCTCGAGTTCCTTGCCGCCAACCGCGAACGCTGCACGATCGTCACGGGCAACCTGGATGTCTGGATTGCCGACCTTGTCGCGCATCTGGGCGTTGCCTGCCGCTGCTCAGTCGCCAGAGCCGAGGGCGATCGCCTCGTCGAGCTCGTGTCGGTGCTCGACAAGGCCACGGTCGCGCGGGAGTTCCACGGCCCGATCTGTGCCATCGGCGACGGCTACAACGACCTCGGCCTCATCGCGGCGGCCGACATCGGGATTGCCTACGGCGGCGTTCACGCGCCCGCCCCCGGCTTGATCGACGTCGCGACGCACCTCATCCACGACCCCAAGCGACTGTGTCAACTCCTGTCCGCGTGGTGATCAACTGCGCCGGCGAGGGGCGGCGCCTGGGGGTCGGCAAGACCAAGGCGTTGGTTTCGGTGTTGGGACGCCCGATCATCGACTGGCATATGCGCATGCTGCGCGACGTCGAGGACGTCGTCGTCGTCGTCGGCCACCAGGCGCATGAGGTGGTCGAGGCTGTGAGCCCGTGGCGCAGCGATGTGATCTTTGCGATCAACCATGCGTACTCCACGACCGGGACGGCGGCAAGCCTCGCCCTTGGCTGCGCCGGAGCCCAGGGTGACGTGATCTCGCTCGATGGTGACCTGCTCGTCGATCCTGCGTACTTCGCCGGCTTTCTGGCCGAAGATACCCCGCCCTGTCTCGGCGTCGCCCCGCGGACGACCACCGACGCGGTGCTTGTCGAGATCAGCGGCGTCGGAGAGCACCGCACCGCCAACAGCTTCAGCTACGAGACCGGCGGGCTCGAGTGGACCGGCCTGCTGCGCGTGCCAGCCGAGCTGGTGCTCGAGGCTCACGACCGCCATGCGACGAGCGGACACGTCTTCGAGATGCTCTCTCCACATCTGCCGCTCGCAGTGCGCGACGTCAATGCGCGCGAGATCGATACGGCCGACGACTACGACCGTGCGGTCGAGTGGATCGGCCCCATCGCGGACCACTGGGCAGCTTGAGCCACGGATGAGCGCCGTCGCGTCGCGAGCCGACCGCACCGAGGACTTCTGGCGCGGCCGCACCAGCGTCGAGGGACCGCGCGCGACGCGCTTCCATGCCGAGCACGACGCCTACGACGTCGCGGCCATTCGCGCCAGCGTTGACGGCGCCGAGGGTGTCCGCGTCCTCGACCTCGGTAGCGGCACCTGCGTGATCGCCTCGCGGCTCGTGTCCGAGCTCGGCTGGCAGGTGCATGCCGTCGACTACGTCGCCGAGTTCCTCGAGCGGGCGATCGACGATCCACGGCTGACGACGGCAGTCGGCGATGTTCGCTACTACGAAGATGCCGGCGACTACGACCTGATCGTCTCGCTCGGGGTGATCATGTACCTGCTCGCGGCGGACGACCGCAGCGCCATGTACGAGCGTTGCGCGCGCATGCTCTCCGCCGGCGGCACGCTGTTTCTGAAGGCGCAGTTCGGTGTCGAGGCCGAGGTCAGAGTCGATCAGTACTCGGAGGCGCTCAATGCCGACTACTGCGCCGTGTATCCGCAGCTCGACACCGAGGTGGCCCGAATCTCGGCCGCGCTAGGACCGGTCGCGGTGCTCGACCCGTACCCGCCAGAGCTCAACCCATACCCCGACACGCACGTCCATTACGTGATCGCGCGTCACTGAGATCGCCACGGCGATCGCCGCGGGCTGGCACTGGCTACGCGAAGCGCTGCACCAACCCGTCGGCAAGCAGCTCCAGCGCGCGGCGCTGAGCGGATGCCGTGGAGGCCGGCAACGCACGCTTCGCCGACGCGACCAATTCGAGCGCCCGAGTGCGGGCGCGCTCCGCGGCGCCGGTCTGCTCGATCAAGTCGCAGATCCGCGCGGCGTCGTCAGGGCCGCTGATCGCGCGCAGGTCGAGCGCTGCGAGCTCCGGCGAGCGCTCGCGCGCGAGGATCAGCGGCAGCGTGACGGTGCCGTCGAGCAGATCGGCGCCGCGGCGCTTGCCGGTCCGCTCAGCCGGACCTGTGACGTCGAGCACGTCGTCGAGGATCTGAAACGCCAGCCCGATCGCGTGACCGAAGGGACCGAGCGCCGGCCCGCCGCCGGCCATCGCACCCAGCTCGCACGCCGCCGCGAACAGTCGTGCCGTCTTCATCTCACAGCGCTCGAGGTAGCGCGCCAGCGTGACATCCGCTTGCCAGGCGTCGGCGCGTTGCATCAGCTCGCCCCGGGCAAGCGCCGAGGAGGCTGCCGACAGCGCGCCGAGCTGGGCGACGTCCCCGTTGCTCGCGAGCTCGGCAAACGCGCTCGAGAACAGTAGATCGCCGGTCGATGTCGCCGCCTCACGCCCCGCCCTGGCAAAGATCGTCAGCCTGCCGCGGCGCAGGGGCGCGTCGTCGAGCACGTCGTCATGGACCAGCGTCGCCGAGTGGATCAACTCGACGGCTGCCGCCGCTCGACACAGCGCGAGTTGGGCATCGCTCCCCAGTCCGGCGACGAACACCAGCAGCGGCCGGAGCCGCTTGCCGCCAGCTTCGATCGTGTGCAGGGCGTGCGCGTCGATCGACGCGATCTCCCGCAGGCGGACCTCGACCATTGCCATCGCCTCGCGCAGCGGAGCGCCGCCCAGCTCCAGTATCGCGTCGAACGGCTCCGCGAACGGTTCGCTCATCGGACTTCGCCGACGTGGATCGCGATGATCCCGCCTGCCGTGAGGACGTAGCGGATTCGCGTCAACCCCGAGCGCTCCATCAGTGCGGCCAGCTCCGCCGGCGCGGGAAAGCGCCTCACGGAGCTCGGCAGGTAGCTGTACGCGTCGGCGTTCCCGGCGATCCGCCCTAGCGCCGGGATCGCGCGATCGAACCAGGCGCGGTAGAAGCTCGCCAGCGGCTCGCGTGTGGGCTGCGTGATCTCGAGAATCACGACGGCGCCGCCCGGTCGCACGACACGCACGAGCTCCGCGACAGCCTTTTCGAGGTCGCTGAAGTTGCGCGCCCCGAAGCCGACGGTCACCGCGTCGAAGGCGTCGCGCGGATATGGCAGGGCGAGCGCGTCCGCCCACTCGAACCGCACCAGCGGCGCCTTGGTGCGTGCCCGAGCGAGCATCTCCTCGGAGAAGTCACAGCCAACCACCTCGCCGCCGGGCATGACCGCTGCGAGCAGCGCCACGGCGAGATCCCCCGTCCCGGTCGCCACATCGAGGACCTTGCTGCCCGGGCCGACCTTGGCGAGCTCCACCGCCCGCGCACGCCAGCGGTGGTGCAGTCCCGCGGTCATCACGGTGTTCATGACGTCGTAGAGCCCAGCGATGCGATCGAACATCGCTCGCACCTGGCCCGGCTCAAGCGTGCCGGAGCCCTGCTGCTCCACTACTTCAGATCTGAGAGAAACTGGACGACGGCCGTGAACTCCTTCGGCGGGAGATTCTTGAACGAGGGCATCGGCTGTGTCGGGTTGACGAGCGTACGCGCGATTCCCAGCGCCGGCACGCGGGATCCGACATGCGTGAGGTTAGGCCCCGGTCCGGGGTTGCCGTCGGTGCCGATCGTGTGACAGGCCTCGCAGCCGGAGTCGGCGACCGCCGCGCGACCGGTGTAGAACTCGCTGAGCGCCGCACCGCCCTCCGCCTTGACGGCGGCGGGTGCGGCAATCGTCAACTCGGTCGGCGGGCCCGATTCCGCGCCATGGTAGGTGAGGAAGGCCATCGCGAAGATCACGACGACCAGCGTGATCATTGCGACCGGGCGATGCTCAGGGCGGCGCTCCGGGCTGCGGTCGTAGAACGGCAGCAGGAACAGCAGGATCATCCCCAGCGTCGGAATGCCGATCGTTGCCATGCCGAGGAAGCTCGGCGGGTGAACGACACGCAGCACCTCGAAGAGGAAGAAGAAGTACCAGTCGGGTCGCGGCACGTAGCTCGTCGTCGCGCCACTCGCCTTCGGAGCGAGTTGCGCACCGAACAGCAGCGACAGCACCATGATCACCGCGACCACCAGGCAACCCATCAGTGCGTCCTTGGCGACGGCGTAGGGGAAGAACGGCTTGCCTTCCGCCTTCAGGATCGCGTACTCGCGGAGGTACTCCTCCTTCTCGCGCTGGTTCACGCCGGCTCCTCCGCCAGGTCGCGATCAGGCTTCGCCCTGACCCAGGGTGGCGCCGATGTGCCCAGCTTGGCGACGAGGTAGAGATGCGCCCCGATCATCGCCGCGATCGCGCCGGGCACGATCAGCATGTGGATGGCGTAGAAGCGCGGCAGCGTCGTCGCGTTGAACTCCGCGCCGCCGCGCAGGAAGTCCGACAGGTAGGGACCGAGGAAGGGGGCGGTGCCGTTGATGTTGATCCCGACGACGGTGGCCCAATAGGAGCGCTCATCGAGCGGCAGCAAGTAGCCGGTGAACCCCATGACCATGGTGAGGATCAGCAGCACGACGCCGATCACCCAGTTCAGCTCGCGCGGATACTTGTACGCGCCGAAGACGAACGTGCGGCCCATGTGCAGGAACACGAGCACGACCATGACCGTGGCACCCCAACGGTGCATGCCGCGCACGAAGTTCCCGAGGAAGACGCTGGTCGAGATGTAGCGAATCGACTCGTACGCTCCGCCGGAGCCGTCAGGCCGGTAGTACATCGCGAGGAACACACCTGTCACGGCCTGCGCGAGGAAGGCGAACATCGTCGCCGAGCCGAGTGAATAGAACCAGTTCGTGCCCTTGGGAACCTTGCGGAACATCAGCCAGCGTGCGGCGCCCGACAGCGACGTGCGCTCATCGACCCAGTCGACGACGGACTTGCCCGCCTCGCCGGCGTGCTCGAGCGGCGTCTGTGGCCGGCCGCGCTGCGTGCCCGGCGGCGGGGCGGGCGCCAGCGCCTGTGGCGGCAGCGGCGGCATCGGGAGCTTGGGCTTGCGGAGCTTCTTGGCCATCGACTAGAGCTTGCGCACGCTTGGGCGCGACGGGTACAGGTACTGCCCGATCCCGTCGAGTGGCTCGCCGGGATCGCGCGGCGAGAAGATCCGCAGCTCGCTGTTGACGCTGTAGCGCGGTCCGACCTGCACGTAGCCGTCGAAGAGCCGCGTGTAGAAGCGGTCGAGCGGTCGCGGTGCCGGGCCGCTCACGCGGACGCCCTCGAGGTCGAACACGGAGCCGTGACACGGACAGATGAAGCGCTCGGCAGCGTCGACCCATAGGACCGAGCAGCCGAGATGCGAGCAGCGCGAGGTGATCGCGACCCATCGGTTGTACTGGTTCGGCGGCGTCTTGTCGACCTGCGGGTCGCGGGCGCGGACGTACACGGTGCTCTTGCCGGCCTCGCCGATCCCTGGGGACGTCGTGATCACCACCGGCACGTAGTCGTTGTTTGGGAAGTCGTCGGGGTAGCCGATCGTCTGCCAGCCAAGCGTCACGTTCTTGAAGATCGGGCCGATCGCGAACGCGAGCGCCGGCAACGTGATACCTGCCGCCATCAGCATGCCGGCGCCGTGCGCGGTCCCGGTCATGAAGCGCCGACGCGTCACGGTCTCGCCCTCGAACGCGCCGGGCATGCCCCGATCCACGGTGTACTTGGACTTGGTCTGCCTGCGCGTCGGTGCCAACGAGTCTCCCTACTGGGGCTGAGCGGTGGCGAACAATATCGTCAAGCCGAAGCGGTGTGTGAAATAACGCCCGCGAGTGCGGGGCCGGCGGCGCGGTCGCCGTTGCGCAGCAGAGCCTTGGCGCTGACGTAGTCAGGACTTGCGCCGAACCCGACCGCGTGCGCACCCGCCAGCCACAGCGCCGCACACGATTCGCCTTCACCGCGGGCGGTGAGCAGCGCGCAGAGGGCGATCACGTCCGCCAGCTCACGAACCGCCGCGAGATCGCCCAGCGCCACGAGCCGTTCGAGCCCGAGCGCGTACAGCCGGTCACCGGCGAGCAGCGCGAAGTCGGCATCGATGTCCTCGAACAAGCGTGGACGCGAGTAATGGAGCAGGAAGCCTTCGTAGATGGCCTCGACGAGGAGCTCGTATTCGGGCGGGTTCGCCGCCGCACGCGGACCGCTCGCGGCGAGCTTGCCCAGCGGGCGATCGCCATTGACAAGCGGCCCCGACCGGAGCATCCCGGCGAGTGGCTCGCCCTCGTCCAGCAATGCGGCGCGCAGCCGCTCGAGCACGCTCAAGGCGCCTCACCATCTGAGCCGAGCGCCGCAAACGACGCTGCGGCGGCATCGAGCGTCGCCTCGATCGCGGCGTCGTCGTGGGCCAGCGACGGGAACCACGCTTCGAACTGCGAGGGCGGTGCGTACACGCCGCGGGCGAGCAGCTCACGACACCACGCCCCGTAGCTCGCGAGGTCCGCGCGCTGCACGTCGGCGAGGCTGTGCGGCGGATCTCCCAAAAAGAACACCGTCAGCAGTCCGGGCGTCCAGCTGACGCTCACAGGATGGGAGCCGGCGGCTTCCCGCAGGCCGACGGCGAGACGCTCGGTGATCCGGCCGAGACGGCGATACGCCGCGTCGTCGAGCAGCGCGAGCGTCGCCTGACCAGCCGCGACGGCGAGCGGGTTGCCCGACAGCGTGCCGGCCTGGTAGACGTCGCCGGCCGGCGCGAGCAGCTCGAGCAGGCTCCGCGGACCCGCGACCGCCGCCGCCGGGAGACCACCACCGAGAATCTTGCCGAGCACGAGCAGATCCGCCTGCACGCCCGCCCGCTCGCCGGCGCCGCCGCGCCCGACGCGAAAGCCGCTGATCACCTCGTCGAAGATCAGCAGCGCCCCGCTCGCGGTTGCCCGCTCGCGCAGCAGCTCGAGGAACCCCTCGTCGCCCAGGACCAGGCCCATGTTCGCCGGGCACGGCTCAGCGATGATCGCCGCGATGTCGGGGCGATCGCTGGCCGTGAGCAGAGCCTCGCGATCGTTCCACGGGACGACGAGCGTTGCGGCAGCGGCGCCGACCGGCACGCCCGGGCTTGCCGGGATACCCTGCGTCGCGAGCCCTGAGCCGGCCTGGGCCAGCAGGCCGTCCGAATGGCCATGGTAGGAGCCGGCGAACTTGATCACCAGCTCGCGCCCGGTGTGCGCGCGCGCGATGCGCAGAGCGGTCATCGTCGCCTCGGTCCCGGAGGACGTCATCCGCAGCATCTCGACGCCCGGCACGCGGCGTGCGACCCCCTCCGCCAGCTCGACCTCCGCCGCCGTCGGCGCGCCATAGCTGGTCCCGCGCAACGCGGCGGCGCGGACCGCCTCGACCACGCTTGGGTGGGCGTGGCCGGCAATCAGCGCTCCCCACGAACAGACGTAGTCGACGTAGACATTGCCGTCGACGTCCACTATCTCCGCACCGCTGGCATGCTCGATGAACAGCGGATCGCGTCCGATCGCGCGCATCGCCCGCACCGGCGAGTTGACGCCGCCCGGCAGCACGCGACACGCCCGCTCAAACAGCGCCTGCGACCGCGAATCGTTCAGCATTACCGGCACGATATTCCACGCCCCACGGCACCCGGACGCGCTGCCGGCGTCCGAGCAGGAGCGGTGAAGCGCAGTGACCGGCTGAGCCGGCAAGTCACGGCATCAGCCGTGACTTGCCTCCCAGAGGCGGAACGCGTCCGTGAAGTAGAGCAAGCGGATCTTCTTGAATTCGGTCGAGGAGTAGAGCGTCGCGCGTTGCGCGATCCCGGTGTTCGCCGCAATGGCGTCGAGCACCGCATCGCACTCCTCCCTCGACCGGCCGTGCGCCATCGTGAAGACCGAGTTCGGCCAGTTTGTAAAGGTCGGGCGCTGAATCGCCGCCGCCTCTACCGTGCGAGCCATCGGGCAGCGTCCTTTGCGTGGTAGGTGACGATGATGTCCGCCCCCGCGCGCCGGATGGCCGTGAGCGTCTCGAGCACGACGGCTCGCTCGTCAAACGCCCCGGCAGCGACCGCCGCCTTCACCATCGCATATTCGCCGCTCACGTTGTAAGCCGCAACAGGCAGCCGCGTCATCGCGCGGACCGCGGCGATCACATCAAGATAGGCGAGCGCCGGTTTCACCATCACGATGTCGGCGCCCTCGGCGATATCGAGCTCGACCTCACGGAGCGCCTCCCGTCCGTTCGCGCCGTCCAGCTGGTAGCCGCGCCGGTCACCGAACGCGGGGGCGGCGTCGGCCGCTTCGCGGAACGGGCCGTAGAACGAGGATGCGAACTTCGCGGCATAGGCAAGGATCGGCAGCTCGCCGAAGCCCTCGCTGTCGAGCTCGGCCCGGATCGCCGCCACGCGGCCGTCCATCATGTCGCTCGGCGCGATCACGTCAGCGCCCGCGCGTGCGTGGCTCACCGCGGTGCGCGCGAGCAGTTCCAGCGAGGCATCGTTGTCGACGCTGCCGTCGGCGTCGAGGACGCCACAATGACCGTGGCTGGTGTACTCACACAGGCACACGTCGGTGATGACGAGAAGATCGGGATGCGCGTCCTTGATCGCGCGAACAGCGAGCTGCACGACGCCCTCCGCGTCCCACGCGCCCGAGCCCTCGCTGTCCTTCTCGTCGGGGATCCCGAACAGGATCACGCCGGGAATGCGCAGGGCGGCGAGCTCGCGCGCCTCGGCAACCGCTTGCGCGATCGACAGCCGCGAAACCCCCGGCATCAGCTCGATCGGCCCGCCGCTCGATGCCA
>JBEKXB010000009.1:0-98659 GCA_049512455.1 Solirubrobacteraceae bacterium | reverse complement strand
CCACGAGTATCCCGGCCACCGTCGGGTACCCCACGTTGATGGGGGCGCCCCAGGCGATCGGGCCGACCCCGGCGGAGTCGACCGCGGACAATCCGTAGCTGTTGGCCGCCGTGACGACCACCCGTTCGTAGGCGTTGGCGTCGGCTGCGACGGTGACGTACGTCGGGCTGGTGGCGCCGGTGATGTTCGACCAGGTGCTGCCGGAGTTGCTGGAGCGTTGCCACTGGTAGGCGTAGGAGGTGCCTGCAGGGCTCCAGGTGCCGCTCGTTGCGGTCAGCGTCTGGCCGCCCCGCAGCGTGCCGCTGACGACCGGCGCGATCGTGTCGTACGGCGTGCCGGAGATCGGGCCGGCCCCGGTTGAGCTGGCCGTCGCCGATCCGTAGCTGTTGGTGGCGGTTACGGCGACGCGTTCGTAGGCGCTCACGTCGGCGGTGACCGTGACGTAGGTCGCGCTGGTGGCGCCGGTGATGTTCGACCAGGTGCTGCCGGAGTTGGTCGACCGCTGCCACTGGTAGGCGTAGGAGGTGGCGGCAGGGCTCCAGGTGCCGCTCGTAGCGGTCAGGGTCTGGCCCACGCGCAGCGTGCCGGTCGCCGTCGGGAGCGTCGTGTTCGCGGGGGCGCCCGAGGCGATCGGAGCGTCACGTTGGCGGGGGCGCCCGAGGCGATCGGGCCGACGGCGGCTGAGCTGGCCGTCGCCGATCCGTAGCTGTTGGTTGCCGTAACGACGACCCGCTCGTAGGCGTTCACGTCGGCGGTGACCGTGGCGTAGGTTGCGCTGGTGGCGCCGGTGATGTTCGACCAGCTTGCGCCGGCGTTGGTCGAGCGTTGCCACTGGTAGGCGTAGGAGGTGCCTGCAGGGCTCCACAGCGTCACGTTGGCGGGGGCGCCCGAGGCGATCGGGCCGACGGCGGCTGAGCTGGCCGTCGCCGATCCGTAGCTGTTGGTTGCCGTAACGACGACCCGCTCGTAGGCGTTCACGTCGGCGGTCACCGCGACGTAGGTTGCGCTGGTCGCGCCGGTGATGTTCGACCAGCTTGCGCCGGCGTTCGTCGACCGCTGCCACTGGTAGGCATAGGAGGTGGCTGCTGGGCTCCACGTGCCACTCGTCGCCGTCAGCGTCTGACCCACGCGCAGCGTGCCGCTGACGACCGGCGCGATCGTGTTGTACGGCGTGCCGGAGATCGGGCCGACGGCGGCTGAGCTGGCCGTGGCCGATCCGGCGCTGTTGGTCGCGGTGACGACTACGCGCTCGTAGGCGTTCACGTCGGTGGTGACCGTGACGTAGGTTGCGCTGGTGGCGCCGGTGATGTTCGACCAGCTTGCGCCGGCGTTCGTCGACCGCTGCCACTGGTAGGCATAGGAGGTGGCTGCTGGGCTCCACGTGCCACTCGTTGCCGTCAGCGTCTGACCCACACGCTGCGCGCCGGTGACCGTCGGGGCTGTGGCGCTGACCGGTGGACCCGAGGAAACAGGGCCGACCTGGGCCGAGTTGGCGGCGCCCTGGCCCTTGCTGTTGGTCGCCGTCACGAGGACTCGCAGATCGTCGCCGGCATCGGCGGTCGCTGGAACGTAGGTCGCGGACGTCGCGTTGCCGATCGTCGCCCAGTCGCTGCTACCGCTGGCCGCGCGCTCCCACTGGTAGGCGTAGGAGGACGCCGCCGGACTCCAACTTCCGGGCGAAGCGGTTAGCGGCTGACCCTGGCGGGCGTTGCCCGACAGCGCCGGCGCGGCGGTGTTGACCGGCTGGCCGGACGCCAGCGCGCCGACGGCGACTGCGTCAAACACGTAGCCGTTGACGAATGCCCACGAGAGTGTCGCGTAGCCCTGATTGCCCCACCCGGTGCCCCACGAGTTCTCGATCACGAGGCCACTCGAGTTGTAGCCGAGCGCGGTGATGGCGTGGTAGCCGTCGAGGCTGCCCGAGATGCCGGAGTAGTAGCCGTTGTTCGCGCTGGTGACGTAGAAGAAGTTGTCGTACACGGGGATGCCGATCACGACCGGCGTTCCGCCAGCCAGCGCGGTCTCGATCGACAGCTGCGTGACAGTGGCGCCGGCGGAGGTGCTGGTCGGCAGATCGCTGTAGCTCGTCAGCTTCCAATTGACGGCGTGGTCCTTCTCTGCCGGCGTCGGCATGTCGTAGTAGTCGAAGTTGCCCTGCCAGTAGTCGGATTGGTTGTCAACGCCCTGCTCATCGATCTGCAGATTGCCTTCGATTGTGGAGCCTTCATCGACGCCACCGGTGAGCTGCGAGTAGGTGTACATCGGCTCCAGAGCGCTGCCTGCGATGCCCTGCTTGTTCTCCCAGTAGCCCAGCGCGGTGTAATCGGTCGCCCACGCCGCGCACGAGCCGACCTGGCCCTGGTTGCCGACAGGCATCGCGTAGCTCGTCAGGCTCACGCTGGACGGTAGTACGACGGCCGCTGCGCGCAAGGCGACTGTCGCGCTTGCGCTGGCCGGCGTTGACGGCACAGGTATCAACCCGGTGGCGTGAGGCAGGCTGGGCTCGAAAAGGACGCTCAGTGGTCCGACGATGGAGTCAGGGGTCGCCACCACCGACGCGGAGGCACCGGCGGGAAAGAAGCACGTGGCCAAGAGGAAGGCGGCAGTGGCGGCGAGGGGGCCGGCTACCGCAGTGGTCCTACGCGAACGTCGAGCAAAGCTGGTCATCGCAAACCGTCCTGGTCCGAGGAGGGTCGCTGTGGAGCGGTCCATACACTGCGAACAGGGTCGGCAGGCGGATCGGAGAGGTGAAACTTCGAGGCCGCGTTTGGACGGCTTGCCGGCCCGGAGGCGCGTTATGTAGACCTGAGGGCCCCGCTTGCGCGGGGCCCTCGTTGCGTCTCATTCAGATCGGACGGCGCGGCCGCGGCCGCGCGGCGCTCAGGTGATCTTGGCCGAGCGCTTCGCGGTGCTGCCGCCTAACAGGGTGGCGAGGAGCGTCTCGTGCAGCGGATGGTGCGTGCTTGCGCTTGCGAGGTCGTGGCGGCCGATGCTCGTGAGCTTGACCGTGAAGATCCCGTTGGCGCCCGTAGCGAGCCTGTAGGAGCCGCTGGCGAGCACGATCGTCGTGGTCTTCTCGACGGTCTTGTGGCCCTTCTTGACCTTCGTGTGAACGACCTGCGCGATCTCGGCGTTGCCGGAGCACGGTGCAGCGTTGCAAGCGAGGCTAATGGAGCCTTTGGAGCCCTTCAGCTTGACGCCGGAGGAGTCGATCGTGACGCTCGGCACGACGACGGCAAGCGTCAGCGCCTGTGTCGAGCTGGCGCCGTCGGCGTCCTTGACCTCGATCGTCGCGGTGCCCGACTCGGCGCTCGACGAGCTGCCCAAGATCGCGCCGGTGCTCGAGAGGCCGAAGCCCTTTGGAAGTGCGCCGGCGCTGATGCTCCAGGAGAGCGGGGGCGTGCCGCCACTCGTGGCGAGCTGCTCGGAGTATTGCTGGTCGACCCCGGCGGCCGGCAGCGACGTCGTGGTGATCGTCGGGCCGAATGCGATGAAGGCGAAGCTGGCCGTTCCGTCGGCGTTCGTCACCGTCACCGGCTCCGATCCGACGCTGAGCGCGGGAACCGTCACAGTCAGCGACGTCAGGCTCTGAGAGTCGATCGTGCCGGCGACGTTGCCGGCACCGAACGTCGCCGACGTCGTGTACACCAGGTTCGTGCCGGTGAGCGTGACCGATGTGCCAGGCTCGACGTTGGAGGTCGAGATCCCGGTGATTGTCGGTGGCGCAACCTGGTAGGCGCCCGCGTCGCAGTAGGCGCCGCTGTCGGTGGGCATTCCACGCTGGTCGGTGCCGGGGATCTCACAAGGGCCGAACAGGCTGTTCAACACGATGTCGTAGGCGGCGCTCGTCGCCGTGATCCGCTCGGTTTGCGTGGCGCCGCCGTTGTTGGCGAGCGGGAGCAGGCCGATCGCGGCGGTGGTGACGACCTTGCTGCCGAGCGAGCTGCCGAAAGCGCAGGTGCTGTCGTCAAGGACGTTGTCGCCGCCGTCGGTCGGGTGGCTACCGTCGCGGAGGCAGTCATGGCCGGCGTTGCTGGCGAGGATGTCGTAGAGGAGCTCGGCGTCCTCGGTGGGCCCACTCTCGGTGGCGATCCCGCCGCTGCCGTTTCCGCTGAGCGTTGACAGCGCTACGTCGACAGCTCCAGTGCTGTCGTCGTCGAGGCCGTAGTCGGCGTTCCCCGCCAGCGTCGAGCTCGTCACGTCGACAATTGCTGCGTTGATCGCCGATACCGCGGAGTTGCTGTTGGCGACGTATGTGGAGTCATCGACGTTGAGCGTGCCGCCCACTGCGTCGCTGCCCCACGTATCGGAACCGGAGTCCTCCACCGTCGTGTCATCGACGTTCAGCGTCCCCGCCGTGACGTCGGCCTGACCGCCGGGCCCGCTGTAACCGCCGGTGACGATGTCGTCGCTCAGCGTGACGCTGCCGGATCCGGTCGTGTCGGCGAGCAGGTTCCCTCCGTCGCCGCTGGAGTTCCCGTTCTGGAGCGTGAGATTCGCGAGCGTGACCGGGTAGCCGACGCCGTTGACGTTGATGACGCGGGTGGCGCCGCCGCCATCCAGGACCGTTGAGGAGGGGCCCGAGCCCTCACCCTGGAACTCGACCGAGGCCGGCGTGCCGCCGGTGGCCTGGATCGTGTAGTTGCTGTCGGCGTAGGTGCCCGCCGCGAGGTTGATCACGGCGGCGTCGCCGTTGACGTTGGTCGTGCTGTTGGTCTGGTGCAGCGCCCATCCGAGCGTGCAAGGGTCAGCCTGAGTGCAGACCGCGGGGTAGTTGCCCGCGGTCGCGCCGCCCGTCGGGACCGCGTAGAGGTTCGCCGTCGTCACCGCGAGCGCGGGCGCAGCGGAGAGCGCGACCGCGGCCGCGGCGACCGCGCCGGCGAGCAGCGACAGCCGGCGCTGCCGGCGGCGATCGCGCGAAGCGTCCGTAGTCGTGGAAACTTGTGCGCTGCTCAACATCGCTCCCCCCTTGATCGATCGCCCACCGCCGCGGTTGCATCCGCGTCGTGGCGACGCAGTAAAGCACGAACGTGCTGGTTGCGGGACTGCCGCCCGAATCGCCGGGGCTCGCTAGAGCCCCGGCGCGGGCCTCGCCGCCTGCCCCCAACCATCGGGGGCTGGTCTGCCTCCCAGCTTCAGCGACCGACCGCGTGCTTGTCCAGCAAGCGGCACTCACGTCGTGATCGGACCGGCGGCGCCATGCTCCCAATCGGGCACAGGCAGTGCTGCGGTCGCTCCAGAACCGCACCAGCCCGACAGCGACGGCGCATTGCTCGCCGCTGGGGCCGGTGCACCCTTGCGGGCGCGGGTGACTGGGGCGCGCGCGACGCGACGGGGCCGGGCGAGGCTTCGAGCTCTTGCTCGAGCAGCAGGGCACGGACCAGGTCGAGGGCGCGATGAACGGCGCGGGGGGCCTGCGGGGTGTGAGGAACGCGCCAGAACATGTGTTCGCAAAGATACGAACGGCGTCGGACGGAACTCCGTGAAGAGCGACGCGCGGGCCCCACACAGACCGCCCCCAAGCCCCGGAAACGCAGCAAACGCGGGGGATGAGGGCTGCAAGATTTCGTGCACGAACATACGCTCGTACCGACGGGACGTTGTCCGCCAGCGCGGCCGCGGGGGAGGCTGTTAGGCTTGCGAGGCGCCCAGGAAGCCCATCGCGCGGGCGCGTCATCTTCATGGAGAGGTTCGTCATCACCGGTGGAGTGCCGCTCAGCGGCACCGTGATACCCGCCGGCAACAAGAACGCGGCGCTGCCGATCCTGGCGGCGTCGGTGCTGACCGACGAGCTGCTGGAGATCGGCAACGTGCCGCGGATCCGCGACGTCGAGTCGATGCTCGAGATCCTCGAAGGGATCGGCGTCGAGGTGCGCTGGCGCGGCGAGAACGAGCTGTCGCTCTGCGGAGCGGGTGTCGAGGTCAGCGCCGTCGAGGCCGACCTCGGTGAGCAGATACGCGCCTCGTTCCTGCTCGCCGGTCCACTGCTCGCGCGTCTCGGCCGAGCCGAGATGCCACCGCCGGGCGGCGACTTCATCGGGCGTCGCCGGCTCGATCCGCACATCGACGGCTTCGAGGCGCTCGGCGCGACATGCGACTACACGGACGGCTTCGTGCTGCGCGCCCCCAGCGGCCTGCGGGCGGGCGACGTGTTCATGGACGAGCCGTCGGTGATGGCGACCGAGAACGTGCTGATGGCTGCCGCGCTCACACCCGGCTCGACGGTGATCTCCAACGCCGCCTGCGAGCCGCACGTGCAGGACCTCGCGCGGCTGCTGGTGAAGATGGGGGCGCGGATCGACGGCATCGGCTCGAACGTGCTCACGGTGCAGGGCGCCGAGCGGCTCGGTGGCGCCACGCACGCCATCGCGCCCGACCACATCGAGATCGGCAGCTTCATGGCGCTGGCCGGCGTGACCGGCGGCGAGCTGCGGATCAAGGACACGATCCCGCGCGATCTGTGGATGATCCGGGGCGTTTTCGAGCAGCTGGGGCTGCACAGCGACATCGAAGGCAACGACATCCTCGTCCCCGGGGGACAGCGGCTGGTCGTCAAGGCCGACGTCGGCGGCTACAAGCGCAAGGTCATGGATGGCCCGTGGCCGGCGTTCCCGGCCGACCTCACGAGCATCGCGGTCGCGCTCGCGACGCAAGCCGACGGATCGGTGCTGGTCCACGAGTGGATGTTCGAGAGCCGCCTCGTGTTCACCGACAAGCTTGTGGCGATGGGCGCCGACATCGTCTCGTGCGACCCGCACCGGGCGATCGTGACCGGCCCGCGGCGGCTGCGCGGCGCGCGCCTCGAATCGCCCGACATCCGCGCCGGCATGGCGATGCTGATCGCCGCGCTGTGCGCCGACGGCCGCAGCGAGATCGGCAGCGTGGCGCAGATCGACCGCGGCTACGAGCGGATCGATGAGCGGTTGCGCGAGCTGGGGGCGCAGATCGAGCGCGTTCCCGCGGAGCCGGTGCTGGCGGTCTAGGAGCCGGGCCGTCGGTAGGTCGCGGCGCGAGCGAGGTGGGCGACCGGCGGCGCCAGCGATCCGGTTGACCGGCGCAAGCGATCCCGGTTGACCGCGGCGAACGATCTGTTAGGGTGCCCTAAGTAGTTGTCCGCACCGACCTGCTGACACCGCGCGAGCATGCCTTCGACGACACCTCAGCCCGCGCCGGCGGGAGCAGCGGCGCCAGCGACGCGTCGGCACAACTTCTTCTTCTACGTCTGGACGCTGGTGGCGCTCGGCGTCGCCGCGGTGGCCGTGGTGCTGGCGTGGCATGCCAAGGGCGGAACGCCGGACCCGGGAGCGCTCGCGCCCGGCGAGCATCTCAGCCGCACGACGGCCGTCATCGACAGCGCGATCCTCGTCTTTCGCGAGGGGCTGGAGACGATCCTCGTGCTCGCCGCGGTGCTCGCCAGCTTCCTCGGGGCGAACAAGGTCTATCGGCGGCCGGTGGCTGCCGGGGGGTCGCTCGCGCTGGCGGCGACACTGGCGACGTGGTTTGCCGCGGTCTGGCTGATCGGGCAGTTCGGCGGACGCGGACTCGACGTCCAGGCCGCCACCGGCATTCCCGCGATCGTCGTGCTGCTCGTCGTGATGAACTGGTTCCTACACCGCGTCTACTGGACCGGCTGGATCTCCCATCACCACAAGCGCCGGCGCAGCCTGCTTGGCGGCGGCGACGGCGATCAGCGCAACCTGCGCCGGATGATGCTCGGGCTCGGGCTGCTCGGCTTCACCTCGGTCTACCGCGAGGGCTTCGAGGTCGTCATCTTCCTGCAGACGATTCGCGTCAGCAACGGTGGCAGCGTCGTGCTCGAAGGCGCGCTGCTCGGGATGCTGTTCACCGCCGGTGTCGGGGTCCTCACGTTCGGCCTGCACCAGAAGCTGCCCTACCGGCGGCTGCTGATCATCACCGGGGCGCTGCTGTGCGTCGTGCTGTTCGTGATGGTCGGCGAGGAGGTCAACGAGATGCAGCTTGCGGGCTGGATCGGCACGACGTCGATCGGCGTTCACATCCCGGGCTGGGCCGGCACCTGGTTCTCGATCTTCGCCAACGTCGAGACGATCGCCGGGCAGGCGATCGCACTGACGCTCGTGGTCGGGTCGTATCTGCTGGCGGAGCATCTGCGGGTACGGCGGCCGCGGCGCGCGGGGGCGGCGGTGGCGCAGGTTGCCGACGCGCCTCCGGGGGAGCAGCCGGTCGGGCCTGGGGCGGCGGTCGCGCGGCTGGTGTGACGCGCTCGGCCAGCGGCTGTCGTGCTCGAGCCTAGACGTCCAGGCGCGTGAGCTGTAGCTGGGTGCCGCCGTCTTGCGCGACGATGACGAGTGTGCCGGGGCCGGCTTGGCTGACCGAGACCATGGTTTCGAGTGGCGCGTCCGTTCCGCGCCAGGGTGTGCGGATCTGCGCGACTCCGTTGCTTGCGAACCCCGGGTCGAGCGAGCCGTTGGGACGTAGTGCCTCGATTGTCAGCCGCGTTGCATTCGCGTACGGCGCCTCGGCGATGAGGGTGTCGTTTCCGTCCGGGAATGCTTGGACGGTGCCGTACATGGGGGACGGGAACTTGATCGTCCGGCCGATCTGCTGGCCGTCCGCCGCGAAGTGTGCGATGAGGCCTGTGGCGGATCGCGAACTCTTGAAGCCGTAGCAGGGCCTCTGTCCGGTGCCGATCACGGTGAAGCCCGCGCCGTCGGCGTATGCGTCGCCTTCGAACGCGCCGAGGTGGAGGCGTTGCCAGAACCGGCTGAGCCTTCGCCGGAACAGCGGCACCGGCTGGCCGCTGGGTGCGAGCATCTCGAGGGACATGCCCCAGCAGCCCATGTTCCCGTAGCCGATCGGGGCCAGGATGTCGCCGTTCGGCTCGAGGACAGGCGTTGCTACCCCTGAGTCCTCACCGGTCGGCAGTCCTGCGCGTCCGCCGGCTCCGAAGGCCGTTTCAAGCTGCCCGGTCGAGGACAGGGTGGCCATCGAGTTGGTCACGCAGCAGCCGCTGCCCTTGCTGGCGCCGATCACGATCTGTCCCGACGGCTCCTGAACGACCGACTCCACTTCTTCGCGGTACGGCAGCAAACTCCAGCCGTCGGTGCCGAAGCTCGGATCGGGCTGCCCCTGCGCCGTGATCTCACCGACTATCCAGTGGTCGCCGTAGCCGCCGGCCAGCAGCGCGCCGCCTCCGGTCGCCGGCGCCACGGCGTCGATCTGCAGGCCACCAAGCCACCCGGTAGGAGACGGATCTTTCGGCGCCGGCTGGGTTGGGCCGAGCGTCGCCACACCCGCCTGCCCGAACGCGAGATTCGGCGCGCACGTCGCTGTGGCGGAATACAGCACGACCGAGTTCTCGTTCGGGTCTCCTCCGGAGGAGACCGCGATCAACGTTGAGCCGTCGGACAGCGCCGTGCTCGCGACAACCGGAATCGTTCCAAGGAGCGCCGGCAACGCGAGCCCCTGGCCACCATTGCAAGCCGGGTCCGCGATGTTCGGCTGCACGGTGAAGCCACTGGGAGACGCCTGATCAGCCGCGACGACGGGCCCGACAGCTAGCGCGCCGCCGCCCAGCAGCGCCGCGAGGGTCACGACAGCTATGGCGGCCGCCCTGCGCACCGCCGCAATCATCGCAGCTCCGCGCCGAGCGCACTTGGCGAAGCCAACGGTCGAGGTTCTTGGCGGCAGCAGCACCGACGCGCTCGTCAGGTCGGTTGAGTTGTTCGGCTCGTGCCGATAAGGTGCCGCCCGTCGATGCGCCGGCCGCGTTCCAGTCTCGTTGCAATCGCTTGCGTGGCCTGTGTGGTGGGTGTCCTGGGGCAATCGGCGAGCGCCGGTGCGTCGGCGAAGGTACGGACGTGCGGCAAGGTCATCGCCAGCGGAGGCGGCCCGCCCTCCGCGATGCCGAGGCTGACTGTGACCGTGCAAGGTGGATCGATCAGCTGTGCCACTGCACTGCAGATCATTCGCCACTTTCAGAGCGAGATCACCGCACACGCGCGGGTCGGTGGCTACGCCTGTAAGCAGGTCAACGTCACTGGCGACGAGCGCTGCGTAAAGGGCGCGACCGTGATCAAGGGCACATACCCTCGCTAGCGCGCCCGCTCGCGCTCGCCGCGAGCACCGCGGCCTCTCACGCGATGGATGGGCTGTTACGTGGCTGTCGGGTAAGCGCGTCGCGGCGCTGGCGCACACCTCCGCCTGCTGATCGCAGGCCGGTCCGGTACGGTCCATCCTTCGATGATCCATCCGATTCCCAGTGGAACGCGCGATGTGCTGCCGGATGAGATGCGGGAGCTCCGCGCGATCACCGAGGCGCTGCGCGACGTCTTCGGCGAGGCCGGCTACGGCGAGGTCTACACGCCCGCGCTGGAGTACGAGGCGGTCATCACGCGTGGCGATCTGGCCGGTGTGCGTCCGGCGTACCGCGTGTTCGACGAGAACGGCAACGTGCTGGTGCTGCGCTCGGACATGACGGTGCCGATCGCACGCGTCGTCGGAACGCGCTACCCGACCGCTGAGCCACCGCTGCGCTTCTGCTACTTCGCCCACTCCTACCGCGGCGTCCGCCCGCAACGGGGCCAGCCACGCGAGTTCCTGCAGGCCGGCGTCGAGCTGATTGGCGCGGCCGCGCCAGGTGGCACCGCCGAGGCGGTCACGGTGCTCTGCCGCGCGCTCGATGCGGTCGGCCTTGCGCGCTACCGCGTCGGGCTTGGCGACGCGACGCTGTACCCGGCGTTGATGGATGCGCTCGGCGTCACCGCCGAGGTGCGCCCGCTGCTGCTCGAGGAGCTGGCCCGCGGCGACTTCGTCGGACTCGAGCGGGCGCTGGCCGAGCTCGAGCTCGATGACGAGGCGATCGCGCTGCTGCTCGAGGTGCCGCAGCTGCGCGGCGGCGCCGATGTGCTGCACGCCCCGCCGGGCCCGGTCGCCGACGCGGTCGCCGGGCTGCGCGCGGTCCGCGACCTGCTCGACGCGCGCGTTGCCGAGCGCGTCATCTTCGATCTCGGCCTGTCACGGCTCCCCGGCTACTACACGGGTGCGGTGTTCGAGGTCTACGACCCTGCCCTGGGGATGCCGATCGGCGGCGGCGGCCGTTACGACCATCTGCTGGGGGAGTTTGGGCGCGGCCTTCCGGCCGTCGGGTTCGCGCTGGAGATCGACCGCCTGCACCTGGCGCTGGCTGCCGAGGAGCGGCTGTGAGCTCGACGACCAACGGTCTTGTCATCGCCGTCCCCCGGGGGGCGCTGTTCGAGGACACGCTGGACTGGCTCGACGGCCTCGGCGTGCAGACCGGGGAGGTGCGCTCGAACGATCGCAAGCTGCTGTTCGAGGACATCGGGCTGATCACGATGCGCCCGTCCGACGTGCCAACCTACGTCGCCGCAGGCGCTGCGGACCTCGGGATCACGGGCAAGGACGTGCTGCTCGAGCAGAGCGATTCGGCGCTGCCGGGGGTCGGGCGCGATGTCTACGAGCTCGTCGATCTCGGCTATGGCCGCTGCACGATGGTGCTGGCGACGACCGCCGGTGCCGATCCGGCGGCGGAGGCGTTGCGGCGGCTCGGTGTGGTGCGGGTGGCGACGAAGTACCCGCGGATCGCTGCCCGCTACTTCGAGGACACCGGCCGCCAGGTGGAGATCATCGAGGTCAAGGGGTCCGTTGAGCTGGCGCCGCTCACCGGTCTGGTTGAGGCGATCGTCGACCTGACGGCGACTGGCACCACGTTGCGTGAGAACCAGCTCGTGATCCGCGAGGAGATCGCGGTTTGCACCGCTCGCCTGATCGCTAACCCGGTCGCGCACAAGCTCAAGGCGGCGGCGATCGACGAGCTCCTGGAGCGCGCCCGTGCGGCTTGAGCGGCGCAGCGGCGTCTCGAACGTCGCGGAGGTCGTGAGCGAGATTCGCGACCTGGTTCCACAGGCGCCGGACGTCAACGAAGCGGTCGTTGGCATCGTCGGCGAGGTCGCGGTGCGCGGTGACGCTGCGGTTCTCGAGTACACGCAGCAGTTCGACACCGCCGGCGCACCGCCGCCACCGCTGCGCGTCAGCCAGGAGGATCTCGCGGCGGCGCTGGAAGCGCTCGATCCTGCGGTGCGCGCCGGGCTGGAGGTGGCAATCGCCAACGTCGCTGCGGTCAGCTCGGCCGGCGTGCGCGAGACGCGCGAGGTGACGCTCGCGCAGGGTCACCGTGTCGTCCTGCGCGAAATGCCGATGGCCCGGGCGGCGGTCTACGCGCCGGGTGGGGAGGCCCCCTACCCAAGCACCGTCGTGATGGGCGTCGTGACGGCGCGTGCCGCCGGCGTGCAGGAGGTCGTCGTCTGCTCGCCGCCGCCGGTCGCCTCGGTGATCCTCGGCGCATGCGCGCTGGTTGGGGTGGCGGAGGTCTACCAGATGGGTGGTGCGCAGGCGATCGCCGCACTGGCCTACGGCACCGAACAGGTCCGCCGCGTCGACGTGATCGTCGGGCCCGGCAACCTCTACGTGCAGGAGGCCAAGCGGCTCGTGAGCGACCGCGTGGCGATCGACGGCTTCGCCGGTCCGAGTGACCTGCTCGTGCTGTTCGATGCGGCGGATGCCGGTTCGATCCGCGTGATCGCGCTCGATCTGCTCGCGCAGGCCGAGCACGGCCGGGCGAGCCTGACGATCGCCATCGCGCCCGACGGCGCGCTGCTCGACGCGCTGGCGGCCGACATCGACATTTTGGGAAGGCGACGCGAGCCTGCCAGTGACGCGACCTGCGTGCTGATCGAAGCGGCTGACCTGATGCAGGCGCTCGAGATCGCCAACGCCTACGCTCCCGAGCACCTGGAGTTGATCGGCCCCGGCGCCGAGGCGCTCGCGCCACGCGTCCGAACAGCAGGGTGCCTGTTCGTCGGCTGGCCGTCGGCGACGGCGTTCGGTGACTACGTCGCCGGCTCCAACCACATCCTGCCGACGGCCGGCTCGGGACGCTTCACCTCGGGGCTCACCGTCCAGCACTTCCGTCGCCAGATGTCGGAGGTGCGGATCAACCCCGAGGCGGTCGAGGCGCTCGCCCTCGCCGGTGGGGCGATCGCCGGCGCGGAGGGCTTTGCGCTGCACGCCGAGTCGATGCGCGCCCGCATCCCTGAGATGGGGGACAATCAAGCGCAATGACCAGGCAGGCCGAGATCACACGCAAGACGCGCGAGACGAGCGTGGCGCTGGCGCTCGCGCTCGACGGCAGCGGTGCCGGCACGCGCGCCACCGGCGTCGGCTTCCTCGATCACATGCTCGACCTGCTCGCCCGTCACGGCCGCCTGGACCTCGACGTGACGGTCAGCGGCGACCTCGAGACGGGCGGTCACCACACCGTTGAGGACACCGGCATCGTCCTCGGGCAGGCGCTGGATGAGGCGCTCGGCGACCGCAGTGGGATCTGCCGCTACGGCTCGGCGATCGTGCCGATGGACGAGGCGCGCGCGCTCTGCGCGATCGACATCTCCGGACGTCCGTTCCTGGCACTCGATGGAGATCTCCCGCCGGGCGCGACTGGGGGGTTCGATCACGAGCTGCTGGAGGAGTTCTTCCGCGCCGTGGCAAACAACGCCAAGTGCACGATCCACATCTCACTTCAAGCTCCCGGCAACGCCCACCACATGATCGAGGCGGCGTTCAAGGCGTTCGCTCGCGCGTTGCGCGCCGCCGTCGCGATCGACCCGACCGAGAAGGGCGTGCCGAGCACCAAGGGCATCTTGTGAAGGCGAAGGGCGGGCTTCGCCCGCCTTCGCCGGCTGAGGGCGGTGGGCGTGGGGCGCGGGTTGGGGTTGTGGACTATGGGATGGGGAATCGACGCTCGGTTGAGAAGGCGCTGGAGCATGTGGGCGCGAGCGTGGTGGTGAGCTCCGATGTGGCACTGCTTGGAGCGTGCGATGGGCTGGTGGTGCCGGGGGTTGGGGCGTTTCCGAAGGCGATGGAGAACCTTGCGGCGCTCGGGCTGGATGAGCTGATCGTCGAGCGCGTGGGCGCCGGCGTGCCGGTGCTCGGGATCTGCCTTGGGCTGCAGGTCGCGTTCGAGCGATCGAGCGAGCTCGGTGGCGCGGCGGGGCTCGGGATCGTGCCCGGTGAGGTTCGCCAGCTCAATCCAGGCGGCCTCAAGCTGCCGCACATCGGCTGGAGCGAGGTCCACTGGCTTCGCGACTCGCCCCTGCTGGGAGGCGTAGGGCAGGACGTGGCCTACTACCACGTGCACAGCTACGCATGCGAGCCGCATGAGCCGGCCGACATGCTCGGCACAGCCGAGTATGGCCGGCGCTTTGTGACGGCGGTGGCGCGCGGCTCGTTCATCGGTGTGCAGTTCCACCCCGAGAAGTCCTCGCTCGACGGCCTGCGGCTGCTCGCGAACTTCGCCTCGATCTGCGTGGCGGCGACGTGATCCTCTATCCGGCCCTCGACATCCTGAACGGTCACGCCGTGCGGCTCGTGCAAGGCGACTTCGCGAAGAGCACGACCTACGCCAGCGACCCGCTCGAGGCAGCGAAGACGTGGGCCCGCGCCGGTGCCGAGCGGCTGCACATCGTCGATCTCGACGGTGCGCGGCGCGGCGAGCCGGTCAACCTCGACCACGTCCGTGCGATCGCCCACGCGACGAGGCTCGCAATCGAGCTCGGTGGAGGTCTTCGTTCGCCTGAGGCGATCGACGCGGCAGTTGCCGCGGGAGCGGCTCGCGTCGTGATCGGCACCGCGGCCTTCACGGCTTCGACGCTGCTCGACCATGCGCTGCGCGTGCATGGCGACCGCGTCGTGGTGTCGGTGGACGCGCGCCACGGACAGATCGCGACCGCCGGCTGGACCGCGACCGAGTCGCGTTCCCCGATCGAAGCGGTCAAGGCGCTAACCGAGCGGGGCGTGCGCAACTTCATCTACACCGATGTCGAGCGCGACGGGATGCTCGGCGGCCTCGACCTGGACACGCTCAGCGCGATCGCTGACGCGCTCCAGGGCGAGCTGCTGTACGCCGGCGGCGTCGGTGCGCTGGCCGACCTCGTGGCGCTGAGAGATCTCCACCATCCACAGCTCGTCGGCGTGATCGTCGGCAAGGCGCTGTACGAGCAGCGCTTCACGATCGCCGAGGCGAACGCCGTCCTGTGCAGCTGAAGCGGGTCATCCCGTGCCTCGACGTCGACGCTGGGCGCGTCGTGAAGGGGACGCGCTTCCTCGACATCCGAGACGCGGGCGACCCGGTCGAGCTCGCGGCGTTCTACGACGACGCAGGCGCGGACGAGCTCGTGTTCCTCGACATCACCGCGACGCATGAGAAGCGCGCGACGATCGTCGAGCTGGCTCGCCGCACTGCGAACGACGTGTTCGTCCCGTTCACCGTCGGCGGGGGGATCCGCTCCGTGGCGGACGCCCAAGCGGTGCTCGACGCGGGCGCCGACAAGGTCGCCGTCAACAGCGCCGCGGTTGCACGGCCAGGCCTGATCGACGAGCTTGCGGCGCAGTTCGGCGCGCAGTGCGTCGTCCTCGCGATCGACGCGCAGGCACGGCCGGCCGGCGGCTGGGGGGTTCACGTTCGCGGCGGGCGCGAGCCGACCGAGCGTGACGCGCTCGTCTGGGTGCGTGAAGCCGTGCAACGCGGCGCCGGGGAGGTCCTGCTGACCAGCATGGACCGCGACGGGACGAACGATGGCTACGACCTCGACCTCACGCGCACCGTGAGCGAGGCGGTGGCGGTGCCCGTGATCGCCTCCGGTGGCGCCGGCACGCTCGACCACCTCGTGCAGGCGCTGCGCGCCGGTGCCGATGCCGCGCTCTGCGCGTCGATCTTTCACTACGGCCAGTTCACGATCGCGCAGGCCAAAGAGCACCTCGCCGCGGCTGGCATCCCCGTGCGCGCGATCCGCGCGCCGGCATAGGTGCCTACACTCGCAACCGATGGCGAGTGACGCACGCTTCCGCGCAGAGGTGGTGCTCGACGCGCTCGCCGCTCGGGCCGACGGCGCCGCAGCGCTGGCGCTCAGCGGCGTTCGCGCGGCGGTCGTCGGCGGTTTCGTCCGCGACAGCCTGACCGCTCGCGAGCCGCGCGAGATCGACCTCGTCGTCGAAGCCGACGTGCGATCGATAGCGGCGCAGCTGGGCGGCACCGCCACAGTCCACGAGCCGTTCCTGGCCTGCCACGTGATAGCCGAGGGCTGGTCGATCGACGTCACACAGGCCCGCAGCGAGAGCTATCCGCGGCCGGGGGCGCTGCCAGTCGTCGCGCCGGCCACGCTCGAGGACGACCTGCGCCGCCGCGATTTCACGGTCAACGCGATCGCCGTGACGCTCGACGGCGGCGAGCTGCTCGCAGCGCCGGGAGCGCTCGACGATCTCGCGGCGGGGCGCCTGCGCGTCCTGCACGACGGTAGCTTCGTCGACGACCCGACGCGGGTGATGCGCCTCGCCCGCTACGCGCGGCGGCTGGGCTTCACCGTCGAGCCGCACACCGCGGCGCTGGCGCAGGCTGCGACGCTCGACACGCTGACGGGCGCACGGATCGGTGCGGAGCTCCGCCTCGCGCTGCTGGAGCCCGACCCGCTCGCGCCGCTCACAGACCTCACCCAAAAACTCCCGATCGCGGTCGATCGGACGCTGGTGGAGACGGCGCTCGCGCTCGCGCCCCAAGACGCCAGCCGGGAGCTGCTGATCCTCGGCGCGGTGACGCGTGACGTCGCCTCGGCGGCGTGGATCGGTGCGCTCGAGCTCCTCGGGCGCGAGCGTGACATCGTGCTTGCAATCCATCAAGCGCCGCAGATCGCAGCTGCGATGGCCCGTGCCGGCTCGGCGAGCGAGCTGTATGACGCGCTGCGCAACGTGCCGGTGGAGGCTGTCGCGGTCGCGGGCGCGCTCGGTCCCCGCGAGGACGCACGCCGCTGGCTGGAGGAGCTGCGCCATGTGCGGCTCGAGATCGACGGCGACGACCTCATCGCAGCCGGGATCCCGGCGGGTCCCGAGCTTGGCGCGCGGCTGGCGCGCGCACTGCGACGCAAGCTCGACGGTGAGCTGGGCGGTGGTCGCGAGGCCGAGCTGCTCAGCGCGGTGGGCGGTGGCGCGTGAGCACGCGCGTCGAGCTGACCCATGCGACCGTTCTCTTCAGCGGGCGCGCGGATGGTGATCTCGGACGGACCAGCGGCGACATTCCGGCTGCCGTCGCGCGCAACCGCGCCGCGCTCGTCGAGCGCTGTGGCGTGCGCGCCGTCGCCGCCGGACGCCAGGTCCACGGCAGCGTCGTCGCGGTCGTGGGGGAGGCGCCCGCCGGGTATGCGGTGTCGCCCGCCGCCGCCGACGGGCAGGCAACGTGCGTCGCCGCAGTAGCGGTCGGCGTTCACGTCGCGGACTGCCTGCCGGTCGCGCTCGCGGGTGCCGGTGGCGTCGCGATGCTCCACTGCGGTTGGCGCGGCCTCGCCGGCGGGGTCATCGCGGAGGGCATACGGGTGCTGCGCTCGCTCGGCGTCGACGGCCCGCTCGAAGCGGCGATCGGGCCCGGCGCCGGTGTCTGCTGCTACGAGACGGGGGCGGAGGTGCGGGCCGTGTTCGCCGCTTACGCGACGAGCGACGGCCCGCGGATCGACCTTGCGGCGATAGCTCGCGAACAACTGCATGAGACGGGTGTCGAGGACGTCTGCGATCTCGGCGTCTGCACGATCTGTGCTCCGGAGGGCCTGTACTTCTCCCATCGCCGCGACGGAGCGGACACGGGTCGCCAGGGCGGCTTTGTATGGCGCCGCTGAGCGTCGAGCGCGTCCGCGCGAACCTCGCGGCGGTGCGCGAGCGCGTCGACCGTGCGGCTGTGCGAGCCGGACGCGATCCGCGCGAGGTCGAGATCCTCGCGGCGGTGAAGTACCTCCCCGCGACGGATCTCGAGACGCTCGCCGACGCGGGGGTCACGCTGGTCGGCGAGAACCGCGCTCAGGATCTCGTCGCGAAGGCTCGCTACGCCCAGGGACGGCTCCGCTGGCACTTCATCGGCGCCTTGCAGTCACGCAAGGTCAAGCTGATCGCACCCCATGTCGAGCTGATCCACTCGGTGGCCAGCGAGTCGGCTTTGCGCGAGCTTGGCCGCCACGCACGCGCAGGCCTGGAAATCCTGATCGAGGTCAACGTCGCGGGCGAGCAGGGCAAGGCCGGAATCAGCGCCGACGAGCTGGACGATTTCATCGCGCTCAGTCCGGTCCCCGTCGTGGGACTGATGACGATGCCGCCGCAGACTGCCGATCCGCAGCGCAGCCGCCCATATTTCGAGCGGCTCGCAGCGCTTGCGGGCCAGCGTGGGCTGCGGCACGTGTCGGCCGGTACCAGCCAGGACTTCGAGGTCGCGGTGGAGTCCGGAGCGACGATCGTGCGGATCGGCACGATCCTGTACCGCTAGTCCGTCCATCTCGCTACAGTTTGCAGTTAGCAGGGATTTCGCCCCTGCGAGCCGAAAGATGCACTGATTCATGGCGCTACGTGACTCTTGGCACCGTACGCTCGTCTACTTCGGCCTCGCCGAGGAGACGGACTACGACTATGACTACGATCCTGAGACGGGGCCTGAGGTCGCGCTCGAGGATCGCTACCGCGATCGCCAGAATGTTCGCCGGCTGGCTCCGCGCCGTCGGGGCGACGACATCGACGACATCTTTGCCGACGACGCGCCGCGCGGGGGGCGCCAGGCGACCGTGCTGCGCCCCGTGCAGGGCGGGCGCGGCAGCGTCGGCGGGCGCGACTTCCAGGTTCACGTCGTCCACCCCAAGTCGTTCAACGACGCCCAGCAGGTCGCCGACAAGTTCAAGAAGGACGTTCCCGTGATCCTCAACCTGCAGGACTCCGAGCACGACCTGGCCAAGCGCATGATCGACTTCGCGAGCGGGCTGACCTACGCGCTCGACGGTGGGATGCAGCGCATCGCCGACAAGGTCTTCATGCTGACGCCGCGCAACGTCGAGCTGTCAGCCGAGGAGCGCGCCCGGCTGATCGAGAAGGGGTTCTTCAACCAGGCCTAGACGGGCTCGGCGGGTCTTGCTTCCGCAAGGCGCCGCCATCGCCGGCCGAGCACGCGGTGATGGGACTTTCCCGCGTTCGGGGTGACTTGTCTCACGCGCGGCCGTTGTTGGTTTCGCGCTAGCGTGAGCACTGCGAGCGTGCTGACGTCGTGCGGTCCCGCGTCCTCCACTCGACTCGTGGTCTCGGGGAGGTGCGCCTCGCGCGATCTGAGCCAGCGCGCACGCAGCGAAGCAAGCCAACGCCGGATGGCTCCGAGCCCAGCATCGCTAGGGCCGCCCTGCTCCAGATGACACTGTGCCCGACATCAGCGTCGCCGAGGCGGACTGCCGCACTAGTGCAAGCTGCGCGCTCGCTCGTCACCCGGCCGGCCCGCCACCCCTCCAGCGAGCGCTCGTGCCAACGCGCCGCTCAGCTCGCGCGTGCGCAGCGGCTTGCTTACGTAATCGTCCATGCCGGCGGCGATGCAGTTCTCGCGGTCACCGCTCATCGAATGCGCGGTCACGGCGATGATCGGCATGTGCGCCGGCGGCGTCTCGCGGCGGCGGATCTCGCGTGTCGCCTCATAGCCGTCCATCTCCGGCATCTGGCAGTCCATCAGCACAGCCGCGTACTCGCCGTGCGCGACCGCTGCGAGCACCTCGACGCCGTCGCCGACGACGTCGGCGCGGTAGCCACACTTCTCGAGCATCCGGACGGCGAGCATCTGGTTGACTGGGTTGTCCTCGGCGACGAGCACGAGCGGCGCGGTCTCGCTCAGCTTTCCGTCCTCGTCGCGCTCGCCGCCGGCTTCAGGTTTCGGCGCTGACTCCGCTGCCTTCGGGGCGTCGGCCGTCGGCAGCGTGATCTCGAACCAGAACATGCTGCCCTTGCCGATACTGCTGTTTGCGCCCATCTGGCCGCCCATCATCTCGATGAGCTGGTTCGAGATCGTCAGCCCGAGCCCGGTGCCGCCGTAGCGGCGTGCGGTCGAGCTGTCGGCCTGAGTGAACGGCTGGAACAGCCTGTCGAGCTGATCCTCGTCGATTCCGATGCCGGTGTCAGAGATCTCTACGCGCAGCCGTACCCCGGAGCCATCGCGCTGCGAGCTTGCGCGCACGTTGATGAAGCCGTCACTCGTGAACTTCACGGCGTTCGAGAGCAAGTTGGTCAGCACCTGTCTGAGGCGTCCCGAATCGCCGGCGACGTAGGGCGGCAGCGCAGGATCGAGCTCGATGCCCAGCTCCAGGCCCTTGCTGCTGGCGACTGGACGCAGCAGCCCGCAGCATTCCGCGACGAGGTCGGCGAAGCAGAACGGCGCGAGCGAGAGGTCGAGCTTGCCTGCCTCGATCTTCGAGTAGTCGAGCAGGTCGTTGATGACCGCGAGCAGCGCCTCGCCCGACGATCTGACGACCTCGGCGTACTCGCGCTCCTCGGGCTCGAGCTCGCGGTCGAGCAGCAGGTCGATCGTCCCGATCACGCCTGACAGCGGCGTGCGCAGCTCGTGGCTCACCGTCGCGACGAACACCGACTTCGCGTTCGAGGCTTCGACTGCCGTGTCACGCGCCTCCTCGCTTCGCCGCGCCTCCGCCGCTAGCTCGCGCGTCTTCTCGGCGACGAGTCTCAACGCTCGCTCGCGTCCGGTCCCGAGGCTCAACACCAGGATCGAGGCGAGGAGGGTGCTCGTGAGGCCGCCCAGGAGCAAAGCGAGCGTGTCGCCATGTGCAAATATCGCCGCGCTCGCCGGCGGTCCGAGCGTTTCGAGGCTGGCGGTCGGGTTCAGTCTGATCGACATGGACTCCCCGTCTCGCGGGGCCGTGCCGGCGGTGAAGACGAGTGGTGCGTTGATGGTCGCCAGCTTCAGGACGAGCGCCATCGTGGGGTGGCCCCTCAGCGCTCGATCCAGCAGCACGGCCGGATCGATGCCCATCGCTGTCCAGCCCAGGAACGCTCGCCTCCTGCCGGCGACGGTGGCTGGCACACGGCCGCCGCGGAAAATCGGACTCGCGATGGCGACGAGCTGCGTGCCGTTGAGCGTATCCGCGCTGACGGCGAGTCGTCCCGAGTCTCGCGTCGCGTACAGCTCCGTGCCGAAGCAGTAGTCGTAGTTGTACTCCGGGATCGTCACGCGTCCCTTCAACAACAGGCGGGTGAGGCAGTAGTAGGGCCGTCGGCCCGCTGGGACGACGGCCTCCGGAGCGTTCAGGTGGAAGGGCCTCAGCTGCGCGACCGTGTTCGTGTTGAAGGCGGCGAGTTGCGCCGGACGGACGATGCTGACGGCGACTACGCCGGCGATCTCGGGGTAGCGCGCGACCGCTTGAACTGTCACGCCCCACTGCAGGAACTGCGCTTCGGTCGCGTTGATGCGATCGACGAGGAACGCATCTGCGGCGAGCTCGAGATCCGCTTCGTGCGCGAGCGCCAGCTGCAGCTCGCCAGCGACTCCGCGCGCTTGCGCGCGGAACGCGAGCCGCGTCCGTACCGCTTCGTCGTGTGCCGCGACGCTCGCGCTGAGCAGCGTCGCGCCTACGCCGAGGCAGGCGAGCAGGAGGGCGATCGCAGCCCAGCGGGACCGCGTCCGCGGCGTGAAACGCCCGAAGCGTTCAGCTGCCGTTGGCCGCAACGCGCGCGCGCGCGCTGCCGAGGGATTCATATCGATGTAATCGGCACCAGCAGCGCCGGTGTGAGGTTCGCTGCGAGTCGAGACCTCTAGTCAGGGTTAGCGATGAATCGCGACCGATCCTGCTTGCGAGGGCCGCTGCCAGCCCATCCGCACGCGCCGGCTCCCCCGTGAGAGGTAGCCTTGCTGCCATGACTCAGCTTGGCTTTGTCGGCGCGGGGAACATGGCTCGGGCGCTGGCGGTTGGGCTGGGAGAGCCGGCGCTGTTCAGCGACAACGGGTCCGGGCGTGCCGCGCAGCTCGCGAAGCTCATCGGTGGTGAGGCGGTTGCCTCGAACCGCGAGCTGGCGAAGCGCGCCGACGTGATCGTCCTGGCCCACAAGCAGGCGCAGCTGCCCGTCGTGGCGGGCGAGCTGGCCGGCAACGCGAAGGTCGTGCTGTCACTGCTCGGTGGCGTCGCGCTCGAGCACCTCGAGACGATGATCGAGGGTGCAACGGTGACGCGGGCGATGCCGAACACCGCCGTCGCGGTGCGCCAGGGCGTGACCTGCGTCTGCGGCGCCGACGGCCTCGACGAGCTGCTCGGCCGCGTCGGCCGGGTCGTACGCCTCCCCGAACGGCTGATGGACGCCGCGACCGCCGTCAGCGGTGTCGCGCCGGCATACGTCGCGCTGATCGCCGAGGCGTGGGTTGACGCCGCCGTCGGCCAGGGCATCCCGCTCGCGCAGGCGGCCGAGCTCGTCTGCGCCTCCCTCGGCGGCGCCGCTGCGCTGCTCGCCGACCGCGACATGGACACGCTGGCGGTTCGTCGCGAGGTGACCTCACCCGGCGGCATGACCGCGCGGGGCCTGCGCGTGCTGGAGCGCGCCGGGCTGCGCGCCGCGTTCGCCGATGCCGCCGCAGCCGTCGTGGGGTCGTCAGCGAAGTGACGATCCTGCTCACAAGCATCCGCGTTGAGATAGCCAACTACGTTGACGTTCTGGCCTACGTCTACACCGCGATCATCATCATCTACATCGTCTCGAACTGGTTCTTCGCGGCTGGTCTGCGGATCCCCTACAGCCGCTGGAGCGACGCGATCCTCAGCTTCCTGCGTGACGTCAGCGAGCCCTACCTGCGGATCTTCCGCCGCTTCCTGCCGGCTTTCCGCGGCCTCGACTTCAGCCCGATTGTCGCGATCTTCCTCCTCCTCGTTGTCGCGTCGCTCATCTCTCGCGCGATCCGTGGCTAGCGACGGCGCGCTCAGCTCGCCTTCGGCGTGGAGGCGGGCCGGCCTTGTCGCGCTCGTCGTCGTCATCCTCGACCAGTGGAGCAAGCAGCTGCTGCGCAGCTCGCTTGCTCCCGGCGGGCAGACGCAGCTGCTGCCCGGCCTGAAGCTGATCCGCACGGCCAACACGGGAGCCGCCTTCAGCCTGTTCACCGGCAGCGCGGGCGCCGTCACGATCCTCGCGGTCATCGTGCTCGTCGTGCTCGTCGCCTTCTTCGCCCGCAACCCCTCGCATGCCCTGCTGTGGCTGCCCTGCGGCATGATCGTCGGCGGCGCGCTCGGCAACCTGATCGATCGCGTGCGCCTGGGCGCGGTCACCGACTTCATCAAGCTGCCGGACTGGCCGGCGTTCAACCTCGCCGACAGCGCGATCACGGTTGGCGTGATCGCCCTCGTCCTGATCCTCGGTCGCAGTGGAGCTTCGAGTCCCGGCTGAGGCGGCGGGGCAGCGCCTCGACCGCTACCTCTCGGCGCACGCCGGCTCACGCGCGCAGGCCCAGCGCTGGATCGAGCAGGGCGCTGTCACGATCGACGGCCGTGCCGCGCGCAAAGCCGATCTTCTGGGCGGTGGTGAGCTGCTTGGCGTCGATCTTCACGACGATGCGCCGCCGGCGGATGATGCTGCGCAGGCGTCGTTCACGGTCGCCTACGAGGATCGCGACCTGCTGGTCGTCGACAAGCCGGCTGGCGTCGTCGTTCACCCTGCGAGCGGCCATCGCTCAGGGACGCTGTCGCAGGCGCTGGTCGCGCTCGGCGCAGCCGGCGGTGAGGACTGGCGTCCGGGGATCGTCCACCGGCTCGACAAGGACACCTCGGGGCTGCTCGTGATCGCCAAGAGCGAGGCGGTCCACCGGCGCCTGAAGGCTGCGCTGGAGCAGCGGCGGATCGTCCGTGAGTATCTCGCGCTCGTCGACGGGCGGCCGCCCGCGCGAACGGGGACGATCGACGCGCCGATCGGGCGCGACCGGCGCGCGCCCCAGCGGATGTCGCTCGACACCAACCATCCGCGCGACGCGCGGACCCATTTCGTGCTGGAGGAGGCGCTGCCGGCGGCGAGCCTGCTGCGGGTTCGCCTCGAAACGGGCCGCACGCACCAGATTCGCGCGCACTTCGCCGCGATCGGCCATCCCGTCTGTGGCGATGTGCAGTACGGCCGCGCCGGCGGCTACGGCCTGGAGCGCCAGTTCCTGCATGCCGCTCGCCTCGAGCTCGCACACCCCATGTCGGGGGAGCAGCTGACGATCTGCTCGCCGCTGCCGGCCGATCTCGCGAGCGCGCTCGAGCGCGCGCGCGGCGGGGCGCAGTGAGGTCGCGTATCCTCGGAGTGACAAATCACACCCGACCCGCACGGCGCAGGGGTCGCGAGCCTGCTTGAGCGCAGCTCGTGCTCGAGTCCACGCGACCTGCCGAGCGGCATCATCAACGCATACAAGGGAGCAGTACGGTGGAACGAGTTGGGATCAAGGAGTTGTTGGAGGCCGGCGTTCACTTCGGCCACCAGACGCGCCGTTGGAACCCCAAGATGCGCCGCTTCATCTTCGGTGAGCGCGACGGCATCTACATCATCGATCTGCTAACGACGCAGCGCCTGCTCGATCAGGCGCTCGACTTCGTCGGTGATGTCGCGCATCGCGGCGGCACCGTGCTGTTCGTCGGCACGAAGAAGCAGGCCCGGGACGCCGTCCATGACGTCGCCGAGGCCGCCGGCATGCCTTACGTCAACCACCGCTGGCTCGGCGGCCTGTTGACGAACTTCCAGACGATCAGCGAGCGCATCCGGCGCCTGCACGACCTCGAGCGCTACGAGACCGAAGGTCAGCTCGCGCTGCTCCCGACGCGCGAGCGGATGGCTGCCGAGGCCGACCTCGCCAAGCTCCGCGCGAACCTCGGCGGCGTCAAGAACATGAAGGGCACGCCGTCGGCGATCTTCGTCATCGATCTGAAGACCGAGGCGATCGCCGTGCGCGAGGCTCAGCGCCTGCGCATCCCGATCATCGGGCTGGTCGACACCAACTGCGATCCCGACGGCATCGACTACGTGATCCCCGGCAACGACGACGCGATTCGCTCCTGCGCCGCGATCACCAAGGCAATCGGTGACGTCGTCGCCCGCGAGGCGAGCGTCTACCGCGCCGAGCAGGAGAAGCTGCGCCAGCAGGCCGAGGAGCGCAGGGCGGCAGCCGAGGCGGCGGCAGCGCAGGCCGCTGCTGAAGCCGCCGCTGCCCAGACTGCGGCCGAGGCGGAGGCGAAGGCCGCTGCTGAAGCCGCTGCCGCCGCCTCAGCTCCGCCACCGGAGAGCGCGCCGGAGGAGCCTGCACCGCCCGCGCCGCAAGATTCGCCACCTGCGCCTCCTGATGTTCCGCCGGCCCCCGAGGCGACCGCACCAGAACCAGTAGTCGAGTCCCAGCCCGACGAGGTTTCGGAGCCTGAGCCAATTGCGGATCCAGTGAGCGAAGTAGCCGACGAAGCCCCGCCGCAGGCGGGCGAGGAGGCCCAGGGCGAGGAGGCTTCGAATGGCTGACCTGGCGATCTCTGCGAAGGACGTGAAGGCGCTGCGGGACCGCACGGGCGCCGGGATGATGGACTGCAAGAAGGCGCTGACCGATTCCGGCGGCGACGTCGAGAAGGCGATCGAGTTGCTGCGGATCAAGGCCGGAAAGCGAATCGAGGACCGTGGCGAGCGTGTCGCCTCGGAGGGCACGATCCAGACCTACGTCCACCACAACGGCAGGGTCGGCGCGATTGTCGAGGTCGACTGCGAGACCGATTTCGTCGCTCGCACCGGCGACTTCGTCGCCTTCGCCAAGGATGTCGCCTCGCACATCGCGGCCGCCGCGCCGCGCTGGCTGACCGAGGATGACGTCCCGGCGGAGCTGCGCGACCACGAACTGCGGATCTTCGAGCAGGAGGCCGCCGACAAGCCGGCCGAGATCCGCGAGAAGATCGCCGCGGGCAAGCTCGCCAAGTGGTTCTCGGAGGTGGTCCTGATGGAGCAGGTTCACGTGAACTCCGACAAGCACGAGGGCAAGACGATCCGCCAGCTACAGCACGAGCTCGCCGCGAAGACCGGCGAGAACGTCTTCGTTCGGCGCTTCCAGCGGTTCATGATCGGCGAATAGCCACGATGAGCAAGGCCCCCGGCTTCTCGCGCGTGCTGGTGAAGCTCTCCGGCGAGTCGCTGATGGGCAGTCTCGAATATGGCACGGACCCGGCCCGCGTTCGGGCGATTGCGGCCGAGGTCCGCGCTGTGGTCGAGAGCGGCGTGCAGCTCGCGATCGTCCCCGGCGGCGGCAACATCTACCGCGGCCTGAGGGGCGCCGCCGCAGGCATGGATCGCGCGACTGGCGACTACATGGGGATGCTCGCCACGGTGCTGAACGCGCTGACGCTGCAGGATGCGTGCGAGAAGGCGGGCGTCCACACCCGCGTCCAGTCTGCGATGACCGTTCAGGAGGTCGCCGAGCCGTACATCCGCCGCCGTGCGATGCGCCACCTCGAGAAGGGACGCGTGGTGATCTTCGCCGCCGGCACGGGCAACCCGTTCTTCACGACCGACACCGCCGCGGCGCTGCGCGCGAACGAGATCCACGCCGACGCGATCCTGATGGCCAAGAACGGCGTTGAGGGTGTCTACAGCGACGACCCGGCGCTCGATCCGAGCGCAACCTTCATCCCGGAGCTCACTCACATGGAGGCGATCGAGCGCCGCCTCGGCGTGATGGACGCGACGGCGCTCACGCTGTGCATGGAGAACAGGCTCCCGATCCACGTCTTCAACGTCGACGACGAGCACAACATCAGCCGCATCCTCGCCGGCGAGAAGGTCGGCACGCTCGTAAGCACGCCGTAGCGCCGGGGCTCGCGGAGCAACCCGCGCGACGCACCACGGCTGGGGGCGGAACCACGCGGGGCCCGCCCCCGACTCGCGTGGCGCCCAGCCGCGTGAACCGCTCGCGCGCGACGGCTGGGTATTCTCCGCTCGATGGACAACGATGAGCCTGGCAACGTTGCGAATCCGGGTGGCTCCGAAGGGCCGCGGGGTGAAGATGACCGGGACCGGACCGCGGAGGATCGGGACCGGAGAGCCGACGCCGGCGACCGGATATCCGACGAGCGCGACAAGATGGCGGATGCGCGGGACGAGCGTGCCGACGCTCGCGAGCGAGCGGTGGAAAGGATCGGCACAGAGGGGGCTGCGGACCGTGCGGGCGCGTTACGAGATCGTCGCGCCGCGACCAGCGACCGTGCTGCGGCGCGAGATGATCGCAAGGCCGCGTCGACGGACCGTGACCTGGCGGCGCGGGACCGAAGGGCCGCGTCGATCGACCAACTGACAGGCGCGCACCGCAGGGACGCGGGGATTGTCGAGCTGGAGCGCGAGGTGGTCAGGGCGAGAAGAACGGCGCAGTCATTCACGATCGCGTTCATCGACATCGACGACCTGAAGGAGACGAACGACTCGCTGGGCCACGCGACAGGAGATCAGCTGCTGCGCGCCACGACGGATGTGATTCGCGCGCACCTCCGCCCCTACGACCTGATCATCCGCTACGGGGGCGACGAGTTCGTGTGCGCGCTCCCCGACGTGACCGCCGCGCAGGCGGCCGACCGGTTCGCGCGCGTGAAGGCCGATCTAGCGGCCGCCCATGAAGCGTCGGTCTCTGTCGGGTTGGCGGAGCTCGAAGCGGACGAGTCTGTGGACGACCTGCTCCTCCGCGCGGACCAGGCCATGTACCGAGCGCGGCAGCAGCCGTGATTGATCGCGCTTGAGCTTTCTCCCGACCTGCGGAAACGCCGCCCGAGCGCTCAAGCCCAGCCCACCCCCGAGCGACTGAATGCATCCTGTGGAGCTTCAGCCGGGCCTCTGGCGGTGGACGGCACCGCACCCCGCGTGGCAGCCCGGCGCCGTCACCGACAGCCCGAACGATTGGCCGCGCGATGTTGGCTGCGTGCTCTACGAAGCCGATGATGCCCTCGTGTTCATCGACCCGTTGGTCCCCGACGACCCGGCGTTCTGGGACTGGGCAGATGCACGGTGCGGCAGGCGTCGCGTGGTCGTGCTGACGACGATCGCCTTTCACCGGCGCAGTCGCGACGTCCTGGTCGGGCGGTACAAGGCGTCGGGGTCGCGCGCGAAACGCAACATGCCTCGGGGTGTCGAGAGCCTCCCGATCTGTGGCGCGGGTGAAACCATGTTCTGGCTCCACAAGCATCGCGCGCTTGTCCCCGGGGATCGCATCATCGGAGCCGCCAACCAGCGACTGCGGCCGTGCCCCGAGTCGTGGCTTCAGTACCTCCCCGGGGCCTTGACCGTGACGGACCTACGGGAGCTGCTACGACCCTTGCTGGACTTGCCGATCGAGTCTGTGCTGGTCTCCCACGGCGAGCCGGTGCTCAGCGGCGGACACGCCGCGCTCGCCCGCGCCCTCGCGTAAACCCCCGCGTGGGCGCGGGTACGTGAACGTCGAAGCGTGGCAATCGTTTGCCGAGAGCTCGCCGGTACCGATTTTGGCCTTGCCTCGATCGGTCTCGCTGCTCGCTGCCGAAACAGCGTGGTGCTTCCCTAAGAGCTCGGACACGTCGATGCGGATCTCGGAATACACGTTGGCGTCGATATACAACGGCTGGCATTTCGCGAAAAGCCCGTCGCGCTCACGGAGTCAGACTCCTTTAGGTGTCCCAAGCTCGTCCGGGGCAAGCCGTAGATCTCCCTCGGCGCGACGCGGTCGTCTGCGAGTAGCTTGTTGGACCGAGACGAGGCTGAACGGTGTTGTTGTGCGGGGAGGTGAGTGCGATTGCTTTACGTGAGACGTGGCGCGGTTGCGGCGTTGATCGGTGTGGCTGTAGCTTTCGGCGGGTTCTCGGCCGCGGTGAGCGCGAACGCGACGGGCGGGCGGCCGGTGAGCGCTGCGGTTCGGGCTCGCTTGCGAAGCATCATCCTGAATGCCGCGCGACGGAACGGCGATTCGCACCCGAGGAACCTGCGCATGGTCGAGACGACCTCGACCGCAGTCGGAGCCGGCGGTCTGGGCCAAGCCCCGTTTCCCGTGTATGACCTGGCGGCCAGCGGTCATTTCGTCGCGAACGATGCATCCCCACCTCCCGGCGCAAGAGCGCCGACAGGCATAGGCCTCTGGATGGTCGTAGAGCGCAACGGCAGCCTCCTCGGACCCGTCGGCTGGGGCGTCGACCGGTTCTATGTGAACCTCCGCAAGTTCGGAAAGGTCCAGAGCCTCTAGGCGGCGCTGCTCCTCCTGCTCGCGTGAGGCAGAAGCGTGCTTGGAGTCTGCTGGGGAGACTGTCGCTCCGAGCTTAAGCGACAGTGTCTTGGGAGCGGTCGTGTGGTCAGGCGCAGGCGATGAGGGACTCTGAAAACCAAGAGCGTGGGCGCAGCCGCAGTGTCACTGGGTTCGAGCCCGAACACGGCGGACACCATCATCTTCACCGATGACACCGTCCTGGAAACGCTCGTGATCACATCCACTGCCGTGAGATTCGGGTGACAACTGGAAATTATCGTGCCCGCAGGCTTCGCAGCGCGTCCACCAGCTAAGACGGCCGTTCTCGTTGTATCCGATCATCATCTCGCGCCCGCAACTACTGCATGCCAGCCGAACCGTCATCAGGCCACCTCACCAACCGGTGGAACGGAAGAACCGAGAGCACCGGCGGGACTCACGATTTTCATCGGCATGACACCGGCCGATCGCAACCCGTCAAGGGAATGTTCGATCGTCTGTGTAGACACGAGCGCAGGATCGAAGCGAGTCGAGGAAGGAGCCGGTCCGTCGCGTCCGCGCTCCGCGCGGCTTGCGCGGGTCGCAGCTGCGTTCAAGCGAATCGGGTCATGCCACGGAGCTCTCGCGGGAGAGGAACGCAACGCCATCGCCGGACTCCGCCAGGTCGAGCATGAAGCCGTCCTCGATCAGCTGGTTCAGGGTGCGCTGGGCGGCGGCGGCACCCACCACGGCGGGGTGGGTCTCCAGGCAAACTGCTCGGACACAGTCGGGCAGCCGTTCGCCGTCGAGCAGATCGACTTCACCGCCTTCGATGTCGATCATCAGATAGGTCGCCTGCAGCCTGGCGAGCTCGTCGTGGAATGACCTGGTTGGAACGCGAACAGGTGTGCCGCCCTGCGATGCCAACAGCGTCGAAGACCAGAAGTCCTCGTGTACGTAGAAGTCGATCTCACCTTCCGCGTCGGCCAGCACGGCATTGATCACGGTAGGGGTGAACCCGTTGCGACGGGCGGTGTCTGCCGCAAACGCCGCAAGCTCAGGGTTGGCTTCGTAGGCGAAGACCTTGTCGGCTCCGATCAGCCGGCAGGCACAGGTTGTGATGAAGCCGATGCCGGCGCCGAGCTCGAGATAGCGGTCCCCGGGCACGAGCGTGTGCTCGAGAATGAGTCGCTCTCCGGACTCGTAGCGACCCTCGTAGATCCGCTGGCGGATGTTGTCGGTGACCCACCGGTCGTCGAACTCGAGCACCACTCCTGCGAGGGTGATCCTCGCTGGCCGCTCAGTCTCGGTCCCCGGTGCGATCGCGGCCTCGTTCGTGTTCAGCGTCCCGCACGACGCGCACCGCAGAACGACGTTCCTCAGATCCCACGCCCACAGTCCCACGAGCAGCTCGCAGCCGCATCCGCCGCACAGGTATACGGCCGCTGTCGTCTGCGCGTCTTCCACGCTGCCGGTCGGCCCGCGATGGCATGTGACGACGTGCGCTGAGCGCGGGTCAGCCGTCTGCTGCAGCCGTACTCGGAGCGGGCCATCGCACACGCAAACTGATGCTACGCCCGGCTTGGGACTCCCAGCCCCGATAGACGGTCGCTACGCTCACGTCGTGTCCGATGAGCATGACTTCGCCGTGGGTGAGCGCGATACGTAGCCTGATCCGCCTATCTTTCTGTTGCAGCGTGTGCGCGCTGCTGGTTGCCGGCTGCGGCGGAGATGGTGTGACGTCGCGCTCGCTGGTCACGCCGGCCGCGCTGCCGGGCATCCTGGCGCGGTTCTGGCAGGAGAACAATCGCGCCAACCGGGCACAGAGCGTTGCTCTCCAGGACAGGGACGAGGAGGGCTCGGCGGCTGCGATCGACAACGAGTCCTACGTCATCGCACGCGCCTACGACGCCGCGTTTCATGCCGCATCGCCTCCCTATCAGCCTTCCAGCCAGCCATTTGCAGGCGGAGCGGTTTGGCGGCAACGCAGCTATCCACTGATCGCACTGGAGCTTGCTCCGGTGCAATACAGCAGGTGCGCACAAGCGCTAGCGTTCGTTCGCGACTCTGCTGGTGCGCCATGGCGAGCGGCCGTCGAGCCGCTGGTGGATGCGGCGCTGATGCCGCGGCTGCGCTACGGCGGCGGCGGGTTTGCGGTGCCGGTCTCGCCGGACGGTCGCTTTGCGGTGGGCCTGCGCTCGTTGGCGGGTTACCTCGCAAGGACGATGACGCGCTACGCGTACATGGGCGGACGAAGCACAGCCCTGCCGTCCGCGATGCTGCCGACCGACGTGTGCTGGCCGCTCCCCGACCTCCCCGACGAAGTAGCGGTCACCGAGGGCGACGGCTTGCTGGATACGGTCAGCGTACGGCCCGCCTACGGGGAGCCGCTGGCGTGGAGCACACAGGGCGAGGGCGCGTTCGTCCTGCTGTCGCTGGACGCTTCGATCACGTTCCACGCGCCAGGCGGCCGGTTCGTGACCACGGCTGTCCAGTGGATCGCCAGTGGAGAGCCAGCGTACTTCACGGTTCGGCCCGGCCGCTACCGAACGATCACGTTCAACTCCGGCATCGAGCTGGCCGTGCTCGACCCGCCGGCCGGTCACGACGCTGGCGTACGCGTGATCGGCACCTACTCCGGCTTGCTCCCGGGCAGCACGACGCCCTAAGGCGGCGTGCCGAACTCGCCGCCGTACGCACGTCGTGCGTGTGGTTCATGTCCACGAACAGCCGTATCCCAATGCCCAGAGCTCAACGGCCAGGGCGCGTAGCGCAAGCCGTCCACCCTGGACGGTCGAGAGACGCGGTCTCGGCCGGCTAGACCGGACGCGCCAAGCCTCATGCGTCTCGCGCCGGTACGACAATGCGCGCGTGGAGTTCGTCGATCGCCGACACGCCGGACGGATGCTCGCCGTGGAGCTGAGGCGCTTTGCGTCTGAGCACCCGATCGTCGTTGCGCTTCCGCGCGGTGGTGTTCCGGTCGGCTTCGAGGTAGCGCGGGAGCTTGGAGCGCCGCTGGACATCCTTGCCGTGCGGAAGCTCGGCGCGCCGGGGAACCCCGAGTTTGGCGTCGGAGCGATCGCCGAGGACGGCACCACTGTGCTCGACCCAGCGACGGCGCAGTGGACAGGCATGACGGGACCGGTGCTGGACGAGACCGTCGCGCGCGAGACGGCGGAGCTGGCGCGGCGCGTCGAGCGCTACCGGCATGGCGGTGCAGCGCTCGATGTGCACGGGCGTACAGCGATCGTCGTCGATGACGGCCTGGCCACCGGCCTGACGAACCTGGCCGCGGTGCGTGCGTTGCGAGCACGCGACGCCGCGAGGATCGTCGTCGCGGTTCCCGTCGGGGCGCGTGAGTCGGTCGCGCTGGTCGGCGCTGAGGCCGACGAAGTGATCTGCCTCACGGTTCCGCGCCAGCTGGGCGGCGTCGGCTACTGGTATGTGGACTTCTCGGCGGTCAGCGACGAGCAGGTGGAGGAGCTGCTCGCCGCAAGTGCTTCGCCCTCGGGCTAGGCGTCACGGGCGCCCGCCGCCTGCGCCGCGGCGACCCGCGCGACCGGCACACGGAACGGCGAGCACGACACGTAGTCGAGACCGACCTCCGCGAAGAACTCGATCGACTCGGGATCGCCACCGTGCTCGCCGCAGACGCCCAGCTCGATCGCGGGATTGCCCTTGCGTCCGGCCGCGACCGCCATGCGCACCAGCATGCCCACGCCCACACGGTCGATCGACTCGAACGGCGAGCAGTTCACGATCTTCCCGTTGATGTAGTCGGACAGGATCGTGCTTTCGATGTCGTCACGGGAGAATCCCAGCGTGGTCTGCGTGAGGTCGTTCGTGCCAAACGAGAAGAAGTCGGCGTGCTTGGCGAGATCCTCAGCGACGGCGCAGGCGCGCGGCAGCTCGATCATCGTGCCGACCGTGTAATCGACGCCCTCGCGCATACCCTCGCGCTCGGCGATCCTGATGACCAGCTCGCTCATCAGCGTCAGCTCGCGCTCGTAGTTGATCAACGGGATCATGACCTCGGTGCGCGGTGCTCGACCGGTCCGCTCGCGCACCGCACGTGTGGCGCGCATGATCGCCGTGACCTGCATCTCGTAGATCTCCGGGTGCAAGATCCCGAGCCTGCATCCGCGCGTTCCGAGCATCGGGTTGGTTTCCGACAGCTCCTGGACGCGTTGGAGCGTCTGCTGGAGCTCGGCAACAGCCTCCGGGCTGTGGTCGCGTGCTTCACGCAGCTGATCGAGCAGCTCGATCTCGCTCGGAAGGAACTCGTGCAGCGGCGGGTCCAGGAGGCGAATCGTGACCGGCAGACCCTCCATCGCCTCGAACAGGCCTTCGAAATCCGACTGTTGAAGCGGCAGCAGCTGATCCAGCGCCGCGCGCCTGTCGGCCTCGTTGTCGGCCATGATCATCGCGCGCATCTTCGGCTGGCGGTCAGACGCCATGAACATGTGCTCGGTGCGGCACAGCCCGATACCCTCGGCGCCGAAGGCACGGGCGCGCCGGGCGTCCTCGGGGACGTCGGCGTTGGCGCGCACACCCAGCGTACGCAGCTCGTCGGCCCATGTCAGCACCGTCTCGAAGTTGGGGTCGATCTCGGGCTCGACCAACGCGACGTCGTCGGTCGTGATCTCGCCGGTGGAGCCGTTGATTGCGATGTGGTCGCCCTCGTGGAGAACGACGTCGCCAACCCGCACCGTTCCGGCGTCCAGGTCGATGCGCAGCGCGCTGGCGCCACAGACGCACGGGCGGCCCATGCCGCGGGCGACCAGCGCAGCGTGCGACGCCTTGCCGCCCTCGCTTGTGAGGATGCCCTTGGCGGCGAAGAAGCCAGCGACGTCTTCAGCCTCGGTGAAGGGTCGAACCAGCACGACGTCACGGTGCTCCTCGGCTGCCGCAACCGCCGCTGGCGCGCTGAAGACGATGGCGCCCTTGGCGGCGCCGGGCGAGGCGGCGACGCCGCTTGCCAGCACCGTGAACTTGACCGTCGTGTCGAACGTCGGGTGAAGCAGCGCATCAAGCGATGAGGCGTCGATTGTCGCGATCGCCTGCGCCTTCGTCAGCAGCTTCTCGTTGACGGCGTCAACGGCGAACCGCACTGCCGCCTGCGCGGGTCGCTTGGCGTCGCGCGTCTGCAGCATGTACAGACGCCCCTCCTCGACCGTGAACTCGGTGTCCTGCATGTCGCCGTAGACGCTCTCCATGTGACGCAGGATGCCCGTCAGCTGCTCGTAGGCCGCCGGCATCACGTCGCGCAGTTCCGCTAGCTCCTGCGCGTTGCGCACGCCTGAGACGACGTCTTCGCCCTGCGCGTTGATCAGGAAGTCGCCGGACGGCTCGGGCGCACCGGTGACCTCGTCACGGCTGAACGCCACACCCGAACACGACGTGTCGCCCTTGTTGCCGAACACCATCTGCTGCACCGTGACCGCGGTTCCCCAGTCGTCGGGAATGTGGTTGATGCGCCGGTAGGCAATCGCGCGATCTCCGCTCCAGGAGCCGAACACGGCGAACACGGCCTGGTGCAGCTGGTCGGCGGGATCCTGGGGGAAAGGCTCGCCGGTCTCCTCGGTGAAGACACGCTTGAACGTCGCGGTCAACTCGCGCAGCGCGTCGACGTCAAGCTCGGTGTCGAGATGCACTCCGCGGCGGGCCTTCAGCAGCGCGATCTCCGATTCGATGTGATCGCTGCGCACGCCGCGAACGACGTTCGAGAACATCTGAACGAATCGCCTGTAGCAGTCCCAGGCGAAGCGCTCGTTGCCGGTCGCGCGCGCGAGGCCCTCGACCGACCCGTCGTTGAGACCGAGGTTGAGGACGGTGTCCATCATGCCCGGCATCGACTGGCGCGCGCCCGACCGCACCGAAACCAGCAGAGGATCGGCCGCGTCACCGAATTGCCTGCCGACGCGGGCCTCCAGGCGCTGCACGCCCTCGGCGATCTGCGACGCAAGCCCCGCCGGCTCGCCGCCAGTGGTCATGTGCTCCACGCAAGCCTCGGTGGTGATGATGAAACCGGCCGGAACGAGATCCGCTCCCAGACGTCGCGTCATCTCGCAGAGGTTTGCGCCCTTGCCACCCAGGAGGTTGCGCATCTCGCGCGAACCATCCGCGAAGTCATAGACGTACTTCACGTCCTCCTTCTTGCGGGTGCCAGGGTTCTTCTTCGTGTGGGTGACGGTCATCAGTGCTTGGCCTCCGTTGTCCGGCGCTCGCTCAGCGGCGAGCGTCCACTCATCGCGTGCGGCATGCGCCGCCCGCCTCGTACACCGTGCTCAATGCCTGCCCCAGACGCTGATCCACGGTCTCCGCGGCGCTCACGACGGCTGGCAGTACGCCTAGCGGAATTCGCACCGAGAACATGCTTGCAGGCTAGGTTGCGCATGGGCCCGTTCACATCGGGCCCTCTCCGTGTGCGAACTCGGTAATTCGCCGCAGTTGCAGCGCAATCATGCCGGTGTTATCGGCCGCCGAGGCGTTATCCTCCGCCTCGATGCCCGCAGCGTCCCTGGATTCACGATGATCGACGAGCTTCTCGAAGACGCGCGCGAGCGCATGCACAAGTCGATCGAGACGATCGTGCACGAGCTCGCCACGATTCGTGCGGGCCGCGCGAGCCCTGGACTGCTGGACCGCATCGAGGTCGACTATTACGGCACCGCGACGCCCCTGCGCAATCTCTCGACGATCTCCGCACCGGAGGCGCGACTGCTGACGATCCAGCCGTTTGACAGCTCGTCGATCAAGGCGATCGAGAAGGCGATCAACGAATCCGACCTCGGCCTTCACCCGTCCAACGACGGCAAGCTGATCCGGCTGTCGATCCCCGAGCTGAACGAGGAGCGGCGCCGCGAGCTCGTCAAGGTGGCACGCCACATCGTCGAGGAGGGGCGTGTCGCGATCCGCAACGTCCGCCGCGACGTGATGCACGAACTTCGCGAGCTCAAGGAGGCGGGGGAGACCGGGTCCGACGACGAGCATCGCGCCGAGGGCGGCCTGCAGAAGCTGACCGATACGAGCATTGCCGAGCTCGACACGCTGCTGAAGGGCAAGGAAGCAGAGATCCTCGAGGTCTGATGAGCCCCGCACGCGGCCAGGACGCGGGACGCGACGGGCCGGGGCGTAGCAGCGACGAGGCCGCCCGTCCGCGCTACGTAGCGATCATCACCGACGGCAACGGGCGCTGGGCCAAGCAGCACGGCGTCTCCGTGAGCGCCGGGCACAACGCCGGCGCCGATACCCTGAAGGCACGCCTGCGCGACTCGGTCGATCTCGGCGTCAAGGAGCTCACCGTGTACTCCTTCTCGACGGAGAACTGGTCTCGTCCCGCCACCGAGGTGAGCGCGCTCCTGCGGATGCTCAGCCGACGGATCAAGGGCGAGACGCCCGAGCTGCATGAGCAGGGAGTACGCCTGCGCTTCATCGGGCGACGCGAAGGGATCTCACGGTCGTTGCAGCGCCAGATGGACTGGGCCGAACGCGAGACCGCCGAAAACGACCGGATCACGCTGTTCGTCGCGTTCAACTACGGTGGCCGTGCCGAGATAGTCGACGCGGCGCGGCGGTTTGGCGGTGGCGACGAGGCGGACTTTCGCGCCCTGCTGTACGCACCCGAGATGCACGACCCGGACCTGATCATTCGTACCAGCGGCGAGCAGCGCCTCTCCAACTACCTGCTGTGGCAGTCCGCCTACTCCGAGCTCGTCTTTCGCGATGAGCTGTGGCCTGACTTCACCCGGGAGGCCTACGAGGCATCACTCGACGAGTTCGCAGCTCGCCGTCGCCGCTTCGGCGGGCGCTAGCGGTGCGCTGATGGCTCCTGCGCCGCCCCGCCAAGGTCAGCCCCAGCCCGTCGAGGGCCAGCGCTCTGAGCTGGGCGCGCGCGTGCTGGTTGCGATCCCTGCGCTCGCCGTCGGCGTCGCACTGATCGTGGTCGGCGGCTATGCCTTCTCCGCAGCGCTGTTGTTGCTCGGCTGGGCCTGCGTGTACGAACTGTACGGCCTCTACGACGACGCCAAGCCGACGAAGCTCGCGGGGTACGTGGCGGTGGCGGGTCTCGTGGCCGCCGCAACGTTCGCCGGTCGCAACCAGGTGCTGCTGGTCGCCGTGGCGGCGATTCCGCTGTGCTTCCTGCTGACGCTGGTCGTGCCGCGCGGCGGCACCTTCGGCCTTGCGCTGACGCTGCTTGGGATCTTCTGGATCGGGCTCGCACTCGCCTACGCGGTGCTGCTGCGACGTCTGCCGCATGGCGGCGGAATCGTCATCGACGTGGTGGTCGGGACGTTCGTTGGCGACAGCGCCGCGTATCTCGGTGGCAGGAAGCTGGGTCGGCACAAGCTCGCGCCGAGCATCTCGCCGAACAAGACGGTCGAAGGACTGCTGCTCGGGATCGTCACGGCGGTCGTGTCGGTCTGGTTCGCGAGCCTCTATGAGCCGTGGTTCCACGACAAGGGGTACGCCCTGCTGCTCGGCCTCGGCGTTGCCCTTGCCGCACCGGTTGGCGACCTCTTTGAGAGCTACATCAAGCGTGACGCGGGGAAGAAGGACACCGGCCGCATGTTCGGAGCCCATGGCGGCGCGCTCGACCGCCTCGACGCAATCCTGTTCACGATCGTCGTCGGCTACTACGTCTGGCACGCGGTGCTGCTGAAGTGACGGCACGAGCCAGGCGCATCCTGATTCTCGGCTCGACCGGGTCGATCGGCGTCCAGGCGCTGAGTGTCGTGGAGCACAGCGATGACCTCGAGGTGGTCGGCCTCTCCGCGCAGTCCTCGTGGCAGACGCTGCTGGACCAGGCGCACCAGCTTGGCGTTCGTAGCGTGGCGCTGGCAGACCCGCAGGCAGCGGAGCGCGCAGCGCAGGCGTGGAGCGCCGGCACAGTGCATGTCGGCAGTGAGGGGATCATCGAGCTGATCGTCGAGTCCGGTGCCGATCTCGTGCTCAACGCGATCGTCGGCTCGGCGGGCCTCGGACCGACGATCGCCACGCTCGGCGAGGGGATCGATCTCGCGCTCGCCAACAAGGAGTCGCTCGTCGTCGGCGGGGAGCTCGTCACGGCGCTCGCCGAGGCCACTGGCGCGCAGATCATCCCGGTGGACTCCGAGCATTCGGCGCTGCATCAGTTGATCAACGCTGCGCACACCGCCGGACCCGGGACGATCGAGCGGCTGACGATCACCGCGTCCGGCGGGCCGTTCCGCGGCCTCTCGGCGCAACAGCTAGCCGACGTCAGCATCGAGCAGGCGCTCGCGCACCCGACCTGGGAGATGGGCGGCAAGATCACGATCGACTCCGCGACGTTGATGAACAAGGGCCTCGAGCTGATCGAGGCGCACCACCTGTTTGGCATTCCCTACGAGCAGATCGATGTCGTCGTGCATCCACAATCGATCGTCCACGGCTGGATCGCGCTGTGCGACGGTGCGGTCCTCGCGCACCTCGGTCTCCCCGACATGCGCGTCCCGATCGCCTACGGCCTGCACTACCCGGAGCGCGTCGACCTGCCGGTGGCGCGCCTCGACCTCACTGCGATCGCGAGCCTGACCTTCGAGGCTCCGGATCTGGAGGCGTTCCCCTGCCTGCGTCTCGCGCGTGAGGCGGCGATGCGCGGCGGCACCGCGCCATGCATCCTGAACGCCGCCAACGAGGTTGCCGTGCACGCTTTCCTTGCCGGCCGGATTGCCTTCACGCGCATCGCCCAGGTGATCGCGGAGACACTCACGCGACTTGATGGTGGCCCTCTGCGCGAGTTCGAGGGCCTGTTCGCCGCCGATCGCGAGGCGCGCGACGTGGCGAGGGAGCTCCTCGGGTAGGAGCTTGCCTGTGATCGATCGGCCGCTGGCGCGTAGTAGGTGCGTGCTGCGTCGCTTCTGCCCGCTGGTCGTGCTGTGCTCCCTGCTGGCCGCGTGTGGCGGCTCCTCGGCGCAGCGTCACGCGCATAAGGAGAGCGTCTCCCCGGTGGAGCGTGCGCCGGGCGACATCGTCGCGCTCGCAACGCGGAGCGCCCGAGCCACGGTCGACGCTGCCCGGCTGCCCGGCGGCGCCAGGCCGATCGCCGGCTCCGCGCGTCTGCTGGCGCCGCCGACGCTTCATAACGGGGCGGCTTTCGGCGATGACTACGCCTACGTCAGCGTCGTTGAGTGGCAGCAGAAGTGGCGCGTCGCAGCCTCACCGGCGCTGATCGTGCGAGACGTCGCCTCGGGGCTCGGCGCTGGCGCCACGACGATGTACAGGGAGTACAAGTCGCCAGCGCTCTCAGCGCAAGCGCGGGCGCTGCTGGCCGAGCACAAGCCGCTACCGATTCCGTCGCCACCGTCCCCGACTTCGATCATGGCCGAGGCATGGACGCTGCCAGCCGCTCACAGATGGTTCGCCGGTCGCGCCCTGTCGGTGTTGGTAACGCCGGCCGGCGACGGGACGACGACGGTCGAGCTCGCCGCGCGAGTCGTCTGGATTCCGGAGCGTTTGCGGATTCCTTTGAGCGCGCGGTCGGCTGCCGTCGTGCTGACTCCGAGCGGCAGGGTGCTCGCCCGGATCAGCCGCCGGCGCGAGCTTCACGCGCTCGCGCTGGCAGTTGACGCGCTCAGCCCCGACGAGGCCGTTCATGGCGTGACGTCGTGCCCGGCTCTCTTCGGTGTGCCAAGGGAGCTCCGCCTCACGTTCGCAAACGCGGCTGACCGTACTGTCGCGGTCCTGAGCACGGAGTGGTGTCCAGCCGACGCGAAGCTCTCGGTGGCCGGGTACGGCTCGCTCCTGCTCAGCGCCGGCCCCGGGTTCGTGGACCAGCTCGAGCGGATCCTCGGAGTGCATCTGGCCGTTTCAGATCTCTAGGCGGCGCGCGGAGCGTTACAGCGGGCCGGACGCCTCGAGGCTGTGCGCTGGCACTCCGGCCGCCCTGCGACACTTTGGCTATGGCGTGGGTGATCGCGGTCGGCGGAATCATCATGCTGATCGTCCTACACGAAGCGGGTCACTTCTTCGCAGCGAAGGCGGTCGGCATGAGGGTCGAGCGATTCTCGCTGTTCTTTCCGCCGACGATCGCGAAGTTCAAGCGGGGCGAGACCGAGTACGCGCTCGGGTCGATCCCCGCCGGGGGCTACGTGAAGATCACGGGCATGAGCCCGGAGGAGCTCGAGGAGCTCGATCCGACTCTCGCGCAGCGCGCGTACTACACGCAGAAGCCGTGGAAGCGAATTGTCGTGATCCTCGCCGGCCCCGGCATGAACCTGCTGATCGCGCTGGTGATCTTCACGGCGGTCCTGTGGTCGGGCAACCTCGGCGGCGCAAACACGATCGGACAGCTTGCGCCGCAGGTCAGCACGCTGGTCCCCGGCACCACCGTGTATGCGGTCGGCTCCGGGAGCAAGCTCCAGGTCGACGACCGGATCGTCGCGGTGGACGGACGCCGCGCGACCGGCCGCGTGATCAACACGGTCATCAGCCGCGACGCGTGTGTGGGAACGCCCGAATCGAGCTGTCGCGCCGCCAGGCCCGTGATGCTGACGGTGGAGCGAGGCGGATCCGAGCACACGATCGCTGTGTATCCGCAATACCAGGGCAATGGCGGCATGATGATCGGGGTCTCGCTCAGCGGGACCAGCATCGCGTCCCTCGTGAAGGGCTATCCCGCCTTCGGCGTGCTCCGCGTCGGTGACCGGATCCTCACGGCCGACGGGCGGAGGGCTACGGCGAACGACATCATCGACGCGATTCATGCCCACTCCTGCAAGGGGACGGTCGTTGTCGGCTGCCGCGCGACGACACCGGTGATCCTCTCGATCCGGCGAGCTGGGGCGGACCGCAGCGTTGCGATCTATCCGCGCTATGTGAAGCCGTCCGGCAGCATGATGGTTGACGCCTTGTTCGCCCGGGCCCGGCCGTTCAGCCTGGTCGGCGCTGTGGGCGCCGCAGGAGCAACGATGTGGAGCATCACCACGTCAACGGTGACGGGCCTCGTCCACGCTCTCACTAGCGCGAAGGCGCGAAGCCACCTGAGCGGCATCATCGGGATCACCCAGGTCACCGAGCAGGCCGTCGCCGCCGGCCCTGTCTATGGCTTTGTGATCCTCGGTCTCGTGTCGATGATTCTCGGTGTGCTCAATCTCTTCCCATTCCTGCCCCTCGACGGTGGGCACGTCCTGTGGTCGGTGACCGAGAAGCTTCGCGGAGCGCGGGTCTCGACCGCGTCGATGTGGCGGTTCAGCTCGGTCGGCATCGTGCTGCTGCTGTTTCTCGTCGTAACGGCGATGACCAACAACGTCGTGCGTCTCGCGGGCGGTTGAGGCCAGCGCGGGCGCGTCTCGCGTCCAGCATCGCGATCGCGGCGCTCGTTGGCGCTGTCGCTGCGGCCCCCTGCGCTGCCGCGAGCCTCTCGCTGAGCGTGGCGGGAAATCACTTCGTTGACGCTGCGGGGCGGACCGTGCGCCTGCTCGGCGTTGACGAGGAGAGCACCGAATACGCCTGCTACTACGGCTACGCGTATGCCAATGTGCCGCTGGACGCGGGCGACGCGGCGGCGATTGCGGCGTGGGGGGCCGATGCCGTTCGCATCCCGCTGAACGAAGACTGCTGGCTCGGCATCAACGGGCTGCCTGCCGGTGGGCTCAGCGCGGCCGGCTACCAGCAGGCAGTCGAGCAGTACATCGGCGAGCTGAACGCCGACGGCATCTACGCCATCCTCGACCTGCACTGGTCGGCCCCCGGCGCGCTCCAATCCGACGGTCAGCGTCCGATGCCAGACGACCATTCGGTCGCCTTCTGGAAGTCCGTCGCCGCGGCCTTCCAGGGCGACCCGGGCGTGGTCTTCGACGCCTTCAACGAGCCGTATTCGCCGGCCGCCGACGGCTGGACTGGCTATCCGGTCAGCTGGAGCTGCTGGGAGAACGGCGGCTGCGTGGTGCCCGCTGATGCGGACGGCACGACGCCGCACGCAGATCCGCAGACCTATACGGCTGTTGGGATGGCGGCGCTCGTGGATGCGATTCGAGACACCGGCGCGACGCAGCCGATCATGCTCGGCGGGCTCTCCTACGCCAACGACCTCAGCGGCTGGCTGGCACACGAGCCGACGGATCCCGCTGGCCGGCTGGCGGCGTCATTCCACAACTACAGCGGCCAGGCGTGCGACGACGTGGCCTGCTGGAACGCGACCATCGCGCCGCTGGCGGCGCAGGTTCCCGTCGTCACGGGAGAGTTCGGCGAGGACGACTGTCCGTCGGGCGGTGGGACGGACCCGAACAACTTCGACAACAGCTACATGAGCTGGGCCGACGCCAACGGTGTCAGCTACCTCGCCTGGGGCTGGCTCGTGCTGAGCAGTGATCCGAGCTGCAGCTCGCTGACACTGCTCAAGGACTACGCCGGCAGCCCCGCCGATCCGAACGGCGTTGCGGTGCGCGACCACCTCCTCGCGCTCGGCGCGGGCAGCGGCCCGTCGGGCGGCACATCACCCTCCGGCGGCACCGGCGCGACCGGCGCCAGCACCGGGACCGGCGTGGTCGCACCGGCTGCCGCTGGATCGGCACTCGACGGCAGGCTGCGCAGCCTCGTCCACCGCCGGGCGATCCGCGACGCCAACGCGCTGCTAAGGCGCTCGGGCGTGACGCTGCGCTTCACGAGCACCGGTCCCGGCCGTCTCACCGTAGCGGTGCGCCACGGAGCGACCGGGCTGGCCAGCGGCGATCGCACATTCGATCGTGCCGGCACCGGCGCGGTCACGTTGCTCGCAAGCGCGTCGGGTAGGCGTCTGCTGAGCCGTCGTCGCCACCCGCTTGACGTGGAAGTGGTCGCCATGTTCGTGCCGCGCGCCGGCGCCGCGTCCTACGAACGTTGCGAAACCACGCTCGTTCGAAGCGGCTGAGCGGCCGCCCGCGCCGCGTGCAATACTCGCGCGCCAATGGGTGCCAGCCGCAACATCAGCCTGCTCGCCAGTGTCGCCATCGGTGTCGTTGCAGTGCTCGTCGCGTCTTCTTACGTGCACAGCCTGCGCCGCCGCTCGCGCGCCTGAGCGTCGCAGCCGCCACCGAGGCGGTTAGAGGCGCGGCGTACGCCGCGTAGACTTGTCGCATGCCCTCAGAGCGTCAGATCCTCGTTGGTGGCGTGCCGATTGGCGGTGGCGCACCCGTCGCCGTCCAGACGATGACGAAGACCGAGACGGCGAACGTCGCCGCGACGATGGCGCAGATCGACACCGTCGCGCAGGCCGGCGCCGACATCGTGCGTGTCGCTGTGCCGCGCGAGCAGGACGCTGCGGCGCTGGCGCAGATCGTCGCCTCCTCGCCGATCCCGGTGATCGCCGACATCCACTTCAACTACACGCTCGCGCTGAAGGCGATCGATGCGGGCGCGCATTGCGTGCGCCTCAACCCGGGCAACATCGGCGGCGCCGAGAAGACCGCGATCGTTGTCGAGCACGCCAAGCAAGCCGGCACGCCGCTCCGCGTCGGCGTCAACTCCGGCTCGCTGCCCGCGCATCTGCGTGACCTCGAATACGACGATCCCGTCGAGGCGCTCGTCCGCGCGGCGGTTGAGACGGTCGAGTTGATGGAGCGCCTCGACTTCACCAACTTCAAGGTCTCGATGAAGTCGACGTCGGTGCCGAACACGATCGCCTCCAATCGCCAGCTCGCGGCCCGGATCCCATACCCGCTGCACCTCGGCGTCACCGAGGCGGGAACGAAGTGGTCGGGCTCGCTGAAGTCGGCGATCGGGCTCGGAACGCTGCTGGCGGACGGTATTGGCGACACGATCCGCATCTCGCTCTCGACGTTCCACGCCGAGGAGGAGGTCAAGGTCGCCTGGGAGATCCTGAAAGCTCTGAAGCTGCGCGAGCGCGGACCGGTGCTGATCGCCTGTCCGACCTGCGGGCGGCTGCAGTTCGACATGGACTCGGTGGTCGTCGAGGTCGAGCGTCGCCTGGCCGCCTACGACGACCCGATCGAGGTCTCGATCCTCGGCTGCGCGGTCAACGGCATCGGCGAGGCGCGGCACGCCGATTTCGGCATCACCGGGGCCAAGGACATGGGGATGATCTACTCCAAGGGCGAGCCGCTGAAGAAGGTGCCGACCGAGCGGCTCGTCGACGAGCTGTTCGCCGAGATCGACCGCTACTACGCGGCCGGTCGTACCGTCGTCCGCGATGAGCAAAGCGCCGCCGAGGCCCGCGCCTGGCTTGCCGAGCACGAGGACGACACGCAGCTCACGCCGGAGCGGATCGCGGCGCTTGAGGCGGCTGCCGCCGAAGACAGCGCGAACGCGGCCGCGCTGGACGAAGACGAGTCCCCGGTCGCGGGACGCCGCTTCTTGCGCGCCTAGAGAACGCTAAGCAGCGACCGCGCAAGCGGCCCGTGGTGATTCTTCTTGGCCTTCTTGAGCAGGGTGAGATTCGCGACCTGCAGGCCAGCGCTGTCCTGGAAGGTGACGAAGCCGCCGCCCTTGGCGTTGAGCGCGAGGTTCGTCGAACCGCTGTAGGCCGAGGCGACCTTTGCGATCTTGCCGACGTAGGTGAACTTCGCCCCGGCGTCGTCGGAGGTCCAGAGGCGCATCACGGTGCCGCCCGGGAGGAAGTCCGGCCAGACGACCGCGAGATGACCGGTCGCAGCGTTCTCGTTGATCGTGCCGCCGTCGCTCAAGGCGGTGTCGGTCTGCGGATCGGTGACCAGCGTCTTGGGGGCACCGAACGTGCCGCTTGTCTGGTCATAGGAGCGCACGATCAGTTGGGACGGGGTCGAGCTCGATCCCCCGTGGTAGGCCTCGTAGGCGATGAACAGGCCCTTCGGGCCGCCTGCAAGCTGCGGCAGGTATCCGTTCGCGAGCAGCGTCGGCGTGCTCGTCCAGGCATCCGGGAGCGCCGCAACGCTGCCGTTCTGCTGGGTCTGGTGGAAGTAGAAGATCTGGCTCGGCGTGCTGTCGTTCCAGTAGGCCTCGAGCGGGAACCCGTCTGGCTGCTCGCCGAGGGTGGCGCCGCCGACGCCACCGCTGCCGGGGTTCGCGAATTGGAACGCGGTGGCCTCGCTGCCGCCGGGGACGAGGTTGCTCGGGAGCCACGAGTAGCCGACGCCGGGGTTGCTGGAGGCGATGTCGAAATACGCCACCGGCGGTGAATCCGAGAGATAGGGCTCGTCCGGCTCGAGCAGGACATCGTCGACGCTGGTCTCATCCGCGTAATCGTTGGCCGCGGTGACGTTGACCGGAGCACCGAAGCTCGTCCCGCCGTCGGTGGATAGCCAGTAGACGATGTCACCGACGACGTAGCTCGGCGCGATGACCCAAACCTGGTTGTTGCCGGCGAGCACGGGGTAGGGCTGACTTGTGCCGTACTGGTTGATATTCACCCCGCTGGGCAGCGGCAGCGTCGCAGGCGCGGTGCAGCGCCCGTTCACCGGGATCTTGCAGAACATCACCTGATCCGGGCTACCGGTGCGCAGCCAACTGACATAGCCATTGCCCGCCGAGTCGACAACGATCGGACCGGTCGAGTCGGCGTTCGGATCAAGCGTGTAGAGGTTTTTCGCCTGGGCCGGCGCGGCGGCCAGCGCGAGGGAGAGCGCAGCGACCGCGGGCGCAAGCAGGCATGCCACCGATCGATGCCGACGGACTGACCCCATCGCGAGAAGATACCAGCGGTTGCGCTCAGCGGCGCCGCTCAAACTACGGGACGCGGAAGGTGGCGCTGACCGGCGTCGAGCTGCCCGTCGAGTTCGTCGCCGTGAGCTCCACGGTGTAGCTGCCAGCGGGCGGGCGCCTGCTGATCGTGCTGCCGGGGATCGGCACGGTGTCCGCGCCGGACGCGCCGCTGAAGCTCGCGGATGCAAACGTCTTCGTCTTGGGGCACGGTGCGAGCTTCGCCGTCCGCGCTAGCGACGCCTCGCAGTGACCGCTTGCACGCTTGCCCTTGAGGTCGCGAACGAGCGTGAGATCGACGGTTGCAGCAGTGTTCAGCGAGAACGTCAGGCTCTCGCTGTAGGTGGTCGGCTTGTGGCTCTTCCGGTGCTTGACGAGCGCGATGGCTGGGTTCAATACGCTTGGCTGCGGCGGGTCGACCGTGACCTGCGCGGTGGCCGAGGCGTTGTAGGGCGAGCCGTCGCCGACCGTGAGCGTCGCGGTGTGCCCGCCGGTGGTCGCGAAGGCATGAGTGACGACAGCGCCAGTTGCGGTGGCGCCGTCGTCGAACTTCCAGTTGTAGGTGAGTGCGCCGGCGCCGGGGTTGGGGTCACTTTCTGCGGCCGTGAAGGTGATCGATTGCGCAACCGTCGGGCTCGCGGGGGACGTCGTCACGGTCGGCGTCGCAGGCGGCTGGTACTGGTAGGCGCCGATGTCGATCTTGCCGGACGTGCTGCGTGGGAGACCGTCCAGATCGACGCTGCCGTCGTTGGCCAGGTTGAGCAGGCCGGCGCCGATCGTGAACGAGTTCGCAAGCTCGTGGAAGTCACCGGCGGCGGCGTTGGCAAACGCTGGCCCAGCGCCGATGCTGCCGCCACCGTTGACGACCTGGGACCCTGGGTTGATGTCCGCGGGCGCCTCGTAGTCGGAGTAGTTCATCGTGATCGTGGCCGTGTCCGACGGCGCACCAAAGGTCTGCGCCACCACGTCGTCGCCGGCGGCTCCGTTCAGCGCGATGACGTTGGTGGCGTTGACGGTGTCGCCGGTCCCGTCCGCTGTCTGCTCAAGCCACATCGCGTAGGAGTCAGGCTGAGTCGCGTAGAACGTGTCGTTGTAAAGCGTGGCCGAAAGGCCGCCGCCGGCGGCCCTGTAGCCCCAGGCGCTGCTGTCGTTCCCGGTGTCGACGCACACCGTGTCGATGACGGTCGTGTCGGGCGTAGCGCAGAGGTCGATTAGGCCGGAGTCGGTCGCGCCCGAGACGAACAGCCCGCTGATGCTGCCGTGCTGGATAGCCAGCGCGAAGCTTCCCGTGCTCATGATGTCGAGGTCCGAGAGCGTCCAATTACCGTCGGCAGGGCCGGCTTGGAAGACTGTCCCGCCAGCGAAGTTGAGCACCGGCGTGGCCTCGCCGGGGACGCCCTCGATGGTCACGTCCGTGAGGCCCGACATGTTCGAAATCGTGGCCGGGTCGATACTTGTCGACTCCGTGTAGTTGCCGGACTCGACCATTATCGTGTCGCCGCTCGCGGCCTCACTGATAGCGAGCGGGAGGCTGCAGGGGAGTAGTTGCGAACAGACGGGGCTCGTTGGGTCGGCGGTTACCCACAGCGTGAACGGGATGTTGGCCCGCGCGGGTGGCGCGGCGGCGACTGAGACGAGCACCGATCCCGCAAGCGCCGCGAGCGCCGCGGCGCACAGGCCGCGACGCGCTGGCCCCCATATGGCCCCCACACGCATTGCGCGCGCACGATACGCAATCCGGGCTGGGAGGGCAACACCGGCCGGCGGAGCCCTCCCGCCCGTCTTAGCTCATCAGACCGCGCTGAACCGTGTTGCGACCGTGTCCCAGTCGACGACGTTCCACCAGGCGTCGATGTAGTCCGGGCGGCGGTTCTGGTAGAGCAGGTAGTAGGCGTGCTCCCAGACATCGACGCCGAGCAGCGGCGTCTTGCCCTGGCTGATCGGGTTGTCCTGGTTGGCCGTCGAGAGGACCTCGAGACCGGAGCCGTCGTGGACAAGCCAGGCCCAGCCTGAGCCGAACTGTCCGAGCCCGGCGGCCTTGACCTTGGCCTGGAGGTCGGCAAACGAGCCGAAGGCCTTCTCGATCTCGCTTGCCAGCGCGCCGCTCGGCTCGCCGCCGCCATCACCGCTCATGCTCTCCCAGAACAGGCTGTGGTTGTAGTGGCCGCCGCCGTTGTTGCGCACCGCAGCCTTCTTTTCGGCCGGGACGCGATCGAGCGCGCTGAGCAGCTCGGCGATCGGCAGCTCGGCGAGATCGCTGCCCTCGAGCGCCGCGTTGACGTTGGTGACGTAGGTCTGGTGGTGCTTGTCGTGGTGAATCTCCATGGTCTTCGCGTCGATGTGCGGTTCGAGCGCATCGAACGCGTACGGCAGATCCGGGAGCGTGTACGCCATCTGTTCTCCTTGCCGATCGGGTTGATGCTCACAATAGCCGCCGGTAACACTCGCCAAGGCACGCGGCGGCAGCGCAACCTCATAGGCTAAGGGCTGTGACCCGCCTGTCGAGCTATTTCCTGCCGACCGAGAAGCAGGCCCCCACGGACGCCGAGGCGCTGTCGCACAAGCTGATGGTGCGCGCCGGCCTGATCCGCCAGATTGGTGCCGGCCTGTGGACCTGGCTGCCCGCTGGCTGGCGCGTCCAGTCGCGGATCATCAGGATCATCCGCGAGGAGATGAACGCGATCGGTGCTCACGAGATGCTGATGCCGCTGATCCAGCCGGCCGAGCTGTGGAAGCGCAGCGGTCGCTACCCGATCGAGGAGCTGTTCAAGCTCGAGGACCGCCGCGGCGCCGAGCTGGTCCTCGCGATGACACACGAGGAAGCGATCACGTCGCACGTAGCGCAAGTTGTTCGCTCCTACCGCGACCTGCCGATGATCCTCTACCACGTGCAGACAAAGGCGCGCGACGAGCCACGCCCGCGGGCCGGCGTGCTGCGCACGCGCGAGTTCATCATGAAGGACTCCTACACCTTCGATCGCGACCAGGCCGGCCTCGAGCAGAGCTACAACCTGCACATCGAGGCCTACGACCGGATCTTCGACCGCGTCGGGCTGCGCTGGTACCGCGTCGCCGGCGACGTTGGGCTGATGGGCGGCAGCGGCGCGCACGAGTACATGGCGCCGTGCCCCGCAGGGGAGAACGACGTCGCCCTTGCCCCTGGCTACGCCGCCAACGTCGAGGTCGCCAGCGCGACACCACAACAGGTCACGCTCGACGCGCCGCTGGCTGCGCCGGCCGAGGTGTCGACGCCGAACGCGACGACGGTCGCCGCTGTCGCAGGGCTGCTGGGGCTGCCGACGGGGGCGCTGTTGAAGGCGTTCCCCGTCATCGTCGAGGATCGCGGGCTGGTGCTGGTGATGCTGCGCGGCGATCACCGCGTGAACGAGATCAAGCTCGGCGCTGAGCTCGGCGCATCCTGGCGCTCTGCCACCGAGGCCGAGATCGCTGCGGAGATCGGCCCAGCAGGGTTCATCGGACCGGTTGGCGCCAAGCCAACCATTGCCGTGCTGCTGGACGACGGCGTCAGCGCCGGCAGCTACGTGACTGGGGCGAACCTCCCAGACACGCACCTGCGCGGCGTGGAGCCCGGACGCGACTTCAGCTTCGAACGCGTCGACGTGCGCACCGTAGAGCCGGGGGATCTCGTTGACGGCCACCCGATCACGATCGAGCCGGCTATCGAGGTCGGCAACATCTTCCAGCTCGGGACGCGCTACTCCAAGGCGCTCGGCGCGAGCTTCCTGGACGAGGAGGGCCGCGAACAGCCGATCTGGATGGGCTCCTACGGCATCGGCCCGGCGCGAATCGCCGCCGCTGCCGTCGAGCAGTACGCCGACGAGACCGGCATTTCCTGGCCGCGCGCGATCGCGCCGTTTGATGTGCACATCGTGGTGCTCGGCAAGCCGGGCACGCCAGAGCGCGAGCTGGGCGACTCGCTGTACGAGACGCTGATCGCCGGCGGCGTCGATGCCATCTACGACGATCGCGACCTCGGCGCGGGGGAGAAGTTCGCTGACTCCGAGCTGTTGGGCTGCCCGCTGCGGCTGACCGTGGGGCGGCGTGCGCTGGAGCAGGGCGAGATTGAAGTTCAGATCCGCCGCGGGCGGACCGCGCAGCCAGGCATCAAGCCGGAGCAGATCCTCGGGTGCGTGGAGGAGTTGTGTCGCGAGCTCGCCTGAGCACGCGCCGGCTGCTCGGTCTCGATCGCTCAGGACCGCCGCCACCGGAGACTGACGCTGGCGCTCCCTGGCGCCCATGGACGATCCCCAACGCGATCGGCTTCGCTCGCGCCGCGCTGATCCCCATCATCCTCGTCCTCGAATACGGCTCGCGCCACGGCACCGACGCGACGGCCGGCGTGTGCTTCTTCTTCGCCGGCGGCGGTGACTACCTCGATGGCATCAGTGCGCGCCTCACGGGGCAGTACAGCCGCCTTGGAGCGACGCTCGACCCAATCATCGACCGTCTGCTCGTCCTTGCGGGAGTGGCCGTCTGCTGGTCCTACGAGCTGCTGCCGCGCTGGGCACTGGCGATCGTCCTCACACGCGAGCTGGTGATGCTGGCGGCCGGGCACGCGTGGCTTCGGCGCGGCTTCGCGATCCAGATCAACTGGCCAGGGCGCATCGCGGTGTTCCCAACCATGTTCGGCCTGTGGCTGGCCTTGCTTGGCGTGCGTTCCGTCGCTGAGGGGTTTCTCTACGTCGGGTTGAGCCTTGGATGGGTCGCGACTGCGGTGTATTTCCGTGACGCGAGGGCAAAGTTGCAAACCTCAAGCTCAGCTTGACCCTTCGGTTTGGCGCTGCTATCCTCGAACTTCGGATTCCCGGTCAGAAGGATGATATGGACGACACGTTCCCAGATCTCGGATCGCTCACCGACAAAGAGTTGAAGGACCTCATCGAGCAGCTCAGCGCAGAGGAGGTTGATATCTCCTACCGGCGCCGGATGCTGCACGGAAAGATCGACATCCTGCGTGCCGAGCTCGTCAACCGGCTGCGCCGCAAGCATGATGGTGGTGAGGAGATCATCAGCGGAGCCGACGTCGAGCAGCTGACGAAGATCCTCGCCGGGCGCGCCGCCACCACCGAACCCGCCGCCAGCGCGGACTGAGCGAGGCGGATCGTGGCCTTGCACTGCGCAGAGTGCGGTTTCGTCAACCCCGAGGGTGCCAACTACTGTCAGAAGTGCGGCGCCCTCGTGGATCGCGGCGAGAGCGAGGAAGCGACGACGGCGACCTACCGGGTCGGCGAGACCGGTGACTTCATTCCGATCGATCTCGAGGACGTGGCTGCCGGCGCCGCCGCGCTCGTGATCCGTGCCGGTGGCGGCCGCGGCGGCGAGAGCTTCGCCGTGGAGGGCGAGCGCATGACGATCGGCCGACGGCCCGACTCATCCGTGTTTCTCGACGACATCACCGTCTCCCGCGACCACGCGCTGCTCGTCAGACGCAGCGACGCGTGGTACCTGGACGATTGCGGGTCGCTCAACGGGACCTACGTGAACCGCCAGCGGATCGACTCGCAGCGACTCAGCGACGGGGATGACCTGCAGATTGGGAAGTACAAGCTGACCTTCCGTGGAGCATGAGCACTACGCCTGTCTCAGAACCGCAGCGGCCGACCAGCAAGTCGACGACGATCGGCGCGGTCTGCAAGGCGCTGTCAGCCGAGTTTCCTGACATCTCGATCTCGAAGATCCGCTATCTCGAGGATCAACGGCTGATCGCGCCGGAGCGCAGCGCCGGCGGCTACCGCAAGTACAGCCCCGATGACATCGCGCGGCTGCGCACGATCCTCCGCCTGCAGCGCGACGAGTTCCTGCCGCTGCGTGTGATCCGCCAGGAGCTGGCCAGTGGCCGCGAGGGAGCGGCTGCGCCGCCCGCAGCAGAAGCCGGCAACGGCCGCCGAGCCTGGCGGGTGAGCGTAGCGGTGGGCGGTGCGTCCGCGTTCTACAGCCTCGAGGACGTGCTCGCGGACACCCACGCCGAACGGAGCCTCGTCGACGAGCTGGAGGAGTTTGGCGTCATCAACGGTGAGGTGCGGGACGGCACGCGCTATTACGACGAGACCGAGCGTGAGATCGTCCGCGCCGTGCGCGAGCTGGCCCGCTACGGCGTCGGCGGCCGCAATCTCCGCGTGTTCCGCTCGTCGGCTGACCGCGAGGCGAGCCTGCTGCAGCAGATCCTCGCGCCGGCCCTTCGCTCGCGCAACCCGGAGCGACGCAAGGAGGCTGTGGAGGCGCTCGAGAACCTCGCCGCGGTCTCCACGCAGCTCAAGCACCTGCTGCTCGTGCGTGATCTCCGGCGCTTCGCGAGCTAGCGCCACGCTGATGGCGGACGGCAAGCTCCGATTGATCGAGAGCGACAGGTTCGACGCGCTGATCGGCCTCGACGTGTTCGAGGTCACGGCCGAAGTGGCACGAGGGCGGATCGACGTTCGCGAGGAGCTGTGCCAGCCGTTCGGCATGGTGCATGGAGGCGTCTACGCAGCGATCGCCGAGTCGCTCGCCACGCGCGCGACGATCGCCGGCGTCTGGGCCGACGGATCACTTGGCCTCGGGCTCTCGAACAACACGAGCTTCCTGCGGCCGATCAGCGGCGGCAGCATCAACGCCGTCGCGCGACCGTTGCATCGCGGGCGCACGACATGGATCTGGGATGTCGACATGACGGACGACGAGGGTAGGCGCTGCGCGCTCTCGCGAGTCACGATCGCCGTGCGACCGCGCGACGCGCGTCAGTCGGAATAGCGGTTCGTGATCGGCATGCGCCGATCGCGCCCGAACGCGCGCTCGGTGACCTTGATCCCAGGCGGCGCCTGGCGGCGCTTGTATTCGGCGCGGTCCACGAGCTTGATGACCTGGTCGATCGCCGCGAGCGGCAGGCCCTGACGGACAAGCTCCTCGCGCCCGGCAGCCTGCTCGACGTAGCCGCGCAGGATCGCGTCGAGCACGTCGTACGGCGGTAGCGAATCCTCGTCGCGCTGGTCGGGGCGGAGCTCGGCCGACGGCGCACGGTCGATGATCGAGTGCGCGATGACTTCCTCGTCGCGGTTGCGCCAGCGGGCCAGGGCGTACACGAGCGTCTTCTCGATGTCCTTGATCACCGCGAATCCGCCCGCCGAGTCGCCGTACAGCGTCGAATACCCGACCGACATCTCGGACTTGTTGCCGGTGGTCAAGACGAGCCAGCCGAACTTGTTCGACAGCGCCATCAAAAGATTGCCGCGAATCCGTGCCTGCAAGTTCTCCTCGGTGATGTCGCGCTCGCGATCCACGAAGGCGCCGGCCAGCGTCGCCTCGTAGCTGGCCATCGTTGCGGCGATCGGCAGCTCGATCAGCTCGATCCCGAGGGCGGCGGCAAGTGCTCGCGCATCGCCCTGCGTCTGGCTTGAGGAGAACTCCGACGGCATCACGACTGCGCTCACGTGCGCTGCGCCCAGCGTGTCCGCCGCGATCGTCGCGACCAGAGCCGAGTCGATGCCACCCGAGAGACCCAGAACGACGTGACCAAACCCGTTCTTGCGTACATAGTCGCGCAGCCCACACTGCAGTGCCGCGTAGATCTCCGCCTCGCGCGGAACCAGCAGATCGGCGATCTGTCGCGGACACGGCGCGGCGGCGTGAGTTGGGGGATCGAAGCGCGCCAAGCACTCGACGGCCGTCGTGCGAGTAGCGGACGGCGTGCCGACATCCAGATCGCAGATCAGCATCTCCGGTGCGAACTGCGCAGCCCGGGCCAGCAGCGCACCAGTGCCGTCGAGGACGAATGAGTGCCCGTCGAAGACCAGCTCGTCCTGGCCGCCGACGAGAGCGCAGAAAGCCACGGCGGTACCGTGCTCCTGCACGCGGTCGCGGACCATCGCCTCGCGCTCGAGGCCCTTGCCCGCGTGGTAGGGGGAGGCCGAGATGTTGAGGATCACGCTGGCGCCGTCCAGCGCGAGGTCTGAGCACGGCGATCCCGCCAACCAGATGTCCTCACAGACGGTGATGCCGATGCGGTGCGCGCCCACCTCGATGATCCCGGGTCGCGATCCAGGCGCGAAGTAGCGCTGCTCATCGAACACGCCGTAGTTCGGCAGATGGATCTTGCGGTAGATGCCCACGAGATGGCCGTCGGCCAGGATCGCCGCCGCGTTGTAGCGCTGTTGCGCCTGCTCCGGGAATCCAACGACGGCGACGATGCCCGTGGTCTTCGCGGCGAGTCGCTCAACGGCGGCGCGCGCGTCGTGCATGAAGTGCTCGTGGTACAGGAGATCCTCGGGTGGGTAGCCCGTAACGGCGAGCTCGCCGAACGCGACGATCTGCGCGCCGGCCTCCCGAGCGCGCGCGATGCCGTCGCCAAGCAGAGCCTCATTCGCCGCGATATCGCCAACCGTCGGGTTGACTTGGGCGAGCGCAAGGCGCAGCTGACGCGGTCGGCTCATGACCGGATTATCCCCCGCACGGACTCCTCGCCGGCGCGCCCGGCCCGACCAGAATGTCCGCTTAGCGGCGCGTAACGCGGATCCGACCGTTACGATGGTTACGGTTGTACTACCGCCGAGTCGCCATTGCGTACTGCGAGGGCGAGCGGGGGACCCACTGCCGAAGGCACGGTGCGAGTTCTGCGCCGCGCTTCGGATGGGGCGAATCGACCGCGTCCATGCGGCCGTAGCGACGACGGATCGCGGCTCGCTGGTGAGCTGCGGCCGTGGCCGCGAGCCCGACAGCTAACCCCGTAGGCGGCGAGAAGCAAGGAGTGCATGGTGATCAGTTCAAAGCTGGTCGCGCCCGCCGTGGGCGCGGTCATAGCGCTGTGTTGTGCTGGACTCGGCGGTGTGGCCGTCGCCAGCAGCGCAGCGCCGCAGACGCCGGCTAGCACCGCAACACCGACCGGAACAACGACGCCAACCGGAGCAACGACGCCAGCGACAGCGATCCTGTCGAGCCGCGTAGTGCGCTTCAACCTGCTGGTCGGGCATGACGTCGCGATGACCGGAGCCATCGATCCGACGCTCGGGCGCCAGATCGTCGCTCTGCAAGAGCACGGCCAGCACGGTTGGTTCGATGTCGCTCAGTCGCGTAGTCTGCCCAGCGGCGACTTTGGCGTGCGCTTCCGGTCGACGCGCCTCGGTAGTTTCGCCGTCCGCGTCGCTGTGGCCGGACTCAGCGGGCTCCCGGACGTCACGAGCACACCCGAGCGGGTCAACGTCTACCACCAGGTGCTCGCGTCGTGGTATGGACCGGGCGGAACCACGGCCTGCGGGCAGCAGCTGACCGCCACAATGCTCGGCGTGGCGAACAAGACGCTGCCGTGCGGAACGCTGGTCACGTTCCGCTACCACCATCGCTACCTGCGAGTCCCGGTGATCGACCGCGGACCGTATGTGGCCGGTCGCGACTTCGACCTCACCTACGCGACGAAACAGGCGCTCGGAGCGGGCGACCTGACGGTCGTGTGGGCGAACCACTGAGCTAGATCGGGAGCGCGAGCTGACGGCCGGGGGCGTCAGCTCGCGCGCCGCTCTGGGCGTCCTCGAAGGCCGCAGCGCGGACGCCGAGCAGTCGCACCGGCCGGGGTGGGGCGTATGCGCGCAGCAGGGCGAGCGCTGTTGTGCCGATCGTCTCGGGCTCGTCGGTGAAGTGGGTGAGCGTGTGCGCCCGCGTGACCGTCGTCCAGTCATCAAGTCGCACCTTGACGGCGATCGTGCGCGCGCGCCGGGCGCGCGCATGCAATCCGTCGGCGACCTCACGCGCCAGTTGCACGATCGTCGCCTCCAGGCGCTCCGGGTCGCTCACGTCAGTCGGGAACGTCACCTCGCTCGACCGTGACTTCGCGACGCGCACAACTTCGACCGGGCTGTCGTCATAGAAATGCGCCCGCGCTTGCAGAGCTCGCGCGAGGCGCTCACCGAAGCGCTCCGAGAGCAGCGCCAGATCGACCTGCTGGAGCGCTCCAACCGTCCGGACACCGATCGCAGCGAGACGTTCGGAGGTCTTGGGGCCGATCCCTTGCAGCAGCCGCACAGGATGGTCGGCAAAGTGCACCGCCGCCTGCTCGCGTCCCATCGCGACGAACGCCGCCGGCTTGAACGACGCGCTGGCCGTCTTCGCAACGAGCCGCGACGGGCCGACGCCAACCGACACGGTCATGCCGGTGCGATCGCTCAGCTCCCCGACAAGCTCACGCAGCAGTGGCAGGGGTCGCGGGACCGCGGTCAGATCGATGTAGGCCTCGTCAATGCCGACCTGGCCGACTATCGCAAAGCGCGCCCGGACGATCTCCCACACCTCGCGACTCTTCGCCCGGTAGGCCGTGAAGTCGGGCGCGATGAAGATCGCCTGCGGGCAGAGCGCCCTGGCCCGAGCGGCCGGCATCGCGGAGTCGATGCCGTACTGGCGAGCCTCGTAGCTCGCGGTCGTCACGACGGCGCGCGGCCCGCTACCAGCCACGACAAGCGGCTGGCCCGCGGTCTCGGGGTGACGTTGGCGTTCGACCGAGGCAAAGAACGCATCGATGTCGAGGTGTGCGATGACCCGTCGCATCTCACTCACACGTTGATCTTGCTCGCGCCACCAGACGGAGCAGGCATGACCGCCTACGATCCGTCCCGATGAAGCGCGAGATCGCAGCAAACGGCGTGATCCTCACACTCGAGGAGGCCGGCACGGGTGTCCCGGTTGTCGGCCTGCATGGCTTGACGGCGACGCGTCGCTACCTGCTGATGGGGTCCCATGCGCTCCAGCGACACGGGCATCGCGTGATCCTCTATGACGCGCGCGGCCATGGCGAGTCATCGCCCGCTGCCGATGGTGATTACTCCTACAGCGCGCTCGCAGCGGATCTCGTCGCCGTGCTCGACAGCCTGGGCCTGGCGCGCGTCGTGCTCGCTGGCGCGTCGATGGGCGCGCACACCGCGCTCCGCGTCGCACTCGAGCAGCCGCAGCGGATCGCAGCGCTGGCGCTCGTGACACCCGGCTACGACCCACGGCGGTCTCCGGCACGCCTGGAGCGCTGGGACGCACTGGCCGAGGCGCTGCGTGACGGTGGTCCCGAGCGGTTCGTCGAGGTGTTCGACGTGAAGCGCCTGCCCGCCGCCTGGCGCGAAGTGGTCGCCACCGTGGTCGAGCAGCGCCTGGCGCGGCACCGTCACCCGCTCGCGGTGGCTGATGCGCTCGTTGCCGTGCCACGTTCGCGACCATTCGAGTCATTCGCCGATCTCGCGCAGATCAGCGCACCGACGCTGGTCGTCGGCAGCCGCGACGAGGCCGATCCAGACCATCCGCTCGCGACGGCCGCCGCGTACGCGCAGGCGATCCCGGGAGCCGAGCTGCTGGTCGAGGAGGAGGGGCGATCGCCGATCGCGTGGCAGGGAGGCCAGCTGTCGCGTGCGATCATCGCGCTCGCGGCGCGCAGCGCCTGAGCCTCGCACCAGCCGTTCCGTAGGATCTTGCGCGTGTCCGATCCAGCATCAGGCGTTGGCGTGCTCGCCGCGATCGCGGCCGGGCTGGTCTCGTTCCTGTCACCGTGCGTGCTGCCGCTCGTCCCCGGTTACCTGGGTGCGGTGGTCGGGGTGAGCCCGCGCGAGCTCGACAGCGTGAGCGTACGGCGAGTGCTGTGGCCGAGCCTGCTGTTCATCGTGACGTTCTCGACGATCTTCATCCTGTTCGGTCTGACGGCGACAGCGATCGGCTCGGCCCTCGTCGACAACCATGCGCTGCTCGATCGTGTCGCGGCCGGAGTCGTCATCGCCCTCGGGGCCTTCTACCTCGCGGCCGCCGTCGCTCCGCGTCTCGGGCTGGAGTGGCACCCCGACTGGCTGCTGGCGCGGGCCGGCAAGGGCGGGCCGGTGCTCGCCGGCGCGGCCTTTGCGATCGCCTGGACACCGTGCGTCGGGCCTACGCTCGGCGCCATCCTCGGCGTCGCGGGCACAAGTCGCTCGGAGTGGCACGGTGCGCTGCTGCTGGCGTTCTACTCCGCCGGGCTCGCGATCCCGTTTCTCGCGACATCGCTCGCGTTCGAGCGCACAGCGGGCCTGTTCGCCGTCGTGAAGCGTCACTACGGCGTTGTCGTGTTCGCCGGCGGCTTCGTCCTGATAGCGATGGGCGTACTGATCTGGACCAACGAGTACGCGGTGCTCAACGTGCAGGCGCAGGGCGCGCTGGCGCACCTCGGCCTCGGCAACTTCGGCATCTGAGCGAGGATCGTGAGCTGCCGCTTCGCGGCACTCACGATCGGCTCAGGACTGTGCCGTGATCACTGGCGTTGGCGCTGAGACGGGGGCTGGCGCCGGCGCTGAGACAGCGGGTGGGGTCGGCGCAGCCACGGGCGTAGGCGTCGCGGCCGCTGTGGGGGCCGGTGCTGTCGCGGTTGCCGTTGTGGTTGTCGAGGTGGTCGTAGTGTCGATCGTCGTGGCGGCCGTGGCGGTGGTGCTGGGCGTCGACGGCAACGTCGTGACGTGTGCGTCGTGGCGACGGACCGTGGCGCGTTGCGCCTCGCTGGCGACCAGGCGCAGCTCGCGTAGGCGGGCGTCGCGGACGAGGCTGGGGTCGTTGCCGGTCGCGAGCTGCACCGCGATCACCATCCAGAAGGCGAGCAAGAGGCCGACGGTGGCGCTCACCACGCGGGCTTGGATGCGGCGTGCACGATCACGCCGCTCGCGCTGCCGCGCGCGCGCCTTGGCGCGAGCGTGAAAGCTCTCGAGGCTCAGATGGGGATGGGGCAGGTGATGGCGCTCGGGCGTCAAGGCCACAATCCTCGGGGATGAAGATGAAGGCAGGCTTAGCGGCGGCTGGGCTGGCGCCCAGAGGTGCGGCCGGCGACGCGCGCCCGATAGCTCTCGAACGACACGTCGGCCGCGGGCAGCGCGGGGGCGAACAGGTTGCCCTGCGCGCGCTCGCAACCTGCTGCGATCAGCTCGGCAAGCTGCCCCTCCTGCTCCACGCCGTCAGCCACGACAGTGATGCCGAGCTCGCGCGCCGCTCCCGTGACCGCGATCAGGACCGCCCGGTGGCGCTGGGCGCTCGTTGCGGAGAGGCCGCTGACGAAGGTCCGTTCGAGCTTGATCAGATCGACCGGCAGTTGGACGAGATGCAGCAGCGACGAGTAGCCGGTGCCAAAGTCGTCGAACGCGACCTGCACACCGAGGCCGCGCAGCTCAGTGAGGCGGGCCCGCGCCTTCGGCGGATCAGCCAGCACCGCGGTCTCGGGCACTTCGAGGCAGAAGCAGGCTGGCGGGAGCTGGGCGTCATCGAGTGCCTTGCGTACGCTCGCAACGAATCCGTCGTCCGTCAGCTGTCGTGGCGAGACGTTGACCGACACAACCAGCTCCCCAGCGACGCCGTGCCAGGATGCGGCTTGGGCTGCGGCGGTACGCAGCGCCCACGCGCCGAGTGGAACGACCAGCCCATTCTGCTCGGCGAACGCCATGAACTCGTCGGCCGCAAGGATGCCGCGCCGGCGATGCTGCCAGCGCACGAGCGCCTCGCAGCCGACGACGCGCCCGTCGGCGAGCGAGACGACCGGCTGATAGTGAAGCGTGAACTCGTTGCCCGCAAGCGCGGTGCGCAGATCGCGTTCAACCTCCAACCGGCGCTCGACGTCGCCTCGCAGCGCCGCGTCGAACATCGCGAAGCGGTTCGCTCCCAACGCCTTGGCGCGGTACATCGCCATGTCAGCCTCGTGCAGCAGCGAGTCGGCGGTGCTGGTCGGTCCCGTGCCAGTGGCAACGCCGATGCTGGCCGACACCACGATCGGCCCGCTGCCGATGTCAAGCGGCTCGTCGAACGCTGCGAGAGCGCGGCGCGCCACAGCGACCACGTCGAGCTCGCTCTCGAGGGTCTCCGCGAGGATCACGAACTCGTCTCCGCCGAGGCGCCCGACGACATCGCCGCCGCGGACGGAGCCGCGCAGGCGCTCGGCGACCTGTGCAAGCAGACGATCGCCCGCGACGTGGCCCAGGCTGTCGTTGACCTGCTTGAAGGAGTCGATGTCGATGAACAGCACTGCGAGGTACTCGCTGGAACGCTCGTGGCGTGCAAGTGCGCGCGTCACCTCGCTGCTGAACACCTCGCGGTTGGGCAGCAATGTGAGCGGGTCACGCCCGACGCGGTGCTCGAGCCGGATCCACTCGGTGACGTCGCGCGCCGAGGCATACCAGCGCTGACCCTGTGCTGAGCCGCTCCACAGCAGCCAGCGCCAGCTGCCGTCCTTGTGACGGTGGCGAGCAAGCAGCTCCACGGTGTGCGCCGGCCATGGCGCACCGGCATGAAGCTGGTCAGGGCTCTCGAGCACGGTGAGCGGATCGTGGGGCTCGACACAGTCCAGCAACGACTGACCGACCAGGACCTCTGGCTCCCAGCCAAGCACGCGCTCGCACGCGCGGTTCACTGCGACGAAGCGGCGCTCCTCATCGACGATCGCGAGCATCCCACCGACGCGGTCGAATAGCTGCTCGAACACGTCCGGCTGACGCCCAGCGGGCAGGCAACCGGGAGCCTGCGCTTGCGCGGCGGGACCGTCCGGGATGAGTTCGAGCGTCACTGGTGGTCGTGGTGGGCGTTGCCGGCCGGGCGCGCCCAGGGACACACCCCCCGCACCGATGAGTATCGGCAGCTGGCGGGCCAGCTTGATGGTGCAGCGCCGTTTAGCCGACGACAGTTGCGCGGTAATGCTTAGGGGCGGCTTATCATCGTCTTAGACGCGATTCACGTCCCGCGTGGATGCTTCCTGTCAATGCGCCGACCGACAGCCACGATGATCCTCTCGGCCGCCCTCGGTGGAGTGGTCACGGCAGCCGCCGTGCTCGTGCTCGCACCCACCGGAACCGTGAAGCGGACGGTTGTCTCCTCGCCACCGCTGTCCGCCGGTGTCGCCACCGCGGATGAGCTTGGTCATCAGCCGCTCGCGCATCTGATCTACGACCGCGACGCGCCGGGCGTCGTCGCGATCTCGGCAACCGGCACATCGAGCAGCTTCCTCGGGACCACGGAGAATGCGGACACCGGCTCGGGGATCGTCCTGTCGCAGAGCGGCATCATCCTCACCAACAACCACGTCGTCTCAGGGGCAAGCAAGATCGAGGTGCAGATAGGGGGCAGTGAGGGCCCGCTACGACACGCGAAGGTCGTCGGGGTGGACGCGTCCAAGGACCTCGCACTGCTGCAGATCGACCCGAGTGGGCTCGCGTTGCATCCGCTCGCCCTCGCCGATTCCGCCACGGTGCGCGTCGGCGATCCGGCATTTGCGATCGGCAACCCGTACGGCTACGACCAGACGCTGACCGTTGGCGTCATCTCGGCGCTTGACCGCACAATCGCGGCGCCCAACGGCGCGGCGATCAACGACGTGATCCAGACCGACGCGGCACTGAACCCGGGCAACTCCGGCGGACCGCTGCTCAACGCGGCGGGCGAGGTGATCGGCGTCAACTCGCAGATCGCGAGCAGCGCCAGCAACGAGCCCGGCTCCAGCGAACAGGGCGGCAACACCGGGATCGGGTTCGCAATCCCGAGCGACACCGTCAAGGCCGTCCTGTCGCGTCTCGATCACGGCGCCATCGGAACGTCCGCGATCGCTAGCTGAGCGAACGCGCAGCGCGGAATGCGCGGTCGAGGCTCGCGATCGTCTGCGCACCGTAATCGCGGGCTACGATGCGCCCGTTCGCGTCGAGAATCACCGTAGTCGGCAGATGAGCGACACCGTAGGCGTCACCGAAAGCCGTGCTCGGGTCACTCAGCACCGGGAAGCTCCAGTGGTAGCGGGCGATGAAGGCTCGTGCCCTGGCGGGCACGTCGCCGTAGTCAACCGCGATCATCTGGCCGCGACCGATGGGTGAGGTCGCGAAGCGCTCCAGGGCTGGAGCCTCGAGGCGGCATGGACCACACCAGCTGGCGAAGAACGCAATCACCGCAGGACGCCCCCGCAGCGCTGCGACGCTCACTGCCGGGCCGCGCAGCGCCGCTCCCGGCAGCGGCGGCGCCAGCCCTGGCTGCCGCGAGGGTGCGAGCAGCCCGTAGGCCAGCAGCGCGAGCAGGAGCAGAGCGACTGTGACGCGCAGGGCAAACCGATGGCGGAGCGCGCGGGAGAGCATCTAGCCGGCGAGCGCCTGGAGTGTCGCAAGCAGGCCGACATCAAAACCATCGACGACCATGTCGGCGTGCTCGAGCTCGGCGGCAGCCAAGCTGGTGGTGACGGCGATGACCCGCATCCCCGCCGCCTGCGCGGCCTCGATCCCGAACAGTGAATCCTCGATCACCCAGCAGTCTTGCGGGTTGACGCCGAGGCGCGCTGAGGCCAGCAGATAGCAGTCCGGCGCGGGCTTGTCGGCGCTGACGTCAGCGCCACAGACGAGAACGTCAAAGTAGGAGTGTGCTTGCAGCTGCTCCAGCACCAGGGCGATCTCCACAGCGCTGGCACTGGTGACCACGGCCTGCGGAACCGATCGGGCCGCGGCCAACGCGATCAGCTCAGACGCGCCAGCCACCAACGGCAAGCCGCCGGCAGCGAGGTGGCGGTAGCGGCGCTGCTTCTCCGCCGCCAGCAGCCCGATCGCTCGATCGTCGAGCGCAGGGAACAGGCGCTGGAGCGCCGGGACGATCTTGCGGCCCATGCAATGCGCTCGCCAGGAACTCGTCTCGAGCTCGAAGCCAGCGTCAGCCAGGACTGCCCGCCAAACCCGCTCCTGAATGGGCTCGTCATCGACGAGAACCCCGTTCATGTCCCACAGCAGCGCCAACATGCCGTTCATCCCGTCATCCGCCCTGCAGAGCCCCGCTCCTACTCGGGTCGTCGCGAGCGGCTGAGCCGCCGCGTAGCACCACGGCGAACGCGGCGGCAGCGAAGCAGGCCCCGATCAGCGGGATGCTGCGCAAGCCAAAGCCCGACAGCGCCAGCCCTCCCAGGACAGGCCCGCCGGCGATGCCGACGTTGAACGCGGCGGAGTACCAGGCTGAGGCGATGTCGGTGCTGCGCGGAGCGACGACAAGAACGCCTGTTTGCATCGCAATGCCCAGTCCGCCCAGAGCGATGCTGTCGGTCGCGAGGAAGGCAACAGCCACCAACCCTTCCCTGGCCACCACGTACAGCACGCAGAGCGAAAGGGCGAGCAGGGCGACCGGGGCGACTGTCGCGACGCGTGGGTGGCGGCCATAGAGCGCCGTGACCGCCGCGAGCCCGACGGTGGAGGAGACGCCGGTCAACAGCAGCACCGGCGCGACATCGTGGCCAGGTAGCCCGCTGATCCTGGTCAGGAACGGGCTGACGTAGGTGAACACCGCGAAGAATCCGCCAACGGCGAGGACCGTCGTCGCCACGAGCGCGCGATAGCGCCGCACATCGGGCGCGGCGCCCGCGGCGGCATGGCTCTCGGAAGGCTTGCTCGTGGGCAACAGCAGCGCTACCGCGCCAAGGCACAGCACACCGGCACCGGAAAGGGCGAGGAACGGCACCCGCCACCCGGCCAGCTGCCCGAGCCAGGTGCCGGCCGGCACGCCAAGGACGATTCCGAGCGAGCTGCCGACGAGGACACCGGCAACCGCGCGACCACGAGCCTGCGGGCTGAACAGGCCCGCCGCGGTGACCGCCGCGATCGACCAGTAAACCGCCTGCGATGCGGCGATGAGGACCCGGGCAGCCAGCATCCAGCCGTAGCTCGGGGCGAACGCCACCGCCAGCGTGCCGACCACGAATGTCGCCAGCATGATCGACAGGAGCCAGCGGCGCGGCACGTTGCGCGTCACGTAGGTCGCCGGCGCGGAGGCCACCACGACGACGACGGCGTAGAAGGTGACGAGCAGCCCGGCGCTCGAAATGGAGGAGTGGAGGCTGGAAGAGATTTGCGGCAGCAGGCCCACGACGAGGTTCTCGCCCGTGACGTAGCAGAATGCCGCAGCGCCCACGGCGGCCACCGCCGACAGCGCGGTGAGTGGCCGGCGCGCAAAGAGCGAATCGTCGGACGTCGTCTCCTGCCGCCCCGGGTCGCTAACCTGCTCCACCCACACCGCCCAGTAGTTGACTGCCTAGGAAAGTGGCAGGCATTCTGCCGTAGAACCCGGCGCCAGCGCGGGCCGCGGCGCAGCAGCGGCTGAGAGACCATGGACTACGACGACAGCGCACATTTCAGCGCCTGGGGCATTGCCGCCGCCGGCGTGCTCGTTTGGCAGCAGCTGTGGCTGCCGCTGGCTTGCGTCGTCGTCGTGCTCGCCGCGGCGCTGATCATCCGTCTCACGTTTCGCCCCGGCAAGCGGGCGACCGATGTCTGACATCCCGTCCGCGTGGCTGCGCCGCAAGATCACGCTGGCGCCGCTGCTGGCGGTGTTGCTGATGGCCGTGGCCTGGACCGGGCGTCAGCTGTTTCGCCACTACCTCAAAGTGGTCGGTGGCCCCGGGCATGAGCTGGACCTCGTTTGGGCGCTGACTTTCGCAGCCTTCCTGTGGCACGTGACGTTGTCGTGGTGGGAAGGTCCGTTCACGACCACCGAGGAGCAGCAGGAGCAGCTCGACCGCGCACGCGTCACGCTCAATGTCCCCGTATTCAACGAGGATCCCGCCGCTCTGCGCACGGCGCTGCGCTCGATACTGCAACAGACCCGCCCCGTACAGCGCGTTCAGGTCGTCAACGACGGGTCATCCCGGAACCTTGAAGAGCTGATGGCTGTGCGTCAATGGTGGCTCCAGCAGAGCCACAGCCACTCGTCGCGCCTGGAATGGATTGACGTGCCGAACGCCGGGAAACGACATGCCCAGGCGATCACCTTCCGCGACGACGACGCCGACATCTTCGCGACGATGGACTCCGACACGGTTCTCGACGCGCGCTGTGTCGAAGAGGGCCTGAAGCCGTTCGCCCGAGCCAACATCACCTCCGTGGCGTCAGTCATCCTCGCCTACAACAATCGCAAGTGGTTCGTTCGCCTCGCCGACACGTGGATACTGGCGTTCCAGCTGACCGTGCGCGGCGCCATGAGCAAGCTCGGCTGCGTGCTCGTCAACAGCGGCAACTTCGCGATGTACCGTGCAGCGGTCGTACGCGATGCGCTCCCGGGCTACGAGAACGAGTTCTTCCGCGGTCGTCCGGTGCAATTCTCCGACGACACCCTGTTGACCCTGTTCGCCAAGCTCCGCGGCCGCACAGTGCAGCAACCGACGAGCTTCGCGTTCACGGTGCTGCCCAGCACGGTGTCGCATCACCTGCGGCAACAGCTACGCTGGATACGCGGCGCCACGATCCGCTCCATGTGGCACTTCCGCTACCTCCCGCTGCGAGGCCTCGCGTACTGGGAGCACCTCATCGCCTGGGTCAACTTCGTGCTGATCTCGGCGGCCCTGGTCGTCATCCTCGTGGTCGACCCTGCTTTCACGCACTCCGGCATCGACCTGGCGCTGGTGATCCTCGCCGTTCTCAGCTGCTTCACGGTCAACCTGAAATACCTCACGATCGCGCGCAGCGATCAGGGCCTTGGATTTCAGATCTGCACGCTTCTGCTCGCCCCGGTGATGGCGCTGTGGACCCTCTGCGTGCTGCGTCCGCTGCGCATCTTCGCGATCGCCACCTGCTATCGCACGGAGTGGGGGACCCGCGCGAAGGTCGAGGTGGAACTGTGACCGTCACAGCGTCAAGCGGGCCATCAGCGCGTCACGGCGAAACATCTGCACCGTCTCGAGGGAGAACTCCTCCAGATCCTTGCCGAGGCTGGGAAGCTTGGCCAGCAACGCACTGGTCAACGTGATGATGTGGCATCCCACCTGTTGGGCCTGGACGACATTCAACAGCTCGCGCGGCGAAGCCCAGATCAACTCGGCGCGGGGGGTGTCGGTGACGATGTCCACGGCGCGGGCCATGATCGGCATCGGATCGATGCCCGCGTCGGCGATCCGCCCGGCAAACACCGACAGGTATGACGGCGCTCCATCCTTGACCGCGTTCGCTATCTCGCTGACCTGCTCGGTCGTGAACAGCGCGGTGACGTTCACCTTGATCCCGCTCTCGGCGAGCTCTCGCACGAGGCTCGCGGTGGACTGGCCGGACGTCGTGGTGACGGGGATCTTGACGTACACGTTCTGACCCCATGACGCGATCAGCTGTGCCTGGCGGCGCATCTCGCCGGGATCGTCGGCGAGGACCTCGAACGAGATCGGCTGGTCGGTGATCCGTTCGAGCAGGCGGCCCGCAAACTCGGCGTAGTCGCGGAGGCCGGCCTTCCACATCAGCGTTGGGTTCGTGGTGAAGCCCGAGATGCGCGGATCGTCGGCCAGCGTGAGGATGCAGTCGAGATCGGCGCTGTCGGCAAATATTCGAGTGGTGAGCTGATCGAACATCAGGTCGGCATCGCGGCCGTGGCCGGGAGTCTAGACGCGGTCACGGCGGCGGGCGCTTCGCCGTGAAGTGCGCGGCCGCGAAGCGTGACCACCGCCCCAAAAGACGACGACCCGCCGATCAGGCACACTGTGAGGGATGGCACGCCCGCTCGATCAGCTGAAGGCCAGCCGCGACGAATCCGCGGCCGGGTTCGTGGTGCTCGGGGCGCTCGTCGCCGTGATGTGGATCGTCGAGATCATCAACGCGCTCGATGGGCAGCAACTCGACGGCGACGGGATCATCTCGCGCCACCTCTCCGGCCTGGCCGGGATCCTCAGCGCCCCTTTCCTGCACGCGAGCTTCGCGCATTTGATCTCCAACACGATCCCGTTCGTGATCCTCGGCATCGTCATCGCGCTGGGTGGTGCCGGGCAGTTGATTGGCGTCACCGTCATCGTCGCGCTGATCAGCGGCCTTGGCGCCTGGGGGCTGAGCTCCTCCGGGACTGACACGATCGGGGCGAGCGGCGTCGTCTTCGGCTACGCGACGTTCTTGATGGCGCGGGGGATCTTCACGCGCAGCGTGCTGCAGATCGTCGTCGGCGTGGTTGTCGCGGTGCTGTTCGGCGCGGCACTGCTGCTGAGCCTCGTGCCACACACGGGGGTCTCCTGGCAGGACCACCTGTTCGGCGCGATCGGCGGCGTCCTCGCAGCACGCGGCATCAGCTCGCGGCGCAGCGGCGAGGCGAGTCCAGCGCCTTAAACGAGGAAGACGCGGAAGCGAGCCGGCTGAGGAACCCTCCTCCGGAGCGCTCCCGAAGGGGCATCCCGGTCTCCTGGTGGCGCGGCCTCACACCTCGGTGGCCTCGCTCTTTACGGCTCGTTCCGCGTCTGGGAAGAAGATAGGGAGGGCGCTGAGCTCGCGCAAGGGGGGCTCGCGGAGGATCGCGCATTCTCCGCAAAAATCCGCGGACGCGGGATTATGGATAGGGTCCTGGGCGGTCGTGGCATACCATCCGTCGCCGGAGACGATCGAGCGCTACGCCAGCGTGCTGGTCAACTTCGCCCTCGGTGGCGGAAACGGAGTCGCAGCGGGTGATGTCGTGCTGATCACCGCGCCTGAGTCCGCGAAGCCGCTGTATGTCGAGCTGAACCGCGCGGTGCTGCGCGCAGGCGCCCACGCTGTCGGGCAGTACCTGCCCGATGACGACGCGGCGTACAACCTTGGGCGCGATTTCTACGAGCTTGCCAGCGACAAGCAGATCGAGTTCTTCCCGGCGCGCTACCGGCGTGGCCTGATCGATCAGATCGATCACATGGTCGCCGTCATCTCAGACGCCGACATGCGCGCGCTGGAGGGCGTGCCGCCGGCGAAGATCATGCGCCACGGCGAGGCGTCCAAGCCATGGATGGAGTGGCGGAACGAGAAGGAGAATGCCGGCAAGTTCACCTGGACGCTCGGGCTCTACGGCACGCCGGCGATGGCGGCCGAGGCTGGGATGAGCGAGCAGGAGTACTGGCAGCAGATCAGCGACGCCTGCTTCCTCGACGAGGCTGACCCGATCGCGCGCTGGCGCGAGGTGAGCGGCCAGATCGCCTTCTACATCGCGCGGCTCGACGCGTTGCAGATCGAGTCGCTGCACGTGCTCGGCGCCGATGTCGATCTGCGGATCAAGCTCGGCGAGCGCCGCAAGTGGGTCGGCGGCAGCGGACGCAACATCCCGAGCTTCGAGATCTTCACCAGCCCCGACTGGCGCGGCACCGAGGGTTGGATCTACTTCAACCAACCGCTGTACCGCTACGGCAACCTGGTGCGGGGGATTCGGCTCGAGTTTGCCGGCGGCCGGGTCGTGAAGGCGACCGCGGAGCAGAACGAGGAGGTCCTGACCGAGATGGTCGCGACCGAGAACGCGGACAAGGTGGGCGAGTTCTCGCTCACCGACACGCGCTTCTCGCGGATCACGAAGTTCATGGCCGAGACGCTGTTCGACGAGAACGTGGGGGGGCCCTGCGGCAACACCCACATCGCGCTCGGCAACTCCTACCACGACTGCTATGCGGGCGACCCCGCCGCGCTCAGCCGCAAGGAGTGGGAGCGGCTCGGCTTCAACGACTCGAGCGTGCACACCGACATCGTCTCGACAACCGACCGGCGGGTCACCGCAACGCTGCGCGACGGCAGCGAGCTCGAGATCTACGCCAACGGGCGCTTCCAGCTATGAGCTAGAGCCGGTTGCGCCGCTCGAACCGGTTGCGCCGGTCGAACCGGTTGCGGAGGTCGAACCGGTTGATGGCGGGGCCGGCTCGTTGCGCAGGCCGGCGAAGGCGAGCTGCGATATCCCCTCGATCGTGTCGATGCCGTAGGCCTCGTCGGGGTTCTCATTGGTCATTACCGCGATCAGGTAGTAGCGGTGGTCGCCGTGGATCATGCCGATGCTGTTGATCTGCCAGCCGCCGGCGACGGGCAGCCAGCCGTTCTTCACGGCGACCGTCACGCCCGGCGGGGGGCCGGCCGTGATGCCCCAGTAATCCATCGAAATAACGTGCTCCATCAGGCCGAGCTCGTAGTCGCGCGCTGCGTAGTGGAGCACGTGGTTGGGGAGCGCCACGTGGCGCAGCAGACGGAGCTGGTCGCGCGGCGTCGTCTCGGTCAGGCCCCAGGCGTAACTGGGCGTCGTCTCGGTCATGTGCAGGCGCTCGTCGAACTCGGCGACCGCGGCCGGCGCACCCTCCTCGTCCCACAGGTCGGTTGCGTCGTCGTTGTCGCTCTCCTCGATCATGCCGGTGGCGATCTCCTGATCCTCACCGCCGAGGAACTCGCCGCGGGCCTGATACTCGTCGAGCAGCGTCGCGAGGATGTTCACCTTGATGATGCTGGCCGTCTGCTCCGGGTCGTCGGGGTGGTAGAGGAATGTCGTGTGCGCGCCGATGTCGTAAACGCCCGCGGTGATGTTGCCGGAGCGGGAAGCGAGGAAGCGGCGCATCGCGGTCGTGGTGAAAGGGTTGGCCGGGGTCGCGAGCGGCGCGTGGCGAAGCTTGATGGGCTGCGGCGCGAGCGCGACTTCGCGGCTCGGCGTGGCCACCGAGGTGGTCCTGCCGGCAACGGCGATCGCACCGACAGCCGCCGCGGCACACAGCACCAGCGCGAGCGCAACGCTCAGCGCAACGGTGATGCGCGATGAATGAGCTGGAAGTGCTGGCAAGGTCAAGGGCAGAGTAACGCTTTGCCGCTGATCAGCCGGCGGTGCTTGCGGTGAAGGATGCCGATGTCGAAGTCCGCGGCATGCTCGACCAGACGATTCGCGAGATGCCTTCGATCGTGTCGATCCCGTAGCTCTCGCCGTCGTCGCCGCTGGTGAGGATCACAATCAGGTAGTGGCGGCCGTCACCGTCGATCGACCCGATGCTGTTGACCTGCCAGTCGGAGCCGACGATCGGCACCCAGCCATTCTTCAGGGCGACCGTGACAGTTGGCGGGGGACCGGCGGAGACGCCCCAGCGCTCGAACGGCGTGACGTTCTCCATCAGGTACTGCGCGTAGTCGCGCGCCTGGTAGTGGAGCAGGTCGTTGCGCAGCATCACGCGGCGGAGCAGCAGCAGCTGATCGCGTGCGCTCGTCAGCGTCTCGCCCCAGTAGTCGTCGGGGTTGGGCGTCGTCTGCGTCATCCCGGCCGCCTTGTTGAACGCCGCGATCCCGACTGCGCCGCCGGCCTCCTCCCACAGAGCGGTGGCATCGTCGTTGTCACTCTGCTCGATCATGTCCGTCGCGAGGTCCTTGTCGTCCTCGCTCAGCGGCTCGCCGACCAGCTGCCGCTCACTGAGCAGCGTCGCCAGGATGTCGACCTTCACGATGCTCGCGGTCTGCTGGCGATCGTTCGGGTGGTAGAGGAACGTCGTCCCGGTCGCAACGTCATAGAGCCCGGCGCTGATGTAGCCCGTGCGATGGTGGAGGAAGGCGACCATCGCCGGCGTCGTGAAGGGGTCTACCGGCCGGCCGGCGCCCGCGGCCGCGCCGGCAAGCTCCTCGAGCCCAAGGAAGGCCGCGATGCCGCCCGCGCCGACCACGACAGCGCCGGCACATACTCGTGTCAGCCAGCGCTTGCCGTGTCGCCGACGCTTCGCCGCCATTCGCCCGCCGAACGTTAACGCTTGCGGCTGTGTGCGGTGCCGCCGGGCGTGGTCGGGTCGCGCGTCTCAGGACAGGTCGAGCACGACCTGCGGGGCGGGAATCACGTGGTCCTCGCTGCCCTCGGTCGGGATGATCGCCGTGCCGATCGCGAAGAACTCGATGACGTGGCTGCCCCAGCCGTGCGAGCGCTCGTGGATGTCGACGCCGACGATCCCTTCAGCCTTGGCGGTGAGCGCCTCGGCCTGCATGCGCTCCATCGCCAGCTCGCGAGCGTCGTAGAGCGCCTGCGTGTAGTTCGGCAGCTCGACGTTCTGGCCGGTGTTCTTGATCGACTGACGCATCGTCTGATGCGCGACGTGATACACGCACGAACCCATCACCATGCCCACCGGCCGGTGACCTGTCTGAAGCAGCGTCCAGAATTCCTGACCGGTCAGGTCGCTGGTGAACGGACGGCCCGACGGAGCGCGATGCAGCGCGCCGGAGCGATGCTTGACGGCGGTGCCCACGGCGATGAACTCAGCCATGTTCTCGCCCCAGTCGTAGCGACCGATGTCGAGACGCACGCCGACGACGCCGTCAGCGCCGAGCTGGTCGGCCTCTTCCTCCATGCGCGTCATCGCAAGCTCGCGCGCCTCGTACATCGCCTGCGAAAGGACGGTGAGCTCCTGGTTCTGGCGGTAGGCCGCCAGCTGGATGCCGATGTGGTAGATGCTCGAGCCGATCACCAGGCCGAGCGGCTGGAAGCCGGCCTGGCGGACGAGCAGGAACTCGTTGACGGACAGGTCGCTCGTGAAGAGGCCGGCACGGTTCTGCTGCAGCCGGGCACGACCCGCCTCGGGTAGACCTTCGGTGCTCTGCGGGTCATACGCCATGGCTGCGATCCTTTCGGGTGGGTCAGGAAGGGGAGGGGCTCAGTGACAGGACACCGAGCGCCGCCGGCAGTTCGTCGATTGGCGGCGCCTCGCGAACCACGGTGCCGATGACGTGAAACGTCACGATCAGGTCTTCGTGCTCGAAGCCGCCGCGACGGGTGCGGTAGGTGTGCGAGGTCTGGTCGATCTTTACGCCGACGATTCCGTCGCCGCCGTAGCTGGCTGCTTGGGCGGTGAGGTAGCGCATCGCTGTTTCGCGTGCGTCGTAGACGCCCTGCGTGAACTCGGGCAGCTCCTGGTTGGTCCACGAGGCGCCGCCGCTGAACATGCTCGTCCCTTGCGCCATCTGCGTCTGCCAGGTAGCGGGGACGTAGTGCACACTGGTATGAGCAGCGATTCCGACCGGCCGGAAGCCGGCAGCACACAGCTTCCAGTACTCCTGCGCGGAGAGGTCGCACAGCACCGGCTCGCTGCCGGCGTCGCCGCGCAACTGCTTTGGCAAGCGGACCGCTGTGCCGACGGCGATGAACTCCACTGCGCCAGGAGCCCAATCGTGGCGTCCCTGTGTGATCCGCACGCCGACGACGGCGTCAGCGCCCGCCGTCCGGGTCTCCTCGAGCAGCCTGCCGAGCGCGAGACGCCGGCTCTCGTTGTAGGCAGTCGAGAGCACCGGCACCTCACCGATCGGGAACATGTAGCCGCTCTGCCATCCCGTGTGGTAGATCGACGAGCCCATCACGAGCGTCACCGGCGTGATGCCGAGGCGTGCGAGCAGCGCAAACTCGTCGACGGATAGGTCGCTGCCGAACGGGCCGGATGCGCCGTCGGGCTGGGCTAGGGCGCTGAGCCGCTCCGCTGCCGCCAGCGAGATCCCGCCGGCCTCGATTCGCTCCCGCGACGCGACAGCGCGCTGCTGCTCGGCCTGATCGGGGCCGGCGGCACCACGGCCGAACAGCGGAGTCATCGAATCAGCCCTTGGAGAGCGATGCGCGCCTGCTCACCAAACTCTGCGACATCGCTCACGGCCCCGAGGATAGCGTGGATCCAGTCTTCCAGCTTGAGCTGCTCGCGCCTCAGGGTGATGCCGCGCACCACCTCGTGACGCGTGCACTCAAAGCCCACCGCGGCACGCTTCAGCTCGAACCGTGCGTCACCGAGGCTCAACGTGATCGACTCCAGCTCGGTGGTTTTGGAGCGGAAGCCGCCGACCTTGCGGCGTCTGACGACGACCAGCCGCGGTAGCGCGTTCTCGAGCCGCACGGCAAGCGCGTCGACGAGGACACGGAGGTCCGTGCTGTCGGCGCGTAGCTCGGCGGCACTCAGGTCGAAGGCGAATCCGGGATCGGACTCGGTCTCGTCGGTCACGTTCGGATGCGGTGGGTGCCGATGCGCATCGGTACCCACATTACGGAGTTTGGGCGGCGGGGGCGCGCAGCGGTGCGCGTCGGTCTGCCTGCCGCCGGCCGTTCGCGGCACCGCCTGCCGCGTGTACGGTTCTCAGCGTGACAGCTGCCGGGTATCGGTTGGGGGCCGCGCGCGGCACGCCGACGCTGCGACCGGCGCTGCGCCGCACGTGCCTGCTCGGTTGTGTGCTGGCGCTGGCCGCGCTCCCGGCGTGGCCGGGCGGCGCTGCCGCAAGCGGGTCCGTAGCCGCCGCGTTCCAGAGCTCGTTCAACGGCGTGTCATGCGTTGGCGGCGGGGAGTGTGTCGCCGTCGGACAGATCGCGCTCAGCTCGTCGATCCAACCGCTCGGCGAGGTGCTCCGGCGCGGACGCTGGCGGCCGGCCCCGGTCAGCCCGATCGGACGCGACTCGCAGCTGGCGGCAATATCGTGCGTGTCCGCGAGGTGGTGCCTCGCCGTCGGCGGTCGGCCGGCTGGCGCGCTCAGCGAGATCTGGGACGGCAAGCGGTGGGCGGTCGCGTCCGTTCCGCTGCCGCACGGGACGAACACGCTCGCCGCTGTCTCCTGCCTGTCCGCCACGTGGTGCGTGGCGGTCGGCAGCACGGAGCTCGAGACGCCGCTCGCTGAGCGCTGGAACGGCGTCTCATGGACGGCGCTTGCGACGGCGTCGCTGCCGGCCGGCGGCAACGAGGCGCTGCTGCGCGCCGTGTCCTGCGCGGCGCCGGATGACTGCGTGGCGGCTGGCACGTCGTTCTCCGCCGGCGGCGAAGCGGTGCTCGTCGAGCGTTACGCCGCGGGCGTCTGGCGCCGCGTGCAGGTTCCCCCGATCGCCGACACGCCGGCGCTCTCCGGCGTGTCATGCCCAACCGCCGGCTGGTGCCTGGCTGTCGGAACGACTGGTGCGGCTGGCTCGGCAGGCGCGCAGCCACTCGTGCTGCGCATCGCCGGCGATCAAGTCAGCCGCCTCTGGCCGGCGTCGACGACGCCCGCCGCAGCGTTCTACGGCGTGAGCTGCACAACGATCCAGCGCTGCGTCGTCGTCGGCGACACCCCGACGAGCCTCACGGCGGCGCTCGATACGCCGTTCGCTGAGGAGCTCGACAGCGGTGCTTGGCAGACGATGACGATCGTGAGTGGGGGGGTGTCGGAGGCGTTCACCGGCGGCGTGTCATGCGTGGCCGTCACGGCGTGCAATGCGGTCGGTGGCGTGACCGCCGGGCAGCGCATCGAGGCGGTCTCCGAACGCCTGGTTGGATCGACGTGGAGGCCGCTCGTCATGCCGGCCGACCCGTTTTGAGCGACGAGCCCCGCTTGGCTGGGCGAACCGATCTCCCTCCGCGTTAGGCTTCCTTTCCGAGCATGGACGAGATCGGCTCAGGTTTGTGGCATTGGGCGTCGCAACATGAGCGCATCCATGCCGTGGTGCACTCGTACTTGCTGCGTGAGGAGCGCGTCGTGATCGACCCAGTTGCTCCCGCCGAGGGACTCGAGTGGTTCGAGTCGGTTGATGCGATACCGGAGCACGTGCTGCTGACCAATCGCCACCACGACCGCGACAGCTGGCGGCTGCGCGAGCGGTTCGGCTGCACCATCCACTGCATCCGAAACGGCGCCTACGAGCTTGATGGACGCGGCCCGGTCACGCCATTTGATTTCGGTGATGTCCTGCCTGGGGGCGTCGCGGTGCACGAGGTCGATGCGATCTGTCCCGACGAGACGGCGCTCTACATTCCCGCGCATCGCGCGCTCGCCTGCGCCGATGGCGTCGTGCGCTGGCCTGGGAGCGATGGCCTGACATTTGTCCCGGAGCACCTCATGGACAACCCGGCGCAGACGAAGGCCGGCCTGAAGGCCGCCTACCGGCGGCTGCTGACGCTCGACTTCGACGTGCTGCTGCTCGCCCACGGCGAACCAGTGCGCAGCGGAGGGAAGGACGCGCTCCGCGCGTTCGTCGACGAGGCGTCCTAGGCCTCTTCCGGGGCCGAGGTCGTGCGGGCAGACAGGCTAAGGTTGCGACCATGACACCCGAACGAGCACACGAGCTGCTGGAAAAGGCACGGCATGACACGGAGGCCAAGCTCGCCCGCGTCGGCGGCAGCGCAGGGGACCAGACCGACCGCCAGGACGACGCCTCCGGCCAAGCCGACAAGCTCGTCGAGCGCGAGACCGGAGAAGCGCTCGCGGTCCTGCTGAGGCGCCGCCTGGAGGCGATCGGCCGCGCCGAGGCGCGCCTCGCAGACGGCTCCTACGGCCGCTCCGTGCTGAGCGGCGAGGTGATCCCCGACGGGCGTCTCGAGATCGAGCCGTGGGCGGAGCTCACGGTGGCCGAGCACTCAAAAGCGACCTGACGCTCGGCGAGCGGCGGCCGCGGCTCGGCCGGCGGTGAGGAGGAGATCGCTCCGCCAAGGTCTCGCGCACCGGGTGAGACGGAATGACCGGCTGACCGCTCGCGGAGCGATACTTGCCTCATGCGACTCTGCGTCAAGTCGGTGGCAGCCGCAGTCCTGTTGTCGGCGGGGCTGAGCGGGTGCGGATCGGCCGCCGTCCCGCGCCCCGTTGCCCTGGCGGCACGGTCGCGCCCGGATTGCGCCGAGACGTCGCGGTGCCCGGTGCCGTTGCGCGACCGGTCGCATTACTTGAACATCGTCGGCCGCCGCGCTGCCAAGCTCTGGTTCGTGGTTGGCAGCGCCCAGCCGGCGCTGCCGTACGTGCTCGGCAACACGTTGCGGCTCGCACCGGATGGCCGGTCGTACCGCCTCACCGGCTACGAGATCGGCGCGTGCAGATCACTGCTGCGCTCGCCGGACGGGCGCTACGTGATGTATGGGACCTCGCGGGGTGGCTGGCCCGCGCTGGAGGTGCTGGACCTCGCGACCGGCGAGCACACCAGCTTCGCCACGCACGCCTGCGACCCCGCCTGGAGCCGCGATGGCGAGATCGCCTACGTTCACTACGTCTCGTTCAACTCCAGCCTCGGCGAGTTCACCGCCCGCGTTGCGGTGGCGGACGGCCTGAGCGGAGCGCCCAGTACGTGGAGCGGCGAAGGGGCGTGGGCAGGCCCGGTCTGGGCGGGACACGACCTGCTCGTGAACGACGGCGGCGTCCAGGCGGCGCACCCGGGCCCCCTGGTGATCCTCTACGGCCCAGGCCGGCAGCGCATCGTGGGCAGCCGTCCGCGCGAGTGGCAGGGGCCGTTCTCTACGGTCGTCGCAGTCAACCCCGCGGGCACCGAGGCGCTGCTTGACACTGAACGGCTCGGACCATCCGGGAGCTCCGACCGCTCTGAGGACCTCGCCACCCTGCTGCGGGTACGCGACGACAGACTGCTCTCGGCGGTCCGCATGGAGCAGTCGGCGTACGGCGCGGCCCTGGCCGCCGAAGGGGACTGGAGCGGCAGCACGATCATCGCCGCCGAAGGCGTATTCCGTGGCGGCTCCAGCCATCCTGGTGCGGCGCTCGTCACGCTCACCGTCCGCGACAACCGCCTGGCACTCCGCTCGGTCAAGTGGTTCCTCGACGGCGGTTACGAGGTGATGGCACAGGACATCCCCGAGACCTACCAGCCGACGTTTCTCGACGCGAGCGGCCGGCACGTCGCCGTCTGGTACGACGCGGCCGGGCAGCTGCAGTACCTGATGTGCGACACGCTTACCGAACGCTGCAGCGCCAGTCGCAACCTCACGTACCCCTCGGGCCCCGTGACGAGCGCGGCGTTCGTCGCGAACCCGAGCCGCCCCTAGAAGCGGCCGGCAGGCCCGGCGATCTGGGGTGCCGTTATCAAGCAACCTGGCATCAACCGACAAGCAGGGGTCGGCCCGCGACGAACACCCGTGAGAAAAGTCACGGTAAGGCCCGTGGCATGCCCGCCACGCGGCGGACGCCGGCGCTTCATAGCCCGCCCCTCACCAACTCAATGAGAGCCACGGCGGGTAGTTGACGCCGGCGGCCAGCAGCCGCCCCAGGAACGTCGGCGATGCCGTGAGTGGGGTCGCTGGTGGACAGTTTGGATAGGGGGCGCCGAGCACCGGTTCGGTGTGACCTCTTATCGTCAGCTGGAGCCCGCCGCACAACCCGCTGTAGACCGCCGCAACAGCCAGCGGCACCCTGGCTCCTTTCGTCGCGAACGTCATCTGCAGAAGAACGGGGACACAGCCGGGCCATCCCGGCGGCGACGGGCTCGCGATGCGTTCGTCATCACCGACCAGCAGTTCGTCACTGGCGAGCGGCAGCGAATTGAGAAGTGCGACTACACGACGGATCGTTGCCGCCGAGGTGACTGTGACCACCGTTTCTGGGCCCCCGAACCGGCAATACCCGGACCAGCTGTTCGGTCCAGCGCGCATCACCATCCTGCTGGCGCCGGACGGGATCCGTTCGCTGGCCGGACGCTGCTGGTAGGGGGTCGCGAGCGCATCGACGCGAATGCCGACGTTGCCGTCCTGCAGCTGAACAGCCTGCACCTCCAGATCACGAACGTCGACGCGCTGAGTAATCGCCGGCCACACGATGTCGACACGGTTCTCCGTTAAGAACTCCGTGTCGCTGGAATTCGCAAAGGCACCCTCCTCGCTCCGCAACACGGTCTCATTCAAGTAGCGGTCGTGGCTCACCTCGTCGATCACGTCCGCTGGGCTGAGGTGTGCGCGAGAGATCGTCCAGAAGGCGTAGTCGTCCACGACGTCGCCCGCGGTCGCCGGCCTGGTGCCACCTCCGATGCCCGGCTGAGCGGCCACGATCGATGCCCTGGGGTGCGCAAGCGCGCCGAGGTCGCCGGCCGGCTCGACCACTGAGCGCTTCGCTCCCGGCGGCAGCCGCACCTGCGCGAGCAGCGCCTGGGCAGCGGCCCGCGCCGCCAGCTCGTTCGCGGGCAGGCTGCCGTAGTCGCGGACCGCGACAAACACGGACGCCGCCACCACGACGGTCGAAAGGATGGCGGCCGCAACACTCGACCTGCTCCAGCGCTCCGTCGCTGACCTCGCCTTCACGCCACACGCAACAGAAAATCGGCCCGAGCATACTGCGACTTTGGGCGGCCTGTTCGCTGCGTAGCCCTGTTCTTCACGACGACAGCGCCGAACGTGTGACGTACGACGACGCCATCAGACGCGCGACCGCCAGCTTCGTGACGCTCGCCGCAATTGCGACCATTCCTTCCAAGCCGCCGACACCAACGGCATGGGCTACGCCACTCTGCCGTAGGTGACCCACGCTGCCAAGACGCCGTAGCGCGATGAGCGCTGGCGCGAGGAGACGTCGCGACCGCAGGGCCTATTCTTCTTGGGCAATGCGGGGACGACTCGCGTTTCTTGCGGCGGTTCTGGTGGCGGCCGTGGTCGCGGTGGCCGCGATGTCGTCAGGCACCGGTAGCGTGCCGCGCAATGTCCGCGGCACGCTGACGCAGATGGTGATGGCGATGCGCGCGGATGACGGGCCTCAGGTCTGTTCGCTGATGACGGCGTCGGGGGAGACGTTCTTTCTGGGCTTGGCGTACCCGAAACACGGGCCGTGCGGGCCGCTGGCGACCGCCATCCTCAAACGCGTGAAGTGGACCGAGCCGCTGGCCCAAGCTCTGCACGGCATTGCGGGGGCAACCATTCGTCGCCAGCCAGGAGCGGGGATGCCGGCCGAACCCGGCGCCACTGCCAGAGCGTTTGTGGTCGAACGTGGCGGCGGCGTCCCGCTTGCACGCATTCACGGTCACTGGCTCCTAACAAGCGCCGATCTCGCGCTGTCTTACCCGCTATTCCTGATGGCTGGCGCACCATGCAGCGCGATACCGGATTGCCGAAACCCAGCCACCCTATCTGCACCCTGACGCGTCGCGGACGTGCGCGGCAAGCGGATGGCGCTCCGCGCCGTCAGTCTGGCCTACTGCGATGACGGCTACTGGTTCGCGGAGGAGGAGTGAACTCCAAAGCATCTGGCTCGCTGTTACAGAGCCAAACGGCAACGGTACGCGCGCTGCGTACCCGCGAGTACGCGGGGCGCGTACCATTCTGGCTTCGGTCGGGGGCGGCTTGCGTGGGTCGTGCGCGCACGCGTCCGTTTAGACCTCTCTAGATCTTCTAGAACTCTTTAGACCTCGGGTTCCGGGCGCTACGGGGTGGCTGTTTGCTCACGGCTGTTCATACCTGCGCCCGCGGAGCTCGATGGGGAGATCGTCTGCGCGCTCGCCGCGGGCGAAGGCTTGGGCGTCTGCCCGGTAGCGCGCGGCGCGCGCGCTCGGCGGATTCGCAGGCGAGAACACCGAGGTGCAGTAGTGGGGGTGCCGGTAAAGAGCGTGGCCGCAGCCGACAAGTGATGTCGCGTGGCCGCCGGCTCGTAATGTCCGACAAGTGTGGGTACACTTGTCGGATCGTGTCGACGGTGAGCATCAGGGAGCTTTCGCGGAACGCGAGCGGCGTTGTGGCTGGTGTTGCGGCTAGTGGCCGTCCGGCCGTCGTGACACGCCACGGCGTGCCTGTGGCTGCTGTCGTGCCGATCGACGCTGGCGATCTTGAGGATCTGGTGCTGGCGAAGGCGCCGCGGTACCTTGAGGACATTGCCGCTGCCGATGAGGACCTGCGTGAGGGTCGGACGCGTAGCGCCAATGACGTGTTCGCCGACCTCGGCGTCTAGCTCACCGCCGCTGCGTCGTGTGGCGAGCGTGACATGACTGCCTGTGGCTGAGCCGGTTCACCGGATCGAGATTGCGCGGCGCGCGGAGCGCGACCTGCGCAAGCTGCCACGTCAGGATGTGGGGCGTGTGCGTGACAAGCTCGCGGAGTTCGTCGCCGGCGCCGAGAACGTCGATGTCAAGACGCTCCAGGGCCGCTCGCCGTGGCTACGCTTGCGGGTTGGCGAGCTGCGCGTGCTGCTTCGACCGCTCGGACCAACTGAAAGCGCCGACCGCAAACCGGGCTGGCTCGTAGCTCGCGTCATCGCACGTCGCGAACTAGAACGCGCCATCGCGTCCCTCGATCCCTGACACTACCTGTCGGTTGATGCCGCGTTTACTAACGGCACCCAATCTCAGGCGATCACGCCAGCCGGCATTTCGAAGGCGCCGGGTCCACGGTCGTCATACTCTCTGCACGCGGCGATCATCTGCTTGGCGCCGCTGGGGGCATCACCAAGGTAGTCCCAGGCTGCCAAGTAGCTGGCCGTACAGTCGCCGCTTCAAGCAACCAACGGAGGGACACGATGGCTGTAGGAATACGTCTCAAGCTCGCTGGCGTCACGGCCGAGCAGTTCGACCAGCTTCACGCGGCGGTCGACCCTGTAGGCAATCCGCCTGACGGGCTCATCTTCCACTCATCCGGTCCGATCGACGGCGGTTGGGGCGTGATCGACTACTGGGAGTCGCGCGGGCACTTCGACCGCTTCTCGACCGAGCGGATTGGACCCGCGATGGGCGCCAGCGGCGTTTCCGCCGCACCCGACATTCGCGAGTTCCCCGTGCACGAGTACATGGCGCACTAGCAAGCGACCAGTCCGTCGACCGAGTCTCCGGACGCTGGCGCGTCGGGAGACTCGGCGACGGCGGGGAGGGGTTGCCAGCTCACCGCGGAGGCGGTCAGGGGATTCGGATGTCCCTGCTGCCGCGCGCGGCGTTCAACTCTTCCTCGGTCAGGACGGATTCCTTGACCGGCGTCGCGATCGACCAGTGCTTGCCGACAGGGCAACGCTGGAATCTCCACCAGCCGAGGCGAAGCGCCTTCAGCGACGCTCCAGGGATCCAGATCGTCGTGTACAGATGTCCCTTACGGCAGCGCACCACGACGTTGCCACCGATGCGGTACCCGCGGAGCCGCATCACGACGGCCCCAACGACGTGAGCGGCCGCGACGACGACGACGACCGGACGCCAACGATGGCGGTCACCTGGACCAGCCTCACGGCCGCAACAACGCCTGAGCGTCCAACGACCTGACATTGCGGGCCTCCTCAAGCCGCGCGTAATGATGTCTGCGCAGCAACCGTAGCGCTGCACCAGGACTGCGCGCCTCTCTACCTGCGACACGAGTGGCGGGGAATGAGCACAAGCCCGAGGTCCAGGCCTGACACGAGCTCGGGCATGGCAGGCAATGAACGTGCGGCGCCCCTGCCGCCGATGCCGAATGCTCGATAATCTATCTTATGTAAACTAATAGGGCTTCCCGGACCTGCGCCAACGTCTAGCGAACGCGCGGGTCAGTTTGCGGGAGCAATGGCACAGCCACAGCGGCCCGCTGCGCGTCTGAGGTCTTCATCCCAGCTGACAAGCGCAGTGTCGGCGCCGAGCGAGAGCGCGCTTGCGAGGTGGACCGCGGCGTAGCCGCGCAGGCCCAGTTCTTCGGCGAGATCTCCGGCCTGATGCGCAAGCGCACCGTCGATGCCGACAACGAGCAGCTCGTCGTGCAAAGAATCGAAGTCCGCCTGTGCCTGGGCGTGCGCGCTGGTCGTCAAGCGCCCGCCGCGTTGCGCGGCCGCGAGAGCTGCGCGGCCCTCTGGATAGGACAGGATGCTCGACGCAGCGTCCAGCGGCGCAGACCACAGCGCGGACGCTAGCTCAGAGTCCCGTTCCACCACCACGAGCTTCACCAGCGCCGAGGTGTCGAAGTAGAGGATCAGCGGCGCTGCTCGGCGACCAGGTCGGAGACCGCGCCCGTCGCCGTGACGCGCGCTCTGCGCGAGCTACGCGCTTGCATCGGTCTCGTGATGAGGCCGCGCCGCACAAGATCAGCAAGCGCGCCGTCGGTATCAACGCACGACAGCCGCGCGATCGGCCGGCCGCGACGCGTCACGAGCACTGCAGCACCCCGTTCGACGCGTTCGAGATGCTCGCTCAGCCGATCGTGGAGCTCGCGCACCCCCACCTCGTATTCCCCACTATGTAGCGTCATCGTCTGATTGTAGCAGCTACATCGACGCGCGAATCTGACCCCTTGCTACGCGGCCGTGTCTGGCCTGCGGGCGCGGATGATCGTGGCGCTGGCGCGCTCGTGCACGCGATGGGTCGGCTGGAACGCGATCTGCTCGAATCCGGCGCCCTCGAACGCTGTACCCGAACGTCACGCCGGAAGACGCCGCCCAGGTGGTCCTCCCCCACAGCGGGGCACGCTCCTCGAGCGCCTAGGCGTCACCAGGAGGACTCGACCGACGGTGGAAGTTTGAGGCCGCTCGCCTCGAGCGCCGGCTCGGCGTGTCCGTCGCCGGTGAGGTGACGACGATCGCCTTGCCGGCCTGCGAGCCGTCCGCAGCTCCTGGCGCGAGGGCGACTGTGATCCTGTTCACTCCCGCAGGTATGCGTTCGCTCGCCGGCCGCGGCGTCACCCACGTGACCACGGCGTCGACGCGGATGACCGTACTGCCGTCGTCACGCTGGAACGCGGTCACGATGAGATCTCTGACGTCCAGGACGTGCGGCACCGGCGACCACGCGAAGATCTGGGTGAGTGGCGTGTTCGCCCAGGCATTGCCGTCCGTTTGCACCGCGCTTGTTTGCACGCCGCCGGCGAGAGCTTCCTTCAGGGTGGCGTCCTCCACGTTCCCAAGGACGCTCTGTGGCGTCGCGCCGCGGGGGCTGTCCAGAACGCGTGGTCATCGACCAGCTCGCTGCCGCGCAACGTTCGGAAGCCATCGCCGACGCCTGGCTGGATGGCCAAGACGAACCCTTCACGCTTTGCGAGGTAGCCAAAGTCGCCCGCCGGCTTGGCAGCGGGCCACCGCTCAACCTGCTCGGACGCTTCATCGCCGGTCTCGCCTCGTATCACATGTAACGAAGCACGAACGCAAACGTGACCAATAGCCGCTGCGACGATACTGCGACTTTGGGCGGTCTGTGCACTGCGTGGCCTCGCTCTTCACGGCGACGGCGCGCCGAGCCCCACGGTAAGCTCACAAGATCAAGCGTACGGCTTTCATCTTCGCTGTCCTGCTTTCGTTTGCCGCCACCGGCGGCGCCGCTGCGACGGCCTCGGCGGCCAGCAACACGGTGCCTGTCGTACGCTGCAAGACGACGTTCGGAGTGCAGGGCAGCGTGGTGTGGCCGAGCAGCGTCAAGGTGCTGCACGCGCCGGCCTCGGTCCGGGGACTCGTGGCCTACAGCAACAGTCAGCTGGTTCTGATCGGCCCGGCCGGCATGAAGTGCTCGGGGATCGTCGCCACTGACGGTGGAAGTCAGGTCGTGGCGTGGCACCGAGGACACTCACGCCCAGGCCAGCACTCGCACATCGACGGTCTCACGCTCAACATCGACCCGTCATGCGCCGGCTGCAAGGCGGACGATGCCTGCCCGTTCTTCACCGCGTTCGCGTCCGCCGAGGGCTTCCCCTGCGCGGCCGGCGTCCCCGCCGGTGAGCAGGTCCACAGGGTCGGCTCGGACATCGCCGAGTTCCAGGATCCGGCTGGCGTGGCGGGCTCCGGCTGGCCGAGCGGTGGACCGGACCCGGCCAACGGCGTCGTCGGACTGAGCGGGCCCGCCGGCAACCAAGCCGTTTACCGCTCGACGTGCACTCTTCCCGCGTCAGAGCACTCGGTCTGCACCGTCAGCCTGAACGACGTCCTCAGCCGCTACGGCTGATCGTCGCGTAGCTGCGACCGCCGGCGCTAGGCGCGCGGCTTCAGGTGCAGCACGATGACCTCATCGGTGGGGGCGTTCGGGCTCCCCGACTCGTACTCGTTATGCGGTGTTGGCCAGCCGCTGAACTTCGCGGTGTTGTACTCGTCGAATACGACGCCGTAGACGGTTGGGATGACCGGCAGGTCGGTCGCGACGAACTTCTCGATCGGCGCGAGGTCGGACAGCTGGCCGGCGATCGTCGTTTGGCCCGCGAGCGCCGACAGCTCGCTGTCGACCGTCTGGTTGTCCAGGCCCTCGAAGTCGCCGCTGGCGTTGGTGGGGGTGTCGAGCCTGCTGTCCAGCCAGTTTTCGTACATCCCGTACGGCACGACGACCGAATACGACCAGCGGCATGTCGCCGAGCCGAACTTGCCGTCGGCGAGGTCCGCGTACCACTGGGTGTCCGACAGGCCGTCGAAGTGGGCCTTGATGTGCGCCGCCGCGAGCTCGCTGACAATCAGCTTGTCATCCGCGGCGTAGTCGATGTAGTCGGATGGGTCGGTGATGGTGATGTCAATCGTCCGGCCATTCAGCGCGTACCAGCCGCCCCGCAGCGTGTACCCCGCAGCGCTCAGGACCGAGTCCGCTCCCAGGGGATCCGCGGTAGGCGAGAGCGTGTCGCCTCTGACCGCCGAAGCCAGCAGGCTCTGGAAGTTCGGCAGCACCAGGCCGCTGGCATTCGACACCGGGGGCTCGAGGCCGCCCTCGCCGATCTTGCTGATCGCGTTGCGGTCGATCGCCAGGCTGACGGCTTGACGCACCGCCAGCTGGTTCATCGGCCAGCTGCGCTCATTCGGCTCGAGGCTGTTGGTGTTGACCGGAGCGAACCACGTCGCGTGGCCCGCCCCGCGCTTGAACGGTCCCAGGCCGTAGAGGAAGTTGCCGGCCCAGTCGAGCGTGTTGTCCTCGAGCGTGCTCAGAACCGCCGAGTTCGAGTCCAGCAGCGGGAAGTCAACCTGCTTCACCGCCGGAGCGCCGCCGCCCGGGTTCCACGGACCACCCCAGTAGCGCTGGTTGGCCGCCAGGGTCACACCGACAGTACGGCCGAACGCCGCCAGGACGTACGGCCCAGAGCCGATCGGGTGCGTATCCGCGTACCTGCTCGGGTCGCCGTTCAGCGCGCCCCAGATCGACCGCGGAACGATGTACACCGAGCCGATGTTCTGCAGGTTCGTGTACTGCGGTGAGGAGAAGCTGATCATCACGTCGTCGCCGGACACCGTGGCGCCGGTGACCGGGACAGCGTTGCTGTTCGTGTCTGGGTAGCGCACCAACATGTTGTAGGTGAATGCGACGTCCGCGGGTGTGAGTCGCGAGCCGTTGCTCCACTTCACGCCTCGACGGATCGTGAACGTGATCGACCTGCCGGCGTTACCCCACACGTAGTTGGTCGCCAGGAACTCATACGCCGGCTGCAGCGGGTCGGCGATGTCGAATTTCAGCAGGGTCTCGTAGATCAGTGCGGTCGCACCGACGCCATTCGCCGCCGAGGTCGAGTCAAACGGGTTGAAATTGTCCGGCAGGACGGACTCCTGGCTGGACTCCATGGTCAGCGTGCTGCGCGGTTGCGCAGCCAGGGCCATCGGCACCGGAAGGGGCGGTCCCGTCGACGTCTTCGATGAGCTCGACGAGCTGCTGCCGCCGCAGCCGCCAACCAGAGCCGCCACCACGATGGCAGCGACAGCAAACAGCGGCCTGGCAGTCATGGTGCTCCCTTCTGAGGTCGACGCATCCGGCTCGACCTCGTCACGACCCCTGAACACTACCGCGATCAGCGCACTTTGCTAGGCCGGCGCTTCTTCGCGAAGTGCGCGATCGCGGGGCGCAGAAGCCGCCCCCCAAGAAAGCAAATCGACCCCACAATGCGGCCGGGCGAGCACAAAGGCTCGCCCGGTTCCGCCCGGTCATAGATCGCCGCTTTACTACAACGTCCCAGGACTTTTGTGTCTTGCCTGGGCTGGCGTGACACTCCCGACCACCGGGACAGGCCACCGGACAAGCCGGTGCGTTGCCCGGCCGGACGCGCGAAGCGTCCCAGTCGAGTTGGCGATCCGCCGGACCACAAGGCTATCAGCGGGCGGTGTGCCACAACGACGGCGTGGCGCGCTAGATTGCGCGCTGACCGGTACACCCGAGGAAAGGCTGAGACGTGGGGACGTACGAGCCATCCGCCGCATTTGGGACCGACGCTCTCGCCGAGCGCGACTTCCTACGCCAGGTGTTCGCCTGGATGTTCCTTGCGCTCGCGCTGACGACAGGCGTGGCGATCTGGTTTCACTCGAGCCACTCGGCGATCAACTACTTCTCGGCGCACCGCACGCTGTTCTTGGTCGCGATCCTCGCCCAGCTCGCGTTCGTGGTCGCGTTGCGCCCGATCGTCGCGTCGCAGCACGTCTCGGTACAGGTCGCAGCATTGATCTTCTTCCTCTACGCGGCGCTGACGGGTGTCGTCTTCTCGATCCTGCTCGACGTATATACGACCAAGTCGGTCGTCGGCGCGTTCGGTGGCGCCTGCGGCGTCTTTGCCGGCATGGCGCTGTGGGGCTACACGACGAAGTCCGACCTGTCGCGCTTCGGCCCGATCCTGTTCGGCGCGCTGATGGGCGTCATCGTGGCATCGGTCGTATTCATCTTCACCGGTGGCGGTGTTCTGAATCTGCTGATCGGCTTCGCCGGCGTGATCGTCTTCGCCGGGCTGACGGCCTACGACATCCAAAACCTCAAGAACATGCGCATGGGTCGCGGATGGATGGGTCTTGGTCGCTTCGGCGGCCGCGGGCGCTCCCAGGCGGCAACAATCCCAACTGGGGTAGCAGGCGAGAAGTACGCAATCTACGGCGCGCTGCTGCTGTACCTCGACTTCATCAACCTGTTCATCATGATGCTGCGGATCTTCGGCGGGGCACGGCGCTAAGCCGTCTCTATGCCCCATCGTGCGCGATGGGTCTGGCCCGGTTCGAGCCGGATCAGGCCCTCGCCGCTCCCGAACGCGTTCGGTGCGCAGGACATCGGCTCGATGCCGATGCCACGCCGCCGCTCGCCCGAGACCGGCAGCGTGTCGCCGCTGTAGACCATCACGTACGGGTAGGCCTCATCGAGCCACAGCACTGAGCGGCCACCGCCTTGCGGGCTCTCGAGGATGACGCGTGCGCGTCCGTCGTCGTCGCGCGTGAGGTCGGTAAAGCAGTCGTTGATCACGACGTCGCCCAGCAAGCGCGGGCTGGCGAAGTCGAGCTCGGTTCCGGCGAGCGGCTCGCTGGCGACCGGGATCAGCTGCTCGTCGTTGATCAGGCGCCTGGCGGCGGGCACCGTGAGCAGCACGCTGTCGATCAGCAGCGCGCCGGGCGGGCGCAGGTAGGGATGGAAGCCGACGCCGTAGGGACAGGCACGGTCGCCCGCGTTGGTGACCTCGGCCGTCACGGTCAGTCCCGCATCCGTGAGCTCGTAGATCAGCGTGGCGTCGAGCGTGAACGGATAGCCCGGCGCCGGGTGCAACGTCTCCTCCATCACCACGCGCGAGGACTCCCGGGTGCGCATACGCCAGTTGCGCCAGCGCAGCAGGCCGTGGCTCGCGTTGCCGGTGACCGGCTCGCTGATGTCCAGCTGCTGGGACTGGCCTTCCCACTCGTAGCGCCCGTCGCGAACCCGGTTCGGCCAGGGAATCAGCGCCTGGCCACGGGCGCCGTCGCACGGCTCGTCGGCCTCGTAGCCGTCGAGGATCGCGCGATCGCCGACGCTGTAGGCCCGCAGACCCGCACCCACCTCGACGACCGCGACGCGCTGCTCGCCCAGCGTGATCTCGATCTGCTCGCCTGTCGGGCGCACGCTCATCAGCTGTCCTCCCATGGTTCGTACCAGCGGCCGAGTCCCGCCACGAGGCGCGCGGCTGACGCCGGTCCCCAAGATCCAGGGGCGTAGGTTTCCACTTTCGGTGGCTCCTCGAGCAGCGGCCCGCAGATGCGCCAGCACTCCTCGATCGCGTCCTGACGGGCGAAGTGCGTGGCGTCACCGCGCAGCGCCGCGTCGAGCAGCACCTCATACGGGGTGGGGCCCTCCCCACCCTCATCGGCGAAGCGCATCGGCAACTCGATCGCTGCCGGACCGCTGCGATCGGCGCGCATCGCATCGAGGGTGATCTTCACGCCCGTGCTCGGGTCGAGACGAACAACGATCTGGTCGGGCTCGGGTCGGCGGTGGCCGGACTCGGCGAACGGCAGGCGCGGCGGATGGCGGAACACCAGCCGGACCTCGGTCTGCTTGCACGGCAGCCGCTTGCCGGTGCGGATCAGGAACGGCACACCCGACCAGCGCCAGTTGTCGATCGCCAGCCGAAGCGCAACATAGGTCTCGGTGGTGGAGCGTCGGGACACGCCCTCGATGGTGCGGTAGCCGTCGTACTGGCCACGCACGTAGTGACTCGGATCGACATCGTCGACGGAACGCAGAACCGCGTACTTTGCGTCGGCGAGCGCAGCGGCGTCCCCTGCCGCCGGCGGATCCTGGGCGACCGCTGCGAGCAACTGCAGAAGGTGGTTGACGACGACGTCGCGCAGCGCGCCAACCGGGTCATAGAAGCGGCCGCGATCCTCGACGCCGAGGTCCTCGGCCATCGTGATCTGCACGTTCGCGATGTAGTTGCGGTTCCACAGCGGCTCGAGCATCGTGTTCGCGAAGCGCAGGTAGAGGAACTCCTCCAGCCCCATCTTGCCGATGAAGTGGTCGATCCGATAGATCTGCGACTCGCTGAGGTGCTCGTGCAGCTCATGTGCAAGCGCCCGCGCCGAGGTCAGGTCGTGGCCGAACGGCTTCTCCACCATGACGCGTGCCCCGACCGGCAGCGCGTGCGCTCCAGCAAGCCCATCGACCACCGTCGCGAACAGCGACGGCGGTATCTCGAGGTAGAACGCCGGCGTCATCGCGCCGCCGGCTGCCTTTGCGACGGCTGCGAGCGTGCTTGCCTGCGTGATGTCGCCCGAGACGTAGCTCAGTCGGGCGGCGAACGACTTGAAGACCTGCTCGTCGATCGTCTCGCCGGTCGCGGCGATTGCGGCGCGTGCGTGGTCGCGCAGGCCCGCAACCGTCCAATGGTCGGCGGCGACACCGACAATCGGGCATTCGAGCAGGCCGCGGCGCTCGAGTCGGTACAGCGAGCGCAGCGTCATCTTCCGCGCGAGATCGCCGGTGATGCCGAAGATCACGAAGGCATCCGCCGCGACGCCGCCCGGAGCAGAGCGGGGGTCAGTCATCGCGGGCACGGTAGCGTGCTGGCGCTCAGCGCGGTGCCGGCGCTGGGGCGCGAGCCGGAGCGGACGGCTCCTCGTCTGCTGCCGCGTAGCAGCGGAGCGCCTCGATCAGCGGCTCTAGCGCACGTCCCCGTGGCGTCAGGTGGTACTCGACCGAAGGAGGACTGTCGGGGATCACCCGGCGCTCGATGAGCCCAGCGTGCTCGAGGTCACGCAAACGCTCCGACAGCATTCGCGGCGAGATGCCCTGCACCGAGTCGATGAACGCGTTGAAGCGCACCTCGCCTGAGCACGCCGCGAACACGATCGATAGCAGCCAACGGCGCTCGAGCAGGTCCGCCACACGGCGAACGTCCTCGGGTACCGGTTCGGCCCTACGACAGCGCAACATCGTGCACCGGTTCGAGCGCGAGATCGAGCACCTCGGCGACGGTCATCACCGGATGGAACGTCATCTGCTGGCGCACTTCCTTGGGTATCTCGTCGAGGTCGCCGCGGTTGCGCTCCGGGATCACCACGTCGGTGAGGCCGGCTGCGTGCGCAGCCAGCGCCTTCTGCTTGACGCCGCCGATCGGGAGCACGCGGCCTTGCAGGGTGATCTCCCCCGTCATCCCCACCGTGTGCTTCACCGGGCGGGATGTCAGCAGGGACACGAGCGCCGTCAGCATCGTCACGCCCGCACTTGGACCGTCTTTCGGGATCGCACCCGCCGGGACGTGGATGTGCACCTGATGGTTCTCGAACGCCTCCTCGGAGATCCCCAGCTCCGCCGCGTGGGCGTGTACGTAGGACAGCGCGATCTTCGCTGACTCCTTCATCACGTCGCCGAGCTGGCCGGTCAGCTCAAGCCCGCCGCTCGAGGACGATGCCTTCATCGTCGTCGCCTCGACGAACAGCACGTCGCCGCCGGCGCCCGTGACCGCGAGGCCCGTGGCGACGCCTGGCACCGCTGTGCGCGCCGCAGACTCCTGGAAGAACTTCTGGCGTCCGAGCGCGTCGCGCACGGTCTCGATATCGATCCTCACCGGCGCCTTCTTCTTCTTGGACGCGATCCGTGTGGCGGTCTTGCGCAGCACCTTGCCGAGCTCGCGCTCGAGGTTGCGGACGCCGGCCTCGCGGGTGTACTCGGCGATGATCGTTGCGAGCACCTCGTCGGAGATGGCGATCTCGTCGGGCAGCAGGCCGTTGCGGTCGCGCTGACGCGGCAGCAGGTAGCCCTTGGCGATCGCGAGCTTCTCGTCGCTGGTGTAGCCGTCGAAGTGGATCACCTCCATCCGGTCAAGCAGCGGGCTCGGGATGGTGTCGGCCTGGTTGGCCGTCGCGATGAACAGCACCTGGCTGAGGTCGAGCTCGACATCGAGATAGTGATCGCGGAAGCTGTGGTTCTGCGCCGGATCGAGCACCTCGAGCAACGCCGCGCTCGGATCGCCGCGCCAGTCCGCACCGACCTTGTCGACCTCGTCGAGCAGGATCACCGGGTTCATCGTCCCCGCGTCACGCAGCGCACGCACGAGACGACCGGGGAGCGCTCCGATGTAGGTGCGCCGATGGCCGCGGATCTCCGCCTCGTCGCGCACACCGCCGAGTGACATCCGCACGAACTTGCGTCCCGTGGCCCGCGCGACCGACTCGCCGATCGAGGTCTTCCCGGTGCCGGGCGGGCCGATCAGCGTGAGGATCGCGCCGGAGCGCGGATCGGCTTCGATGCCCCGGTCCTGGCGTAGCTTGCGCACCGAGAGGTACTCGGTGACACGGTCCTTGACGTCTTCGAGGCCGGCGTGGTCGGTGTCGAGCACCTCGCGCGCCGCAACCGGGTCGAGATGCTCCTCGGAGCGGTTGCTCCACGGCACCGCGATCAACCAGTCGAGGTAGCTGCGAATCATGCTCGCCTCGCCCGACTGCTCACCCATGCGGTCGAGCCGTGCCAGCTCCTTCTCGGCCTGCTCGCGCGCCGCCTCGGGCATTCCGGCGGCCTCGATCTTGGCGCGATACTCCGCCACGATGGACGCGTCGTCCTCGCCGAGCTCCTTGCGGATCGAGTCCATCTGCTTGTGCAGGAAGTAGTCGCGCTGCTGCTTGTCGGCGCCCTCTTGCACATCGTCGCGAATGCGCTTGCGGATCTGCAGCTCGGCCAGGCGCTCACGCTGCAGGCTCAGCGCCAGCTCCAGCCGCTCGGTCACGTCGAGCGTGCGCAGCAACGCAAGCCTGTTCTCGTAGTTGAGGTCTGGGCTGTAGCCGCAGGAATCTGCGAGCGCGCCCGGTTCGCTGATTGCGCGCAGCCACTCCGCGATCCGCGGGTCGGCGCCACGCAATTCGAGCATCTCGTCGACGACCGCGCGGTACTCGCGCTGCAGCTCCCGCCTGCGGCCGTCGAGCGTCACGTCGTCCGGTCGCTCTTCGACATCGACGCGCAGATCGCCGTCGGTGCCGGTCTGGGCGGCGCCGATCAGCGCGCGGTGCTCGGCGTCGATCGTCACGCCGTGGCCACCGCCCGGCAGCTTGATGTGCTCGACGACGCTCGCTACGACGCCGACATCTGAGAAGTCCTGTTCGTGGCGTGGCACGAGCACGACGCGCTCGTCGTCGCCGACGGGCACGGTTAGCGTGATGCTCATGCCCGGGAAGATCACCATGTCATCGAGCGGAACGAGGCGCAGCGCCGTCATACGTATCAACTCCATATCTGCTTACGAAGAAGAAGTTAGTGTAGCACCACTACCTCGCGGTCTCGAGCGGCGGCGTACGCTTCAGCGGTGCCCGACACGCCGCCGTCGGTAGCCGAGATTCTCGAGACGCAAGCGACGCAAGCGCTCGCGCTCAACGACCGTTTCCTCAACCATCAGGTCGGCCGCATCGTGCGCACGCTCGGTGTCGACCGGGACTGGCGGCACGGCGAGGGCGCGCACCTGATCGACAAGGACGGGGAGCGATACCTCGACTTGCTCTGCGGCTACGGGGTCTTCGCCGTTGGGCGTAGCCACCCGGAGGTCCTCAGGGCCTTGCAGGAAACGCTCGAAGCGCGCACGGCGAACCTCCCCCAGCTCGGTGTCAGCCTTCTCCCCGGGGTCCTCGCCGAGCAGCTTGTCGCCCGTGCGCCGAAGCGCATCGCCGCGATGGTCTACGCAAACAGCGGCACCGAGGCTGTCGAGGGCGCGATCAAGCTGGCCCGCGCCGCAACGGGCCGCACGCGCATCCTCTACGCCGAGCACGCGTTCCACGGGCTCACGCTCGGCTCGCTGTCGCTCAACGGCAACGAGGAGTTTCGCGCCGGTTTCGGTCCACTGGTCGGCGACTGCGCCTCCGTCCCGTTCGGGGAGCTCGGCGCCGTCGAGCAGGCGCTCGCCCGTGACGACGTGGCTGCATTCATCGTCGAGCCGATCCAGGGGAAGGGTGTCAACCTTCCGCCGCCCGGCTATCTGGCTGGGGCTCAGGCGGCCTGTCGAGCGCACGGAACGCTGTTCGTGTGCGACGAGGTGCAGACGGGTCTCGGGCGTACCGGGCGGTTCCTCGCGCTCGAGCACTGGGACCTGGACCCCGACATCGTCTGCGTCGCCAAGGCGCTGTCGGGGGGGTTCGTGCCGGTTGGGGCGGTCCTCATCTCGCGTGAGGTTCGTGACCGCGTGTTCGACGGCATGGAGCGCGGCGTGCGCCACGGCTCGACGTTTGGCGGCAACGACCTCGCCGCCGCAGCCGGCCTCGGCACGCTCCGTGCGCTCGACCAGGACCGACTGGTCGAGCGGGCCGACCGGCTCGGCAGCTTGCTGCTGGAGCTGACCCGCCCGCTGGTCGACCGATATGAGATCGTGCGCGACGTGCGCGGGCTCGGCCTGATGTGGGCGATCGAGCTCGGAGCACCCGCAAGCGTTCGCAACCGCGCCGCCTGGCATGCCGTGGAACGCACCCAGCAGGGTCTCGCAGCCCAACTGATCACGGTCCCACTGTTCCAGCGCCACCACATCTTCTGTCAGGTTGCGGGACACCGCATGAACGTGGTCAAGGCGCTGCCGGCGCTGATCATCGAGGAGGAGGAGATCCGCCGCTTCGCAGCGGCGCTCGACGACGTGCTCGCCCGCACCGAGCGTCTGCCGCGCGCCGCAACAAGCCTGGCGTGGCACTTCGCGCGCGGGAGCGTCCGCGCTCGCGTGCGATGAAGGCGCTCGTCACCGGAGCAGCCGGCTTCATCGGTGCGCATGTCGTCAGCGCGCTGGAGGCTGGTGGCGCGGAGGTGCGCGGGTTCGACCGCCGCGCCCCCGACGGCCCGCATGACGCAAGCGACTTCGTCGTCGGAGACATCCTCGATCGTGAGGCGCTACGTCGAGCGCTGGAAGACTGTGACGCCGTGTTCCATCTCGCTGCGCTGTACAGCTATGCGCGCCGGGATGCCGCCGCGATGCGTAGCGTGAATGTCGAAGGCACGCGCACGCTGCTCGACGTGGCGCTGCGGGCGCCGCGTCCCCCGCGAGTGGTGCACACGAGCTCGTGCGCGACGTGTGGTCCGGTGCGTGGACGCCCAGCCACGGAGAAGGACCGTCCGACGGCCTGGGAGCTTCGCGTCCCCTACAAGCGCACTAAGCTCGATGGTGAGACGCTCGCGCTACGCGCTGCGCACGAGGGCGGCGATGTCGTCGTTGTCAACCCGACGACGCCGATCGGTCCGGGTGACCACCGCCCCACGCCGACGGGGAAGATGGTCGCGGACGTCGCGAGCGGACGCGCCAAGGGCTATCTGGCCGCCGGCGCACTGAACATCGTCGCCGTCGAGGACGTCGCCGCCGGCCAGCTGCTCGCCTTCGAACACGGTCGGGTCGGACAGCGTTACCTGCTCGGCGGTGAGAACCTGACGCTGCGCGAGGTGTTCGGGGCTGTCGCCCACGCCACGGGGCGGTCGGCGCCACGCATCCCGGTGCCCTGGACGCTCGCCTACCTGGCAGCGCAGCTGAGCGATCGCGCGGCTCGCATCGTCGATCGCGAGCCGACGCTCCTCGTCCTCGACGAGGTGCGCGTCGCACGCTGGCCGATGACCTTCGACGATAGCCTTGCGCGGCGCGAGCTCGGCTACACGTCCAGATCGGCGGCTGTGGCGCTCGAGGCCGCCGCCCTCGCATCCCAGGAGATGACTCGATGACGAAACTGTCGCCGAGTGCCCGGGCGCTGATCGAGTCCGGCGCGCTCGCTCATCTGGTGACCCTGGCGCGCGATGGCAGTCCCCGCGTGACCTGCGTTTGGGTTGGACTCGACGGCGATGAGATCGTCGCGGGGCACCTCAACAAGACCCAGCGCAAGCTGGCGCGAATCGCTCACGATCCGCGCGTCGCGCTCTCGCTGCAGGCGAGCTCCGTCAACGACCTCGGCCTGCAGGAGTACCTCGTGGTACGCGGCACGGCGCGCTTGCAAGAGGGCGGCGCGCCCGAGCTGCTGCAGCGGCTCGCGCACGTCTACCTCGGCCCGGACGTGACGTTCCCGGCGATGCCGGATCCGCCGGACGGGTTCGTCTCGCGGATCACCGTCGAGCAGATCAGCGGCATCGGCCCCTGGATGGAGGGGCTCTAGGCGAGCCTCGTCAGTCGTTTGGCCAGCGCCCGGTGCGCTCGAACTCCTCGCGCGCGCGCGCTTCGCGAGCACGGTCCGGCTGGCTCTGCGGCCCGAGTCGCACGATGATCGCGGCGATCGCCGCGAGCAGCGCCCCGCCGAGCAGCACACCGCCGATCGCACCGAGCGTGTTGTTCGCGTGCGTCGCGAGGATCACGAAGCCCGCAAGGCCGCAAGCGGCCGGTAGCCCAATTGCGATCTTGCGCGCCATCCCCGTTGAGGCTAGCGCGGCGTGGAGCCTGCTCGCGCGCTCAAGCTCCCGCAGCGGTCGGTCCCACGGCGAGGCGGTCACCGCTCGCCTTGCTTGCCGGCGCCACGACGCCGACAGGCTCGATCCCGGCAGCCTGCAGCAGTGCCGTGGCGAATTCGAGCCCTGAGCCGAAGCGCTCCGCGGGGTCTTTGGCGAGCGCCCGCGCGAGCACCGCATCGAAGCCGCGTGGAACGCTCGGCCAGCGTTCGGAGGCCAGCGGCACCGGATCGCCGGCGTGCGCCGCGATCCGTGCGGCCTCGCTGTCGCGGGGGTAGGGCACGCTTGCGGTGAGCGCCTCGAACAGCACACAACCGAGCGAGTACAGGTCGGCCTGTGGACCCACCTCTTCCCCCCGAGCTTGCTCTGGCGCCATGTAGTCGACCGTGCCGATGCGCTCGCCGACCGCCGTCAGCCCGTCGCTGCCGAGCCCGCGCGTCACACCAAAGTCGGTCAGGTAGGAGTGCGGCGTCTCGCCTTCGGAGCGCAGGTCGAGCAGCACGTTCGCGGGCTTGACGTCGCGGTGCACGAGCCCGGCGGCGTGCGCTGCGTGGAGCGCCGAGGCGACCTGAGCGCCAAGTGACGCCGCCAGCGCCGGCGCCAGCGGCGCTCGCTGCGCGATCAGCTCGTGCAGGCTGCCGCCAGCGGCTAGACGCATCGTGATGAACAGCAGCCCGCCATCCTCGCCGGCCTCATACACGGGAATCACGTGCGGGTGCGCGAGCGAGGCGGTGACACGCGATTCGCGGATGAAGCGGGCACGGAACGCGGCATCGTCGGCTCGGGCCGGGTCAATCAGCTTCAGCGCGACGGGCCGCTCGAGGCTCAGCTGGATCGCCTCATAGACGACACCCATTCCGCCGCGACCGGCCAGCGCCACGAGGCGGTAGCCGGCGATCACGGACGCCGGCCCCAGCGCTAGGGCGCGCAGCCGCAACGCGACGCCGGGATCGGCAAGAACCGCCTCGACGACGGCTGGGTCGAAGCGCGCGAAGCGGTCGCGGAGGACGCGGAGCTCGCGACGCTCGAGCGCGAGCGGGCCCAGCACAGCGCCCACACCCCCGACGAGCAATGCGACGAGCGCCGGCGTGAGCAAGGTGATGGTTCCCGCCTCGAACGCGAGCTGCGACGCGACGACGTACGCTACGGCCGCCGCCATGCCGCCGGCCACGATCCACGGCCACGGACGGCGCAGCAGCGCCAGCGCGGGCAAGATCAGTGCCGCCGCGATGAGGATCAGCCAGTCGACAGCGGACGAGGCGGGCCGCAGCGGCACGCCCTCAAGCAGTGTGGCGATCGCGTCGGCTTCGAGCTCCGGGCCGGACATCGGCTGAGATCCCCCGTCAGCGACGGTGTGGAAGTCCTGCAGCGTTGGCGCGGTATCCCCTATGACAACGACCTTGCCGCGTAGCCGTGAGGCCGGAACCGCCCCGTCAAGCACCGCCATGAACGAGTACTCGTTGACTCCGGGCCGCAGGGCTCCGGCGGGTCCCGGGAAGTCGATCCACACCGGACCACCCGCGAACAGCGACCGCAGCCTCCGCGGCGAGACGCCAGCATGCACCGCCACCGCGGCGGCGAAGCTCTCGAGTCCGTTGACGCGCTCGGGCAGGCGATCGATCACGCCATTTGAATCCTCGGGGAACAGGACGCTTCCGACGGTCACGCCAGCCGCCCGCTGGTGTGCGACACCGCCGAGCACGAACGTCCGGCCACGACCGTTGGTCGCGTCGCCGGCGAGGATGAGGCGCCCGCGCGTGGCCTTCGCGGCGTCGTAAAGCTCGAGATCGTCCGCGGGCGAGGCGCTCTTCGTGTCGAACACGAGGTCATACGCGATCGTCCGCACACCGTCACTGCGCAGACGGTCGATCATGCGCGCGTCGAAGCGACGTGGCAGCACCGCTCCGGGGAGGAGTGGCCCGGTGAGCGCCTCGATGGTCGGCGCGTCGATGCCGACCACCACGACCTGCCCAGACGGGCGTTCGTTGCCGCGCACGTGAAATCGAGCATCGATGATCCTCAGCTCGAGCTGGTTGCCGATGCTGGAGTGCCACGTTCCGTAGCCCGCGAGCAGCGCGACGACCGCGGCGGCGATCAGCGCCGCGCCGAAACGCCACCGCGGCGTGCCTACGGAGACGGCCGGACCAGTCCCCACGTGATCGCCCGCTCAGCGAGCTGTGCGCGCTTCTGGTTCTGCGGCAGCGCGGAGATCCCGAACAGCCCGTACATCGAGCGCAGGTTCGCCTTCACCGCATCCAGGCTCAGATACAGCTCGGCGGCGATCTGCTGGTTGCTGGCCGGCGAGGCGAGGTGCACCGAGCCCTCGTAGGGCCGGCACAGCGCCGTCAGCACCTTGCGCTGGGTGTCGCTGAGCTGATCGGCCGTCACGCCGACCGCCGCGCGAACGGTGGGAGCCGGCCCACGCGCCGGACCCCTGAACAGCAGGGCCGTGCCGCCAACGCGAATGACGTCCCCGTCTGTGAGTCGTCTGCGCCCGCCGATCCGCTGGCCGTTGACGAAGGTGCCGTTGCTCGACAATCCGTCGTCGCCGATCAGCCACTCCCCCGCCGCGCACTCGAGCTCGGCGTGCAATCGCGAGACCTGCTCGTCCCAGCTGATCGCCACGTCGGTCTGCTCGCTGCGCCCGAGCGTCAGGCGACGCGAGGGATCGGCAAGCCGCACGATCCGCTGGTCGCCCGCCGCACCGTGGAACACGAGAAACGGCGTTCCTGCGCGCTCAGCCAAGAGGCGTGCCTGAACCTCTCCCCCGGATCGCGCTGCCGGAAGCTCCAAGCCGCTGTCAGGAGTCTCGGCCCCGTGTGCTGTCACGACCGCCGAAATGGTAGTTCAGCGCGCAGCGGCGAGATAGTGCTGCCCAGCTGTCAGCGCAAACGAGCGATGTCGCACGAAGTCGGTAACCTCGACGGACCCGTTGCTGACCGCGACGTACGTGCCGTCGCAGCGGTCGGCGATCCGCCAACTCGTGCCCTCGTCCGCGGCCGCCGCGTAGTGGCCGCGGGTCGAATAGTCGCCGTGGGCGTTGCCGAACACCTGGTTGACGACCCTGTGCGAGCGCGAGCGCGACTTCCGTGCGGACCGCTCGAGCAAACCGTGCCGCGCAGGCGCCTTGCACGCGGCAAAGCTGGTGGCCAGAGTGAGGTCGGTAGTCGTGCCGGCCGACGGCTGCGTGACGACGAACAGTCCACCGGAGAACTGCCCGCTGGCGAGCTGCTCGGGCACGGTCGCCGTGGCGCTCTCGATCAGCACCTTGCCGTGCCGCGCGTTGACCTCCGATCCGACGCCGATCAGTCGACCGGCGCTGACGCGTACGAACCTGTGCTTCCCAGGCAGCCGCACGAGCACCTTGCCGCTGATCGCCGCCACGCCAACGCTCTGCCCGAGCACCGGGGTGAGCGTCAAGCCTGTCGTGAAGCTCTGATCGCCCGTCGCCGCCGAGCAACTGCTCGGAGCGCAGCCCGTGGCGACGAGGCGATAGTGGTACGTCGTATACGGAGCCAGACCCGAGAGTGGGGCGCTGACCTGCGTGCCGCTCGGCGATGCCGTCGCGCTGACGGTCGGTGACGATGATCCGTAGGCGCTGGTCGTGCCGTATTGGAAGCTGTAGCTAGCGGGCTCAGGAAGGTCTCCAGAGGGCACGCTGAGCGTCCCCGAGACCACTCCCGAGCTCTTGCTGATCGACGCAGCCGGCAGCAGGGAGGCCGCGAGTGCCGGCGTGCCAAGCGAGACGCGGTAGATCGTCGACGACGTGGCGTCGGTGAGCCACAACGTGTCGCTTGGGCCGGCCGCGATACCGCCGATGGTGTCGCCCGATGGGTAGATGCCGCTGAAGGTGTCAACGACGCCGCCCGTACTCATCGACGTGAGGTCGCCGCCACCGGCCAGCCAGATCTGTCCGTCCGGGCCCACCCCGAGGCGCTCTACGCTGGCGCTCGAGCCGGCCGGAAGATCGAACTGCGTGAAGACGTCGCCGGTGGTCACGCGGTCAAGCATCGACGGCGCGCCCTTCACCCCGATCCAGAGATCGCCGTCCGGACCGGACACGATCGGCATCAGCGCGGACGAGGCGGACGGCGTCGGGAGCGACGACATGTCGCCGCTGGTCGTGATCCGTCCGACGTAGCCGAGCCCCGCGGTGAACCACAGCGCTCCGTCCGATCCGGCAGCGATGGCCAGCGGCTCGCCCGGGGTGGGTCCGTATTGAGAGAACGTGTCGCCGCTGAGGTCGAGCACGCCGATGTCATCGGTGCGGTCTTCGGTGAACCAGATCTTCCCGTCCGAGCCGCTGGTGATCCCGTACGGGCCGGAGCCGCCCGCGGTGTTTGGATACTCGGCGATCGCTCCGGCAGCCGTGATGCGCCCGATCTTGTTCGTCGCGGTCTCTGTGAACCACAGCGCACCGTCGGCGCCCGTCGTTATCCCCTCCGGCTCCGAGGCGGCGGTTGGAATGGGGTATTCGGCGATCGTCCCGGATGGGCTGATCCGGCCGATCTTGTGGGTCTCCTCGCGGTTGGGTGGTGAAGTGACGCGCTGAGCTGGGCGTTGTGCCTGCTCGCGGGGTGGTTTGGGGGCGTGGCGAAGTGTTCGGTGGTTGCGCAGAACGCGGTGACGCGC
>JBEKXB010000008.1:0-106537 GCA_049512455.1 Solirubrobacteraceae bacterium | reverse complement strand
GCGCGTCACCGCGTTCTGCGCAACCACCGAACACTTCGCCACGCCCCCAAACCACCCCGCGAGCAGGCACAACGCCCAGCTCAGCGCGTCACTTCACCACCCAACCGCGAGGAGACCCACAAAGACGACCTGCGGCCCGCCCGTCAACCGCGCGCAAACGTAATCAGTGAAGTCGGCGAGGCACTTCAGGCGAAGCCCGACCGGCTCATTCTCGTTCAGATCGGGGACGTCCGCATACCTAGTAACTGGGCCGGACGCCAGATTCTCAGACTCGACAACACCTTCCAGCGTCGACAAGCGCTGGTCGAACGTCTTCACCGCATGGGCTGTCCGGTCAGTTGGCAGATGCCGTGGGGAGATCCGAACGTGTCCGGAAGCTTCGACTCGTGAGCTAACGCAAGGCCAAGTTGTGTGACCCGGTGCGGTGATGCCGTGATCGTTGGCCCGCCGCACCTTGACGCCCTACCAGCCTCTTCGTAGCCCGCTAACGTGGATGCCAGCAATGCCCACCATCGAGATGGCCACGTGCAGGCCCGGCCAGATACCTGTCGACTTCGATCCGCAAGCGGCCATACCAGAAGACGGCTTTCTCTGGATCGACGCATGCGACTCAAGCATCGGCTCACTGGCCAGCGAGCTCACTCCGCTGAAACTGGAAGGCTTCGCCGCTGGGATGCTGATTCACCCGGTGTTCCATCTCTCGCTTGATGACCCGCATCTAGATCGCGTCGCCGAATTTGACGCCGCGGCGACATCTCTGCTGCGCACCCCCGGATCTCGCGTCGCCTATCTCGCCGCTTTCGAACCGCGTCTCCTGCTATTGGTGAATCAGCGGCCGGTGCAAGTCCGATACGCGCAAGCGCGCGTCGACTTTCTCACGGGGCCAAATTGGCTGCTGACGCGTCGCGAGACCGCAATCGATCTACGTTTTGGCGATCGCTTCGACGAAGCGGCGACCGAACGTGGCGATCTCATCGAATCGTTCGTCCATGACTATTCCTCCGGCAACTCGACACTCCAAATCGCCGCTCGCATGCTGGCCTGGCTCCTTGACCGGTGCGTCACTGTGGCGTTCGAGATCGCCGACGAGATAGACGCTCGGATGATGGACCTCCATCGCCAGGCGACCGGCGAGCCCGGCGAGCTGGATCCACAGGTCAGACGCCAGCAGCTCGCCGATCAGCTGATCGATCTTCGCTGGGCTCTCGGCCTGCATGAGCGCCATACGCGGCGCCTTACCCCAACGGGGCACGCCGACACCAAGCGATGGCTCGCTCCGCTCGGAGCCGCCAGCGGCCCGCTGATTGCCCGCGCTGCAGAAGCCCTCGATGAGTGTGAAGTCGCGCAACGTTCGCTTGCCGGTGCGATGGACTTCCTCCTGATCGCTCAGAATGCTGCGGCGTTGGAGGCACAGCTTTCAATCACGCGTGAGACTGGCCGTCTTCAATCGCTCGTGGCGGCGCTCACCGCATATCTCGCCGGACCAGCTTTGGTAGCTACCGTCTTCGCAGCGCTTCCCGATTGGTGGCCAGCTCATCAGACACGTCGCTTCATCGTGCTTGTTCTCTTGATGATCGGCGCAGCGATAATTGGTCACCTTGTTGTCTTTGGGCGTGCTCGTGGCCCCTTCAATAAGTAGCTCGGCGAGCGGCCCGGTAAGGCATCAGCTCGGTCCGTGCGAGGCTGTTGTTGCAGTGGCAACAACAACCCAATGCATGGTGGCTAGATGAGCTGCGTGCAGCACCACCTCCGGCGGGTCCCGTCACGCGTGTAGCCAGGCTTAGAGCTCAGAACTCCTGACGTCTGATGCTGGTGCGCCCCCGGAGAAACTTCTGCCTCTCCTTTTCGCGATCGCGCTCTGCGAGCGTTTCACGCAGCTGCGCCGGGGTCTTGGCGGACTCTGGTCGGCCCAGGTACTCGCTGGCCCACCGAACTAGACCCCTGTCCTGGTCGATCCAGTCGGCGTACTTGCCGTCGAAGACGTCGGGGTAGATCGCGTCGATGCCAGCGGCGGTGACTCGCTCGAACACCTCCAGAGCCGCATCAGGGCCTGAGTTGACGACGGTCGCGCGGCGCACCGTGGGTTTGATATCGGCGATCAGCTTGAGGATCTCCGAATCCAGCCCGCTGTAGCCGAGCACCAGCAAGTAGATCTCGTGGGCATTGTGCAGGACCGCCTGCAGATGCTCCCGATGCGCGGGCGGGAGTATCAATTCGTCCTTCGGTCCGTCCGGAAGCGCTAGCGCGGGGTAGCGAACGGACGGGCCGTGCGGGTTGCTGGCGGTCGAGTTCCGGACGGCGGACAGATCGAACGTGGTCGTGGGCACGCACTCGATCGGTGCTTCCTTTACGGCTAACCCGCCTGGAGGCGTTCGTGGATCAAACGCCGCCGGCTGTGCTACGTACCAAGCGACGGAGCCGTGCGGCTTGATCAGCGACCAGCGGAGCGGGGCCTCGATGTAGCTGTCGAGCGTGTCGAGCGGCGAGTACGCGGCCAGCGTGTTGTCGAGGAGTGTGTCGTAGTTGAGGCTCACGAACACGAGCGGCGCGCGAAGCTTAAGAAGCTCATCAACCAGCACCCCGTAGCGACTGCACCGCGTCTGCAGGCTCTGGCTGTACTCCAGCATCAGCGCTTGTAGGAACGGCGGCACGGCCAGCGCCATTTGCTCGTGGTGGGCGTGCCCGTCGGTCTCCAGACGCTTCAGCGCATCCTCAAACGCGATTGCCGTGTTCGCCTTCATGTAGCGCCGGATAACGCTGCTCGCCTCGTTCGCGAGCGTGTAAATAGGGAGAAGCGCCTTTGCCCGATCGCAGGAGAAGAGGTCCCACGTGAGCGGGGTCCGCTCCTTAGGGATTCCTGCCTCCGACACGTGCGACGCGCCAGCGCCCACAAGCACAACGATCGGATAGCGGAGCGGGTCTTGCAACACCGTCCCAGCGTAGGCCAGATCGCGGACGCGCCTGCTGGCGGACAAGTGTTCGGCTTGAGAAGCGAGCGAGGGCGGCTTCTAGCTCGGCGTCGCTTACCTAGGGTGGTCGTGTGAGCGCTAGGCGAACGTGGCGGGCCGCGCGGTTCATACGCGAGACGGTGGCCGTCCCGAACAAGTTCCGGCGGCGTGCACCCCGGCTAGCAGCCGGGAGCTTGCGGCTCGTGTGGTACTCCGACGTTTGCGTGAAGCAGGTCCTCGAATTGGGCTGGCCGCGACGGCACGACGCGAGCCCAATGCCAGCGCGCCGCGCGGCCGCCGGTCCGCCGACAAACCGCGCACGAGCAGCGGACACGCCAGCGTGCCGCATGCATGTCCGCCCGTGGTCAGTCCCAGATGTCAGGACCAGAAGACGCCGGACACGTCCACGTCGAGGGCGAGTTCAGCGAGAACATTCAGGCGGGTGAGATAGGCCTGCGCATCCAAGCCGTGCTGCTTGAACTGGGTAGAGATCGCGCGCAGGCGATGCGTTACCTCGACGACGGAGGTATTCACGGGCGCCGAAGGACGCAAAGAGCGCACCGATCGGAGCGTCGCCAGATAACGGTCGACGTGTCAAGGCCGGCCGAGAATTGACCCTGTAGCGCCGGTTGAGAATTGACCCCCCTGTGGGTTCGCCGGTCGGTCGCAGAGCGATGGCGCGTAGCGCCGAGCGGAGCGAGCGATCGGCGGCGCAGCTCGTGACGGGGGTCAGGGGGTGTCGGTGAGGTCGCGGCCTGGTCGGGCGCCGAGGTCGCGGTCGCGTAGGCGGTAGCTGTCGCCTTTGAGGCTGATCAGCTCGGCGTGGTGGACCAAGCGGTCGACCATTGCGATCGCGACGGCGTCGTCACCGAAGATCTCGCCCCAGGCTGAGAACGGTTTGTTGCTCGTGACGATTAGGCTGGCGCGTTCGTAGCGGCGCGCGACGAGCATGAACATCAGGTTTGCGGCCTGTGGGTCGAACGGGATGTAGCCGACCTCGTCGCAGATCAAGAGCGGGATCCGCTCGAGGCGTTTGAGTTCGTCGTCGAGGCGGCCCTGGCGCTGGGCGTCGGCGAGCAGAGCGACCCACTCGGTCGCGGTCTTGAACAGGACGCGCTGGCCGGCGAGACAGGCGCGGATCCCGAGCGCGATCGCGAGATGCGTCTTGCCAGTCCCTGGAGGCCCGAGCAGGACGACGTTCTCTTTGCCGTGCAGGAAGTCGAGCTGGCCGAGGTGCTCGATCACCTGCCTCTTCACGCTGCGCTGGAAGGTGAAGTCGAACTCCTCGAGCGTCTTGTGGGCGGGGAACCTGGCGGCGCGGATCCGCAGCTGCCCGCCGGAGGACTCCCTGGAGGAGATCTCGGTCGAGAGCAGCGCCTCGGCGAACCGCTCGTAGCTCCATTCCTCGCTGCGGGCGCGCTCGACGAGCTTTGGCAGCGCCCTCGCCGCGGCTGGGGCTTTCAGCGCGCGGAACAGGTGGGTGAGCTCAGCGGCGCTGCTCATGCCATCAAAGCGTCGTAGACAGCGAGCGAGCGCTGCTCGACCTGGATCTCGACACCAAGGCGCTCACCGCGCAGGACCTTCAGCGCGCGTGCGTGCTCGAGCGCGGTGATCGTGCGGTGCTTGGCAAAACACCGCTCGTGGCTCGCGGCCTGCTCGCCCGTGTCGAGGACCGTCGCAGTGACGTGCTGCTGGGACACGCGGACATCGACGCGGCGGGACACGAACCGCGGGTCGAGCGAGTAGTCGTTCGTATCGAAGCGCAGATATGGGTCGGGCGGGACGCGCGTGACCCACCGCCGATCGAGGTCGAGCTCCCGGTCAGGTAGACCTTGCATCACCTTGAGCTCCTCGGCAAGACGGTCGACCGGCCGGCAGCGCAAACCCCGGTGCTGGCGGCTGTTGGCCTTCGCGAACCAAGCGTCCAACTGCAGCTGGAAGTCGAGCGGGTTAGCGAACGAGCGTCCCGGCTCGAAGTTCGTCTCGAAGTACTGCTGGAGCTTCTCGACCGCGCCCTTGGCCTGCGGATCACGCGCCTCACAGAAATACCAGTCGCTCCGCAGACGCCCACAGAACGACGCGTAAGCATCGCTCGGACGACCGCCGCCGCCGTGCAACGCGCCCTCACGGTCCCAGACCAGCGTCGACGGCAACCCGCCGAACGACCACAAACAGCGCGCGATCCCCCACAGCAGATCCTCTGCCTCCTTGGAGAACACGAGCGCGCCGGCGCCAAAGCGCGAGTAGCCGAGGCAAGCAACGACAACATAGCCCCGCCTGGTCTGGCCGTGACCAACAGGGATCTCGCGAGCCGGCTGCCACAGATCGAACTGGCATCTCCCCAGGCCGATAGATCGTGCGCTGAAACGTCCGCGCCACCAAGAACAACGGGCGCACCTCGCGCAGATAGTCATCAACGATGCTCTTGCCGCCGGCGAACCCCAACGGCTCGATCAGCTCCCTGATCCGAACCCCCGTCAGCTTCGGATCCCCACGCAACAACACGTGAATCTCGTCCTTGAACGGATCGAGCTTCGACCGTCGCTCGGGACACTTGAAGTCCGGCGGCACCGGCGATCGCAACGCCGCCCGGATCGTGTTCCGCGCCAACCCCGTCCGGCGCATCAACTCCTTGATCGAGACCCCACGAACGAAATGCTCCCGCCGCAGCTCAGCCCACCGCTCCACGTCAACCACACCCTCCTCCTGGCCCTCGATCTCGATGATCGAGCCAGGCTCACCAACACCCCGGACGCCTCCACCACCACCCGAGGGGGGGTCAATTCTCAACCGGCGAAGGGGGGTCAGTTTTCCACCGGCGCGGACAGCTATTTCGGGACGCCACGGGACTAGCCACATCGAATGACCACAGACTGTGATGGGCGATACTGGGCTTGAACCAGCGACCTCCGCCTTGTCGAGGCGGCGCTCTCCCAGCTGAGCTAATCGCCCTGGGTCGCGAAGCCTAGCAACGGCGCGCCGCGTGGCGGCGGCGCGCTAGCCAATCCCGCGCCCGCGCCGATAGGCTTCACGAGCGCTCTGGCGACGTGGCGGAGTGGCTACGCAGCGGCCTGCAAAGCCGTCTACGCCGGTTCGATTCCGGCCGTCGCCTTGGAAGAGTGGCGCCCGCTCGAATGGCGCTGCGGCGTGCGCAACTACGATTACGCCGTGATGCTGCTGTGTTGCCGCGCTACCAGGTGCCGTTGACGCAGGTGGTGCTGATACCGCTGTTGGCGCAGCTGCGCGTGATGATGCCGCCGGTGCGGACAATCGAGTAGGTATCGCCGGTGTTGTTGGCGGTGGCGGTCACCGTGTAGCCGGAAAACGTGGCGTTGGACACGTTCGAGAGCCAGGCGTTGCCGTTGCCGGCGACGGTCTGGATCGACGGCTCGTACTGGGCGAGGACGGTCGCGGAAAGGCCGACGTAACTGCCACCGTGGTCGGTCGCATACGTCTCGGCGGTCGTCTCAGCGGTACGCGCGAGCTCCTTGGCCGACGCGTCGTAGGCCTTGCTCTTCTGATTCAGGAACCCGGGAATGGCGATCGCGGCGAGAATGCCGATGATCAGGATGACCACAAGCAACTCGATGAGGGTGAACCCCCGCTCGCTATCGGCGCGTTGGCGCAGCTTGTGCAGCACGCAGGCCTCCTTATGCACGGATCCACCCGCCCCCGCGGGGAGCCCTGAAGTGGTTGGGGAACATTCCTCCAGTTGAATATCGGAAAAGCGCAGCAGCACCTTGAACAGTAGCTCTCCAGTCGGCAGATAGACCACGCCGACGAAGCGTCGTGGCGTCAGCGAGCGGAGGCAGCAGCAGCGAAAACGGCGTCGAGCGTGCGCATGATCGTGACCGTCTCGTCGAGTCCCATCAGCGGGCTCTCGAGCAGCCCTTCGCGCAGGCAGCGGGCGACCTCGTCGGCCTGGTGGCGCAGTCCGCGGCCTTCGTGAGCGAACTCGAAGCGGGTCGGCTCGCCGTCACGCGGGATCAGCGTGAAAGCACCGGGAGCGTAGAAGTCGCCGTCGATCTCGATCCGCGCCTGGCTGCCAACGATCGCCGCCCGCGTCGGGCTCCTCGCTGCCAGCGTGCAGGTCAAGATCGCCTGGGCGCCACCGGCGTAGGAGAAGACCATCGAGGTCTGTGCGTCGACACCGGTGAACGCGGGCTCGATCAGGCTGGCGATTCGGTCGGGCGGCCCGAGCACCATCGACGCGAACGAAACCGGGTAGATGCCGAGATCGAGCAGAGCGCCGCCGCCGAGCTCGGGCGCAAACAGTCGCGAGGTCCGATCCTCAGCGAACCACTGGCCGTGATCGGCGGTGACGCTGACGATCTCCCCGAGCGCGCCGGCGTCGAGCAGGCGGCGAACCTCGGCGATGTGCGGCAGGAAACGCGTCCACATCGCCTCCATCAGGAACAGGCCTGCGGCGCGCGCCGTGCTGACCAGCTCCTGCGCCTCGGCGGCGTTCATCGTGAATGGCTTCTCGACGAGCACGGGCTTGCCGGCTCGCAGCGCGAGCAGCGTGTCGGCGTGGTGCATCGGGTGCGGCGTCGCGACGTACACGACCTCGACGTCCGGGTCGGCGACGAGCGCCTCGTAGCTGGCGTGGCGGCGCGGGATGTCGAATCGTTCGGCGAAGCGGTCGGCCGACTCGATCGTTCGCGAGCCGACCGCGACGACCACACCCGAGTCGGTCAGCTCGAGGTCAGCGGCGAACGCGCTCGCGATCCAGCCGGTACCGATCACCCCCCAGCGCAGCGGCTCGGTCATCGGCCAGTGGCCGCCAGCATCGCCGCCTGTGCGCGAGCCGTCAACCGTCCTCCGGGCCGGGCTCGTCGTCGCCGCTGCCGCGCAGCCAGTCGCTGAGCTGCTTGCCGATGTCGTTGATCGACTCGCCGGCGTCGCGGGCCACCGAGCGGAAGCGCTCGGCGTAGTGGGCGACCGCGTCGCTCGCCTCGGCGCGCGGTCGCAGCGGCTCGTCGCGCGAGACGTACGAGCCACCGACGATGCGGTCGTATTCGCCGGACCCGACCCACGCCATCAGCTCGTGGACACGCCGCACCGGCATCGGATGGGTCAGGTTCAGGTTGAGCAACAGCCTTGTGAGACGCTCGAGCCCCGAGCCCTTCTCGTTGTACTCCGTGGCCTGCGCCATGAAGACGTCGAGGTCGAGCTTCTCCGCCTCGGCACCGGCCGCAATCACCATCAGCATCCGGCAAACCGCAACCGGGTCGCGCACGACGATCGCTGCGGCGCGGTCGCAGCTCAGCTCGGCGGCGCGCTTCCACTCCAGCAGGGCGTGGCGGATCGGCAGCAGTGGCAGCGGGATCCCCGGCAGCGAGCTGAGCAACAAGAGAATCTCAGCCGCCGTCGAGTACAGCATGTGGTCAGACAGGACGTGTCCCGCTTCGTGGGCGAACACGGCGCGCAGCTGGTCGGCGTCGAGCAGCGTCACGAGACCCGACTGGACGACGACGATCGGCCGCTTGACGCCGATCGCGGCAGCGTTGGCGATCGGGAACTGCGTCAGGTAGAGGTCAGGCACCGGGTCGAGGTCGAGCGTCGCGTAGGCGCGCGCGTGGGCATGCCAGACATCGGGCAGCTGATCCTCGCCGAGACGCACCGAGGAGCCGAGGTAGGCCTGGCGCAGCGCCCGCTCGTAGCCGAGCTCGATCAGCTTGCGCACGACCGTGTCGAGGTAAGGGATCGACTGCAGGCTCGCAGTCGCTGCACGGTCCGCCGGATGCTCGTAGGACTTCGCCGAGATCCGCTTCAGCTGGTAGCCCTCGACTGGCAGCGTCATGGTCCCTCCTATGCGGCGGCAGTGTCGGATGAGCGTAGCGGTCGCAGCGCGATCATGCGGTCACTTCTGCAGCACGCCCGGCTTCTTGCCGGGGTTGAGCAGGCCCTTCGGATCGAACAGCTGCTTGACGGCGTCGTGGAGCTCGAGCGCCGCCGGCGACCACTGGCGGGCGAGCTGGCCGCGCTTGACCCAGCCGACTCCGTGCTCAGCGGAGACCGTGCCGCCAACGCGCACGGCGAGCGCGAACAGCTCCTCGGCGGCTTGCTCGGCGCGGGCGACCTCGGCGGCGTTGTTCGCTTCGATGAGGAACGTCGAGTGGAGGTTGCCGTCACCGGCGTGACCCCAGCTGAGCGCGGGCAGGCCGTGACGCGCGCCGATCGCCACGGTCTCGGTGATCGCCTCGCCGAGATGCTCCAGCGGGACCGCGATGTCCTCGCTCACCTTGCCGCCGCGCTGCGCGGCGACGGCGACGGCGACCTCCCCGCGCCAGCGCCACAGGGCGGCGATGCTCGCGCGCCTGTCCGGGGCGTGGATCGTCAGCACGTCCTCGGCGAGCGTGTCGCGGAGCTCGTCGCGCAGGCGCTCCGCCTCCGCCTTGCGGCCGTCCGCCTCGACGATCACCATGAACCCCGCCGGCGGCGGCCCGGCGGGGAAGCCGTTCGCGCAGGCGGCGACCGTTCCCGCGTCGAGATAGTCGAGCGTTGCCGGCTGGAGGCCGGAGCCGACGATACGTTCGATCGCCGCGACGCCGCTTACGCTGTCGGAGTAGAGCGCGACCAGCGGCAGGACCGCCTCGGGCGCCGGAATCAGCTTCAGCCATGCGGCGGTGATGACCGCGAGCGTCCCTTCGGAGCCGACGAGCAGGCTCTTGAGGTCGTAGCCGGCGACATCGCGGCGGACGGCGCCGCCGAAGGTGACGATCTCGCCCGACGCGAGGACCGCCTCGAGGCCGCTGACCCAGGCCCCCGTCGGGCCGTACTTGAAGGCGTGCGGCCCACCGGCGTTGGTCGCGACGTTGCCGCCGATCTGCGACTGATCGGCAGCACCGGGATCCGGCGGGTAGAGCAGGCCGTTCTCGCGGGCGAGGCGCTGGAGGGTCGCTGTCAGCATCCCGGCCTCGACGCAGATCCGCCACGCCAGCGGGTTGAAGCTACGCACGGCCGTCATCCGCTCGAGGCTGAGGACGACGCCGCCGTCGAGCGGGACGGCACCACCGGCGAGGCCGCTGCCACCACCCCGCGGCGTGACCGGCACCTCGTGAAGATCGCACCAGGCGAGCAGCCGTGAGACGTCGCTCGTGCATTGCGGCAGGATGACGGCGTCGGCGCGCCCGGCGAGGCCACGCCACTCGGTGGCGTCGACGAGGTATGGCGCCGTGACGGGCGCGACGCGGTCGCCACCGAGCAGGTCCGCCAGCTCGCGTGCGAGCTCCTCGCCAGACGGTCGGGACCGCGTGGTCACCATCGCCGACAGCGTAGCGAGCGATCGGCGCTGCACAGCCAGCCGGTGTGCCGGCGCGACGGGCGCTAGTTGCTAGTGCGCGACGGTCGCTGCGCCGTTGGTGGCAGCGGTTGCAGCGGCGCCGGCAGCGACCGGAACGGCGTGGCGGCGGGCCAGCACCTCGATCAGCTTCTCGTACTCCTCAACCGTGATCTCGCCGGAGGCGAGGCGACGATCGAGGATCTCGAGCGCTGAGAGCGACGACAGCGGGGGCGCCGGCACATCGGACGGGACGTCCTTGGTGCGCTCGCGCCAAGCGCTCGTCAGCAGGTACACGGCAGCAGCCGCGAGGATGAACACCGCGAGCGCGCTGATCAGCGGGTACAGCCAGTCCCCGGCAGGCTTGTGCGGGCGGAGAATCATCGCAACGAGCATAAATGAGATTGCCTGCCGATGCACTGGCGTCGCTCCTTGGTCGCGTCGCAGCTGCTGGCGATCAGCAGCAGACCGCGCCGACCGCTAGCGTACGTCGCCTAAATGATCCTGCTCTGCTACGACGGCTCGGACTCGGCCAAGCACGCGATCACTGCCGCGCATGGCCTCGTCGGACAATCGCCCGCGACGCTGCTGCACGTGTGGGAGCCGCCGGCCAACTACCTCGGGCCCGACCCGTTCGGTGGCATCGAAACATGGAGCGGGCCGCAGATCGTCGAGCTCGAGGCGATGGCGGTGGAGCGCGCCAACCGCACCGTCGAGTACGGCGTCGAGCTGGCTCGCAACGCGGGCTTCAGCGTGCAAGGACGCCTCGAACGGGCCGCCACCGCGACATGGCGTGCGATCCTCGACGTCGCCGAGGAGTGCGACGCCCAGCTGATCGTCGTCGGCGCGCGCGGAATGTCCCCAGTCGAGTCGCTGCTGAATGGCAGCACGTCGACTGCGGTCGTGCATCACTCGCACCGGCCGGTGCTTGTGGTGCCGCCGCCCGCGGAGGCCAAGGACGGCACGCAAGCCAAGGACGGGAAGGCCGCGAGCGGCTGATCGCCTACGGTGAGCTCAAGCGCGGGCTTCGAGCGCCTGCGCCCTTCCCGCGCAGTCGTACAGCGGGGCGTCGTTCCTCGGCACGAAGGCGGCGGTGGCAGGAACCCTGACCGGCGTGCAAGCTCGCTCGGCGGCGCGCAGCACCGCGTTTGCGCCCGGTCGGTGGTCCGCCTTCGAGCCGAAGCCAGCGATGTTGGGGCTCACCACCCAGCGCAGGTGGCCGCTGCTGACCTCCTGCGCCAGCCAGGCGACCGAAGGGTCGCTCTCGCGCCCGGAAAAGCCGCCGATGCCGGCGATGTTGGCGTGGCGATAGATGATCTGGTTCGCGGCGATCGACTGGCTGACGACGGCGATCGTTCCACCGCCGTGCCAGCGCACGTAGGAGATGACCTGGACGAGCGTCGGCTCGGTTGTCGGCTGACCGCCGGAGTCGACGCCGAGGCCGACCGGCGGTGTCGCCGTCGCGAACAGCGCGCGAACGCTACCTGGCGGGAGGGGCCCACCCGGCGCTGTGGCGAAGCCTGGCGGCGGCCCACCCCTGCCAGGCCCGCCCGGTACCGCGATGCTCGCCTCCGCGGCGTTGGCGGCGCTCGGGCCCCCGGCGGGGAAGGTGCTGGCCGTCCTGTGGCCGAGCGTGTCGAAAGCCCAGATCGTTGGGGCGATGAGCAGCGCCGCGGTCGTCGCGCCCAGCGCGAGGGCCCGCGTGCGCGCGGTGGTCGCGCCGAGCAGAACCGCGCAAGCGATCGCGGAGCCGACCAGCAGCACCGGCGTGAGCCACCGCAGTTGGTCGGGGTAGTCGGCCAGCACAGCCAGCTCACACGCAACGCCTGCGACGACGACCGCCGCCGCGAGCGTCGGCGGACCGAGCTTGCCCGCAAGCAGCTGGCCGACGGTCGCTCCCACGAGCGCCGCCGCGAACGGGGCTAGCAGCGAGACGTAGTAGGGGTGGACTATGCCGTGAGCCGCACTGAAGACGATCGCCGTCACCAGGAACGAGCCGCCGACCGCGATCAACCAGCCCGTGTGTTCGTGACCACGGCGAAGCCGCGAGGCGGCGAGGATGGCGAGGCCGCCGACGAGCGCGACGCCCAGCAGCCAGCCGACCTGGCCGCCGAGGGCCGGGTTGATCAGCCGCAGCGCGCCGGGCCCCCCAGCGAAGATCCCGTTGGGCGCTCCGACCGGCCCGCCGTTCTGGCCGGCGACGCGGCCCAAGCCGTCATAGACGAAGATCAACGACAGGATGCTGTTGTCGGCGGTGCCGGAGATCCACGGTCTGTCTGCGGCCGGGGTGACCGTGACGAGCAGCGGCCACGCACCGCCGACGGCCAGCAGCGCGCCACCAGCGGCAGCCAGCTGGTCGGCGGCTGCTCGCCGGCCACGTGGCGCGATCCACAGCCAGGCGGCGACTATCCCCGGAACGACGAGGAGCGCTTCGCCGAGCTTGGTCTCGAAGCCGAGGCCCACCATGACGCCCGCCCACACGATCCAGCGCGTGCGTCCGTCCTGCAACCCACGGACGAGGAACCACACGGCAGCGACGCAGCACAGCGCGAGCAGAGCATCCGGGTTGTTGTCGCGTGACAGTGCAACGGTGATCGGCGTCGTCGCCAGCGCGAAGGCGGCTACGAACCCGGCCACGCGCCCGAAGACGCGGCGCACGAGGTCGTACAGCAGCACGACGGTCGCGATGCCGATCAGCGCCTCCGGGGCGAGGATGCTGAGGTGGTGATAGCCGAACAACCGGACCGACAGCGCCTGGATCCACAGCGCAAGCGGTGGCTTGTCGATCGTCATCACGCCACTCGGGTCAAGCGAGGCGAAGAGGAAGTTGTGCCAGCTCGTGCTCATCGAGCGGGCCGCGGCCGAGTAGTAGGCGTTCGCCCAGTCGTTTCGCCCGAGCGCCCAGAAGTTGAGGACCGCGGCGAGCGCGATCAGGCCGGCGATCTCGGGCCGCCGGCGCAACGCACCGGCAGTGCCGCCGTTGTTGCGAACACGGCCACCCCACAGAGCTCTTCGCCCGACCGGCCCGCTCGGGAGGTCGCGCTCAGTTGGCCCGTCCGGCCACGGCTCGAGGATCTGTCTGTCGATCGGAATTGGAGTCTTGGCTCGCTTGCGCCGATGCGATCATCGCGCAGCCTCGCGACTCACGCTCATCGCGGACTATATAGTCCTGGGGGTTTCCGTAGAGCGTCGCGTGCGCGGGCAACCCAATCACGCCGCGCGGCTTGCATGCCGATCTATAATCGCGGCTCGCGCGGATGTAGCTCAGTTGGCTAGAGCGTCTGCTTGCCATGCAGAAGGTCGAGGGTTCGAGTCCCTTCATCCGCTTCGAAAGGCCCAGGAAATCTGGGCCTTTCGCTGCCGTAGCCATGTGTCGCCGCCACCCGCGACCGTGCCCGCAGATGGCCCGCGTGGACGGCTCTCCACTCTGATAGTTGCTCGCGGCGCCTGACACAATGCGAGCATGCCCGCTGGCAGTCACGTTCCGCATCCTCTCCGCAGCTACGCGCCGCTGATCATCAACGTGGCGCTTACCGGGATGGTTCCACGCAGCGCCGACTCTCCCCACGTGCCGCTGAGCGCTGAGCGAGTCATCGAGGACGGTGTGGCCTGCGTCGCCAGGGGGGCGTCGATGCTGCACGTACACGCTCGCCGTCCCGATGAGTCGCCCGCCTGGGAGCGCTCTGCCTTCCGAGAGATCGTCCTCGGGCTGCGGGAGAGATGCCCCGGCACCGTGATCTGCGTCACCACGAGCGGCCGCGAGGTGAGCGAGCTTTCAAAGCGGGCCGACGTACTCGATCTGGACGGTGACGCCAAACCCGACATGGCGAGCTTGACCCTGGGTTCGATGAATTTCCGGACCCAGGCAAGCGTCAACACCCCCGACACGATCGTGGCGCTCGCGACGGCCATGGCGGAACGCGGCATCCGCCCCGAGCTCGAGGTCTTCGACTCGGGCATGGCATACCTTGCGTGCGAGCTGACGCATCGTGGCGTGCTAGAGGTGCCGCTCTACGCGAATCTGCTGCTCGGCGGTCCCAACAGCGCACCGGCTACCGCCCGCGACCTTGCGCACCTCGCCGATGCCCTCCCCCCTGGCACGACATGGGGTGCGGCGGGACTCGGGGTCTTTCAACTTGCCATGAATGCGATGGCGATCTTCATGGGTGGACACGTCCGCACGGGACTGGAGGACAACCTGTGGCTGGACCCAGGGCGCACGCGACTTGCCACCAACGCCGAGCTTGTCGATCGCATCGTTGAACTAGCTGGGGTCGCCGAACGCCCGATCGCTTCGATCGCACAGACGCGCAAATGCTTAGGACTCTTGCCGGTGCAATTCGGCGAAGGGTCCTAGCCCGACGTATCCTCACGACATGGCCGAGGCGAACGCAGCAGGGGAGCGCGGGGAGGCCGTGGTGTTCGGCGCGCCCCTAATCGAACAGGCATCGATCGATGAGGTCGTGGACACGCTGCGCTCGGGCTGGATTGGTGCTGGACCCAGGGTCGCACGGTTCGAGCAGATGCTGGAGGCCTACCTCGACGTTCCCCACGTGGTGTGCGTGGCGTCGGGTACCGCCGCGCTGTATCTGGCGCTTCGCTGTGTCGACGTGGGGCCAGGAGACGAGGTGCTCCTACCGACAATGACGTTCGTGGCCTGCGCCCAGGCGATCGAGCTCACGGGAGCCACTCCGGTCGTCGTCGACTCTGAAGCGGATACAAATCTGATCTCACTGGAGCTTGCCGAGCGTGCGATCACGCAGCGGACACGCGCGATTCTCGTTGTGCACCTGGCCGGTAGACCGGTTGACCTGCGGCGGTTGCGGCGACTCAGCGACGAGCGCGGGCTGGCCGTGATCGAGGATGCTACGCATGCACTTGGCGCGCGGTTCGACGGTCGGACGATCGGCTCGTCCGAGAACCTCACAGTGTTTTCGTTCAACCCGCAGAAGAACATCACGAGCATCGACGGCGGAGCCATCGCGACGCGCGACGAGACGGTGGCCGCGCGCGCGAGGCAGATGGCACGCCACGGCGTAGACCTATCGAGCTGGGAGCGGTACCGCGATGGTCGCCCGGGAAAGTACGAAGTTACCTCGCCCGGCTTCAAGTTCGGTATGACAGACGTGCAGGCTGCAGTGGCGCTACACCAGCTGCCTCGCCTCGATGGTTGGATCGCGAGTCGAGCGAGACAATGGCACGCATACGACAGCGCACTGGCGGACTTGCCAGTTCGAACACCAGCCCCAACGACCGGACGCATGCGCCACGCTCGCCATCTCTACCAAGTGATGGTTGAGGACTCCTCGCCGCTCGGCCGCGACGAGCTGATCGCCAGCCTCCAGGCGCGAAACATCGGCACTGGTGTTCACTACAGGGCGATCCACCTGCATTCGTATTTCCGTGACCGTTACGGACTTGAGCCGGCCGACTTCCCCGTCGCGACGGAAGCGTCTGCCCGCCTGATGAGCCTGCCGATCGGTCCGAGCCTTTCTGGCGCTGGGCAAGCTCGTGTGATAGATGCTTTGCACACGTTGTTGGCAGGGCGATGAATCGCGAACGAATCGCGCTCCTCGGCACCGGCCTGTTCGCCGAGGAGCTCACGGATCTCGTCAGCGCGATCGTAGGGATCGAGCTGGTCACATACGTTGAGAATCTCGACCGCGCCAGGGTGGGTAAGTCGTCGAATGGTGTGCCGATCGTATGGGTGGACGACATCTTGCAACTCGGCGACATCGGGGCCGTCAGCGCGATCACGACAACCGAGCGTGAGCGTTACGTCGCACAGGTCGCGGCGATGGGTATCCGCTTCACGCGCCTCGTCCATCCAAGCGCCGTAGTCGCACCTAGCGCCGCGCTCGGGCTGGGCGTGGTTATCCAGGCAAATGTCGTGATCGGCGCCCAAACGGTCCTTGGCGATCACGTAATCGTCAATCGTGGTGCGCTCATCGGCCACCACTCTCGGCTCGGCGAGTTCGCCACAGTTCAAGCCGGCGCGAATATCAGTGGTGCGACTGACATCGGTGCGCGCGCATACGTAGGGCCTAGCGCGACCGTGCTCGACCATCTGCGAGTGGGCGAGGGCGCGCTCATCGGCGCCGGTGCGGTCGTGACGCGAGACGTCGAGCCGCACGTGCAGGTCGTCGGCGTGCCGGCGCGCGTGGTCAAGCGAGGCGTCACAGGGCGGGCGAGCTGAGCCGCGCTGCTCCGCGGCGGGTTCAGCTCGCGTGAACCGCAGCAGCTCGTGCCCATGACGCGGAAGCGTTGACCGTCGCCTGCTACGGCATTGCCTAAGCTACCTGCATGCCCGACGACCGCCGCGGCACGGTGACGTCCGGATCCAACGAGCGCTCAACTACGCGGGCCTGGCGGCTCGTCGCCGCCAAGCTGCGCGCCGTGCGGCGTCTGCGTCGGCTGTGCTCAGCGTTGGTCGAGCGCATCCATCATCTCGAGCACACCGGCGTCGACAGCGCGGCGATGACTGACCTGTCGGCACAGGTCGCGGCTACTCGCGACGGGCTCGCAGCCTGCGTGGAGCTGGTCAACGCGATCGTCCGCCACATCGAGCTGGACGATCCGGCCGCCGTGCACGTGAGCGGGCCCGCCACGGCGGAGCGCATGCTCGCCCTAGGTCACTGGCTCTCGGTACAGCCACCAAGCGACCTCTTGATCTCCGTGATCGTTCCGACGCGCAGCCGGCCGTCGTTCGTGCGTGAAGCTATTGCCTCGGTGCAGGCGCAGACCCACCACCAGTGGGAGCTGATCGTGGTTGACGATGGCAGTGTCGACGAAACTCGCACAACGCTCGCTGCGATCGAGGACGACCGCATGCGCGTCGTGCGCACAGCCGGGGTCGGCTCGACCGCCGCACGCAGCGCTGGCCTCGAGCTCGCGCGCGGCGCAGCAATCGCCTACCTCGACGACGACAACATCATGCTTCCAGGCTGGCTTGCCGCGGTGGCATGGGCGTTTTCGTGCTTCGACGACGTCGATCTGGTCTACGGAGCTCGCGTAATGGAGGACGAGACTGCGTTCGGCCTCGAGTCGCGGCTGCCGCGACTCGTCTTCAGACAGTTCGATCGCGAGCTTCTGCTGGAGGGCAACTATGTCGACGCGAACGTGATCGCTCATCGCGCAGATCTGGCCGGCGCCTACTGGGACTCCGAGCTCGCTGGCGTGGCGGATTGGGATTTGGTCGCGAGACTCACGCAACACAAAGCGGCGCTCGCGCTGCCCGTGGCAGCGGTCCTCTACCGCCTCGGGGCGCCCGCCCGAATGGCTCACACCCCGACGGCGAAGGCGTCGCTCCAGAAGCTGCACCACCGCCTGCGCTCCGAGTCCTGACTGCGCCACAAGCCTGTGAACTGCGCAACTTGCACAGATCACGCGTCCGCAAACTACGGACCCGTCCGTGTCCCGAAACGTGTCCCCGCCTCAACAAGTCGACGCCGCGAGCCATACGGCGGTGTCGCTTGATCGGCCGGTTGCGCGTTGCTAGGCTGCTGGCGCATGGGGGGGATGGGTAAGCGGTCGCTAGCGGTCGTGATCGCCTGTTCGGCGGCGTTCGTCGCGCTCGGCGGTGGCGCTCTTGCCGCGATGTCGCCGTTTGTCAGTTCGCGTGGGGTGATCCACGGGTGCGTGTCGATCTACGACTACATCCGTGTGTTGGAGCCGGGCCAGAAGTGCTTGCCGGGTGATACGCCGATCACGCTCAGGGTGCTAGGCAGGCGTGGTCCACAGGGAGCGACTGGCGTCACGGGGGTCACCGGTCCGGCGGGCGGGGTTGGAGCCACGGGCCCGGCGGGTCCGACGGGTGCGACCGGTGCTGGTGGAGCCGCCGGCGCGACCGGCCAAGTCGGAAGCACCGGCCCGACCGGCCCGACCGGCGCGACTGGGCCGACGGGCGAAACCGGAGCGACGGGTGGGGGCGGCCCATCCGGGGCGACCGGCGCAACCGGGAACACCGGTGCGATGGGCGCAACGGGGAACACCGGCGCCAGCGGGGCGACGGGTGCGACCGGCCCAGCCGGCGCGAGCCCAGCGACTGAGTGGGTGAACGTCCAATACGACGGCACGGTTCTGGAGAGCACTAGCGGCGCGTCGGTTTCGGGCCCTGCGAATGGTGGCGACTACACCGTGACCGTGCCGGACACGACCGCGAGCTGCGCCGTTACCTCGAGTGTTAGCGGCGGGGGTCTCTTCCTGACGGTTCAGAACAGCAGCTCGGACGTCTGGATCGCCGAGATCAGAGGCACCGACGACAACCTCCACACAGCAAACTTCTCGCTGGTGTTCTTCTGTCAGTAGCAGCGCACTCCCGCCGGTTCGGGTGATCAGGCTCTCGCCGGCGGCCAATCGCGGCGAGCACCTCAGCGTCATACTGGCACCCCATGTGGGTGCACAGGCGACGCCATCCGCGGGCCGTCGGCGCCTCGGCTCTCGCCTCGGACACCGGCCGGCGGGGTGCGATCCAGCCCGGCGCGGGCCAGCCGGCCCGGAGGTTCATCACCTGGCCGGCGCTGGCGATGATGACCGTGGCATCGGTTGGCTACTTGGGATCGGCGCCGGCAACCGCGGTGCTCGGATTCGCCTCCGTCTTCCTCTACGTCCTACCGGCTTTTGTGTTCCTGGTGCCCGTGTCACTGGTCGCGGCAGAACTCGCCTCCGGGTGGCCGGGCGGCGTCTACAACTGGGTCCGCGAGGGCATCTCGGCTCCGATGGGCCTGCTCGCGGTGTGGTGCCAGTTTGCCCAGACGATCTTCTACTACCCGGCGCTGCTCGCCTTCGTCGGGAGCACGCTCGCCTACGTGATCGACCCGCGCCTGGCCAGCAACGGGGTCTACACCGCTGCGATCATCATCGTGCTCTTCTGGGGCGGCGTGCTGGTGTCGTCACGGGGCGTTTCGCTCGTGGCCGAGCTCTCCTCGAGCGGGACCGTGATCGGAACGCTAATCCCAGGAGCCATCCTCGTCGTCCTCGGCGTCATCTACCTGGCGCAGGGCAACCATTCGGCGGCGCCGATGGACACTCATCACATCCTGCCGGCGTGGAGTGGACTGGCCAGCATCGTCCTGATCGTCAACAGCTTCTTCACCTACGCCGGAGTCGAGATCAACGCCGTGCACGTCGACGAGCTTCGCAACCCGGGGCGGGACTATCCGAAATCGATCTTTGTCGCGATGGCGCTCGTGCTGGCGGTCTTCATCTTCCCGACGCTGGCGATCGCGTGGGTGATTCCGGCTGGCCACATCAGCTTCACCGCCGGCGTCATGCAGGCCTTCAACAGCTTCATGACGCACTTCGGGATCGGCTTCGCCGTGCCGCTGATCGCGATCGCTCTGACGGTTGGGGCCCTGGCCGGCATGATGGCCTGGCTCGATGGTCCGTCCGAGGGCCTTGTGCGGATCGGACGTGAACAGGGCTATCTGCCTCCGTACTTCCAGAAGGTCAACGCTCACGGCATCGAGATCCACATCCTGACGGCACAAGCCGTCGTGATCACGGTCATCGCGCTGCTCTTCGCGTTCATCCCGACCGTTTCCAGTGCCTACTGGATCTTCACGGCGCTGGCTACGCAGGTGTACCTGATCATGTACGTCCTGATGTTCATTTCCGCCATACGTCTCCGCCGCGCGCAGCGAGATCATCCGCGCGGATATCGCGCGCCCGCGCTCGGCCTGCTGTGCCTGGTCGGCGGGCTGTCATCACTGGTCGCTTTTTTGATCGGTTTCGTGTCCCCGTCACAGCTTGCCCACACGAGTCCGTTCGTGTATGCCGGGCTGATCGCGGCCGGGATTCTCGTCCTCGGGGTTCTCCCCCCGCTGCTGCTGCACCGTTTCCGCAAGCCGGCCTGGAAGGCGGCCGGGGTAGCGGAGGGAGCCCAGCCGTAGCTCGTCGACGGGGCCCGGGTACGGCCGGTGATCCACTTCGATGGCGTGCGGGCCATCACCCCTCCACATCCGGTGGCTCGGGATCCCCGCCAGCCAATACGAGCTGCGGAACAAGACGACAGATCAAGCGCTACGATCGCGCCGTGCGGTCGCTGGCAATACGCCTCGTCGCAGTCTCGGTTTCGGCGGCGGCGCTTGTGATCCCGGCGTCGGCCGCGGCGAACGTGGGCACCGTGGTGACGGTGTTCCACGCGTTCACCGCGACGGGCCAGCCGATGCTGCCAACGCGGTCCGTGTCCGGCTACTGCTGGACCGGGTCGATCGCCGCCGACCGCCGAGACGCGTGGCGTTGCGCCACCGGCAATGCGCTCTATGACCCGTGCTTCTCCTCCAAGGCGGCACCCGGCGCCGTCCTGTGCCCCAATGAGCAGCTCACCAGCGACATCAAGATCCGCCTCACGCGTCCGCTGCCGACAAAGCAGGCAGATCCCGGCACAGCGTCGGCACACAGCCAGCCGTGGCTGATCGAGCTCGCGGCCTCCAGCGGCGCAGCCAGCGGCGGCGTCTACTGCGAGTTCGCCACCGGCGGGTCGTCGGTCGTCGGCGACGTGCGCCTGAACTACTACTGCAGCGGCGGCGCGTTCTCGGCCATGGGGCTCTGGGGACTTCCGGCGCGCGAGCACCCGGAGTGGTCGATCCGCATGACGCCGACCACGGCGAAGGCTCTCGCGCCGCACGCGATCGCCAAGACTCTCGCGCACGCCAGTGACGTCGGCATCCGCCACGTCTGGACCTGACAGCGGCGAGCGCTGTGGACTTCAAGCGGACGCCTTGTCAAGGCTGTCCTCGATGAGCGCGTCGTGTAGCGGCCGGCAAGCAGCAGCCAGATAGCCGGGCATCCTGCGCCCCGACGACGGCTCTCCCGGTGGGACGGTGGCCCGACCGGAGCTACGGAGCAAATATCTTGTCGCTCGTGAACGGTGCGCGATGCTCGAGCTGCTAGGCCTGCGTCACTGCTTCGGCGAGCTGGTGGCGCTTGACGACGTCAGCCTGACGGTCGAGGACGGAGAGATCGTCGGGCTGGTCGGACGCAACGGCGCGGGCAAGACCACGGCGATGCGCGCGGTGATGGGCATCCTGCACCCGGACGGCGGCTCTCTGTGCTGGGACGGCAATCCGATCGGTGACGCGGAGCGGATCCGGTTTGGCTACATGCCGGAGGAGCGCGGCCTGTACCCGCAGATGCGCCTGGCAAGCCAGCTGACGTACTTTGCGCGGCTACACGGTCTGGATGCGCAGACCGCCGAGCGCGCAGCGAACGACTGGCTGGTGCACCTCGGCCTCGGCGGACGCACCGAGGAGAAGCTGGTGGCGCTCTCGCACGGCAACCAGCAACGCATGCAGCTCGCGGTCGCGCTCGTGCACGACCCGGAGCTGCTCGTGCTGGACGAGCCGTTCGCCGGCCTCGACCCCGAAGCGGTCGATGCGCTGTCCGAGACGATGCACGAACAGGCGGTGGAGGGCAAGGCGATCCTGTTCTCGAGCCACCAGCTGGAGCTCGTCGAGCGCATCTGCCACCGCATCGTGATCCTCGACGCGGGGTGCGTGCTCGCAGCCGGGACACTGCCGCAGCTGCGCGAGCGATTCCCAGCCCAGCTGCGCGTGAAGGTCGACGGACGCGCCGGCTGGGCGAGCAAGCTCCGCGGTGCAAGCGTCCTGCGCCAGGATGAAGAGGGCGTCCTGCTGATGGTCGACCCCGGCACCGACCCCCAGACGATCCTCGCGGCAGCGCAGCGCGTCGGCGCGGTCGAGCACTTCGGCTACGAGTCCGGCGGGCTGATCGACCTCTACCGGCAGCTGCTCACAAGATGACCGGCCTCGCGGCCACGCGCCTGATCGCCATCCGCGAGATCACCGAGCGGATCGGCAGCCGTGTGCTTCGGATCACGACAGTGGTCATGGCGGTGCTCGTTGTCGCCGGCGTCGTCATCCCCAGCGTCGTGCATGGCTCGGCCGCGCCGACACGCATCGGGCTGGTGGGCGCTCCGGCGCAGGAGCTGGCCCCGGCGCTGCGCACCACCGCCACGCTCGCGAAGCTGACGGTCCGGGTGACTGACGTCGCCAGCGCCGGGCTGGCGCGCGAGGAAGTCCGCCGAGGCTCGCTCGATGTCGCGGTCAGCCTCACCCGGCAAGGCGCGACGGCCGTGGTGGCACAGAGCCTCTCGCCGACCGCACAGGCATTGCTCGCGGCGATCATCGACGCCGTACATCAGCGAGGAGTGCTCAGCCAGGCCGGGGTCGCGCCGGCGACGATCCGGTCCGCCCAAGCGCGGGTGCCGCTGCGGACCGAGGCGATCGCGCCGCCACCGTCACACACCGCAGCCCGCTACACCGCGGCCGTCGTCGCCGGCATCCTGCTCTACGTCATCCTTGCGATGTACGGCAACGCGGTCGCGACCGGTGTCGCCCAGGAGAAGACGACGCGAACCGCCGAGGTGCTGATCGCGGCGGTGCGCCCACGCCAGCTGCTCGCCGGCAAGGTGATCGGGATCGGACTCTGCGGTCTCGCCCAGCTTGCGGTCGTCGTGGTCGCCGGGCTGATCGCCAACGGCCTCGTCCACAGCGCGCAGATCCCTTCAACGATGTGGTTGTTGCTGCCCTCGATCCTGCTGTGGTTCGCGCTCGGCTACGCGCTGTACGCCTTCGCCTTCGCCGCGGCCGGTGCACTCGTCGCCCGTCAAGAGGAGCTGCAGTTCGTAACCGCACCGCTGACGATGCCGCTGCTCGCCGGCTACCTGCTGGTGTATGCCGCGATCGCCTCCCCACACTCGATCTGGATCGCGATCGCCTCCTTCCTCCCGCCGCTCGCGCCCGCTCTGATGCCCGCGCGGATCGCGCTCGGTGGGGTCCCCTGGTGGGAGATCCCACTCGACGCGCTGATCATGCTGGTTTCGATCTACATGATGGTGCGTGTCGCGACGCGCATCTACATCGGCGCGCTCGTCCGTGGCGGCGCGAGGCTCAGCTGGCGCGCCGCCCTGAGACTGGACGCTCCACAGCGCAGCAGCCCCTAGCAGACCACCGTCGCGAGTCTGCACTCCAGCGCTTGCCGGGCAGGTCTAGCGTCCGGCGAGGGCGGGGTGCCGTCGAGCTGTTGTGCCGCTCAGCACGACGGCGAGCGCCGCGGCAACCAGCAGCGCCCCGATCAGCGGCGTGCTGCGCAGACCGAGCGTCGACAAGGTCAGCGCGCCAATGACCGGCCCGCCGGCGATGCCGACGTTGAACGAGGCGGAGAACCAGGCCGAGGCGATGTCGGTGCTGCGCGGCGCAACGACGAGGACGCCGGTCTGCATCGCGATCGCAAGGCCGCCGAGGGCGAGGCTGTCGAGGGCCAGGAAGGCGATCGCGACCGAGCCGTCGGTGGCGAACAGGTACAGCCCGAGGATCGACGCTGCGAGCAGCGCGACCGGCGCGATCGTCGCCGCCCGCGTATGGCTGCGGTAGAAGCCACCAACCGCCGCCACCCCGATCGTCGACACGGCGCCCGTCAACAGCAGCACCGGCGCCACGTCGTGACGCGAGAAGCCGCTGACCTTGGTCAGGAACGGGGCTACGTAGGTGAACACCGCGAAGTAGCCGGCGACCGCCAGGATCGTCGTCACGACGATCGCGCGGTAGCGGCGGGGGTCAGGATCGCTGCCGGCGGCGGCGTGGCTGTCGGACGGCCTGCTCGTCGGCAGCAGCAGCGCCACGGCGACCATGCACACCACGCCGAGCACGGCCAGCACGACGAACGATGCTCGCCAGCCCGCCTGCTGGCCGAGCCAGGTCCCAGCCGGCACACCGAGGACGGTGCCCAGGGAGCTGCCGGCGAAGACGCTGGCGACGGCGCGGCCGCGGGCTTCCGGGCTGAACAGGCCGGCCGCCGTGACCGCCGCGATCGACCAGTACACGGCCTGCGAGAGGGCAAGCACGATGCGGGCGGCGAGGACCCACGCGTAGCTCGGCGCGAGCGCTACGGCCACGTTGCCGACCGCGAACGTCAAGAGCAGGCCGGACAGCAGCCACCGTCGAGGCACCCGCCGCGTGAGGTAGGTGAGTGGCGCCGAGGTCAGCACGACAACCACGGCATAGAAGGTGACAAGCAGGCCGGTGGCCGACAGCGAGGAGTGCAGGCTCGACGACATCTGCGGCAACAGCCCCACGACGAGGTTCTCGCCCGTGATGAAGCAGAACGCCGCTGCGCCCACGGCAGCCGCAGCGGCCAGCGTAGCCAGCGGCCGCCGCGCAAAAAGCGAATCCACCGCCGCAGGGCCCGCCAGTGCGTCTGACCGCGCTCCTGCAACCGGTTCCAGGCCTGTGGACACAGTAGCTTCGCGACGCAAGCTACCGCCCGCGGCGGTCGCGATTGCAGATCCGTGCTTGCCCCGCATCGCAACGGCGAGTTTCTACGTGGCCCCGCCGGGCGCGCGGCATTACACTCTGGCGAAGTTGATGGATGAGGCCGACAGTGTGCGCCCCAGGACACACCCCATGAACGGCGATCTCCCTTGGAGCACTCCCCCGAGACTCATCCAGGGCGGCATGGGCGTCGGGGTGTCGAGCTGGCGGCTCGCGCAAACCGTTTCGCGCGCCGGTCACCTCGGCGTGGTGTCCGGCGTAGCGCTCGACACGGTGCTCAGCTGTCGCCTGCAGGACGGCGACCAGGGCGGTCACATTCGCCGGGTGCTGGAGCGCTTTCCGGTGCCGGGCATCGTCGAGCCGATCATGGAGCGCTACTTCCTGCCCGGAGGCCGTGCGCCCGGACAGCGCTACAAGCGCTTGTCGATGCATTCGCACCGCGACAACGAGTTCTCACAGAACCTCTGCGTCGTCGGCACGTTCGTCGAGGTCGCGCTGGCCCGTGAAGGCCACGACGGCCTCGTCGGGATCAACCTGCTGACGAAGATCCAGACGCCGACTGTGCCGACGCTGTTCGGGGCGATGCTCGCCGGGGTGCACGTGATCGTGATGGGCGCCGGCATCCCGCGCGACGTACCGGGGTCGCTGGACTCGCTCGCGGTCTATGACCCGGTCGAGACGGGCATCGAGACGACGGGGGCCAGCGGCGATCGGCCAGCACCGACGATCCGCTTCGACCCAACCCGCTTTCGGGCCGCCGGCGCCCTCTCGCGTCCGGCGTTCATGCCGATCGTCTCATCGCACATGCTCGCGACGATCCTGCTGCGAAAGGCGACGGGCTCGATCCAGGGCTTCGTCGTCGAAGGACCGACCGCCGGTGGTCACAACGCACCGCCGCGCGGCACGCCGGTGTTCGACGACGAAGGCCAGCCCGTGTACGGGGAGCGCGACCGACCCGACCTCGAGGTGATGCGCAGCCTCGGCGTCCCGTTCTGGCTCGCCGGCGGCATCTACTCGCCCGAACGAGTGCGCGAAGCGATGAACGAGGGCGCGGCCGGCGTTCAGGTCGGAACCCTGTTCGCGTTCTGCAAGGAGTCGGGAATGAGGCCAGAGCTCCGCCGCCAAGTGCTCGATCTGGTGCGCGAGGGCAAGGAGCACGTTCGCACCGACGCGCGCGCCTCCTCGACCGGCTACCCGTTCAAGGTCGCCGAGGTGCCCGGGACCGTCTCCGAGGCGAGCGTGCACAAGGCACGCGAACGAGTCTGCGATCTCGGCTACCTGCGTGAGGTCTACTTGAGGCCGGACGACAGCATCGGCTACCGCTGCGCGGCCGAACCGGTGGAGACCTACCTGCTCAAGGGCGGCCGGCTCGAGGACACCGTCGGGCGGCGCTGCATCTGCAACAGCCTGATCGCAACCATCGGCATGGGACAGCTGCTCAAGGACGGCACCACCGAGCCGCCGATCGTCACCAGCGGTGACGCACTGCCCGCGGTGCTCGAGGTGCTCGGCGACCGCGAGGACTACAGCGCGGCAGACGTGATCGCCTACCTGATGGGCGAGCCGCGGGACGCCGTCGGGGCCGCAGCCAGCGCCGGTCAGTCCCGCGAGGACTAACCGACCTTCTGCCGCTTCTTCGAAGCGGCGCTGTTGGCCCAGTCGCCTGAAGCGCGCCGGCGCAGCACCGAGTGGCGCTCGATCTCGGCACCCAGGCGTTCCTGCGCGAGCGTGCTCTCCTCGCCGTGCAGAGCAATCCGTTCGAACGGCCAGTCGCAGCCCGTCTCGGCGATCTCCTCGACCAGCCAGTCGATCACCACATGCGCGTCGGCAGCCTGCTCGAACGAGATGCGCCGCACCGGGAAGCTGCGCAGGAGCTCGACCGCCTCCTGCGGGGTGCGCACCTGCACCCAGCCCTTGGGAGCCTGGCCGGCGTGGAGGTCGCAATCGACCCACAGCCGCAGGTCATCCTGGCTGTGCTCCGCCTCGTCACGCGCGACGAGCCAGGCGAGCTCGGTCACCGCGCGCTGCAGATCCTCGGTCAGCGGGCCCGGGCGACGCGTCTCGAAGAACGCGAGCAGCCCGCCGTAGTACCAGAGCTGCTCACGAGCGGTCTTCTGGGTGAAGCGCTCCCACAGCGGGTGGCCCTCCTCGCGGTAGTCACGTACGATCGAGCGCGCGTTGTGCACCTTGTCCGCAAGCGCCACGCGCAGGATCGCATCGTCGATGACGCTCGGGAGGTGCTCGAGGTAGCGGCGCTTGCGCTCGATCCAGCGCTCCACCTCGTCGACGTCGACGTTGTCAGTGCACGCTTCGACGATCACCGCGGCGCGTTCGCCGAAGCGCGCCTCGATCTGGCGCAGCAGTGGCCGCCCGCCGCCGTCCTCGACCGCGTCGTGGAGCATCGCGGCGATCGCCTCGTCCTCGTCCCCCCCGTCCTCGAGCACGAGACCGGTTACGACCAGCAGATGCGCGATATAGGGGATCTCCGTGCCGGTGCGCCGCTGCAGGCCGTGCACCTCCGCGGCGAGCTCGACCGCCGCAAGGAAGCGGTCCGTCAACGGCGGTGGCGGGGCGGTGTCCTTCAACATTGATCGCATATCGACAACGGCAAGGTGGATCGTCTCCCAGCGCGACCGGCGATGCATCCGTGAAGAACACCAGCCGGCGCGGGAGAAGCCCGCAGCTATCCGTTCAAGAACAACCCAGTGGTGCTGAGCCGCCCGCCGTGACAGAACGAGCGAGGTGGATCGATCGGGACCGTCAACGCCGTCGCGTGGGGCACCGTCACCGCCAGCTGCGTCGCAACCGGCTCGCAGGGGCCACTCGACGGCTCAGTCGAGCTCGGCTTGGTGTACGCCGTCGCGTCGAGCGTGGCCGACTGCCCGGCGGCGATCACGTACGGGTAGCCAATCAGGTCGTTGATCGCGGTCGGGAGCGCGGTGCCGGTCGCGCTCAGCAGCTGGAGCGAGATGTCGCCGTCGACGAGACAGGACGCGCCGCCCGTGTTGGTCAGCACGAGCGCGTAGGTGACCTGTCCGCCGTAGGGCGGGCCCACCGCCTTGAACGTCGCGCCCAGGCCGCTCGCAGCGCAGTTGGGCGTCAGCGCAACCGCCTTCAAGCGGCGGAACGTCATCGTGCCGTGCTGGCAGACCATCGTCGGGCTCATCGGGGCGAGCAGCGTGCCGCCGCCCGCCGGGAGCGTCAGGCGCAGCCAGTGCGCCACCGGCTCGCAGTGGGTTCCCGGCTCGTTGCTCGCCGCGATATCCGGCGTGAACGAGGCCAGCGCCTGCGCGTACTGGCCGGCGGCGAGCGTCACCGTGTAGGCGCCGTGGGGCTCGGTGGCGGCGTGCGTCGGCAGCTTCGCGCCGTGCTTCGTGAGCAGTCGCAGCTTCGGCAGGCCGTCGAGCGTGCAGGCGGACGTGCCGTAGTTGTCGATCGTCAGCGTGTAGGCGACCTGGCCGGCACCCTGGCTGCCGGGGATCACGGTGAACTCGGCCTCGAGCACGCTCTTCGTGCAGCCGGGCACCGACGTCTGGCTCGCAGCCGGGCCCGCGAGGCCGAGCGTGCAGGCAGCCGCCGCAGCGATTGCAACGACGAGCGCGCGCAAGCGTGGCCTGTGCATGGCGCTCACGATAGCCACACTCACGCGCGCACGTCGTGAAGAGCGACGGGCGCTGGCCGCGCCCACCGCCCAAAGAAACTCAGTCGTCCAGTGCCGCGCCGTGGAGTCCGGTCTTGGGCCGCTCGCGGGCATCCCAGAAGGCGTTGATCTTGGCGAGCGCCTGGCCGATGAGGCCCTCGAGGAAGCCCGCCTGGTCGTTGACATGCGGCAGCGGCTCGTCGGGCACGGGGACCTCGAGGAACTCGCACAGCGGTCCCCAGCCCTGCGCCGGCTCCCAGACGAGCAGGCGGTCCGCCGGCACGTCGCGCTTGACACGCTCGTTCCAGGCCAGCATCAACTTGCCGAAGGCGTCGTCGTCGAAGGTGTCGCCGTAGAGGGCGCCACCCTCGGCCCAGAGCATCTTCGTCATCACCGCCAGGTAGCGCTCCCACAGCGGGTCGATCGCGGCGCGGCCGAGCGACATGTGGCACAGCAGCGACGGGCCGAAGTAGCAAGCCCAGACGGTCGCGCGCATGCTCTTGACGAAGCCCGCAGGCTCGCGCACGCTCAACAGCACCTTGGATCCGGGGTAGTAGTCCAGCAGCTCGCGGTAGTAGCGACCCGCCGGGAAGTCGCCGCAGGCGCGCGAGTCGCCGAAGATCGCATCCCAGTCGGGGTTGCCCTCCACGACGGCCTCCCACAAGGGCACCGAGTGCTCGAGATCGGCGAGCACGTCGCGCATGTGGTAGCAGGGCGTGAATCCGAGCTTCTCCAGGGCGACCAGCTGCGTCGACGTGGCGGTGCGGGGCAGACCTGCTGCGATCAGCTCCATCCTCTTCTCCTTGACTTCGTCGCTGACGGGCGGGCGGGCCGCGCGGTGCGGGTCGTGCCCAGGCTGACTGCAGGCTAACAGCGCGGGCCGCGAAGGGATCGGCTCGATCTGGGGCCAGGTGCACCCAGCCGGTCAGGCCGCCTGACGCCGGCCGCCGGCGCGATCAGCTCGGGGGCGTTGCCCCAGGGAATATGTCGACGAGCGAGTGCGGCGTGACGAGATCGATGCCGACGGGATCATCGAGGGAGCCGGCACGTGAGCCCGGCGCCCCGTCGTGCCCGTACTGCCAGACGATCTTGTCGGTCAGCGGGTCGATCACGATGACGCGGTCGTTGCCCTCGTCGCTGACGAGCACATAGCCGTGCGGCAGCATGAACGCCATCGCCGGGTCGTTGAGGGCACCGCGCGCGCCGTGCGGGCGGTAGCGCCAGAGCAGCTTGCCGGTCGTGGTGAAGGTCTCGACCTTGCCGGGGTCGGTGTGATCGACGCTGATCAGATCACCGGAGGTCGTCTCGTTGGTCGATGACGGGTGGTCGAAGCCCGGCGGGTGCACGGCGCGGATCAGCTTCCCGGAGCTGTCGATGAGGTCCACCCAGCTGCCGTGCACCTCGTTGATGACGATGCCGCCGCCGGATGTCGGGAAGGCGCTGTCGGGGCTCGCCAGCGTCTTCGGTGGATCGTGCTTGCAGCGGCCGGTCTCGCCGAGCTGGCGGGTCACGTGATGGTGCCCGTCGGGGATCACGACGATGCGACAGTTGCCGATATCGGCCGCGAGGATGTTGCCGTCGCTCAGCAGCAGCGCGTCCGACGGCTCGGCGAGGAAGTTCGCGCTCGAGCCGGGGCGATCGAAGTGACCGTAGGTGCCGACCACGCTGCGATAGACGATGTCGAACACGTCGATCACGTCGTGGTCCTCCTCGGTGATCGTGATCTCGCGGCCCGACGGCGTGAAGAAGGCGTAGTCCGGGTACAGCTCGTTGGCGCCGGTGCTCGGCCGCTTGGGGTACTGCCAGACGACCTGGCCCTTTGGCGAGATGACGATCAGCCGATGGTTGTAACGGTCGGCGATCAGTAGGTTGCCCGGTAGCACCGACGCGTCCGAGTGCGGGTACAGGTAGCTCGGGCCATGTCCCGCGGCGAGGACCGCTGCTGCCGGTGGCTTCGGCGCCTTGCCGGGCGTGGAGCCGAGATGGATGTGGGTCACCGCAAAAGCGACGACCAGCGCGAACGCGACGACGAGCACGAGCAGGCGGATCCGACCGTTGCGCCGGTGGCGACGGTGCGCGGCGAGACGCCGAGCGTGAATCTCGGCCTGGGTGTGGGCGTCGGAGCCAGGCAGCAGATCGCCGCCGTAAGCCGGGAGCTCCTCGCCGGTCGGGAGGTCGTCGTCGCCGTCCGGCTGGAGGTCCTGTTCGTCCGGAAGGTGGGGGTCGGGGGTGCCTGGGGCGTCGGCGGCGGTGGCGGTGGCGTCGTCGGTGGCGGTGGCGTCGTCGGTGGCGGTGGCGTCAGCGGCGGCGGTGGCGTCAGCGGCGGCGATGGCGTCAGCGGCGGCGGCGTCAGCGGCGGTGTCGTCAGCGGCGATGGCGTCAGCGATCTCGGCGGCCGGGGCGTCAGCGGCCGCGATCTCGGCCTCATCGGCCTCGTCGCCTGCGCTCACCCGCTCGGCGCCGTCGGGCGCGCCCACCTGCTCCGCGTCGTCGGAGAACTCCTCCCCAACGACGTCGTGCTCGCCGGTTGGTGGCAGGTCGTCTTCGGGCAACGCCGGGCCGTCGCCCGGACGTGGGGCATCGTCGTCGTCTTCGGCCATCGATCAGCTCGCCTTCGCGGTCAGCGCGAGGACAGTGGTGACGGCGGCGGTTCCGTTCCAGCCGCCCGACAGGTAGATCGTGCTGCCAACCTTGACCATGGCGGCCTCGGCCAGAGGTGACGGCAGCGTGCCGGCGTTCGCCACGTGCTGCTTGCCGATGGGATCGATCGAGTAGATCGTTGTCACTGGAGTCTTTCCTGAGCCCGGCTCGCCGCCGATCACGTAGACGAGGTCACCGAGGGTCGCCGCCGCCGCCCATTCGAGCCCGGTCGGCAGTTGCGCGATGGCATGCACGCTCTTGTTCGCCGGATTGAACACGTATACCTGCTTGCTGACGCCGGTTGCCGTTGCTCCCCCGGCGATGATCAGCTCGTTGTCGATCGCCGCGACGGCGGCGTAGCGCAGGCCGACCGGAAGCTTGCCTACGAGCGTCGGAGGGCTGCCGGGCGTCCAAGCAAAGATCGTCTTGAGGTTCGCCGCCCCGGTGTAGCCGCCGACGATGTAGACGCTGTTGCCGATCACCGCCGCGCCGATCCCGTAGCTCGCGTCCGTCAGCGTGCCGCGCTGGTTGACCTGACCCGAGCCGGCGGCGCTGTAATCCCAGATCGTCGATTGCGGCGTCTGCCCGCTCTCGCCACCGATGATGTACTCCTGGTGGTTCAGATCGACTGCGGCCGCCGCGTTCACGGATTGGTGCAGCGTGCCGACGAGGGTCGGCCCGGTGATCGGGTCGACCATCGCGATGCCCGCGCTCGAGCCATCAGTGGCGAGTCCGCCCATGACGTCGAAGTCCGAGCTGTCCGGGATCACGGCCGCGACGCTTTGACGGATCGGCGCCGGCAGCTTGGTGACCGCCTGGGGCGCGAGCGGCACCGGGCTCTGCGGGATGGGAGCGGAAGCCGGCAGATGGGAGCGCAGCGGCGGGGGTCCGCCTCCGCCTGTCGAGGCGATGATGATGATCAGCAGGAGTGCGACGGCGACCGATACCGTGAACGTACGCCGACGACGCCGGTAGACCACGTCCTGATTCCACATCTCAACTGCTCAGTGTCGCTGATCTTCCGGCGGATCGGAAGCTTCACAACGTCCTGCGAGCGGGGCTTGCGCTCGGGCGCAGCGCATGCGAACATGTGTTCGTATGATCGCATGCGTCCTGATCCCGCGCTTCGAGCTGGCGGTAGCCGCCGGAGGTCTGCAGGCGCTCGCTGGGCGCGCGCTCGCAATCGCCCCTGAGAACGTCTCGGCGGGGATCGGGCTGATCGGCGAGACCTCCGGTGCGGCGGAGGCGTTTGGCGTGCACAGCGGCATGCCGCTCGGCGAAGCGCTCGCACGCTGCCCTGACCTCGAGCTCGTGAGCGCCGATCCGCTGGCCGTCGTGAACACCTGGGAGCAGGCGCTGCGCAGGCTCGAGCAGATCGGTGCGGGCGTCGAGTCAGAGCGTCCCGGGCTGGCCTGCTTCGTCCTCGATGGGCTGCGCGGCATCCACGGCGGCTCTGACGAGCTCGTGCTCGCCGCAGCACGACACGCGCTCGATCGCCCGGCCCGGATCGCAGCCGCACCAACCCGCTTCTGCGCGCTCGCCGCAGCGCTCAGCGCCCGCCCTCGGCGCACGACGATCATCCGCGCCAGCGCCCGTGAGCATCTCGCGCCGCTATCGATCGAGCTGCTGCGCCTGCGCGGCAACACGGCGCCGCTGGTGAGGACACTCGAACGGCTGGGTATCGCGACACTCGGCGAGCTGGCGGTGCTGCCGCGCGCTGCGCTCGCCGACCGCTTCGGGGCGGCGGGGATCGAGGCTCATCGCCTGGTCTGCGGTGAGGACGATCCGCCCCGCCCGCGCATCGTCGAGGAGCCGCTGGTGGAGCGCTTTGAGTTGCCCGAGGCGGCTGGTGGACAGGCGCTCGAGCAGGCGCTCGGCGTGCTGATCGACCGACTGCTCGCGCGAGGCGAACGGCGCGGACGTACCCTGCGCGCAGCCACGATCGCCGCGGCACTCGTCGATGGCGGCAGCTGGCGCACGAGCGTCACCTTCCGCGAAGCACTTGCAGCACCGCAGCGGATGCGGCTGGCGCTCGTACCCAAGCTCGCGCTGCTGCCCTCACCGGCACACGCGCTCGTGCTAACCACCGAGCGCTTCGGCCCCGCCTGCGGCGAGCAGCACGCGCTGTTCGAGGAGGCTGCCGGGCAGCGCCGTGCACGGCTGCGCGAAGCGGTCCGTCAGATGCGTATCGCCGCGGGAGCAGATGCCGCGCTGCGAGTGTGCGTTGCCCAGCTCGATTCGCGTGTCCCCGAGCGACGCGTGATGCTCACTCCGTTTGAGTTGTGAGCACACTTTCGGGCACGGGCGGTCCACGACGCCTCGCACTGCCACGCGCCACACGTGTTGCAGCCACCACTGCGGGAACGCCGCTCGCAGTCGATGGCCAGCCTGTTGCGTATGTGCGCGAGTCGTGGCTGGTCGAGGACCGCTGGTGGACCGATCAGCCACTGCGCCGCCGCTACTGGGAGCTTGTCAGCGAGTCGGGGCGTGACTTCATCGTCTTTCACGATCTTGGCAGTGGGCGCTGGCTACGCCAGCGCTGAGCTCGGTTTGCCATGTACACCGAGCTGCACTGTCACTCCGCCTACTCGTTCCTTGATGGCGCATCGTTGCCGGAGGAGCTCGTCGCCCGTGCGCTCGAGCTTGGCTATGACGCCCTCGCGCTCACCGACCATGACGGCGTATGGGGTTCGATGGAGTTCGCCCAGGCCGCGCGCGGGCTCGGGCTGCGGGCAATTCACGGTGCGGAGCTGAGCCTCGACGACGGACGCCACGTCACCCTGCTCGTCGCCTGCGAGCGCGGCTGGCGCAACCTCTGCCGCCTGCTGACGATCGCCCACGCGCACACTCGTGAGCGCCTGCGCGACCCTGTCGCACCCGCTGTCGCGCTCGCGACTGTCTGCGAGCACGCTGAGGGTCTCGTCTGCCTTAGCGGCTGCGCCGGGCGCGGCGTGCACGACAGCGCGGGCATGCGGGCGCTGCGCGAGGCCTTTGGCGTGGAGTGGCTGCGGGTCGAGCTCCAGCGCCCGTTCCTTGCCGGCGACCGGAGGCGCAACGCGATGCTCGCCGCGCTCGCCGGGCGGCTCGGGCTGCGCTGCGTCGCGACTGGGAACGTCCACGCGCATGCCGCCTCGCGTGCCCCGCTGCAGGACGTCTTCGTCGCGCTGCGCAACCACCTGACGCTCGAGTCAAGCGAGCCGCTGCGGCGACCAAACAGCGCTCACGTGCTCGCCTCAGGGGCGGCGATGGCGGCCCGCTTCGCCGACCATCCCGAGGCGCTCGCCGAGAGCAGCGCACTTGCCGAGCAGCTGCGCTTCGATCTCGCCGCAGACCTCGGCTACCGCTATCCCGGCGTCGAGGATGCGAGCGCTGGAGCGCGCCTCGCAGAGCTCTGCATGACGCGCTTGCACGAGCGCTACGGTGGCGTCCAACTCTACGCAGCGCGGGCCCGCCTCGAGGAGGAGCTGCGCGTCATCGAGCGGCTCGCCCTGCCCGGCTTTTTCTTGCTGCATCACGAGATCCTCGAGCTCTCACGCGAGGTGGCCGCAGAGGTGCGCGGAGCGGACTCGGCGCGGGCGCTGCTGCCACCGGGGCGCGGGCGCGGCTCCTCGGTGTCCTCGATCGTCTGCTTCCTCACCGGGCTGTCGCACATCGACCCGCTCGCCAGCGGTCTTGCGCTCGGCCGCTTCCTCAACCCCGAGCTCACCGCGCTGCCGGACATCGACCTCGATTTCCCCCGCGACATCCGCGAGGTCTTGATCCGCCGGGTCCACGATCGCTACGGGCGTGATCGCGCGGCGCTCGTCGCTACCTTCCCGAGCTTCCGCGAGCGTGGTGCGATACGCGAGCTCGGCAAGGCGCTCGGACTACCCGCAGGCGAGATCGAGCGGGTCGCACGCGGCGCCGAGGGCTTCCCCCATGCGGGGACCGCTGGCCACCACGTCGACCGCCTGTCCCCGAATGGGGGCAACCTTGCGAGCGCGCTCGGAGAGCGCGCTCGCAGCGGTCGCTGGATCTGGTTAGAGCGCCTCGCCCAAGAGGCGCTCGGGCTGCCACGCCACCTCTCCCAGCATCCTGGCGGGATGATCGTCGCGACGGCGCCCTTGATCGACTGCTGCCCCGTGGTGCCCGCTGCGATGGAAGGCCGCCAGCTCGTGCAGTGGGACAAGGACTCCTGCGCCGACGCCGGCTTCCTCAAGATCGACCTGCTCGGGCTCGGCATGCTGTCCGCAGTCGAGCGCTGCGTCGAGCTGATAGCCCGCGCGCGCGGTGAGCGGATCGACCTCTCGCGGATCCCTTTCGATGACCCGCCGACCTTCGCCGCGATCCAGGATGCGCAGACGACCGGCGTCTTCCAGATCGAGAGTCGCGCCCAGATGCAGTCGCTGCGACGCACACGCCCGGAGAACCTCGAGGAGCTCGCCGTGCAAGTGGCGATCATTCGCCCAGGGCCGATCCAGGGCGGTGCGGTGAACCCCTACATCGAGCGCCGTCAGCGCCTGCGCAAGGATCCCTCCTACGAGCCGCCCTGCCTGCATCCCTCGCTTGTCGGGGTTCTGCGCGAGACGCTGGGCACGATCATCTTCCAGGATCAGGTGCTCGAGGTCGCCCAGGCGTTCGCCGGCTTTGGCCCGGGCGAGGCGGACGGCCTGCGCCGGGCGATGAGCCGCAAGCGCTCGACTGTCGCGATCGAGCGCTACCACGAGCGTTTCGTCGAAGGCGCGACCCGTCACGTCGGCGCCGAGCCGGAGCTCGCGCAGAAGGTCTGGGAGATGGTGGCGGGGTTCGCCGGCTTCGGCTTCCCGAAAGCGCACAGCGCGGCCTTTGGCCTGCTCGCCTACCAGTCGAGCTGGTTGCGCGTGCATTACGGCCCCGAGTTCCTCTGCGCGCTGCTGAACGAGCAGCCGATGGGCTTCTACCCGCCCGACAGCCTGGCCCACGAGGCGCAACGGCGAGGCATCGAACTACGCAGCGTCGATGTCAACGCCTCCTGCGCCGAGTGCACAGTAGAGGCGTCATCGACGTCCCTGGGGGGCGCGGTTCGCATCGGCCTCGGCTACGTGCGTGGCGTGCGCAGCGAGGAGGTCACGGCGCTCGTCGCCGCGCGTGACGCGGACGGGTCGTTCAGGAGCCTCGCCGATCTGGTCGCGCGCGTGCCGGCGGCACGTCCCTCACTCGAGCAGCTCGCCTGGTCGGGCGCTTGTGATGCGCTTGCGGGGAGCCGCCGCGCTGCGCTTTGGGCGCTCGGCGTTGCCACCCCTGGACGGCGGGTCCCGGGCGGCACCCAGCTCGCGCTTGCGCTCGATCTCGGCCCGCTGCCGCCGCTACGTGAGCTCGGCCGCTGGGAGCGCCTGCTCGCCGACTACGGCACAAGCGGGTTGACCCTGGACGACCACCTACTCGCGATTCTGCGTCCACAGCTCGAGGGCGTCGCGACAAGCGCGGAGCTCGCCGGCCTGCGCCATGGCGCCTCGGTCACGGTGGCGGGACTCGTCGTCGCCCGCCAGCGACCGGAGACCGCAAACGGTGTCGTCTTCATGCTGCTCGAGGACGAGCACGGCGCGGTCAACCTGATCGTCCCGCCTGCGCTCTACGAGCGTCGCCGCCATGTCGTTCGCGCCGAGCCTCTGGTCCTCGCCGAAGGCCGACTCGAGCGTCCGCCGACGGGCGGGGGAACGATCAACGTGCTCGTGCGCGAGCTGCGCGTGCTCGATGACGCGCTAGCCACGGTGGAGCGCTCGGGGTCACTTGCACAGCTGCCCGCACACGAGGCTGACGCGGAGGATGACGGCGGGCAGAGCGCCGGAGCGGATCTGCGCGCGGTCGCGCCGCCGATACAGAGCTTTGGCTCAGGGCGGCGACGCTAGCCGCCGCCCTGCTCAGAGCATGTCGATCGGGCGACGTGCACGGTCGGAGACGAGCAGCAGCAACGCGAGCAGCACGAAGTTCATCACCACCGACGAGCCGCCGTAGGCGACGAACGGCAGCGTCACGCCGGTCAACGGGATGAGGTCGGTCACGCCGCCGACGATCACGAAGACCTGCATCGCGACGATGAACGCGAGGCCGCTCGCGAGCAGCTTGGAGAACGAGTCGCGCGCGAGCGTCGCGACCTTGAAGCCGCGTGCGATGAACACGAGGTAGACGGCCAGCAGGCCGGTCGCGCCCACCAGGCCGGTCTCGTTGGTGATCACCGAGTAGATCATGTCGCTCTGCGGGACGGGGACGAGCTGCGGCGCGAGCGACTGACCGAACCCGGTGCCGAGAATGCCGCCGTCGGCTTGGGAGAAGAGCGACTGAGCGAGCTGATAGCTCGAGCCCGCGGCGGGTGAGTTGTACAGCTTGGGGCTAAACGGATGCTCCCAGTCCAGCACGCGCGCGTAGATGTGCCCAACGTGCGTCCCCAGGTAGTACGCGCCGGCGGCAAACAGAACGAGACCAAGCAGCGGGAAGGACAGGCGGCCGGTCGCCACGTACAGCAGCGCGAGGAAGGCGCCGAAGAACATCAAAGACGTGCCGATCTCGCGCGTGATCAGCAGCATCGCCATCGCCGAGCCCCAGATCAGCAGCAGCGGACCAAACTGCTTCATCGGCGGCAGGGTGAGCCAGAGGATCTTCTTGCCTGCAGTGACGAGCAGCTGGCGATTGTCGCGCAGGTAGGACGCGAGGAAGACGACGATCGCGATCTTGCCGAACTCCGACGGCTGGAAGGTGATCGAGCCGACATGCACGCTGAGGTAGATGCCGTTGCTCGACTCGCCGATGCCGGGAACTCGCGGGAGGAAGAGGCTGACGATCGCCGCGATCGCGATCAGGTAGCGGTAGTTCTCGAGCCGCAGGTAGCGACCGTCGCGCAGCGCGACGATCGTGATCGAGAACAGCACGAGGCCGACAACCATCCACTGCGCCTGCTCGCGGGCGACGTTCGCATACTCCGGAACAAATGGGTCAGTGCTGATCCGGTACAGCTCGACGAGCCCGACGCTCGCGAGAACCGCCGCGAGCGGGAACAGGTACGGATCGGCGTACGGCGTCACGCGCCGGATGACGAGGTGTGTGGCAAGGCACAGCGTGAGGAACGCCGCGCCGTAGGTCAGCGAGACGCTCGATATCTTACTCTGGCTCTGGATGAAGATCGCCGCGAAACCCGCGGTGACGAGCAGTGCCGCCGGGATCAGCCCGACAAGCTCCCTGTTGCGCGCGCCGAGCACGCCTCAGAGCGTAGTCGCCACGGCCGACCGAGCGCCGCTCAAGGCGCCGCACGCGCTGCGCGGTCCAATGCCTGGTTCACGAGCGCGTCGGCGCGAGCGTTCTGCTCGCGCGGCACCGAGCGGATCGACCAGCGCTCGAAGCCGGCGAGCGCGCGGCGCGCCTGCGTGAACAGCGGCACCATCGCCGGATGCTTGACGCGGTAGGCGCCGTTCAGCTGCTTGGCGATGAGCTCAGAGTCGTTGACCAGCTCGATCTCGCTCGCGCCGAGCGCCTGCGCGCGCCGGGCACCGAGCAGCACGCCGCGATATTCGGCGACGTTGTTGGTGGCGATGCCAAGCAGCTCGGTCGCCTCGTCGAGCAGCGCGCCCGCCTGATCTGAGACCACCGAGGCTGCAGCCGCCGGACCGGGGTTCCCCCTTGATCCACCATCGACGTGAACGACAACCCTCACGCCGGGACGTCGGGTGGCTCGTCGTCGAAGAGCGGCGGCAGCTCCCCAGCGACGCGACGGCGACGTCGATCGCGGAGCGCGCGCAGCTCGTGCTGGCCGCTGAACGCGGACGGATGACGGCGCGTGCCGCCACGCCGATCGAGGATGACCGTCACTTCGGGGTCGTCTGCGTAGTGGGCCTTGAGCCGCTCGAACAACTCCGCTTCGAACTCGCGAGGCACGACGCAGTAGACCATGGCGTCTGATCAGCCTCGATCCCGATCAGTGCCGCGCGAGCGCGAGCTTGCCGCGCTCGTCGGCAATCGCGTTCGCCGGCTGCAGCTCGTCACCGAGCTCAGCTGGCTCATAGCCCTGGCCGCGCAGATGTACGACACTGTTTTCGAGGTCGATCTCGTAGCGGTACCAGCAGAGCTCCCACACCACAAGCACCTCGACAAGTAGCCCACCTTCGCCCGGTCCCACATGGACGTAGGGCGCCCCGAGCGAGTGGACGACACCCGCGACCGTCCGTGAGTGCTCGCTGGCGTTGAACAGCGCAAGTGCGTGCGTCGCCTGCACCTGCGTGTCGGTGGGGACCGCCTGCACATGGTGCGGCAGGTCATCAGTTGCCTCGCCCGCTGCGAGTGGACGTCCAGGAGCGGTCTGGCCCGGCGTGCTGGCTTCCTCGCGCCGCGCGCGTAGGCGTCCAACAAGCGAGCGAGCCCGCTCGGCCTGGGCGGCTGGCGCTGCGCTGATCCCCTGACCATCCCGGGTCCAGCCGAGACGGAGCGCTCGCCCAACACACAGGTCGCAGACATCTCGCGGCGTGTAGCCGTCGAGGAACGCGACCGCATGCTCGCCACGAAGCAACGACCGCTGGCAGATCGCGCAGAACACCGGCTCCTCGGACGTGCTCAGCTCTCGAGTCGCCACAATCCCAGCCTAGCGCGCGCTGAGGTGCCGGCGCGTCATCTTCTAGACCCCGACCGGTTCGCCGCCGGCAGCTTCGAGAACCCTTGGTACGAGGTGTGCCGGGACCTCTTCGTAGCGCAGGAACTCCATCGTGTAGTCACCCTGCCCGCCGGTGATCGAGCGCAGATCAGGCGCGTATCCGAGCAGCTCGGCCATCGGAACCTCGGCCTTGATCTCGGTCATCGCACCAACCGGCTCCATGCCCTGTGGGCGCCCACGCCGGCCGTTGAGATCACCGATCACCTCGCCCACCGCTTCCTCGGGCACCGACAGTGTGACGAGCATGACCGGCTCCAGCAAGACCGGATCCGCCTGCTCGAGCGCCTGCTTCATCGCGAGCCCGGCCGCGAGCTTGAACGCCAGCTCGGAGGAGTCGACCGTATGGAACGAGCCGTCGACGAGCGTGACGCGTACATCCTTGACCGGATAGCCGGCCATCACACCATGCTCTAGCGCCTCGCGCGCCCCCTTCTCGACGGCCGGGATGAACGACCGCGGGATCGCACCGCCCTTGATCTGGTCGACGAACTCGAAGCCCACCCCGGGTTCGCTCGGCGCGATCTCAATGTGGCAGTCACCGAACTGACCGCGACCGCCGGACTGCTTCTTGTGGCGGCCATGTGCCTTGGCGGGACGGCGGATCGTCTCTTGATACGGCACGCGCGGCGGCTTCAGCATCACCTCAGCGCCAAACCGTGAGCGCAGCCGATCAACGATCACCTCGACATGGATCTGCGAAAGGCCGGCGACGATCTGCTCACCGGTCTGGGCATCGCGGTGCAGATCGATCGTCGGGTCCTCCTCCTGAAGCCGGCGCAGCGCGGTGAACACCTTGTCCTCCTCGCCTTTCGACTTCGGCTCGATGGCAAATGCCATCACCGGTGCCGGCAGCGCGTCGATCGGCATGCGAATCGGCTCGTCGCGCGCAGCAAGCCAGTCGCCTGCCCGCGTCTCCTTGAGCTTGGCGACGGCGCCGATGTCGCCAGGCCCGATCTCGTCGGCATGCTCGTTGCCCTTGCCTGAGAAGACGATCAGCTGCCCGATCCGCTCGCGCGTGTGAGTGCGCGTGTTCATCAGCTGGGTGTCGTGGTGCATGACCCCCTGATACACACGAAACAGGTTGATCCGTCCCGCGTACGGATCAGCGCGGGTCTTGAACACATACGCGAACAGCTCGCCGTCCTCATCCGGCTCGAGCGTGATCTCGGGAAGTGCGAGGCCGCCGTGCTCAACCGGCGAGGGCAGGTCATCGACGATCGCGTCAAGCAACCGATTCGTGCCGAGGTTGCGTGTCGCGACGCCGCACACGACCGGAAAGATCGACCCATGGTTCGTCCCGCGACGCAGCGCAGCCACGATGTCTTCATGCGAGATCGCGGTGCCGTCGAGATAGCGCTCCATCAGCTCGTCCGAGACCTCAGCCACCTCATCCATCAGCTTCTCGCGATACTCCTCCGCGCGGCCTTGCAGCTCGGCGGGGATGGGCATCTCCGTGGCGTTGCCACGGTCCGCTGTCGGGTAGCCGTAGGCGCGCATGTCGACGAGATCGATGACGCCGCTAACCTCGTGCTCGCTGCCGATCGGAATCTCGGTCGCAACGACGTGCGGGCCAAATGCCGCCTTGAGTGACTCGAGCGTCCGGAAGAAGTCGGCGCGCTCGCGGTCGAGCATGTTCACGAACAGCATGCGGGCGATGTCGCGTTGCGCCGCCGCCTTCCACAGCCTCGTCGTCGCGACCTCGGAGCCCATGACGCCGTTGATCACGAAGATCGCGGACTCGCACACGCGCATCCCTCCCAGCGCGTCGGCGATGAAGCTCGGCTCGCCCGGTGTGTCGATCAGGTTGACCTTGCGGCCCGCCCATTCCAACGACGTCAGCGTCGCCGAGATCGACAGCTGCCGCGCCTGCTCGTCCGGGTCGATATCGGAGGTGGTGGTTCCCTCGAGCACGCTGCCGAGCCGGGAGACGACCCCGGACTCGAAGAGCATCGCCTCGTGCAGCGACGTCTTGCCGGCACCGCGGTGACCGACGAGCGCGACGTTCCGAATGGCCTCCGCACCGTGACGCATGCCCTATCTCTCCTCTGCTCGGGTTCGCTCAACATACCGCGAATCCGCACACCGCCGGAGGACCTCAGCGCATCTGCGACAGGTTTGCGCGCAGCCCGAGGACGGCCTTCGTGTGCAGCTGCGAGACGCGCGACTCGGTCACACGCAGCACTTCGCCGATCTCCCGCAGCGTGAGATTCTCGTAGTAGTAGAGCGCGATGACGAGCTTCTCCCGTTCAGGGAGCCGGGCAACAGCCTCGGCAATGCGATCACGCAGCTCGTTCTCATCGACGATTCGCTCGGGGTCCGCGGCTGATGGGTCGCGCAGCGTGTCGAGCAGCGAGACACTGTCACCGCTCGAGTCGGATGATGTCCACAACTCATCCAGAGCGCTGACCGCCGAGTTGGAGATCTGCAGCAGCGCCTCGCGGAACTCCTCGAGCGACAGCTCGAGCTCAGCGGCAAGCTCCTCCTCTGTCGGCACGCGCTGGAGCCGTGCCTCGAGCTTGAGGTTGGCTCGCTCGATCTGGCGCGCCCGCGCCCGCACCGACCGCGGCACCCAGTCGAGCGCGCGCAGCTCGTCGAGGATCGCGCCCTTGATGCGGGTGATCGCATACGTCTCGAAGCGAATCTCGCGGCTCATGTCGAACCGTTCGATCGCCGAGATCAGCCCTCCCAAGCCGTAGGAGATCAGGTCTGCTTCGTCGATGTGCGCGGGCAGCCCGGTGGCCATCCGCCCGGCCACATACTTGACGAGCGGCGAGTAGGCAACGACCAACCGTTCACGCGCCCGCTGGTCACCGGACGACTTGTATCGCCGCCAGAGATCGCGAAGCTCGATCGCCTTTACGTTCGTCTGTACCACGTGTACACCAGTCTCCAAGCCGTTGCGCGACGTGCCTTAGGCCCGCGGGTGGCTGCTTGCGTACGCGCGTTTTAGGCGCGCCGACTCTACCCGAGTGTAGACCTGGGTAGTCGAGATACTGGAATGACCCAGCATCTCCTGGATCGCCCGCAGGTCGGCGCCCCCGTCGAGCAGATGGGTCGCAAAAGAGTGCCGCAGCGTATGCGGGTGCGCGGTCGGGCCGAGGCCGGCTCGCGCGGCCCAGAGCCGCAAGCGTCGCCTGACGTCGGACGTACAGAGGGCGCGACCGGACTTCGACAGGAACAGCGCCTCATCACTGCCAACCGCCAACGCGGGGCGCGCACGTTCGAGATAGCGTCCGACCGCGAGCAGAGCGTGCTCGCCGACAGGCACAAGGCGTGTCTTTGTGCCCTTGCCCTCGACGCGGACTCGCTCGCCGTCGAAGTCGATCGCGGCGACGTCCAGCGTGACGATCTCCTCGGAACGGAGACCCGCCGCGTAGGCCAGCTCGAACATCGCTCGATCGCGGAGGTCGAGCGCACCAACAGCGCCGACCCGGTCGAGCAGCGCGCCCAGCTCATCCGCGCGCATCACATGCGGCAGCGTGCGCTGCCGTCTGGGCAGCGTCATCAGCTCCGCCGGGTTCTGCGCCATCTGGCCAGCCTCGCGGAGTACGCGGTAGAACGCCCGTAGCGACGCGATCTTGCGTCCGATCGAGCTCGGCGCGAGGGCTCTCTGCGAGAGCGAGGCGGCGTAGCGTCGGAGCTCGCGCACGCCAACCGCGGTCGGCGCCAAGCCGCGAGCAGCAGACCACGCGGCAAACTGCTCGATATCGCTGTTGTAGGCATGCCGCGTCTTCTCCGCGGCGACGCGGCGACCCAAGTCAGCATCGAACGCTCGAAGCGCCTCTGTCCACTCCGAGGTCAAGGCTGTGGCGGACGCAGCGCTGCGAGAGACGGACATCGCTACTCTTTCGCCGCACCTCACCGCCGAACCTGCACGTCCGTCCGGCGTTCAGATTGTTACTGCACCCTCCGAGGCGCTCGAGACGACGCGCGCGTACTTTGCCAGCGCCCCTGTCAAGTCCGGGTTCGGCGGCGACTGGTAGCGGGCCACGCGACGTGCAATCTCATCGTCACTCAGCGCAACGTCGAGGCGGCGGCCGGTCACGTCGAAGGTGACCTCGTCACCATCGCGCACAGCCGCAATCGGACCGCCGCGCGCGGCTTCAGGAGCGACGTGCCCGGCCATCAGCCCGTGCGTGGCACCCGAGAAGCGTCCGTCGGTCAGCAGCGCAACCTCCTCCCCGAGCCCAGCCCCGCTGAGCGCGGCTGTCACCGAGAGCATCTCGCGCATCCCCGGGCCGCCGGCGGGCCCCTCGTTGCGGATGACGAGGATGTCGCCGGCTTGGATGCGTCCATGCGTCACGGCATCCATCGCCGCCTCCTCGCCCTCGAACACGCGTGCAGGGCCGCGGTGGTGGAGACGCTCATGGCCGGCGAGCTTGACGACGCAGCCCTCCGGCGCGAGATTCCCGCGGAGGATCGCGAGCCCGCCGGTCGGCTTGATCGGGTCGTTGAGCGGACGAACAACCTCCTGGCCGGCTGTCTCGTGCGCCGCCGCAGCGATCTCGCCGATCGTCTGCCCCGTCACGGTCGGCGCATCGCCGTGCAGCAAGCCGGCTTCGAGCAGACGCTGTGCGAGCACCGCAACACCACCCGCCGCGTAGAGGTCCTTTGCCACGAAGCGCCCACCCGGCTTGAGGTCGCAGAGCAGCGGTGTGCGCGCGCTGATCTCGTCAAAGTCGTCGATGGCGAGCTCGATTCCAGCCTCGCGAGCCAGGGCCAGGAGGTGCAACACACCGTTTGTGGAGCCACCGCTCGACGCGACGGCCGCGATCGCGTTCTCCAGCCCCGCGCGCGTGATGATCGAGCTCGGCCGCAGTCCCCGACGCAGCACATCGACGACCAGCCGCCCCGCGGCCGCTGCAGCCTGCGGCTTGGTGGCCTCCTGCGCGGGCATCAGCGAGTCGCCGATCGGCGAGATGCCAAGCATCTCGAACGCCATCGCCATCGTGTTCGCCGTGAACTGCCCACCGCAGGCGCCTGCCCCGGGCGACGCTGCGGCCTCGAGCTCGGCGAGCTCGGCGTCAGTCATCTTGCCCGCGGCGTGCGCGCCGACCGCCTCAAACACGTCCTGGATCGTCACGTCGTGGCCCTGGAACCGGCCCGGCGGAATCGAGCCGCCGTAGAGCATCACGGACGGGACGTCGACCCGCGCGAGCGCCATCACGGTACCCGGGATCGTCTTGTCGCAGCCCGATAGCGCGATGATCGCATCGAAGAAGTGTCCGCGCCCAACGAGCTCGATCGAATCGGCGATGACCTCGCGAGACACGAGCGATGTCTTCATCCCGCTCGTCCCCATCGTGATCCCGTCGGAGATCGCGATCGTGTTGAACTCCATCGGCGTGCCGCCGGCTTCGCGGATCCCATCCTTGACCTGCGCCGCCAGTGCGCGCAGGTGGAAGTTGCACGGCATCGTCTCGGTCCAGGTCGATGCCACGCCGATTAGCGGCTTCGCGAGCGCCTCGTCGTCGTAGCCGATGCCCTTCAGATAGGCGCGCGCAGCAGCCCGCTGCGGACCGTCGGTGAGCGCACGGCTGCGGTGCTTCAGGTCGAATCCGTCGTTGGAGGCCACCGGTCGGGAAGACTACCCGGCGGCCACTGGGGACGAGTGCCTCGCCCGCGCTCCCAAGCTGCGAGCGCCGCCAGGTCGCGACGCACCCGCACCGGGTCGAGCTGGCGCCCGGCGGGATGCACGTTGGCCGTCGCGATCAGCCGGCGCTCGTCGCCGATCAGCGCCAGCCACTTCGCGAGGACATCGTCAGACGGCGGCAGGCGGTCAGTCCCGCGCTCGCCGTCGCCGAACGCGACGCAGTACTCGCCGAGCAGGCGGGTGCTATCGGGCACGTAGGCGACGATCGGCCGATAGGGATAGATCAGGTACGCGTAGAGTGCGACGGCGCCCCCGTCGAGCGCAACGCGGGCGGCATGCCCGACGGCCCGCCCCCAAACCCGGATCAAGCCGAGCTGGCTGTACATCGCCCACTCCTCCGGGTTGACGCAAGAGCGTAGGAGGGCCTGCGCACGCAGCTCCGCGCGTCGCTCCCGAACCGGGTCGTAGTGCCCCACCGACACGCGCGGCTCGGGCATCACCGCGACGCTAGCCGCCCCCGGCGGCGCGCGGGAAGAAGATCACACGCTCGGCGTCGCGGGGGATCTCCTCGAAGCTACGAACGAACTGCGCCTCGCGCTGTCCAAGGCGATCGCTAAGCGGCACGGCCGCCCACATGCCCGCGTCGAGCTGCGCGCGAAATGCCGCGATCAGCTCCCGTTCCTCCTGCGGAACGTCGACGTTCCCTTCCGCGATGAGCACCTCGCCGTGCCCCGACCTCATCGCCAGCAAGCGCATTGAGCGAGTATCGCAGACCTATTTGCGCTGCCTGCGCGTTCGCGCTCGTGGCTCAGAACGTGCCGTCCGGCCGCCCGACACCGAGGACATCAACCGGCCCGTCGCCAGCTCCGATCGAGGCGAGGCCGTCGCGGATGGCCTCAGCCGCGTAGCGCGCGGCGGTCCGGGCGGCGTCAAGCGGCAGGGCTCCCCGTGCGAGCTCTGCAGCCAGCACCGCCGAGTGCGTACAGCCTGAGCCATGCGTCGCAGCCGACTCGTGGCGCTCGCCGCCGAGTTCCACGAGTTGCTCAGCGTCGCAATAGAGGTCACCAAAGCCGCGGCGATGACCACCGGTGATGACCACGCTCGCGGGGCCGAGCGCGAGCAGCTGACGCGCGAGGTCACCGTCATCGCTTCCTTCGTACGCCGAGTGAGTGGCGCGTGCGACCAGGGTCCGCGCCTCCGGCAGGTTCGGCGTGATCACGGTGGCGCGCGGGAAGACCTCAGCGATCAGGACAGCGATCCCGTCCTCGCTGAGCAGCGAGCCACCAGTGCTGGCGGCAAGCACGGGATCGACGACGACAGGCGTGTGGGCGGGCAGGAGGTCGCGTAGGCAGCTCGCGACGACTTTCGCGGTCTCGCCACTGACGAGCATGCCGATCTTCAGGCCATCGACGCCGATGTCACCGACGACGGCCTCAATCTGCGCCCTGACGATCGCCGCTGGGACGGCGTGGACGGCCACGACGCCGCGCGTGTTCTGGGCGGTCACCGCGGTGAGCGCGCTCATGCCGTATACGCCACAGCGCGCAAACGCTCTGAGGTCGGCCTGAATACCGGCGCCACCGCCGGAGTCCGACCCGGCAATCGAGAGAACCCTGGGGATCGCGCGTGCAGCGGACACACGCAAAGTATCGCGGCGCGGCGTCACGTCGAGGGGTGGGCGATGGCGTGACCGCGACCGTGTTCGGGCGCACGCAGCATCCGCCGCAGCTCGCGGCCTGGAGCCCCAAGCAGGTCCACCACCTCGCACAACGTGCGCAGCCCGACCACCGCCACGGCCGCGCCCGCCCGTGCCGCCGGCAAGTCGGCGCGTGCGACGATCAGCCCACCAAGCCCTGCCGCGTCGGCGGCCTCCGCCGCCGCCGGGAGAGCAGCACAGGCGCGGAGCCCGCCACCGAGTCCAAGCTCGGCGCACAACCCGATGCCTCCCAGCCGCCGAGGATCGATGACGCCGCTGGCGGCGAGCAGGCAGCAGGCGACGACGAGATCGAACTCCGACCCACCCCGGCGCGTCGCCGGTGCGAGGTTGACGGTCAGGCGCCGCCGGGGGAAGCTGAAGCCGCTGTTCAGCACGGCCGCCTGCACGCGCTCGCGAACGTCGCGCCCCGAGCCGCCAGCAAGACCGACGAGCGCAAGCCCGGGGAGGCCGGCGCGCACATCCAGCTCAACATCCACGTGCCCGGCAGCGCCGCGGTCGATTGCGAAGCCGTGAGCGCGAACCAGCACAGCCGCAATCACAGCAGACCGCGGCGTCACGACTCGTCGAACACGGCGGATCTCATCGCATGGGCCCTACGGCGCCGCAGATCCTCGGTCAGGTGGGCGAGCGGCTGGCGCTCGAGCACTACGAGCGCCTAGGGTTCACCCTGCTCGAACGGAACTTCCGCACGCGCGCCGGCGAGCTCGATCTGGTTGTCTGCAACGAGCGCGCCATCGTCTTCGTCGAGGTCAAGACGCGGCGCGCCGGCGGACTCGACCCGCTCCTGGCGATCACGCCGCGGAAGGTCCGAAGGCTCCGTGCGCTGGCCGCGACCTGGCTCGCGGCACACCCCGATCGTCCGCGCCGCTCAGAGCTGCGGTTCGATGCGGTCGCCGTCGTGATTGATGCTGACGGCGAGCTGATGGCACTCGAACAGGTCGAGGCCATCGGGTGAGCTGGACGCAACGTCCGGGCGCCGGGACGGGACAGCGAAGGACGCCCGGCGCGCGACGCGCACGAGTGAAGCCTGCTGCGGCGCCGAGCGGCGATCCGGCGAAGCTACAGGGCGAGCTGCTGGTAGGCCGAGGACTGGAACGACATCCGATGCAACGGCGAGACGCCGTGCCGAGCGATCGCCGCCCGGTGCTCCGGCGTCGAGTAGCCGACATGGGTGGCGAACTCCCAGCCCGGATGCAAAGTGTCGGCCCGCCGCATGAAACGGTCGCGCGTGACCTTGGCGACGATCGACGCCGCGGCGATCGCGGCGCTCGTCGCATCGCCGTCGATGATCGCCCGCTGCTCAAAGCCGAAGTCGGGAACGGCGAAGCCATCGACCAGGCACAGACATCCGTCGCGAGCCACACGCTCGAGCGCCTGCGCAAGCGCGCCGAGGTTCGTCACGTGCAAACCGTCGGCATCGATGCTGCGGACCGAGCGCGATACGACGGCGACCGCGCGAGCGCTCGCCAGCACGCGCGGATAGAGCTCCTCACGCGTCGCCTGGTCGTGCTGTTTGGAGTCGTTGAGCGCGCTCAGCCAGCGCAGCTCGCGCGTGCTGATCGCCTGCTGGTCGAACAGCACCGCGGCAGCCACCAGGGGGCCCGCAAGGCAGCCGCGGCCGGCCTCGTCGGCGCCCGCGACAAGCCGCGCTCCAAGCGCACGATCGAACGCGAACAGGCGGTGGCCGCTGCTGCGACGCCGTGCAGCGCGGCGCTCGCGAGCGTTAGAGGAAGCCGATGCGGTCGGGCGGCCAGTACGTGGCGAAGGCTTCGCCGATGATCCACGAGCCGGGGACTGGTCCCCAGAACCGGCTGTCGTCGGAGCTGTCACGGTTGTCGCCCATCATGAAGTAGTAACCGGCGGGAACTTTTATCGCCCTCGGATAGCTGCACGTCGAGTCCCCAGTGCAGCCTGCGAAGGTCGCGAACGGCTCCTTCTGGCGCTTGCCGTTGAGGATCACGTGGCCGTTGATGATCGCGATCCGATCACCACCAACCGCCACAACCCGCTTGATGTAGTTGACACTGGCCTCCTTCGGCACCGGGCGCGGACACGGGGCGGTCACCGCGTGACGCACTCCGCAGACGCCGTTGAGTCCCTCTTGCGCCGCAGCAGGCGGATGGAACACGACGATGTCGCCGATCGACGGTGCGAAGAAGTCATTGCCAAGGCGATCGACGAGCACCCGCTGACCAGGGATCAGCGTCGGCTCCATCGAGTCGCTCGGGATGCTGTACGGCTTCACGACCCAGGCCTGGATCGCAAACGCGAGACCGACCGCCATCCCGACGACCAGCACCAACTCGACGATCGCGTTGTCGCGCGCCAGCGTGCGGAGCTTCACGCGACCGGGCTCGTTCGGCACGAGCGTCTAGAGGAAGCCGATGCGGTCCGGCGGCCAGTACGTCGCGAACGCCTCGCCGATGATCCACGCTCTGGGAACTGGGCCCCAGAACCGGCTGTCCTCGGAGTCGGAACGGTTATCGCCCATCATGTAGTAGTAGCCGGCAGGAACCTTGATCGGCGTTCGATAGGTGCAGTTGGGATCGGTGGCACAGCCATTGAAGTTCGCGAACGGCTCCTTCTGGCGCTTGCCATTGAGAATCACATGGCCATTGATGATCGCGATCGTGTCGCCACCGACGGCAACCACCCGCTTGATGTAGTTGACGCTCGCCTCCTTGTCGACCGGGCGCGAACACGCGGCGCCAACCAGCTGGACCGCACCGCAGGACCCGTTGCCGGGGCCCTCTGCCGCGACAGGCGGATGGAACACGACGATGTCGCCGATCGACGGACCGAAGAAGTCATTGCCAAGGCGATCGACGAGCACCCGCTGGCCAGGGATCAGCGTCGGCTCCATCGACTGGGTGGGAATGCGATACGGCTTCACGACAACTGCCTGGATCGCGTACGCCAGCGCGAGGGCCAGCGCGACGATGACGACGAACTCAACGACCTGGTTGCCGCGTACGAGCTTGATCAGCTTCACAGCGGCATCTCCGTGTGCACCGCGGCAGCCGCACTCGCCGTCACCGCGACACCGCCGGCGTGGGCGGCCGGCGCGGCGAGCAGCAGCGCGACCATCGCGGCCGTGAAGGCGCTCACAACCCGGCTCGAGGCTCGCCTGATCGTGCTCGGCCTCGCCGCCGCTCGTGACAGCTCGTCGTGCAGCTGAGGCAGCAACATCAGCGAGCCTCCTCCAAGCGCACACGCAGCGCGGCCAGTCCGCGGCTCACTCGCTTGCGCACCACCGACTCCGAACAACGCAGCTCAGCGGCGATCTCACGGTACTCACGCTCGTCGACGATGTACGCCAGCAGCGCCTCGCGCTGATCGGCAGACAGATCGCATAGCAACGCCGAGGCTTCCGCTTCGCCACACAGCTGCTCGATGTGTGAGATCTGCCCGCGCGTCAGCTCGATCGCCCGCATCTCGAGCGCACGCCTGGCGCGGTCATCGACGCGCTCACGCCGCAGGCCGTCGATGAGCTTGTGGTTGGCGATGCCGAACAGCCAGGCCACCGGTACCTCGGGTATCGGCCGCCCCGCACGGCACGCCTCGAGGGCAACCGCAAACACCTCCGCGCAGAGGTCGGCCGCGAGCTCGCCGCCGCGAGTCCGACGGACGAGGTAGGAGAGCAGGCGCCGCTCGTGTCGAGCGTAGAACGCCCCGAACGCCTGTGCATCGCGCCGCGACGAGCGCAACAGCTCAAGGTCACTGACAGAGTCCCAGCGGGCCATCTACCAGCAGAGTCGTATGGGCACCAGGTGATTGTGACCGGCCGGCGCCGCCTGGACCGGATTAGGCAGCGGTGCGAGCCTCACGCAGAGTCGCCAGCCGGCGCCGCGACCGAGCTCTCGTCTGCATCGGCGCCGTGCGACCCCTCGTCGCCGCTGCGCTCGGGAGCCGTCGCTTGCACGTCGGCGTCAGGCGCAGCGACGTCGGCTGGCTCAGTGGCGCCGGTGTCCGTCACCGCAGCGTCGTCTGCAGACGTGCCCACGCGATCGACGAGACCAGGCTCGACGATGTCCTCCGGACCGACGTAACCGCGCTCGCGCACGCGAGCCCTCTTGCCAACGCGGTCACGCAGGTAGTAGAGCTTCGCGCGGCGCACGTCGCCGCGGGCGGCGACTTCGATTCGCTCGATCTTCGGGGAGTGCAGCGGAAACGTCCGCTCGACACCTACGCCGAACGACTGCTTGCGCACCGTGAAGGTCTCGCGGGCACCATGGCCCTGGCGCTTGATCGCAACCCCTTCGAAGATCTGCGTGCGCCGACGGGTACCCTCAATCACCTGGAAGTGAACCTTGAGGCGGTCGCCAGCCTGGAAGCTCGGCACGCGACGCAGCTGGCTTCGCTCAATCGTGTCGATGACAGTGCTCATGGCAAAAAAGAGGCGCGGACGAGAAACACGCCGCCGCGCAGGCGAATCCTAGCGCGCCGGCTCGCCGGGCGACCCGCCACTACCGCGCTCGCGGGTTTGCGCGAGCCGCCAGCGGCGGATCTCCTCGTGATGGCCGCCAAGCAGGACCTCTGGCACACGCCAGCCACGGTACTCCGCGGGACGCGTGTATTGCGGGTATTCGGGCATGCCCTCGAGTGCCGCGCTGAACGACTCCTCGAGTGCGGAATCGGCGTGACCGAGCGCCCCTGGCAGCTTGCGCAGCATGGCGTCGGCTACGACCATCGCGGCAAGCTCGCCGCCCGACAGCACATAGCGACCGATCGACAAGACATCGCTGGCAAAGTGCTCCGCGATGCGCTCGTCAAAACCCTCGTAGCGTCCGCAGAGCAGAGTCACCGCAGGCTCCGCAGCGAGCTCGCTGACCAGCGACTCGTCGAGCAGTCGCCCAGACGGGCTGAGCACGACGACGCGGCGGGCACGTCGCAGATCGACGGAATCGCAGCCGTAGTGCGCCTGCAACGCCGCGTCGATCACGTCGACCCGCAGCACCATCCCGGCACCGCCGCCAAACGGGGCGTCGTCCACCTGCCCTCCGCTGAGCGGTGTGTACTGGCGCGGGTTGATCGTCGTCAGGGTGCTGCCGGCGGCAACGGCGTTCGCGACGTGGCGCTGCGCGCGAAACCACTCGAACCACTCCGGAAACAGCGTCACGATGTCGAGGTTCACGATGCTTCGATGTCCTCACCCAGGAAACGCATGTCTATCTCGATCCGCCTCGCGGCCACATCGACGGCGCGGATCGCGTCGCGGACAAGCGGCACGAGCAGCTCCGGACCGCCGTCGCTGCGCGTCACGGCGAGGCATTCGCATGAGGGCAGCCCAATGAGCTCGCGCACGACGCCGAGCTCGCGATCGCCGTCGAACAGCCGTGCTCCTTCCAGCTCCTCGGCGCGGTACTCGTCGGGTCCGAGCGGTAGTGGCAACGCAGCCTCCGCCAGCAGCTGCGTGCCGCGCAGCGCCTCCGCGGCGGCGCGGTTGGTGCAGCCCTCGACGCGAACGATCGGGCGGGCGTCAGTGCCCGCGCGACGCACAATCGCGCTCGAGCAGCCGTCGATCGTGACAGCGCAGCCAACGTCAAGCAGCTCCGCTTGCGCAGCGTTGACGTAGAAGCTGCCGTCCAGCCCGTGGGCACGGCCAACGGTGCCGGCAACACGCACTAGTCGACGATGTCGACGAGGACGCGCTGGCCGCTGGTCTCGCCAGCGGCCTTGATCACGCGTCGCAGCGCCTGTGCCGTTCGGCCGCCACGCCCGATCACCTTGCCGTAATCGTCGGGGCCTACGGCGAGCTCGAGCACGATCGTCCCATCGCGCTCCTCGAAGCTGTCCACAACCACTGCCTCGGGATCATCGACGAGGTTCTCGGCGATGTACTCGAGCAGCTCTCTCAAATCCATGGTTGTGGCGACTAGTCGAAGATGCCCTGGGTCCGCAACAGCTTGCGAACCGTCTGTGACGGCTGTGCGCCGCGCGCCAGCCAACTGCGCACCCGCTCCTCGTCGATCGTGATCGTCGATGGATCGGTCTGCGGGTTGTAATGCCCGACAGTCTCGATCACGCGACCGTCGCGCTGTGCACGCTGGTCGGCGACGACGACGCGCCAGACCGGATCCTTGCGCGCGCCAATCCGGGTGAGCCTCAGTCGTACTGCCACGATGTCCCTTCGATCGTCATTGTCGAACACGCCACCTTAGACGATCCGGCCGGCGATGCCGCCGTACCCAACGAGTCGCTCAGCGCTGCTGACGCGCGAGCGCACCGAGATCAGGCATCTTCCCGCGCCCGACCTGGCGCATCACCTTGCGCATCTGCGCGAACTGCTTGACGAGATGATTGACGGCCTGCACGCTCGTTCCTGACCCGCGCGCAATGCGCAGCCGGCGCGCGCCCTTGATCAGCTCCGGACGACGGCGCTCCTCGGCGGTCATCGAGAGGATTATGGCCTCAATCCGATCGATCTCACGCTCGTCGATCCGCATGCCCTTCAGCTGCGCGCCGACGCCGGGAAGCATCCCCAGGAGGCCTTGCAGCGGACCCATCCGCCGCATCTGGCGGATCTGCGTGAGGAAGTCCTGCAGGTCGAAGTCGCCGTCCCGCAGGCGCTGTTCGAGCTGCTCTCCCTCGCGCTGATCGAACTCGCGCCCAGCCTTCTCGATCAGCGTCAGCACGTCACCCATCCCGAGAATGCGCTGCGCCATCCGCTCGGGGTGGAAGCGCTCGAGCTGATCGAGCTTCTCACCGGTCGAGGCGAACAAGATCGGCTTGCCGCTCACGGCGCGAACGGATAGTGCGGCGCCGCCGCGCGCGTCGCCGTCGAGCTTGGTCATGATGGTGCCGTCGAGCGGAAGTGCGGCCGCGAACTGCCGAGCCACGTTCACCGCGTCCTGTCCGGTCATCGCATCGAGCACGAGCAGCACTTGGTGGGCCGCGGTTGCGGCGTGCATCTCGACGAGCTCGGCCATCATCGCCTCGTCCACGTGCAGGCGCCCGCTGGTGTCAACGATCAGCACGTCCTTGCCGTCGGTACGCGCCCGGCCGAGCGCCCAGGTCGCGATCTCCGCCGGCCGGCGCACCACGCCCTGCTCGTAGACGCTTGCGCCGGCGGCCGTTCCAACGCTCACCAGCTGCTCGATCGCCGCGGGACGGTAGGTGTCGCATGCGGCGATCGCAACCGAGCTGCCGTGCTCGGTGCGCAGATAGCGCGCGAGCTTCGCCGCGGCGGTCGTCTTGCCCGATCCCTGCAGACCGACCATCAGAATCACAGTGGGTGGTCGCGAAGCGAACTCGATCGCGGCCGCCGGACCGCCGAGCAGCTCCGTCAGCTCCTCGTTGACGATCTTGACGACCTGCTGCCCCGGGTTGAGCTGACCGATGACGGCAGCGCCAAGACAGCGCTCGCGAATCGCCGCCGTCAAGGTCTTGACCACCTCGAGGTTGACGTCAGCCTCGAGCAGCGCCAGACGGATCTCGCGCAGCGCGCGGGTGACATCCTGTTCGCTCAGCGTGCCGCGACTGCGCAGTGCGCCGAGCGTGACCTGCAGCTTCTCCGAGAGCAGCTCAAACATCTGCGTGCGGCGCCCTGCTCAACTCACCCGGCGGCTGACGTCGATGTCAGCCGCCGTGACGACCCGGGAGCCCAGCGTCAGGCCTTGGACGATTTCGCTGATCCGTCCGGCCTCCGCAGCGCGTCGCCGATTCCGGCGAACGCCTGGGTGAACTCGGACGGGATCACGAACACCTTGTTGGCCTCGCCCTGGGCGAGCTGCGGCAGCATCTGCAGGTACTGGTAGGCCAGTAGCTTCTGGTCAGCATTCCCTTGGTGGATCGCATCGAACACCGTCGCGATCGCCTTCGCCTCGCCCTCGGCGCGCAAGATCGCAGCCTGCCGGCCACCCTCGGCCTTGAGCACCGCGGACTGCTTCTCGCCTTCGGCGGTGAGGATCGCGGCCTGCTTGGTCCCCTCGGCGGTGAGGATCGCGGCGCGGCGGTCGCGCTCGGCGCGCATCTGCTTCTCCATCGCCGCCTTGATGTCCGGCGGCGGATCGACCGACTTGATCTCGACACGGTTGATGCGGATACCCCACTTGCCGGTCGCCTCGTCGAGCACGCCGCGAAGCTCGGTGTTGACGTTCTCGCGGCTCGTCAGCGACTCCTCGAGCGTGATGCCGCCAATCACGTTGCGCAGCGTCGTGACGGTGAGCTGCTCGATCGCCTGGAGCGGGCTGGCGATCTCATATGTTGCGGCGCGCGGATCGGTGATCGTGAAATACAGCACCGTCTCGATCGCGACGACCACGTTGTCCTGCGTGATCACGGGCTGGGGCGAGAAGTTGACGACCTGCTCGCGCAGATCGATCAGCGGTCGCACGCGCTCGATGAACGGCATGACGAGCGTCAGGCCGGGCTCGAGCGTGCGGTTGTAGCGTCCGAGGCGCTCGAGCACGCCGGCACGGGCCTGGGGTATGACACGGATCGCCCGTGCTGCAACCGTCAAGGCGACGACGACCAGCACGAGAACCACGATCACTACGGCCATCATTGACTCCTTGGAATTGGATTACGGCAAGACGAGCGCAGTGGCGCCCCTGATCTCAACAACCTCGACGCGCTCGCCCGGCTCGATCACGCGGTCATCGTCAAACGAGCGTGCTGTCCACACCTCGCCGCCAATCTTCACCGTCCCAACCGCCTCGTGGTTGGCGATCCGCTCAACGACCAGCGCTTCCTGCCCGATCAGCGCTGCGGCGCCGGTCCGTATCGCGGGCAGCGTGTGCCGGTGGCGCATCGCGACCGGTCGCAGCACCCCGAGCGACAGGACGGCCGTGCCGAGGAACGCAACGACCGCCAACAGCGCTCCGGCACCAAGCAGCGCCAGGGCCGCGGCGATTGCGGCACCCGCGGCAAACGGGGCGAGGTACAACCCGTTGGTATGCATTTCACCAACCGTGAAGGCGCCCGCGACAACCACCCACAGAACCCAAGACATGCTGCCATTATGACGCGCCCGCGGGCCGCTGTGTGAGGCTTCCCGGCGAAGCCCTGAGATGGCGCCTATTCGATCAGCGCGCGAGCGTACTCCGCCGCGTCGAACGGACGCAGATCCTCGATCTGCTCGCCGACACCGATCAGCTTCACCGGGATGTGCAGCTCCCGCGCAATCGCCAGCGCGACCCCGCCCTTCGCGCTGCCGTCGAGCTTCGTGAGCACGATGCCGTCGAGCGTCACGGCCTGCGCAAACAGCTCAGCCTGGCGCAAGCCGTTCTGGCCGGTCGTCGCGTCGAGCGACAGCAGCGTCTCATGCGGCGCACCATCCAGCTGGCTGGCGATCACGCGCCGCACCTTGGCGAGCTCCGCCATCAAGTGCTCTTGGTTGTGCAGGCGACCGGCAGTATCGATCAGCACGACGTCATAGCCGTCACGGCGCCCGCGTGCTAGCGCCTCGAACGCCACCGCCCCCGGGTCGGAGCCGGACGGACCGCTGACAATCTCGCAGCCGGCCCGCGCCGCCCAGCCTTCGAGCTGCTCAGTCGCGCCAGCGCGAAACGTGTCGCCGGCGCCGAGCAGCACGCGCAAGCCCATCCGGCTGCGCAGCTGCCAGGCGAGCTTGCCGAGCGTGGTCGTCTTGCCCGTCCCGTTCACGCCGACCATCAACACGACCGTCGGATGGGCGCGCAGGTCGATCGTGTCGCGGAGCGGTTCGCCATCGTGGCCGGAGCCGCGGGCAAGCTCGGCGAGCGCCGCCGCCAGACGGTCACGCAACTGCTCGCCATCGAGCCGCTCCTTGCGAGTGCTTGCCTGGAGACTCGCGCTGATCGACGCGGCGGCGCCCGCCCCGACATCGGCCATGATCAGCGCCTCCTCGAGCGCCTCCCAATCGTGCTCGATCAGGGTCTTGCCAAAGCTCGCGGACAGCTCGCTGCCGATCGCCTCGCGCGTCGCGCGCAGGCTCTCGCGCAGCCGACTGAACGCTCCGCGCCGATCCTGTTCCGCCGCGTCGCCGGGCTCAGACGCATCCTCGGCGGGCGCGGTGATGCCCGCCGTAACGAACAGCTGCTCCCAGTCCCTGGCCACAAGCGGCGCTGACGTCAGGCGGCGTCGGCCGCCGCGAGTGGCGGGACCTCGGCGTGGTCCGCGGCGGTGCCCGCGGCAGCGGGCGGTGATGCCTCGGCCTCGCGCAGCGTCTCGCCAAGCTCCGTCAGGCCGTCGTTGCCGAGTCGGCGCGAGATGACCTTGGATGTGCCGTCGCTGCCCATCGACACGCCGTAAAGCCAGTCAGCCGCCTCCATCGTGCGCTTCTGGTGTGTCACCACGATGAACTGCGCGCGCGAGCTGTGCCGACGCAGCAATGCCAGGAAGCGATCGATGTTCAGATCGTCGAGTGCAGCCTCGACCTCGTCGAGGATGTAGAACGGGCACGGTCGCGCAAGGAACACCGCGAACAGGAAGGCGATCGCGGTCATCGACTTCTCGCCGCCCGACAGCAGCGAGAGCCGCTTCATCGACTTGCCGGCGGGCGTGACCTCGATCTCGACGCCAAGCTCGTCGTCAGGCCCGTGGCCTTCGCCGGCGCGTTCGGCTTGCTCAGCCTCGTGCTCGGCCGCCTCCTCGCTCGCCTCGCCGATCTGCTGACCGCCAAGCACAGGCCGCGGGACGCTGTCGTCGCGGACGAGGCGCAGCCGACCGCGACCGCCGGGAAAGACATCCTCGACGAGCTCCTCGAAGTTCGCGGCCGCCGCGTTGAACGTCGCCTCGAAGCTTTCACTGATCTGGCGGTCGGCATCGCGAATCACGAGCGCGAGCTCTCGCATCGCCGTCTCGAGGTCCGCACGCTGCGCCTCGAGCTCCTCGACCCGCTCGAGCGCCTCGCGATACTCCTCACCCGCGAGCGGATTCACCGGACCGAGCTGCTCCCGCCGCCGGGCGAGCCGCTGGACGCGGTCGTGGAGCATCTTGCGGTCCTCCTCGGAAAGCGCTTCCTCGCCTGCGACGCCTTCGAGACCGAGGCGGTTGGCCAGCCCGGTCAGCTCCGCCTGCGTCTCAGCGGCCTGGTCCCTTGCCTGCTGCGCGAGGACCTCGGCGGTGGTCAGCGCGTCGGCTCGCTCCCGCAGTCGAGCCTGCAGAACCGTTTCCTGACCGGTGCATTCGCGCAGCTGTGCGGCGAGCGCCTCGTCGGCCACGCGATCTGCCGCGAGCTCCTCCTCGAGCAGCGCGCGACGCTGCTCGAGCGCCTGCGCGAGTGTCTCCAGCACGTCGACGTAGCGGGCAACCTGCGGGACGAGCGCCGCGTCGCTGCCGGCCTGGACTGCGAGCACCGCGACCCGACGCTCGCGTGCACGGCGCTCGCGCTCGACACGCTCCACGGCTCGGCGCTCGGCCGCCAGCTCCCCATCCAGCTCGGCTCTGCGCACCGCCAGCTCGCCGGCGTCAGGCGCTTGCTGCCGCTGGTCGATGACCCAGCCCGCGAGTCGCTCCCGCTCGAGCGCCTCGGCGTGGTCGCGCTCCGCGACACGCAGGGCGCCGTCGGCAGCTTCGCGCTCGTCGACCGCCGCCTGGACGGCGGCTCCAGCGCCAGCGCATGCAGCCAGCGCCTCCTGCTCACCTTGCGCAGCACGCTCCGCCTCCGCGATCAGGCGCTCTCGCCGGTTGCGTTCCTCGAGCGCGCGCTCGCGCCCACCGCTCGGCGCCTGACTGAGCTCGCCGAGCCCACCGTGCCAGACGCGACCGGAGCGCGTCACAGCGCAACCCAGGAAGCCATCCGGCAGCGATCCGATGTCCTCCACGACCCATGTGTCGGCGAGCAGCAGCTCGAGCACCACAAGCGCCTCGTCGTCGCCGCTGACGAGCTCGATGAGCCGCCGTGCACCGTCGCCGGGCACGGTTGCGCTGGTCGGCGGTACGGGCCGCAAGCCCGCGACGAGGACGCTTGCGCCGTCCTCCCCCGCCGCATCCAACAGCGCCGCCGCGGCGGCACGATCAGCGGCAAGCAATGCGCCAAGGCGGCCTCCAAGAGCTGCGGCGAGTGCGTGCTCGTAGCCCGCCTGGACCTGAATCCGTCCTTCCAGCGCAGCCACACCACCAGCGGTCGCATGGCTACGCAGGAACTGGTTCACGCCAGCCAGCTCCGCGCCAACCCGAGCAGCGTCGCGGCGAGCCTGCTCGACCGCGCGCTCTGCCTCGCGCAGCTGCTCACGCGCGTCACGTGCAAGCGCTTCGGCACCGTCGCGTCGCGACCGCTGCTCATCCCGCTTGCCGGCGAGCTCCGAGACTTGCGCCGTCGCGGCCACACGTCCGGCCTCGAGCTCCGCCAGCTCGAGCGCGAGACGCTGCTCACGCTCGCGATCGAGCAGCGCCAGCTCGCTTTCCAGTTGCTCGATCCGTTCCGCACCACCATGTTCGTCGCCGCCGCTGCGCGCCGAGAGGGCGGCCAGCTCGCGCTCACGCCGCGACGTGCGTGCCGCGAGCGTCATCCCGAGCGCACCAGCCTGTTCGAGCCTCAGTAGGACGCGGTCGTGCGCAGACCGCGTCGCGAACGCTCGACGCGCCAGCTCGTCGTGACGATCGCTACGCCCGGCGAGTGCCAGCTCCGACTCCTGGCGACGCTCAGCGACGAGCGCGAGCTCCGCCTGCACCCCGTCCCGCCCGTCACGGGCTTGCCCAGCCTCCTGCTCGACGTGCTCGAGCCGCTCGCGGCGCCGGCGTAGCTCCTCGCGTGCCAGCGTCCATCGCGCCTCGATCGACTGGCGCTCCAGACGCGCGTGCAGCTCGGCCGCCTCGGCCTGCCGTTTGAGTGGTCGTAGACGAGAGCGTGCCTCGCGTTCGACGTCGAGCGCGCGGTCGAGATTCTCCTCGGTACGCTCGAGCTTCAGCTGCGCCCGGCGGCGCCGCTTGCGGTGCTTGCCGAGACCGGCTGCCTCCTCGATCAGCAGGCGGCGGTCACGGGGCTTGGAAGTCACGATCGACTCCACACGACCCTGGGAGATCACCGAATGCGCCTCTTTGCCGAGACCCGTGTCGGACAGCAGCTCCAGGACGTCGATCAGACGGCAACGCGCACCGTTGAGCCGGTATTCGCCGTCGCCGGCACGGTCGAGCCGCCGCGCGATCGAAACCTCGCTTGCCGGGACACCGACGATCCCATCGCTGTTGTCGAGGACGAGCTCCACCTCGGCCTCGGCACGAGCCTGAACGCCGCGGCCACCGGCGAAGATCACATCCTGCATCGACTGGCCGCGCACTGCCAGCGGCGACTGCTCGCCGAGCGCCCACAACACGGCGTCCGTGATGTTCGACTTGCCCGACCCGTTGGGCCCGACGATCACGCTGACACCCTCCCCGAACGCCAGGCGCGTGCGTTCGGGGAACGACTTGAAGCCTCTGAGCGTGATCGACTTCAGGTGCATCACAGGATCACCGTTCTGCTCCACCGGCCAGCGACGCCGCTGTGGCGGCCTCGCCCGATTCGCCTTCGAGCGCGTCGAGCGCGACCTCCGCGGCAACCTGCTCGGCGTGCTTCTTGCTGCGACCCGTGCCGCGGGCGAGCGTCGAGGGGCCGCAGCGCGCCTCGACGATGAACATCCGGTCGTGCGGTGGTCCTCGCTCCTCGATCACCTCGTAGGTGACGACCTTGCCACGGCGGGCTAGGCGCTCCTGCAGCGCCGACTTGAAGTCGACGGGATGCTCGAGCGCCTCGTCGATCTGCGCGGCAAACGCTTCGACGACCGCCGCTGCCGTTCGCTCGTAGCCGGCGGTCAAGTAGCACGCACCGATCACGGCCTCGATGACCGACGCCAGCACGCGCTCGGTCTCGACAACGGCCGTGGCAGTGGCGCCCGCCGGCGCAGCCGCCCGCAGCCGCTCCACCACACCAAGCTGTTCGGCCACAACGCGACACGAATGGCCCGACACCGCCTGCGCGCGAATCTTCGTCAAGCGGCCGGCGCCGAAGTGCTCCGCCGCGAGCCGCGGGTACAGATGGGCGGTGACCGCAAGCGCCAGAACGCTGTCCCCGAGGAACGCAAGTCGTGTGTATGAATCGCTCCGTCGCGCTGTCCACGACGCATGCGTGAACACCTGGCGGTGCAGGTCCTCGGGCAGCTCGCCCAGCAGTTCGCGCAGAAGGTTCAGCGGTCAGCGGCGTGAGAAAGGACGAAATCGGCGGCCGCCCCAACACTTTGCAGCTGGACAGCCTGTTCATCGGAAACCTTGATCCCGTAGGTGTCCTCGAGCTCCTGGATTAGTGTTAGGAGGTCGAGCGAGTCGATCGAGAGATCCTCCCTAAAACGCGTCGCCGGCTCGATCCTCGCCGGGTCGATCCCAAGCTCGTCGGCGAGGTGCGTGCGAATCAGCTCAAGGACATCATCACGGGTCATCGTTCCGCTGTCACGATAGCGGTGCCCTGGGACGCCTCTGGATTATTGGCGCGCCGCAACGCGCCGGCTGCCTCGAGCGCGCGGTGGGTGCGCCCGACGAGATCCTCCTCGACGCCGCGCCGCGCCCGGAAGATGGCGCGCGCGATGCCGTGGCGCGTGAAGCTCCCGTGGGAGATCACGCCGAGCTGACGCAGGCCGAGCAGGTACGCGCCGCCTTGACCCTCGGGGTCGACCTCGTCGACGAACGATCGCAGCCCGCCAGACAGCAGCAGGCCGCCGAGCTTGCCGCGGGTCGAGGCGTGCGCGATGTCACGGATCGTCACGAGCATCGTCTGCGACACGGCTTCGATCACCTTCAGCGCGACGTTCCCGGTGAATCCGTCGGTGACCACAACATCAACCACCCCCTCGGTGAGGCCGCTGCCCTCGACGTTGCCAACGAAGATCAGCGCGTCGCTGCCGGCGGTTTGCGCAACGAGCGCCTCATGCGCCTCGATCACGAGCTGGCTGCCGCGCTCGGGCTCGACGCCGTTGGACAGCAGGCCGACGCGCGGGCGTGGGATGCCGAGCACGGCGCTTGCGTAGGCCGCGCCCATGAACGCGAATTGGACGAGGTACTCGACGCGGACATCAGGGTTGGCACCGACGTCGAGCAACGTCACCGGCCGGCCGGGAACCGGCACGGTGATTGCGAGCGCCGGGCGGTAGATGCCCGTGGCGCGCTTGATGTGCAGCTGCCCGGCGACGAGTGCGGCACCGGTCGAGCCGTTGCACACTAGCGCCGCCGCACGTCCCTCGCCCACCGCCCGCGCAGCAAGGACGATCGACGCGTCGGGCGCGCCGCGCACGGCGTTCGCGGGATTCAGCTCCTTGGCGATCGACCGCGGAGCGTCGATGACCTCCACGCCGTCACCTGACCGGCCCAGCTGGTCTGCGGGGCCGAACAGCAGGACCTCGACGCCCTCAGCAGCGGCGATATGGGCACCGGCTGCAACCTCCGCCGGTCCGAGATCGGCGCCGTTCGCGTCGACCGCAATGACCGTCACAAGGCCCTACTCGTGATCGTGCTCGTGGTCGTGCTCGGGCGGCGCCACGATCTCCCGACCAGCGTACGTGCCGCACACCGGGCAGACACGGTGCGGGCGGCGCGGGCTGTGGCAACGCGGGCACGCGTTCAGCGTCGGGGCAGCCATCTTGTGCTGCGCCCGGCGCTTGGCGGTGCGGCTGTGTGATTGCTTCTGCTTCGGTGCTTGCATCGGCCGGCAAGCCTACCAACTCGGGCCCGCCCACCCCGGTCCCGAGACGCTACCCGCTCGCGCCTGCTCAGTCCGCGCGCCGTTTGCTTGCGCGCCGCGCGGCGCTCACACTGACCACGTCGCTCGCCAGCCCGACGCTCGCCAGAGCGCCGATCACGAGCGCCGACGGGTCGAGCTGCCAGCGGCGCAGCCCGTGCGCCGCCGATGTGGGGAAGGCGTGGTGGTTGTTGTGCCACGCCTCGCCGAAGGACAGCGGGGCAAGCCAGGCCAGATTCCGCGACTCGTCCCCGGTGACGTAGTCCTGAGCGCCGAAGAAGTGGCACAGCGAGTTGATCGAGAACGTCACGTGGTGGAGGACGAGAATCCGCACGGCGCCGCCCCACAACAGGCCCAGCAGAGCCCCGTCGAGCGTCCCGGTCAACGCATAGCCGAGCCCAAACGGGATCGCAAGACCGAGCAGGACCCACAGCACGAAGGCGCGGTCGACGAACCGGATCACGCGATCAGCGAGCAGGTCCGGCGCGTAGCGCCGCTGGCTGGCGAAGCCGTCGAGGAACACCCAGCCGAGATGCGCGTGCCACAGACCACGAAACGGAGCGCGCCACCCGTCGCCGTGACCGACGTGCGGACTGTGCGGGTCACCGACCTTGTCGGAGAACGCGTGGTGCTTGCGGTGGTTGGCGACCCATTCGATCGGCGGTCCTTCCAGTGCCATGCTACCGAGCACGCTGAACAGCGCCCGCATCCCCGGGCCAGTGCGGAAGCTGCGATGGGTCAGCAGGCGGTGGTACCCGACGGTGATGCCGAGCCCCGTCGGGATGTAGCAAGCGAGGAAGATCACCGTGTCCTGCCAGTACAGCGTGTTGCCCCAGGCGAGCCACACACCGAAGGCCAGCGCGACGACGGGAATCACCGTCGCTACGCCGGTCGCGACCTTGTCGATGACGTTCAAGCGCCCTGCGACTTGGTACTCGCCAGCGTCGCCGGGCGCAGCCAACACGATGGGCGGACCGCTCTCGCGGATCGGGATCTCAGTTATCGCCACGTCAGGGTGCTGAGCGCGAACGCCAGCGTGGCGGTCCCGCGGGTCACCGACGCATCATCGCACAGGCGCCGCCGAGATCGCGCTGCACCTATTCCAAGCGCAGCTCTCCCAGCTTGGCCCAGCGGGCATCGCGCGCGGCTTCGTGACGGTGATCGGGACCGACGTCGCGTAGCGGCACAGCGCACACCGGACAGAGCCCGAGACAGTCCGGCGCGCAGAGGATCTGGTCGGGCAGGGCAAGCGCGAACGCATCGTGAGCCCAAGCTCGGAGGTCGAGCAGATCGCCCGTCAGGTAGGGGCTGTCGAGCTCCTCGCCACCACCAGGCAGGTCCACCTCGCGCGCATCGACGCGGAGCTGCGGCGCAGCGTCAGCGAGGCAGCGCATGCACGGTCCGCCTACCGCCGCCTCGAAGCGTAATCGCAGCGCGTAGCCACCGCCGGTCATACGCGAGATGTCGAGCGTCGCCGGAACGCGAGGCGGGCGTGCCACGTAGCGCTCCGTGGCGAGGTCGAGCCCGTCCAGCTCCACCTCGACCTCGAGACGGCGTGCTTCGCCGGAATGCAGTCGGAAGCTTGAGAGGTCGAGGACATCGACTGGCGCCACGTGCGAATTGTGCACGCTCAGCGCTCCGGGGCAGTCGCTCAGGCGACCTCGAGCTCCGGCAGCTCGCGCTTGAGCACCTTGCCGGTGGATGTTCGGGGCAGCTTGGCCACAAACACCACATCACGCGGAACCTTGAACCGCGCGAGGTTTGCGCGCACGTGCTCCTTCACCTCCTCCGCGCTGAGCTCCGCGCCCTCCCGGCGGACAACGAAGGCCCGCAGGCGCGCGCCGAACTGCTCGTCATCGACGCCGATAACCGCGACATCCTCGATCGCCTCGTGCTCGGCCAGGAGGTCCTCGACCTCGCGCGGGAACACGTTCTCGCCGCCGCAGACGATCATCTCATCGTCGCGACCGGAGACGAAGAGACGGCCGCGCTTGTCGAGGTAGCCGACGTCGCCGGTCGCGATCAGCCCATGGAGCATCGTCCGTTCGTCACCGGTCGTGTAGCCATCCATCACCAGCCCGTTGGTGACGAAGATGCGCCCGGTCTCGCCCGGCCGGCGGCAGCGGTGACCGTCAGCGTCGAACAGCCGCAGCTTCGTTCCATGCGGCGGCGTCCCCGCGGTGCCAGGCGCCTCGCGGAGCTCGCGAGGCGTCGCGATCGTCGCCCAGGCGGCCTCGGTCGAGCCGTAGAGGTTGTAGAGCACGTCGCCGAAGCGGTCCATCACGTGCCGCGCAAACTCGCCCGGAAGCGCAGAGCCGCTGACGGCGATCACGCGCAGCGAGCTCGTGTCGTAGCGACTGCTCGAGGTGGGCGGCAGGTCGAGGATGCGTTGCAGCATCACCGGCACGAGAACCAGGACGCTCGCCCGATGGCGCGCGACGGACGCGAGCGCCGTCTCGGGGTCGAACCGGCGGTGCAGCACGAGCGTCGAGGACAGGGCGAGGCCGAGCGTGAAGTGGACGTAGCCCCAGGAGTGGAATAGCGGCGCCGCGACGACGGTGGTCTGGCGCGCCCGCAGCGGAACCTTCGCGAGGAACCCCGACGCCGGATCGAGGGTCCGGGGTTGCCGGTGTGACGCGCCCTTCGGCGCGCCAGTGGTGCCCGCCGTGAGGATCACGACGCCCCCGCGATCACGCGGCGGCGCGAGGTCGTCTGACGCGCCGGCAGCGATCAGCTCGTCGAGCGTCGGGAAGTCGGGCGATTCGCTGTCGTGCCAGGCGATCACTCGTAGCCGCCCGGCGGCGGCCTCGGCGCAGGGCTCCGTGAACTCCTCGTCGTGAATCAGCACCCGCGGATCCTCGCGCTCCACGATGGTCGTGATTTGCGGCGCCGCGAAGGCGGTGTTGAGCAGCAACACGTTCGCACCGAGCTTCGAGGCGGCGACCGTGGACTTGACGAAACCGGCGTGGTCACGGCAGAGGATCGCGATGCCGTCACCCTCGCCGACGCCGGCGTCACGGAGACTGTGAGCAAGCGCGTTGGTCTCGCGGTGGAGCGCCGAGAACGTGATCGTGCCGCGGTCGTCGTGGATCGCCGGGTGATCGGGAACCCGCAGCGCGGAGATCGCGTAGCCGGCGGCGGGCGTCGGACCCCAGCGGGCGAGGAGTTGCATCATGCGGACGATCCGATCGGGACGATCGGGGCGCAGCACACCCGCCCGCGCAAGCACCTTCGCGGTGTACAGCGAATCGGTCAGACGTCTGCGGGCCACCGTGATATCCAAGCATGTCACCCGGCCGCGGTCGAGAAGATCGCGACAACGTGGCCGAGCGTCACCGGCCGTCGCGCGTTGCTACACCCGCTCCGCCTGGTCGCTGCTCTGGAGCCGTTCGCGCCCGCGTTGGACCGCTGCGATGAACTTCGACAGGTTCGTCTCGAGCGTGTCGAGAATCTCGTCGGCGTAGTCCTCTGCGCCAAGCCGGATCTCGCGCTCGTGCGCGCGAGCGTCCTCGATGATGTCCTCGGCGGCACGCTCGGCGGCCTTGACGATCTCCTCGTCGGCAATCAGCCGCTCCTGCCGCTCGCGGCCCTCGCGGACGATCCGCTCCGCTTCGCGCTTAGCCTCGGCGAGCATCTCCTGGCGCTCCTTGACGATCCAGCGGGCCTGCTTGATCTCCTCGGGGATCGTGGCCCGCATCTGGTCGAGGAGGTCGTAGATCTCCTCCTTGTCAACACGCACCTGGTCGGTCAGGGGAACCTGCTTGGCGTTATGAACCAAGTCGTCGAGCTTGTCGATCAACACCAAGACATCCATAGCTACAGCCTAGACCCTCTCAACACGCACGGAAGCAAGCGCGATTTCGTCGACATCTTCACGGCTTTCGCTGGCCGGCAAGCTCTTCCTGCAAACGCGTCGCGACGACTTCGTGGACGTAGGAGTCGATCTGCCCACCGAACGCGGCGAGCTCCTTGACGCCGCTCGAGGACAGGAAGCTGTACTCCGGGCTCGCCATGATGTACAGCGACTCGATCTGCGGCGCCTGCTTGCGGTTGAGCTGGTTCATCTCGAACTCGTATTCGAAGTCCGAGATCGCGCGCAGACCCTTGACGATCGCGCTTGCGCCGACACCCCGTGCGAACTCGACGACGAGCGTGTCGAACGCCTCGACACGGACCCGCTCGAGGTGGCTGGTCGCGACGGTGATGAAACGGATCCGTTCCTCGAGCGAGAACAACGTTCCCGACTTGCGGATCGAGTGCGCCACGACGGCGACGATCACCTCGTCGAACAGGTCGGCAGCACGCGTGATCACGTCGACGTGGCCGTTCGTGATCGGGTCGTAGGACCCGGGGCAAACCGCGATGCGGGGCGTTGGCGTCATTGTCGGGCTTGGTAGATGCTGATCAGCGTGTCGGCGTAACGTCGCTCGAGGATGACCGGAAGGCCCAACTCGAGCGGCTCCCGCCGGTCACACTCGCTGATCACGCGAGCTGCCGGCGCCAGCAGACCGGGAAGAGCATCGGCGAGTGTCCCTGCAAAGGCGCTCACTCGGGCGTACGGCGGATCGAGGAACACAAGATCGTATTCGCTGGCGCGCACCGCCGCGCTCCGCAGCGCAAGCCGCACATCGGCACGAACCACACGCGATCGGAGCGCCAAGGCGAGCGCGGCGAGGTTCCGATCGATCGTCCGCAATGCCGCCGGAGCGCTCTCCACGAACGTCACACGCGCAGCACCCCGTGACAGCGCTTCGATGCCGAGCGCACCCGATCCGGCGAACAGATCGAGCACCTCCGCGCCGTCGATGTCGCCGAGGATCGAGAACACCGCTTCGCGGATGCGCTCCGACGTCGGGCGCGTGGCCGCGCCGCGCGGCGCCGCGAAGCGACGTCCGCCAAGCTCCCCAGCGACGACGCGCATCAGGCCGCGATCGGGCGCCGCGAGATCTCACCGTGACGCGAGGCGAGACACTCGGCCAGGAGCAGGTGCTCAGGGCCTTGGAGCTCGGGGTCCGCCGCCATCAGCGCCTGCGCGACGGTACGCGCCCTGGTTAGCAGCAGCTCATCGTCGGGCAGCACCGCGATGCGAAACTGCCCGATCCCCGACTGGCGCACGCCGATCAGCTCGCCCTCCTTGCGCTGGAGCAGGTCGATCTCGGCGAGCTCGAAGCCGTCGTCGTGAAGAGCGAGCGCGGCCAGCCGCTCCGATCCCCGCGGACCGCACAGCAGGCAGAGCGCCGGGTGCTCGCCACGACCAACGCGGCCGCGCAACTGGTGGAGCTGGGAGATCCCGAAGCGTTCGGCGTTCTCGATCAACATGACGGTCGCGTTGGGCACATCGATTCCGACCTCGATCACGGTTGTCGCAACGAGCACGTCCGCTTCGCCGCGCGCAAACGCCGCCATCGCCGCCTGCTTCTCGCGGTGAGGCAGCTGGCCGTGAAGCAGCACGAGGCGGAAGTCGCGCAGCTCGCGCGAGCGGAGCCGCTCGAACTCGGCGGTTGCCGCGCGAACGTCGCCATCCCGGGCCTCGTCCCCGTCCTCGACCAGGGGGCAGACGACGAACGCCTGGCGTCCGGCACGCAGCTCCTCGGCGATCCGCTCGTAGGCACGCGCGCGCGCGCGCGCGCCGGAAACGACGTGCGTCTCGATCGCCCTCCGTCGATGCGGGAGCTCGCGCAGGCGAGTCTGGTCGAGGTCGCCGTAGTGGCACAGGGCAAGCGTTCGGGGGATCGGCGTCGCCGTCATGTGCAGCAGATGCGGTGAGAAGCCCGGCGGCGCCTTGGCGTCGAGCGCCGCGCGCTGGCGGACGCCGAAGCGATGCTGCTCATCGACGACGGCAACCGCGAGCGAGGCGAACTGGACTGGCTCCTCGATCAACGCGTGCGTGCCGACAACCAACGACAGCTCACCACTGCGCAAGCGGGCCAGTAGTCGCGTCCGCTGCGCCGGCGGTGTTGACCCAGTCAGCAGCGCGAGCGTCGCCGGCTCAGCACCGAGCAGCGAGCAGATCGTCTCGAAGTGCTGCTCGGCGAGCGTCTCCGTCGGCGCCATCAGCGCCGCCTGAGCGCCGCACTCCACCGCGCGCAGCATCGCGAACAGCGCGACGACCGTCTTGCCACTGCCGACCTCGCCCATCAGGAGACGCTGAGCGGGTCGGTCGCCCGACAGCTCAGCCGACAGCTGTTCGATCGCCAGGCGCTGATCCGCGGTCAGCGCGAACGGGAGACCGTGCTCGAGCCAGCGTGCCGTGAGCGTCGGCGGATCGCAAAGCGCGGTCGCGTGCGCCCCCGCGCTGCGGCGTGCGCGGCGCTGCAACAGGGCGAGCTGGAGGAGCAACAGCTCTTCGAATGCGAGCCTTTCGCGCGCGAGCTCCACGTCCTCTGCGCGCGAGCCGAAGTGCATCGCCTCGAGCGCGGCGCTGCGACTCGGCAGCCGCGCAGCGGCGCGAACGCGTCCCGGCAGTGCGTCGGCGACATCGGGCAGCGCCTCGCGCCATTGCCTCACCAGTGCGAGGATCTGGGTGCTGGAGAGACCGTCGGTCGCTGCGTAGTGGGAGACCTCCTCGCCAGCGGTGCCAACCTCCTCGGTCGGCGCGTGGTGGGCGACGCGAAACCGGTTGCGACCCTCGTACTTGCCGTGAAGGACGAGCCGCGTGCCGGGCCGGTAGCGCGCCGCCAGCCAGGGCTGGTTGAAGAACGTCGCCTTCATCGGACCGGTCGCGTCGGCCACGGTCGCCTCGACGAGCGGGCGCATGCCGCGGCGCCGCACGGGGCGCTGGGAGATCGAGCGGACCTCGACGAGCACGGTCGCGCTGTCCCCCGGAGACAGCGCCGCCACCGTGCGCGCCTCGCGCCGCGCGCGCGGGACATGGTCGAGCAGATCGCCGACGTTGCACAGGCCGAGCGTGTCGGCCGCCTCACGCACCTTGCCGCTCAACTCGAGCGGCGCCGCCAGCACGGACGACCGCGGCGCGGTGAATCGCGCGGCGAGCAGCGCCGCCCGCGTCGGCACCGCGCCGCCGCCGAACCCCCGCGGTGGACTATCCGCGTCGGCCGTGGATGCTCTCCGGGGTGTTGCCATCGCCACCGATGATGATGCGTGCGGCGGTCGCCCCCGCCACTACTCCGCGCTGAGCAGCCACCAGTAGCTCGGCTGACCACCGTCACGATGCTCGAGCTCGACCTCACCCGGAACGAGCGTGGCAACCTGCTCGCTGGCAATTGGCGCGCCAAGTCCCGCGATGCAAGTGATCAGCTCGCAGCCGTCCCCGAGGCTCGCGAGCACCCCCGCGAGCGTCGCCTCAGCCGCCCCCCACGCGACAAGCGTGTCATCGACGAAACCGACGGCATCGCCTGCGCGAAACCGCCCTTCGGCATCGTCGCGAGCCGCGGGTGCGACCGAGCCGCTACGCACTCGCTCGAGCGCCGCCGTGATCGCCTTGGCGTTGGCAACAGCGCTCTGGTCGGGCGCGTAGGCCACGAGCGCCGCCAGTGCGGCCTGCTGTGAACGAGACGCCACCACGACGACGTCCTTCTCCGACAGGGCGGCTGCATGCTCGGCCGCGAGGATCACGCTCTCGTCGGTCGCCAGGACGACGACCTGCTCGGCCGGCACCGCGTGAATACCCGCCAGCAGCTCGTAGGTTGACGGGTTGAGCTTCGGGCCACCGTCGAGCACGCAGGCGCCGAGGCTCTCGAACAGCTCGCCGATCCCCGCGCTCGTCACGACAGCCAACGCGCCGCAGCGCCGTGGCGCGGATGCCTCGCTGCGCGCGATCCGCGCCGCCAGCTGGTCGTGCATGTCAGCAACGTCGAGATGCGACACCTCGCCCAGCCCGTCGAACACGGCCGTGGCTCGCGCCGGCTGGTCGGTGTGAAGGTGGATCTTCAGCGTCGGCGCGTCACCGACGACGAGCACCGAGTCCCCGAGCTGCTCGAGCGCGGCGGTGAAGCTGCTTGGCTCGAGTCCCTCGCCGGTGACGGCGAAGTTGGTGCAGTAACGGTAGGTGGCGGACGCATGCTGAGGGTGCGTGATTCGCGCCGGCGCATGGTGCTCGAGCGGCGGCGGCTCGTCGCCCTTGAGCGCGGCGACGATGCCCGCGAGGATCACGGTGAGCCCATAGCCGCCGGCGTCGACGACCCCCGCGTCGCGTAGGACGCCAAGCAGGTCCGGCGTGCGCATCACCGACTCCTCGCCGGCGTGCACGGCGCGCTCGAGGATCGTCGCGACCAGGTCGTCCTGGACCTCGGAGGGATCGTCCGGCGCGAGCCTGGTGTCCGGCATGTGCGCGAGCTCCACGGCGATGCGATGGGCCATCTCACGAACGACCGTGAGGATCGTTCCCTCAGCCGGCTCGCGCACCGACGCATATGCGCGCTCGGACGCGCGCGCGAGCGCTGCGCCAATCAGCGTCGGGTCGATCAGCTCTCCCGGCCTGCTGACGAGCTCCTCTGCGGCACCGCGAATCAGCTGCGAGAGGATCACACCGCTGTTGCCACGTGCGCCGAGCAGCGCCGCCCGCGCAACGGCATTCACGATCTCGTCGCGGCCTATCTCGTCGATCGTGCGCTCCTCGTCGGCGCCGAGCCGGTCAAGCTCGTCGACAACCGCGCGCAGCGTCAGCACCATGTTGTCACCGGTGTCGCCATCGGCGACGGGGAACACGTTGAGGTCGTTGACCTCCTCGCGCCGGCTCTCGAGATGCGCGAGAGACCCCGCGACGATGCTGCGGAAGCGAACTATGTTGGGGTCAGTCACGACCCGCGCATCCCAGCGGTCAGAGAGCCTTCGTGACCTTGCCGGCCTTGAGGCAGCGTGTGCAGACGTACACGCGCATGCGAGCCCCCGCTTCGACGATGCGGACCTTCTGCAGGTTGGCATCGAAGCGCCGGCGCGTGGCGACCATCGAATGGCTGCGGCTGTTCCCGAACGCGGGACCCTTGCCGCAGGAGTGACAGACCTTTGCCATCGCCGGCAGTCTAGCCGTTGCCGAGCGCGTCCCGCAGCTCGGCGAGCGCGAGGACCGCCCGGGCGGCATGCGCACCCTGGTCACGCTTGGTGCCGTCGACGCGCGCGAGCGCTTGCTCCATCCGCTCGACGGTCAACACGCCAAACCCGCACGGCACGCCGGTTCGCAGCTGAACGTCCTGGATGCCGCGCGCCACCTCGGCGCAGACATAGTCGTAGTGATCGGTCTCACCGCGGATCACCGCGCCGACGCAGGCGATCCCGCGGTAGCGGCCGCTGCCGGCGGCGTACTGCGCTGCGAGCGGCAGCTCAAACGCGCCGGGAACAGCGAATACGTCGATCGACTGCGCGTCGTCGGCCTCGAACACCCCCTGCGCGCCGGCGATGAGCCGATCCGCGAGCTCCGGGTAGAAGCGCGCGGCGATGATCGCGTAGCGCCCCCCCATCAGCGCGCTCGCTTCTCGGCACGCGTGGTGTGCAGCAGCTCGCCGTCGAGGTCGAGCCCCTGGTGATGCAGCGTGTGACCGAGCTTGTCGCGCTTCGCGCGCAGATAGCCGGCGTTGTTCGGGTTCGGCTCCGGCTCGATCGGGATCTGCCCGGTGACCGAGAGCCCGTAGCCCTCCAGCCCGCGGATCTTCTTCGGGTTGTTGGTGAGGATGCGAATCGACGACAGGCCGAGATCGACGAGGATCTGTGCGCCGATCCCGTAGTCGCGGAGGTCAACGGGGAGTCCGAGCCGCTCGTTCGCCTCGACCGTGTCGAACCCCTCCTCCTGCAGCTTGTAGGCGCGCAGCTTGTTGAGCAGCCCGATACCGCGCCCCTCCTGTGCGAGGTAGAGCAGGACCCCCTCCCCCTCCTCCTCGATCATCGCGAGCGCCGCCTCGAGTTGCTCGCCGCAGTCGCAGCGCAGCGAATGGAACACGTCGCCCGTCACGCATTCCGAGTGCACGCGCACCAGCACGTTCTCCTTGCCGGCGACGTCGCCCTTGACGAGCGCGAGGTGATGCTTGTCGTCGAGCACGGAGCGGTAGCCGACGACCTCGAACTCGCCGGCCGCCATCGGCAGCCGCGTCGAGACGACGCGCTCGACGAGCAGATCCTTGCGCCGCCGATAGGCGATCAGATCCTTGATCGTGATCATCTTCAGGTTGTGGCGCTCGCAGTAGCCGATGAGGTCCGGCACGCGTGCCATCGCACCGTCGTCGTTCATCACCTCGCAGATCACTCCTGACGGGTTCAGCCCGGCGAGCCGTGCAAGGTCGATGCTCGCCTCGGTGTGCCCGGTGCGTTCCAAGACACCGCCGCGCTTGGCCTTGAGCGGTGAGACATGACCCGGCTGGACGAGGTCTCCCGGGCCGCTGCGAGGGTCGATCGCCACTTGGATCGTGTGCGCGCGATCATGCGCCGACACGCCGGTCGTCACGCCGTCGCGGGCCTCGATCGTGACAGTGAACGGCGTTCCGTGGGGCGACTCGTTCTTCGCCGTCATCAGGTCGAGGTCGAGCTGCTCGCAGCGCTCCCCGGTCAGCGCCAGGCAGATCCAGCCGCGTGCCTCCTTGGCCATGAAGTTGATCGCCTCCGGCGTGACGAAATGTGCCGCCATCACGAGATCGCCCTCGTTCTCGCGATCCTCGTCGTCGCAGACGACGACCATCCGCCCGGTGCGGATCTCCTCGATCGCCTCCTCGATCGTCGAGAACGGCGTCGCCGGGGACTCCGTGCCGCTCATGCGCACACCAGCTTCTCGACGTGCTTGGCCAGCACGTCGACCTCGACGTTGAGCCGGCTGCCGGCGGCGACGCTGCCGAACGTCGTGGCCTCGCGCGTCTGCGGGATCAACGCAACGGTGAGCAGGGGACCGTCGAGCGCGGCGACGGTGAGGCTCACGCCATCGAGCGCGATCGAGCCCTTCGCCACGACATAACGGGCCAGCTCGGCGTCGATCAGGACATCGAGCTCGCCTGAGTCGCGGAGCTCCTGGGCCTCGCCGACGCCGTCGACGTGGCCGAGAACGATGTGCCCGCCGAGCCGATCGCTCGCCCGGAGCGCAAGCTCGAGGTTGACCGCGGCGCCTGCCCCGAGCTCACCGAGCGTCGTGCGGCGCAGCGTCTCGCCGACCACGTCGGCGCGAAAACGCGGCCCGTCCAGCTCGCTGACCGTGAGGCAGGTGCCGTTCACCGCGATCGAGTCGCCAAGCGCGAGCTCGCCTGCGATGTCCGCCGCCTCGATCTCGATCTGCGCGCCGTCGCCCGCCTCGCGATCGACGCGGACGACCGTTCCGAGCGCGCCAACGAGCCCGGTGAACATCACCACTCCCGCAGACGCGCTGAGATCAACAGGTCGCCGCCGACGTGCTCACAGTCGAGCGTCATCGCCCGGATCGCCTCGGAGATGTGCGCGACCCCCTCACCTTCGAGCGGGTCGCGGGCACTCGCGCCGCCGAGCAGCATCGGCGAGAGGAACAGACGCACCTCGTCAATCTCGCCCGCGTCGAGGAACGCCCCCGCGAGATGCGGGCCACCCTCCAAGAGAATCCCCGCGATTGCGCTCGCACCGAGCTGGTCGAGCGCCGAACGCACGCGCGCCGGCTCGTTCTCGCCGGTCGCAACGATCACCTCGGCACCCGCCGCCTCGAGCGCGTCGGTCTCGGTGCGCGGCGCGGCGCGCGAGACGACGACGATCAGCGGGACCTCAGCGCTCGCGCTGACGAGGCGTGAGGTGAGCGGGAGGCGCGCGAGCGAGTCGAAGACGACGCGGCGCGGCTGGCGGTGCACCCCGTCAACACGTGCGGTGAGCTGCGGGTCGTCGGCGAGCGCCGTGCCGATACCGATGACGACGGCATCGACCGTCGCCCGCCAGCGATGTGCCAGTTCGCGGCTTGCTTCGCCGGAGATCCACTGCGAGTCCCCGGCGCGCGTCGCGACCTTGCCGTCGAGCGTCATCGCCGACTTGAACAGGACCCACGGCCGGCCGGTACGCGCGTGTTTGCGGAACGCCTGGTTGAGCAGGCGGGCACGATGAGCGGTCTGCTCGTCGGCGGCGACGACCTCGACTCCCTCGTCGCGGAGGATGCCGAGCCCCCGTCCGGACGCCTTCTCGCTGGGATCCTCGCTGGCCACGACGATGCGCCGAATGCCGGCCGCGAGGATCGCGTCGGTGCACGGTGGGGTCCGGCCGTAGTGAGCGCAAGGCTCGAGCGATACGTACAGCGTCGCCCGCGACAGGTCCGCCTCACCGCACGCGCGGATCGCGTTGATCTCCGCGTGCGGACCGCCTATCTCGGCGTGCCAGCCCTCACCGAGAACCTCCTCGTCGGTCGCGATGACAGCTCCGACGACCGGGTTGGGATTGGTGAACCCGAGACCGTTCTCGGCGATCTCGATCGCCCGGGCGAGATGCATGCGGTCGGTCTCCGTGCAGGCCAGCGTGTCCATCCTCTTAGGATACGGCCGCGGCGCGGTGGCGAAGCGCAGGGTGCAGCGGCCCGGCGGGGGCGCATCGGCCGCCGGTCAGGCGGTAGACCGCCATCAACGGACCAGGTCGCAGGTAGGCGAGCGGGTAGTAGTCGAACGACCAGTCGAAGTTGAACGCGACACCGCCGCTGTGGCGCGCGTAGGGCGACGCCACGTAGACGAGCCGCCCGGATCGCGCGAGCGCGCGGTAGTACGCGATCGCGCCAGGCACCTGGCCTGGGTCGACGTACGCCCGGCCCGACTGCGTCGAGCCGGTCACGACCCAGCAGTACCCCTCCCGCTCGTACAGGCCGATCAAGCCGGGCTGCAGCGTCCGCTCGTAGTTCTCGACGGTCACGGCCGTCGATGGCGCGCCGAGCTCGAGCCGTCGATGAGCTTCGCGGGCGGGAACGAGCGCCGGGTAGTTCGTCCAGCGGTATCCGCTGAGCGTCGCTGACGGATGACCGACATCGAGGTTCCACTCGTCGGGTACGACCGGCTCGATGACGATCCGCGCCGAGACCGGCACGTGCGCCACCAGCCAGGTGCGAGTGAGGTTGCGAGTGTCGGCCCGGGAGTTGACGATCCCCGAGTGGACGGCGTAGATGAGGCCCTGACCGCAGAGCGCGGCGAAGGCAACCATGACGGCAACGACGCTCAGGCGGCGGCGACCGCGCGCCACCAACGCGGCAGCACGCATCCCACCGTAGGCCGCGAGCAGGCAGATCAGCGGCACGACCGGCATCAGCCAGCGGCCGAAGTAGCGACCCTGGATGCCCATGAACATCAGGTACAGAACGATCGCCGGCGAGAGCAGCAACAGCAGGCCTCGCCGTTTGGCAAGCCAGAGGCCGACGCCGCCGCCGAGCGCCGCGATGGCGGGCACCCAGCCGACACCCCAAGTGATCGTCCAGAGGTAATAGAGGACGCCGCTGCCGTGGGTCAGGCCGAGCTTGCCGTTCGCCGCCACGCTCTCGGCGGCCTGATGCAGGATCCCTGCCTTGAACGCGCCGGCATCGAGCACCGCATAGGGATCGGCAATGACGAACGCCAGCAGCGCACAGCCGACCGCGCACGCGGCGGGCCTCGCCTGCAAGCGCCACCCGCCCTCACCGCGCGCCCGCACGACGCACGCCGCCGCGAGTGGCAGGCAGACGATGCCGCCGGTGTACTTCGTCGCTGCCGCGAGCCCGAGCGCCGCACCGGCAATCACGTAGTCGCGGCGGCGCCCGAAGCGCAGCACGCCGGCGCTACCCCACAGCGACAGCTCGAGCGGCACCAGCATCGGCACATCGTTGAGCGCCAGCTTGGCGTAGGCGACCGCCACGAACGAGACCGCCATCAGCGCCGCCGCGCACAGGCCGGTGCGACGGTCGAAGAGGCGCGCGCCGACGATGTACAGGAGCCACACGGCGACCGTGCCGAGCACGCCGACGGTGACCCGGGCGATGACCCAGACCTCCGTCGGGTTCGTGGCGAATGCGTGCGACAGCGCCTCACGCCCGCCGAACCACAGCTCGTAGATGATCGCGAGCAGGTACGTGAACGCCGGCGGGTTGGCGTAGTAGTTGGGGTTCAGACCGTGGCCGAACAGGGCGATCGCGCGCGGCACGAAGTGCTGGTCCTCGTCGGTGTCATAGACGTAGGGAAGGCCACTCTTGACTCCCCACAGCCGCAGGGCGAGTGCGGCGACGAGCACGACAGCCAAGCCGACCGCCCACCAGGCGCGGCGCGCTTCGCGCTCCCCACCCGGTTCACTGCTTGGGGTCGCCGCTGCGCCCATCACGCCGGACAGCTTGCGTACGCCGCGTAGTACTCGGTGTACGCGACGCGCTTGAAGCCCCGCAGCGGCACCTGGTCAAGCGGGTTGTCGGCCGTGCTGACCAATGCGTAGCGGCTGACAGCGAGCCCGAGCGGATACAGCGCGACGCCGTAGCGGATCCGCGCCGCGAGCTGCGGATCGTGGTCGGCCTCGCTACGCGCAACGACACCGCCCGGCCCGCGATCCAGCAGCCAGCTCGCATCCGGGATGAGCTTGTGGTTGGGGACGGATAGCGGACCGCAGCGCAGGGCCTGCTTGACTGCCGGAGCGTCGAGGATCGCCACAAGCGAGGAGTGTGAGTCGTCGCGGAAACCGAGCTCGGTGACGATGCTCGTCAGGCTCACGTTGGCGGCGGCGCTCGCAACGCCGTAGGCAGCGAGCAAGGCGGCGCCGGATGCCCAGATCCGCCTGGCGAGGCCGCGTTCGAGCATCGTCCAGCCGGTGAGGGCGAACGCGCAGAAGATGATCAGCATCGCCGCCGGCACGAGCAGGTAGCGGTCGATCACCGACAGACCGGCAGCGGCGATCACGATGAACGTCGCGACGCCGCTGACGAGCACGACGAACGACGCCCACATCCGCCTGGGCACGAACCACAGCGCCAGCAGGACGCCGGCGATGCCGCCGGCGAAGACCGGCACCTTGACGAGCAGCTCGAGGTAGATGACGGTGTGAGATGGAACGCTGCCGAGCGCGAGCGTGCGGGACAGCGACACGGCGAGGTTGTTCGTCGCGTGCAGCGAGTAGAGCGGGTCGCCGGTCACGAGCAGGTCCAGCCCGGACCAGATCACGGGCCCCGACGCCACGATCGCCGCCCAGCGGATCCGCGTTGGCCAGTCCGCCTTCGGGGCGCACCACAGCCAGTACAGCCCGGCCAGCAGCCACGCGTCGGGGCGGATCAGCTCGGCGCCCGCGAGCAGCACGAAGACCGGCGTGCCGCGCCGCGGGCGCTCGATCTCGAGTGCCGCTGCCCAGACGACGAGCGCCATGTAGGTGATGTCGACGTAGCCGCGGATCGCCAGATAGGCGAGATCGAAGCGCGTGCAGAGCAGAAACACCGCCGCCGCACCGACAACCGGTGTGAACGCCGTCCGCGAGAGCCGGTAGAGCCCGGCGGCGAGGATCAGAAACGAGCCGATCGCGCAGAGGATCTCGACGCGCAGCGCGGCGCCACCAAGCAGCGCCAGCACTGTGCCGAAGGCGACAGCGAGCGGATGCTCCGTGGGCGCGTCGTAGACCTGGAACGACGGCGCCTGTAGGTGGAGGATCTCGCGGCCCCAGAGGAGGTAGTACTCGGAGTCGTAGATCGGGTAGGTCGGGAAGATCAGGAAGCCGACCAGAGCCGCGACGCACATCAGCGCAAAGGCGATCTTTGCCCAGGTCGCGACCGGCACGGCGCGTAGCCGCGCAAGCCGGTCTGGCCGGGCCTTCGCCGCGGTGGGCGTAGCGCTTTGCATGTAAAGGCTTCCGGAGCTCCCTCGATCGAGCCACGCTTGGCCTACGATCGCGACTCTGGGATAATGCGGCGCCAGTTTACGGCACCACCGTTGACGCAGCGCACCGTCGCCCCCCCAGCGCCCGCCGCGATCCCTCATCCGCAGGGTGTCCTCGGAGAGCGGCTGCTCGATGAAGCTGATCATCCAAATACCGTGCAAGGACGAAGCGCCGCAGCTGCCGGCGACGCTCGCCGACCTGCCGCGCACGCTGCCCGGCTTCGACGTGGTCGAGTGGCTGATAATCGACGACGGCTCGATCGATGACACCGTCGCCGTGGCGCGGGCGCACGGTGTCGATCACGTCGTCCGCCTGACCAACAACAAGGGCCTCGCCAGCGCCTTCCAGGCCGGGATGGATGCCGCGCTGAAGCTCGGCGCCGATGTCGTCGTCAACACCGACGCCGACAACCAGTACCACGGCGGCGACATCGCCAAGCTCGTCGAGCCGATCGTCGCCGGACGGGCCGACATGGTGATCGGCGACCGCGATGTCAGCTCGATCGCCCATTTCTCGCCGCGCAAGAAGCGCCTGCAGCGGCTTGGCTCGTGGGTCGTGAGGCACGCGTCCGGGACGACCGTCCCCGACACCACGTCGGGGTTTCGCGCCTACAACCGCGAAGCGGCGCTGCAGATCATGGTCGTTTCGAAGTTCACCTACACGCTCGAGTCGATCATCCAGGCGGGCAAGCAGCTCGTGGCGATCGATCACGTCACGGTGCGCACCAACCCGCAGACGCGCGAGTCGCGGCTGTTCCCGTCGATGGGGGCCTACGTACGACGCAACGCGGTCTCGATCTTCCGCATCTACTCCCAGTACGAGCCGCTGCGCGTGTTTCTCGGCGTCGCCGCGATCCTCGGCATCGGCGCCGCGGGCGTCTGGATCCGCTTCGCCGTTGCCTACATCGACGGCAACGGCAAGGGCCACGTCCAGTCGCTGATCCTCGGCGCGGTGCTGTTCAACGCGGCGGTGATGGTCGCCGCACTCGGCGTCATCGGCGACCTGCTGAGCGCCCAGCGCACGATGATCCAGCGGACCTTCGAGCGGATTCGCCGGATCGAGCTGAAGGTTGGCGTCGAACCGTCGCATTACGAGCGCAGCGCGGAGACGGGCCGCGGGCCGGCAGCTGCGCCGGCGACACGACGGCGCACAACGCGGGGCAAGCCGTGAGCCCCGCGACGCATTCGGCCGAGGGAATCGTGACCGGCAACACGTTCGACAAGTACGGCTCGCGCAACCCCGTCGTGCGGCTTCTGATGGGCGGCTTCGAGCGCAACCTCGCCGAGTTGTTCACCAGCGCCGAGCCGCAGTCGGTGCTCGATATCGGCTGCGGCGAGGGTGTCCTCACGCACCGCTGGGCGACGGAGCTGGCACCGCGACGGGTCGTCGGCATCGACCTCGACGACCCGCTGATCGCCGCCGAATGGGCGAAGCGCAGCGCACCGAACCTCGAGTTCGTCGCCCATCGCGCGGAGCGCCTGCCGTTCGCCGACGACGAGTTCGACATCGCCACGGCGATCGAGCTGCTGGAGCATGTTCCGGACCCCAGCCACACGATCGCCGAGATGGCGCGCTGCGCGTCGCGCCACATCCTCGTGTCCGTCCCGCACGAGCCGCTGTGGCGTGCGCTCAACATGGCGCGGGGGGCCTACTGGCGCAGCCTCGGCAACACCCCCGGGCACATCAACCACTTCTCCAGGCGGGCGCTCGTCTCGCTTTGCGCCGAGCACGGCGACGTCATCGAGACGCGCTCGCCATTTCCCTGGACGATGGTGCTTGTCCGCGTCTGACCGTACGGCGCGCTCCTACGGGCGGGGGGCGCGCATGCTCTCAATCGGGATCGCCTCCTCCGGCATCCTGACGTTCGCCTACTTCGCGATCGCCAGCCACGTGCTGGGCACGCAGCGCGCCCAGTACAGCCGGCTCGACGTGCTGTGGTCGGTGATGTTCGTGATCATCTGCGTGATCTACCGGCCGATCGAGCAGCTGCTCTCGCGCACGATCGCCGACCGCCGTGCGCGGGGCATCGCCCGCCAGCCGATGCGCGCGCCGATGTCGATCCAGGGCAGCTTCGCGCTGGCGTTCCTAGCCGTCGCCCTGCCCCTGCGAGGCACGCTGACCAATCACGTCTTTCACTCGGCGACGCTGTACTGGATCCTCGTCATCGGCGTGCTCGCCTACGCGGCGAGCTACTTCGCGCGCGGCTGGCTCGCCGGCCACAAGTACTTCGCGCTCTACGGCGGCCTCGTCTTCATGGAGTCTGCGTCGCGCTTCGCCTTTGCCGTCGCTGCCGCAGTCGGCATCTCCCACGGCCAGTCGGCGATCGCGATCGGCATCGCGGCAGCCCCCTTCGTGTCGCTCGTGGTCGTCCCGGCGGCGTTCCTGGGAGCGAGCCAGCGCCGATCCACCCCGGCGGTGGCGCTCACCGACGCGGCGCTCGAGGGCCCCGCGGCCGAGGGCATCGAGGAGGCGGCGAGCGACCTCACGATCCGCCGCGGCGGGCGCTTCGCGATCTCCGTGTCGGGCATCCAGCTCGCCGAGCAGACGCTGCTCAACGCCGCGGTGCTGACCGTCTATGCGACGAGTCGCAACACGTCGCTGTCGGGCACGGTGTTCGATCTGCTGCTGATCACGCGCGCCCCGCTGCAGCTCTTCCAAGCCATCCAGACCTCTCTGCTGCCGCACCTGGCCGGCCTCGAGGCGACCGCCGGTCGCGCGGCGTTCGCCCGCGCGATACGCATCACGGTCGGTGCGATCACCGTCTTCGCGGTCGCTGTCGCACTCGGCCTGCTGGTGCTCGGCCCGTTCGCGATGCACCACGTGTTCGGCTACGACTACCACTACAACCGCTACGGCCTGGCACTGATCGCCGTCGGCATGGGGCTGCATCTCTCCGCCGGCACGCTCAATCAAGCGGCGCTCGCGCGCGGTCAGGCCGGTCGCGCGGCCACGCTGTGGCTGCTCGCTGCCGCACTGTTCGTCGGCTGGATGCTGCTTGGCGCGATCTCCGACCAGGTTCTGCGCACCGAGGTCGGTTACGCCGGCGCGGCCGGGCTGCTCGCGCTTGCGCTCACGCTGCTCTACCGGCGCGGATCGCCGACGGCCTCGGCGAGCGCGACGTAAGCACCGGCCGGGTCCTTGCCGGCGAAGATCGCACTGCCGGCGACGAACACGCCCGCCCCCGCCGCCCGGCAGCGCTCGGCGGTGCCTGACGCGATCCCACCGTCAACCTCCAGCGCGACGCCGTCCGCCAGCGCCAGCGCGAGCCGTTCCAGCTTGCCGATCGATGCCTCGATGAACCGCTGCCCGCCCCAGCCGGGGTTGACGCTCATGCACAGCGCCAAATCGATCGCAGCCGTCAGCTCGGCGAACACGGCGAGCGGCGTCGACGGGCAGACCGCAAGCCCCGCCGCGACGCCGGCACCGCGGATCTCGGCGAGCACGTAGTCGAGGTGGGGCGTCGCCTCCGCGTGCACGGTGATGATGTCGGCGCCGGCCTTCGCGAAATCCGCGATCTGGCGCTCGGGCCGCTCGATCATCAAATGGACGTCGAGCAGCGCACCGCTCGCGCTCACCTGTTCGCGCAGCGCGCTCACCACCAAGGGGCCCATCGTGATCGGCGGCACGAAGTGCCCATCCATGACATCGACGTGGATCACCCGCGCGCCGGCGGCAAGCACTTCGGCGACCTGCGCCCCGAGCGCGGCGAAGTCCGCCGAGAGGATCGACGGCGCGACGCGCGGCTCGGTCAGCTGGGCGGGCCTCATATCTCCATCAGCATGCTCGCGCCGCAGCTGTTGCAGCTGACCATCGCCGTGTTGGACATCCGCACGATCGTCGAGTGCTCACCGCAGTCCGGGCACACCGACACGAGCTCGAAGCGGTGCAGGCAGTAGACGCAGCGGTAGCGTCCGGGCAGGTTCGTGGGACGCAGCCACGGCTCAGAGCAGCTCGGGCACAGCGGTCCGAGGTTGACCTCAGAGCTCACTGCGGCGGCCCCCTGCGCTGCAGCGCAGCGATGTAGAAGCCGTCCGAGCCCTGAATGTGCGGCAGGGCGAGCAGCTGCCCGTGCGCGCGAGGGTGCACCCACGCCGGGAAGCGCGACTCGAGGTCGATCGGTGCAAACTCGCGGTGCTGATCGAGAAACGCTCCTATCTGAAGTTCGTTCTCCGCCGCCGAGATCGTGCATGTCGAGTACACGAGCGTTCCACCCGGCGCCAGCGCGAGGGCTGCGGCGGACAATAGCCGGGCCTGCTCGGCGACGAGCGCATGCACGGCATCTGGCGAGACGCGCCAACGCAGGTCGGGCCGTGAATGAATCGTACCGAGGCCCGAGCACGGGGCATCCAGCAGGACGCGGTCGAACTGCGGCCCGCCGGCCGCCACCCCGCCCGCGTCGGCGACCTGGACCGTCACGTGGGAAGCGTGCATCCTGGCAATCGTTCGCTGGAGGGCTTCGGCGCGGCCGCGATGACGCTCGATCGCGACGATCTCGCCGCGACCCGCCAGCAACGCCGCGATGTGGGTCGTCTTGCCGCCCGGTGCCGCGCACATGTCGAGCACGCGGTCGCCCGGCTTCACGTCCAGCACGTGGGCGACGAGCATCGCGGCGCGCGATTGGGGCATGAAGTGGCCGGCGCGCCAGAGCGGCGAGCCGTGGGCGTCAAACGGCTCGAGGACACACACGGCCTCGGGCGGGTCGCCGGGCACGCTCGTCGCGACATCGAGCGCCGCCGCGAGCGTGGCCGCGTCGGTCAGCAGCGTGTTGGCGCGAAGCGCGTGCTCGGCCGGCTCGTTGCAGCGCGCCAGCAGCGCGCGCGCCGCCGCCGGCCCGAGCGCCGCCCACCACTCCGCGACGATCCAGGGCGGGACCGAGTGCAACGTGGCTGCGCCCTCGGGTGTGCGCTCGTCGAGTCGCGCGAGCAGCTCGCGCTGCTCGCGGGCGATGCGACGCAGCACTGCGTTGACAAGCCCCTGGCCGCGCGACGAGCCGGCCAGCTCAACGGCGTCGTTGACCGCCGCGTGCGGCGCGCTCCCCATGAAGCACAGCTCGTAGGCGCCGAGCCTCAGCGCAGCGCGAACCGGCGGATCGAGCTTCGCGACGGGACGCTCGGCGCACGCCGCGATCAGGTAGTCGAGCGTCGCGCGGCGCTGCACCGCGCCGTAGGCGAGCCGCATCGCGAAGGCGCGGTCACGGCTATCGAGCCCGCTCGCGGCGGCCTGAAACGCCCGGTCGCTGTAGGCGTCGTGCTCGAAGGTACGGCGCAGCACGACAAGCGCGGCGACGCGCGCGTCAGACGGCATGGCCACGGACGAACGACGCGCCGTCCATCGCCCGCCCGCCCGGCGGCTTCACGATCAGCAGCTCGAGGGCCGAGTCGCGGGCGCCGTAGAGGAGCCGCCCGTCGCGCACCACGAGCCCACCAAGGGGCGCCCGCTGCTCGGACACTCGGGCCTCCAGCACGCCGAGGCCGTCAGCCAGCCGCGCGCCGATGTGCGGGTGCAGCGCCCGCACTACCCGCTCGAGCTCGACCGCGCCACGAGCCGGATCGAGCACCCGGTCCGCCGCCGTGATCTTCTCCGCGTAAGTCACGCCCTCGGCAGGCTGCTCCACCCACACCCGCGGCCCATCGAGCGCTCCAACCAACAGCCGCGAAGCGATCTCCGCCAGGCGATCGCTGAGCGCGCCAAAGTCCTCGGTGCCGAGGACCGTCGAGGACTGGGCGCAGATCGGCCCGGCGTCGAGCTCGGCGACGAGCCGCATGATCGACACGCCGGCCAGCTCGTCGCCGGCGATGATCGCGCGCTCGATCGGCGCGGCGCCGCGCCAGCGCGGCAGCAGCGACGGGTGGACGTTGAGGATCTCGTAATCGGACAGCAGCGGCTCGCGCACCAGCGCGCCGTAGGCGCACAAGCAGATCGCCTCCGGTGCGAGTTGCGCGAGCGCCGCAGCGGCATCCTCCAGTCGCGCGGGAGCCGCCAGCTCGATCCCGAGCGCCACCGCCGCAGCGGCGACCGGCGTCGGCGCGACGTGGCGGCCGCGGCCCGCCGGACGGGGCGGGCGGGTGATCACAAGCAGCGGCCGATGCGGGCTGCCGGCAAGCGTCTCCAGGACGGCGGCGGCGAAGCCGGAGCTGCCGATGTAGGCGGTTCTCACTCCGCCTGCTGGCGCTCACGCCACGCGCGCATCGCCTCGCGGCGCTCCTCGCGGGTAGTGCGGTCGAGCATCAGAACACCGTCGAGGTGGTCGATCTCGTGCTGCAAGACGCGCGCCTCGAGCCCCGAGGCCTCGACTCGCAGCGGCGTGCCGAGCTCGTCGACAGCGCTGACCAGCACGTGCACGGGGCGCTCGACGTCGACGTGGATGCCGGGAATGCTGAGGCACCCCTCCTCGCCCGTCTCGAGCTCGTCGCCGCGCCAGGAGATCTCCGCATTGACCAGCGCGACGATCGGGCTGTCCAGCTCGACGCGGTAGACGAGCACGCGCTCGACGACGCCCAGCTGCGTCGCGGCGAGGCCAACGCCGAGGGCGCCATCCATGACGTCGCGCATGAAGTCCACCTGCGAGCGCAGCTGCGCGTCGAACTGCGACACCGGCAGGGCACGCGTTCGCAGCACCGGGTCGCCGAGCGTGCGAACATGCGCGAGCGCCGCGTCGCGTCGCGCCATCTCCGCCGCGGAGATCTCGTCCGGTGCGGCAGCCGGCTGCTCGGTGTCCTCGGAGGCCATCCGTCCAGTCTACGCAGGCGATCACTGGGGATCGACGTCAACGCTGACGGCGATGCCACGGCCGAGCGGCAGCGCGACAGCAGCGCCGACCGCCGCGACGGCGGCGCCGCGACGCGACGCCTTGACGAGGATCTGCGCTCGCTCGCGCCCGCGCAGCCGAAACAGCGGCGCCGGGCCGAGGATCTCGCCGTCCGCGACGACGAGACGCTCGCGCAGCGAGCGGGCCGCGCGCAGCGCAACGCCCTCGCCCTCCGCCGAGCAGACGATCCGGATCAGCTGCCCGTAGGGCGGGTAGCGGAGCGCCTCGCGGCGCTGGAGCTCGCCGGCGAGAAAGCCCTCGCTGTCGTGGCGCGCAGCGCGCACGATCGATCGCGCGTCGGGCGTCATCGTCTGGACCAGCACGCGCGCCGGGGCGGCACCGTGGCCGCGACCGCAGCGTCCCGCGAGCTGGGCCACGAGGGCGAAGGTCCGCTCCTCGGCACGGAAGTCAGGGAAGCGAAGCGTGGCGTCGGCGTCGAGCACGACGCCGAGCGAGACCCCCTCGAAGTCGTGTCCCTTGGCGACCATCTGCGTGCCGACGAGCACGCCGCAGTCGGCGCGGTCAAAGCGCGCCAGGACCGTCGCAGCACGCCCCTTGAGGCTCGCCACGTCGGCGTCGAGCCGGAACACCGGGTAGTCCTCACCGCCGAGGGCGCGCTCCAGATCGTGCTCCAGCCGCTCGGTGCCGAGCCCGTGTCGGGCAACGCCCCCCGCGCCGCAGACATCGCAGCGCACCGGCACGCGTTCGCGGTGGCCGCAGTGATGGCAGGAGATCAGCCCCTCGCCCTGATGCAGGACGAGCGCGACATCGCACTCCGGGCAGCCCCAGACCTTGCCGCACGAGCGACACGAGAGGAAGTTCGACCAGCCGCGGCGGTTCAGCAGGATGATCCCCTTGCCGCCGGCGCGGCGCAGCTCACCGAGCGCACCAGCGGTTCGCTCGTGCAGCGCGCCGTCGACGCCGCGCATGTCGATGATCTCCACGGTGGGGAGCGCGCTGCCGTCGGCTCGCAGCCCCAGCACCAGGCGGCGCAGCGCCGCGAAGCTCTCCGGCCGTGGTGTCGCACTGCCCACGAGCAGGACGGCGCCGGCCTGCTCCGCGCGCCGCGCAGCCACGTCGCGCGCGTCATAGCGCGGATCGCCCTCGTGCTTGTAGGACGAGTCGTGCTCCTCGTCGACGACAACCAGCCCGAGCCGTTCGATCGGCGCGAAGACCGCCGATCGCGGCCCGACGCAGATCCGCGCCTCGCCACCTCGCAGGCGCAGCCACTCGTCTTGGCGCTCGCCCGCCGACAACCGCGAGTGCAGCACCGCAACGGTCTCCCCGAAGCGCGCCACGAAGCGCGCGATCGTCTGCGGCGTGAGGCCGATCTCCGGTACCAGCACGAGCACGCCGCGACCCTGCGCGAGGGCGGCCGCCGCGGCCTGCAGGTAGACCTCGGTCTTGCCCGATCCGGTCACCCCGAACAGCAGCAGCCGTTCGTAGCGCCGCCCATCGATCGCCGCGCCGACCGCCGCGACCGCCGCGCGCTGATCGGCGTTCAGCGCCACCCCGCGCACACCCACCCGCCCGACCGCGACATGCGCCGGAGCACGGCGCACCGCCGCAGGGCTGAGCTCGAGCAACCCGCGCGCCGCGAGCCGCCGCAGGCCGGCGTGGCCGATGCCCGCGGCGGAGCTCGCCGGCGTCGGCCCGGCCCGTTCGAGCAGCTCCAACACGGCGCGCTGGGACGGCGTCAGACGCGCCCCGCCGGCGAGCGCCGCAGCCCCCGCATCGGTCAGCGACGCGAACAGCCGGACGAGCGACCGCACGCGCTCGCCGGCGCCCGGCCCGAGGACCAGCGACAGCGCGCGGGCGCGCGTCGAGCAGTACTCGGCGGCGATCCATCCGGCGAGCTCGACAAGGTCGGCCGGCACGTCGCCGTCAACCGCCCGGCTCGGCTCGCGCAGCCGCTCGCGCTCGAGCGCAGACTCCTCACACAGCTCGACGACGACCCCCAGCAGCTCCTGGCGGCCGAACGGCACGACCAGCAGCGAGCCGACGCGCACGCTCGCGCGCAGCCTCTCAGGCAGGGCGTAGTCGAACGGCCCACGGGGCGCGCGCGCGCTCGTGAGCGGATCGACACGGGCGATCGCAGCCACCCGCCGAGCCTACCGGCGGGCGCGGTCGAAGCCGACTCAGGCGCGAACTTCGTGAAGAGCGGCGGGTGCGGCCTGCACAGACCGCACCCAAAAACTCGCAACCGCCAAGCGCCGCTCAGCCGTCGTAGTAGAGCGGGAACTCGTAGGGGTGCGGCCGCAGGTCGACCTGCTTGGCCTCGGCGCGCTTGTAGGCGATCCACTCGTCGAGCAGGTCCTGGGTGAACACGCCACCCTTGAGCAGGAAGGCGTGGTCGGCCTCCAGCGCGTCCATCGCCTCGGCCAGCGAGCCGGGGACGTTGGTGATCTTGGCCAGCTCCTCGGGCGTGAGGTCGAACAGGTCGCTGTCCACCGGAGCGCCCGGCTTGAGGCCACGCTCGACGCCGTCCAGCCCCGCCATCAGCAGCGCCGAGAAGGCGAGGTAGGGGTTGGCGAGCGGGTCCGGCGGGCGGAACTCGATGCGCTTCGCCTTCGGCGACTTGAGGTACATCGGGATGCGCACGGCCGCCGAGCGGTTGCGCTGGGAGTGGACGAGGTTGACCGGCGCCTCATAGCCCGGCACGAGACGGCGGTAGGAGTTCGTCGCCGGCGCGCAGAAGGCCATCAGCGCGCGCCCGTGCTCGATCAGACCGGCGGCGTAGCTGAGCCCGAGCTCGCTGAGCAGCGCGTAGCCCTTCGCGTCGAACATCAGCGTCTCGCCGCCCTTCCACAGCGACTGGTGGACGTGCATGCCCGAGCCGTTCTCCTCGAAGATCGGCTTCGGCAGGAAGGTCGCCGTCATGCCGGCGGCGCGGGCGGTGTTCTTGACGACGTATTTGTGCGTCATCAGCGCGTCGGCCATCTTCAGCAGCGGCGCGAAGCGCAGGTCGATCTCGGCCTGACCGGGACCGCCGACCTCGTGATGGTGGAACTCGCAGGAGATGCCGAGCGCCTCCAGCACCATCACCATCAGCGCGCGCAGGTCACCCTGCGTGTCCATCGGCGGCGCCGGGAAGTAGCCCTCCTGCGAGCGCGGCTTGTGGCCGAGGTTGCCGCCCTCGCCGAAACCCTCGCCGATGTTCCAGTAGGCCTCGGAGCTCTCGACCTCGTAGAAGGCCCTGTGCGGCTGCTGATCGAAGGCGACGCTGTCGAAGATGTAGAACTCGGCCTCGGGGCCGAAGAAGGCGGTGTCGGCGATCCCCGTCTCGGCGAGGTACTTCTCGGCCTTCTGCGCGACGTGGCGCGGGTCACGGCTGTAGGACTCGCGCGTGATCGGGTCGAGGATGTTGCAGATCAGCGATAGCGTCTTCTCCTCGTAGAACGGGTCGATCGCGGCGGTCGCGGGGTCGATCATCAGCAGCATGTCCGACTCGGCGATCTGCTGGAAGCCACGGATCGACGAGCCGTCGAAGCCGAGGCCGTCGCCGAACGAGTCTTCGTCGAGCGCGCGGATCGAGAGGCTCATGTGCTGCCAGGTGCCCGGGAGATCGGTGAACTTGAGGTCGACCATCCGAACGTCGTTGGCGGCGGCGAACGCGAGGACGTCCTTGGCGGACGGCGCGTCCTTGCCGATCACCAGCGAACTGTCGCCTGAGACAAGCTCGCGGATTGCGTTCTGCTGCGGTGTGGCGGACATGGCTCTCCTGGGCTGAGGCTTTGGATAGGGGAGCCGCACGGCCCCCGGGGTGGTTGGGCGCGCGTACCTTATCTTTTTTGGGGTGTGGTCGGTCCGCGCGGGCGGACGCTTCACGAAGTGGGCGCCGCGACCACGGCGTCCTTCTCGCTCCACGCCACGAGGCCGCCCGACTGCGCGCCGATCTGGCTGACGAAGCTGGGAATCCGCGCCGGGGCCGGGGTCTGCGTGCCGGCGGCGGTGCACGGATAGAGGGCGTACTGGCCGATGTAGCGCGTCGTTGACTCGCCGGGCTCAGCTTGGTAGGGAGCGGTCGCTCTGTATTGCAGGAGGCTGCGGCACCAGGCCGGCGCGGCGGGCGTGACGTCGTGCCGCGAGCCTGTCGCGAGGTCCACGGTCACGAGGGTGCCCCCGGGCTCGCGCAGCACGACGGTGTGGAGGGCGGCCTGCGGCGGCAGGGTCGTGGGGTACAGCAGCTCGCGGTCACGCCCGAACGGCAGGCGCCACAGGACGGCGCCGGTGGCCGGATCGAAGCCTTCGAGGGTGGCGCTGGCAAGTCAAGACATTCTTGACATAGGCCCGCGACAAGATATCTTGTCTGATGCGAATAGGCGCGCCCGCACTTAGGCACAACATCACCGAGCCAGGTGATCTGATGCGACACACAAAGGACGAGATCGACCAGGCGGCACGGAGGTTCCAGCGTCTAGCCGATGGGCTTGACCTGGGAACTGCGTCTGCCGAGAGAACCGACGACCTTCGTGCCGTCGCAGCTGCCTGCGACGCCCTGCGCGCAGACGAAGCTCGGCTGCGCGACGCAGTCGAGCTGGCACGCGCGCGGGGCCGCTCGTGGAACCAGATCGCGGTCGCGCTCGGCGTATCGCGGCAGGCCGCACGACAGCGGTTCGCCGGCAAGACGGCCGCCTGACCGCCGCGCGGGCTGCGAGCTACGGCAGCAGCACGATCTTGCCGCGCGTCTTGCGCAGTGCCAGCTCCTCGTAGGCGGCGCGCACCTCGGCCAGCGGGTAGGTCCGCGCGATCGGGATCTCCAGCTCGCCGTCGGCGACGAGCTCAGCGATCTCGCGCAGCACCTCGACGTTGGCGACGGTGGCGGTCCCCTGACCTAGGACGCCGAGCCGGCCGACAGCTTCGTAGTCGGCGATCGTGTTGATCCGCTCGGCGGGGACGCCGAGCTCGATCGCAAGATCGACGTAGCCGCCGCCGAAGGCGTCGATGAACGCGTCCACGCGGCCACCCGCTGCCTGCGTGATCCGCTCCGCCTGCCCCTCGCCGTAGCTGACTCCGATCGCGCCACGCTCGCGCAGCCAGGCGTGGTTGAGCTCGCTGGCAAGACCGATCACCTTCGCGCCGTTGCGCAGCGCGAGCTGGACCGCGACCGAGCCGACGCCGCCCGCCGCGGCCGACACGACGACGACCTCGCCCGGCCGTGGCGCGACCGCCTTCACGGACGCGAAGGCCGCGAACGGCGCGACATGCAGCGACCCCGCGACCTCCCACGGGACGCCGGCTGGCTTCGTGGTCACGTGGTCGGTCGGAATGCACACGAGCTCGGCGTGACTGGATCGCCAGTCGCTCCAGCCGCAGACCTCCTCGCCGGGCGCGAAGCCGGTGGTGCCGTCGCCGAGCTCCTCCACCACCCCGGCGAAGTCGCTGCCCTCGCCGCAGGGCAGCGTCGTCGGCCAGCGCGCCTCCAGCCGGCCCTCGCGGATCGAGATCTCGCCCGGGTTGATCGACGCGGCCTTGACGCGGACAAGCACCTCCCCGGCTGCCGGCACGGGTCGCTCCACCTCCTCCACCTCCAGGACCTCCGGTCCGCCGAAGCGGTGAAACCGCACTGCCTTCACGCGATCCTCCTCGTCGTCGGGGGTGGGAGGCCATCGTAGCGAGCGAGCTTCGCCGCCCCGCACGGCCGGCCCGGCCCGACGCGTGTAACGCTGCAGCGCGACACGGACATATCGGGGTCAGATGAAGCAGCAGAGCACGCAGCGGCGGGAACGGTTTGAGGCGCTGTTCGAGCGCTACCAGGGGAACATCGCCGCCTACGCGATGCGCCGTGCGCCAGGCGGGCTGGTCGATGACGTCGTCGAGGACACCTTCCTCGTCGCCTGGCGTTCACTCGACCGCTTGCCCGAGGACCCGTTGCCATGGCTCTACGGCGTGGCACGACGGGTGCTGGCGAACGACCGGCGCGCCCAGCGCCGCCGGGCCGCCCTCGGCGAGCGGCTCTCCCGTGAGCCCGCGCCGCCGGCGGCCCCGGCGGCGTTTGACGCCAGCGTGTCCGAGCCGCTGCGCAGCGCCCTGCTCGCGCTATCGGCGCGCGAGCGCGAGGCGCTGCTGCTCGTGGCCTGGGAGGGCCTCACGCCGGCCCAGGCCGCGATTGCCGCCGGCTGCGCCGACGCCGCGATGCGTGTCCGCCTGCACCGCGCACGCCGTGCGCTCGCCCGCGCGCTCACACCCGCTGCGGACGCCGCCGCCACCGATGCCGACCAGCTCGAGCCAGCGAGGGAGACACCATGACCGACGCATTCGATCTTCTCTGCGCAGCCAACCCGGTCCCCGCGACCTACCGACTCGACAACGCGACGAGCCGGCGCATCGCCAACACGATCGTCGCCAGCGACCCCGGGGCCTCGCCCTTGACGACGTGGCTTGCGCGCCGCCGCTACCGCCGCCTGGTGCTGTTCGCAAGCGCCGCCGTGCTCATCGCCGGCTGCACCGCCGGCGCGATCGAAGGGCTCAACGCCCAGAGCTCGGCGCCGCTGAGTGGCAGCCTGCCGGCGGCGCCCGGCGACACCGCCGCCTACAGCGTGAGCGTCATCCCACCAGAAGGCGTCGGCGTCGGCTGGCAGATTCTGGTGAACGCGCAGTCCTACGCCCCGATCGACCGCTCGGTCCTGAGCGCTCAACTCAGACGCCAGTTGGCCAACGCGAAGAGCGCGCTGCGGAGCGGGCCCCGGGCGTACATGACCCCCTACGAGCCACTCGCGCTGGCGCGTGTCGCGGCGGCAACGCAAGCGTATGAGGTCAATGTCGAGGTTCCACTGCTGCTGCGAATGCTGCGTCACCCAATCAGCAGGCGCGAGCTGCCCGTGCTGCGCAATAGCCCCTGGAGCAGCCTGTCCCTCCTCGCCCCGGGCGTCGACGGGGGCTGCGAAGGCGGAGGCCAGAGCATGGACAATCTGGACGCGCCGTTCGTCGCCGCCGTGATGACCTGCAATCCAGGCACAGGGGGGTTGGAGTCGGGCACCTACGTGTACATCACCGAGCCCGACGTGGCGGCGCTGCGCCTGCACTTCGTCTGGGGCCCAGGCGACTCACACACCATGACCGTCGCAACTCGCCGAGATTCGAGCATCCCCGACGGCGATCGGATCGCCATCGTGGAGCTCTACAACCGCCCCCACGGCTACGACGTGCTGCCAAGCATCTCCACCCCGCCAGGCACGCCGCTAACTGCAGCCGGCACGCCAATCCCGGTCCACAGCTCTGCGCATCCACTGCAGGAGTCCACGAGCTCCTGGGGGACGGCTTGGGAGTGGAGAAGCTTTAGAAGCTTCAGGGCCTACGGGCGCCCAGTCCGCCCGCCGTATGTACCCCCCACGGCCCCGCCGGCGGCGTGCGAAATCGAGACGACGCAGCTGCCGCACGTCTCCTACGCAGCGGGCGAGGTCGCCGCCTACCCGCACGCATACCCGCTACTCACGCCCGGGACCCCACAGGTGTGCGCTGATTCGACGATCGTCTACCACGGCGCCAAGATTGAAGCGGTGATCCTGCTCGACGCCCGCCACCCCGGCTCCCGCCCAGGGCCGCTCCCAGGCGCCGTCGCCGTCCCGGGCCATCCCGGCATCGTTGCCTCGCCGGGCTGGAACGCGGACGCATCCTATGACTCGACGGGTTTCGTCGCCCGGCGGATCGGCGACGCCTGGCTGGTCGTCGACAACAGCTTCGGCTCGTTCTCTGACAGCCTCTACATCCTCGACCACCTCGCGATTTGCGTACACCTGCACGGCGCGCTCTGCACTTCGTGATCGCGAACGCCGCGCTCGTCGTCGAGCCCCAGCCTGCCCGCACCGCACGCTCGACGCCCGAGCTATAGGCTCCCGGCCGATGAAATCGCAGCGCACACTTATCGTTTCCCTGGCGATCCTGATTGGCCTGATCGCGCTGGTTGTCGGCGTGATCTATCTGACGGTTGACGCAAAGTCGCTGCCGTCGATTCTCGGCCAACTGCATCACTCCAGCGGACACCGCGACAAGCGTGGCATCGCAGCGGTCGTCGTCGGCGTGATCCTGCTGGGCGGCGGCCTGCTGCTCGCCCGCAAGCCACACGCTGACTGACGACGCCCGAGCCCGCTAGTTGCACCTCCCGCCGCGCCACGCGACGCTGACACTGCACGCTCGCTAGCAGCCGCTCACGCGTACTCGTCGAACAACACGCCGCCGCCGACCGACTGTGCGATCGAGCTGCCGTACCCCGTCGCGCCCGGGGCGGCGAACGCCGAGCGGAGGTCCTCTCCCCCGGTGAGCCCGGCCAGCAACGTGCCCGGGTCGGTGCCGAGCGAGCTGGCCACCTTCGAAAGATTGCTCTGCGTGGTCGAGGAGTCCGTCTCTGCGGCGGCCGCGAGCGCACCATCGGACGGCGGCGCACCGCCATCGCCAGCGCCCGCCCTGCCACTGGCGATCCGCGTCGCGATCGCCGCCACCTGCGCGCCGAGCGATAGCGGCGGGGCGGCCTGCGACGCCCCCGCCTGCAGGTCGGACTCGATCGCGCTGACCAGCCGGCTGCTCGACACCCCGGCCTGGGAGGCCAGGCTGCTCAGCGTCGTGCCCGACCGCATGTCCGCTCGCAGCTGGCTGGTGCTCAAACCCAGCAGCGCAGCCGTGTTGGTCAACGCGGGCGGAGCCGGCGGCGCCGGCGGCTGCGGCTGCGGTTGCGGGTAGGACGCGCCGGCGGTCGCGCCAGTGGCGTTGACGTTCATCGAGGGCTCCGTTCGGTTGACCGGCGCCGAGGTAATCGGCCGGCGACCGCCCTGCTTGACGGCGCCCCTGCCTGACGGCGCCCCTGCGTGCCGCCGGCCCGCCGCGCGGCGTCAGTAGAAAGCGCGCCCGGACATCGGGGGGCACACGGATGTGGGTCACCTCGGCCCCGCTAGCTTCTGCCCCAGGGTCCGTCGTTCCACACATCCGTACCGAGAGGGGGAACCGTGAAGCTCCTCACAGCCCTGACTGCCGCTGCGGCGTTCACGTGCGTCGCTGCCGTGAATTCCGTCGCTGCCGTGAATTCCACTGCTGGCAGGGCGGCAGCCTGTATGAGAGCGGGCGGCGCGACAAGCGTCACGATCCCCACCCCCAGCGGAGGGGAGTACGGAGCCGTCCAGGGAACGTCGGCGAGCGGCGTGGGTTTCGCCATCGACCTCTTCACCAGCGCCACGCAGGCCACGACCGCCGAGAAAGCGGAGAACAGCGCTCAGCCGAATGTCTTGACAACCCAGGCCAACGGGGGAAGGACGGATGTCTATCTCAACCCAGGCTTCCATTCGTCCAGCGACGTCAGTCGGACCATGGCGTCGATTTCGCGCTGCATCGGGCCCGTCGAGTCGTTCCGCGGGCTTCCCAGCGCCAGCCGGATCGCAGCCTGCCTGAAGGCCGGCGGTGCGACAGGCGTAGCGCTACCCGCCGCCACGGGGCAGGAGTACGCAGCCGTCACGGGACATGCGGCGAGCGGTCCGGCTTTCGCCATCGACCTTTTCTACACCGCGTTGCAAACTGCTGCGGCGGACAAGCTGGAAGCGAAGGCCCGCCCGGGCGAGTCGATCACCGTGGCCAACCGGGGACATACGAGCATTCGCATCAACCCAGGCAGCCTGTCGAGCGCTGCGCTCAGTCAGGCCAGGACGGCCATCTCACGCTGCGTCGCGGCGTAGGACGCCCGCGCCCGCTCCGCTGATCTGCTGACCCACCCCGGCGGGCGGCGCGGGCCCCTACGCCACCGCCACGGCGAGCCCGGCCGCTTCGCGCAGCGCGTCGGCCTTACCGGTCTGCTCCCAGGTGAAGTCCTCGTCGTCACGGCCGAAATGGCCGTAGGCGGCGGTCTTCTGGTAGATCGGCCGGTGCAGCCGCAGCTCCTCGCGGAACGCTCCCGGGCGCAGGTCGAAATGCTCGTCCACCAGCTCGGCGATCCGCGCCCGCCCGATCTTCTCGGTGCCGAACGTCTCGATCATCACCGACAGCGGATGCGCCACGCCGATCGCGTAGGCGACCTGCACCTCGACGCGGTCGGCAAGCCCGGCGGCGACGATGTTCTTCGCGACCCAGCGCACCGCGTACGCGGCCGAGCGGTCCACCTTGGACGGGTCCTTGCCGCTGAATGCTCCGCCGCCGTGGCGCGCCATGCCCCCGTACGTGTCGACGATGATCTTCCGCCCGGTGAGGCCGCAGTCGCCCATCGGCCCGCCGATCACGAACCGCCCGGTCGGGTTGACGAGGAACTCGCGCCGCAGCGCAGCCTCGTCATACATGCCCGCCGGCAGCACCGGCAGCACGACGTGCTCCCACAGGTCGGGCTTGATCGTCTTCTCGCAGTCGATCCCGTCAGCGTGCTGCGTCGAGATCAGCAGCTTCTCGATCGCGACCGGCCGCCCGTCGCGGTAGCGCACCGACACCTGCGTCTTGCCGTCCGGTCGCAGGTAGGGCACGAGATCGCTCTTGCGCACCTCGGCGAGCCGCTCCGCGAGCCGGTGCGCGACCGAGATCGGCAGCGGCATCAGCTCGTCGGTCTCATTGGTCGCGTAGCCGAACATCATTCCCTGGTCGCCCGCGCCGGCGAGGTCGATCTCGTCGGCGGCAGCCCCCGCGCGCGTCTCATACGCCGCGTTGACGCCCTGCGCGATATCCGGTGACTGCCGGTTGAGCGCGTTGATCACCGAGCAGGTGTTGGCGTCGAACCCGTAGTCCGCGTTGTCGTAGCCGATCCGCCGCACGGTCTCGCGCGCGATCTCGGGGATGTCGACATAGGTGCTCGTCGTGATCTCGCCCGACACCACGATCAGCCCGGTGGTGACGAGCGTCTCGCAGGCAACGCGTCCGTACGGGTCGTCCGTGAGGACGGCGTCGAGCACGCCATCGGAGATCTGGTCGGCCATCTTGTCCGGATGACCTTCGGTCACCGACTCCGACGTAAACAGGAACTCGCTCTCGGCATGCTTACTCACGGCCACACCCTCACTGAAATCGGATACACGAGCGGTCAAAGATACAGAAGCGCTCAGCGTCGCTCCGACCGCCGCTGGCCTCGCTCGACGAAGTCGAGGATCAGCGGCACCCCGTCGAGGCCGTAGCGCGCACGCATCCGGTTCTCGATGAAGTACGCGTAGTCGCGCGTGACGCGGGCCCGTGAGTTGCACTGCAGCGCAAACCGTGGCGGCCGCGTGCCGACCTGCGTCAGGTACAGCAGCTTCAGCCGGTGACCTTGCTTGGCCGGCGGCTGGCGGGCCTGCACGGCCTCGGCGAGGAAGCGGTTGAGCTCGGGCGTCGGGATCCGCGCGGCGCGCCGGTCACCGAGCGCGATCGTCTCGCTCAGCAGCCGCGTGACGTTGCGCCCCGTCAACGCGGAGGCGCTCAGCACCCGCGGTCGCAGCCTTAGCTTCTCGGCGACCCGCCCGCGCTCGTAGTCGAGGTCGAGCGTCGGCGACTGCACATCCCACTTGTTCAGCACCAGCAGCGTCGCGCAGCCGCTCTTCATCGCGAGCTCGGCGATCCGCAGATCCTGTGCCGTCACGCCGTCGCTCGCGTCACAGACGACCAGCGCAACGTCGGCGCGCTCGGCGGCGCGCTGCGAGCGCAGCGTCGTGTAGTACTCGACCGACTCGTTGACCTTCGCCTGCCGGCGCATCCCCGCCGTGTCGACGATCACCAGCCGGCGGCCGTCGAAGGTGAGTGGCAGGTCGATCGCGTCGCGCGTCGTGCCTGCGACCTCGGACACGATCACCCGCTCCTCACCGGCGAAGCGGTTGACGAGCGAGGACTTGCCGACGTTCGGCCGTCCGATCACCGCGAGGCGGACCACCTCATCCGCCACTGCCGGCCCCTCCGCCGGCGCGGGCAGCAACGCCACCAGCCGGTCGAGCAGGTCGCCCGTGCCGAGCCCCTGTGCCGCCGACACCGCGATCGGCTCGCCGAGGCCGAGCCGGTGGAACTCCGCGGCGAGCGTCATGTCGACCACTGAGTCGCATTTGTTCGCGGCAACGAGCACCGGCTGGCCGGAGCGCCGCAGCAGATCGGCGATCTCGTCGTCGCCGGGCCGGCAGCCCGCCCGCGCATCGACGACGAGCACCGCGACGTCGGCGTCGGCCAGCCCCGCCCGAGCCTGGTCGCGAATCGATCCGGCGAGCGGGTCCTCATCGGTGAAGTCCACGCCGCCCGTGTCGATCAGCGTGAACGTGCGCCCATTCCACTCACAGTCCAGCTCCTTGCGATCACGCGTGATCCCCGACCGCTCATGCACGATCGCCTCGCGCGTCCCCGTGAGCCGGTTGACGAGCGATGATTTCCCAACGTTCGGATAACCGACGACGGCGACTTTCATGTGCGGTCAGTATGGCCCGTAGCCGACCGCTTCACGACGATGCCGACAATCGTGGACACGACCGCCTCGATGTCACGACCCGTGGTGTCCACGATTTCGGCATCCGCAGCAGGCTTGAGTGGGCTGTGGGCGCGTTCGCTGTCGCGACGATCGCGAAGGGCGAGCGAGGCGGCGGCTTCGCCGCCGTCCTCGCCTCGTCGACGGACACGCTCTGCCTCGCTGGCCGTCAGAAACACCTTCACCTCGGCGTCAGGGGCGACAACGGTACCGATGTCGCGTCCCTCGGCAACCCAGTCACCACTGGCGAGCATCTCCCGCTGCTTCGCGACCAGCGCTTCGCGAACAGCCGGGTCCGCCGCGATCTCCGAAGCCCGCGCCGACACCTCCGGCGCGCGTATCGCCTCGGTCACGTCCCGCCCATCCACCAGCACCCTCTCTCCTACTTCGATCCGCAGCTCGCAGGCCAGTCGCGCTGGCCGACCCGCAAGGGTCGCCAGCGCCACCGCTCGGTACATGGCGCCGCTGTCCAGGTAGCCGAACCCGAGCGCCTTGGCGAGCGCGCGTGCGACTGTCGACTTGCCGGCGCCCGCAGGCCCGTCGATCGCGACGATCATCCGGCGAGCGCGGCGAGATCGCTGAAGAACCCCGGGTAGGTCTTGGCTACGCAGTCCGGGTTGCGCAGCTCGATCCCCGGCACCCGCAGCCCGAGCAGTGCGAGGCTCATCGCCATCCGGTGGTCGTCGTAGGTCTCGAAACGGGTCGGCGCCACCGGCCCGGGCACGATCGTGAAGCCATCGTCCTGAGCCTCCGCCGCGATCCCGGCGCGCCGCAGCTCGGTGACGATCGCGCCTATCCGATCGGTCTCCTTCGCGCGAATGAACCCGATCCCGCGCACCCGCGTCGGACCGTCGGCGAATGCGGCGACCGCAGCAAGTGTCTGAGCGGTGTCCGAGATGTCCGACATGTCGACGTCGACGCCGCGCAGCGTCGCGCCGCCGCTGACCGTGATCGATTTCCCCCGGCGATCGACGCGTGCTCCCATCTGCTCGAGGATGTCCACGAACGCGACGTCGCCTTGAATCGAGGCGCTTCCCAGACCATCGACGCAGACGCGTCCGCCTGTGATCGCGGCGGCAGCGAAGAAGTACGATGCGGCGCTCGCATCGGGCTCGATCGCGTAGTCGCACGCCCGATACGAGGCACGCGGCACGCTCAGACCGTCCAGCTGAACACCGAACGCCGCCATCACAGCCCGCGTCATCTCGACATATGGCACCGACACGAGCGGCGATGTCAGCTCGACGCGGAGGCCACGCTCCATCAGCGGACCAGCCATCAGCAGCCCGGACAGGAACTGGCTCGACAGGTGCCCCGGTATCGCGACTGCACCACCGCGTGCCGGACCGGTGAGCGCGAGCGGCAGGTGCCCCGCCTGGCGCAGCGCACGCACACTCACGCCGAGCTCGCTGAGCGCATCGACGAGCGGCGCGAACGGGCGGGCACGAAGCTGCTCGTCACCGTCGACGACGTGCTCGACGCTGCCGAGCGCCAGGGCGGTGAGGATGAAGCGCGACGTGGTGCCCGACTGAGCAGCATCGACGCGCGCGGGTTCGCTGGCCACGCGCGGGGCTGCTCCCGTCACGATCGCGCGGGGTCCGGTCTCATCGAGCTCGACCGTCGCCCCGAGCGCCCGGACGGCGTCGATCATCGCGCGCGTGTCCCCCGCCAGCAGCACGCCGCGCAGCAGGCTCTGCCCCTCGGCCAGCGCCGCGCAGAGCAGCGCGCGGTTGGTGATGCTCTTGGAGCCCGGAACGCGCACCACGGCGTCTGGTGGCGATGCGAGCGGCTCCAGGCGTGCCAGACCGCCGACGCTCATGCGCGTGCCACGGGTATGCCGAGCGCGCCGATCAGCTCCGCTGCCCGCCTCGCCTGATCCTCGCCCCCAATCCACAGTGCCACGACGCCCTGGCTCCCGTCGCGCGAGGGCGACAGCGCCATGTCGGCGATGTTGATCCCGGCACGCCCGAGCGCGAGCGCGATCTCGGCAACCGCGCCGGGGCGGTCGGCGACCGCCGCGCGTAGCTCGTGGACGGCGCCGCCGGCGAGGCCCGCCCCGAGCAGCGCGTCGCGGTCGCTGCGCGCCGAGTCGTTCCAGCGCTCGATCGCCTCGCGGTCAGCTGCGGCGATGGCGTCGCGCACCTCGTGCAGACGCGTCGCCGCCTCGTCGAGCAGGGTCACGATCGCGTCGCTGTTGGAGATGTAGATATCGGGCCAGATCGTCGCGCTCGCACCGGCGACGCGCGTCGCGTCGCGGAAGCTCGGGCCGGTGGCCGGCACCTGCTCGCCGTCGCCGAGGACGCGGGCCGCCTGCGCGACGAGGACGTTGGCGAAGACATGCGGGAGATGCGAGACGCTCGCCAGCACACGGTCGTGGTCGGCCGGGTCGATCGCGGTGGGTTGAGCACCGAGCGCGGCGAGCACCTTGTGCAGCCGCTCGTACAACGTCCCCGACGTGGTCGCGCCCGGGGTCAGATACCAGGTCGCGCCGTCGAACAGGTCGGCGCGCGCGTGCTCGACACCCGAGGTCTCAGCTCCCGCGAGCGGGTGCCCGCCGATGAACCGCGGGTCGCTGCGGCCGGCGACCAGCGCCCGCTTCGTCGAGCCGACGTCGCTCACCGCGCAGTCCTCGCCGGCGGCGGCGAGCACCTCGTCAACGGCAACCGGGAGCGCGCTCACGGGCGCCGCGACGAACACCAGCTCGGCGTCGGCGACGGCCGCTGCAGCGCTCGTCGCCGCCTTGACGATGGCACCGCGGCGTAGTGCCTCGTCACGCACGCGTTGCTGCGGGTCATAGCCGATGACCGTCGCCCCGAGGCGCTCCTGCACGGCGAGACCGATCGATCCGCCGATCAGCCCGACGCCGACAATCGCGATGTTCACGTGTTGCTGAGCACGTTGCCCGCGATCTGGGCGACGGCTTCAACGCGCGCCGCGTACGCGGCGAACTCATCAGTGTTCAACGCCTGTGGCCCGTCGCAGATCGCCTCTTCGGGGTTGGGATGCACCTCGACGATGATTCCGTCGGCTCCCGCCGCGGCAGCTGCAAGCGACATCGGCCCGACAAGGTCGCGCCGGCCGGCGGCGTGACTCGGATCGACGACGACCGGCAGGTGCGACAGCTGCTGCAGCACCGGCACCGCGAGCAGGTCGAGCGTGAAGCGGTAGCTCGTCTCGAATGTGCGGATTCCTCGCTCGCACAGCAGCACGCGCTCGTTGCCCTCCTTGAGCACGTACTCGGCGGCCATCAGCATCTCCTCGATCGTCGATGACGCGCCGCGCTTGAGCAGCACCGGGACGCCCGTCCGGCCGATCTCCGACAGCAGCGTGTAGTTCTGCATGTTGCGAGCGCCGACCTGCACGACATCGGCGACCTCGATCACCGCTTCGATGTCGCGCACGTCCATCAGCTCCGTGACGATCGGCAGGCCGGTCTCCGCCTTCGCCTCGGCGAGCAGCCGCAGTCCTGCCTGCCCGAGGCCCTGGAACGCGTACGGCGAGGTGCGCGGCTTGTAGGCGCCGCCACGCAGCATCGATGCGCCGCCGTCCTTGACCGCGCGCGCGGTCTCGAGCAGTTGCTCGCGAGACTCGACCGTGCATGGTCCTGCGATCAGCGAGAAGTTGCCGCCGCCGATCTTGCGCCCGCCGATCTCGAACACCGAGCGCTCACCGGAGCGCAGCTGCGCCGAGGCGAGCTTGTAGGGCTTGCTTATCGGGACGACCTGCGCGACGCCCGATGCGCCTTCGAGCTCGAGTCGAGCGACGTGCTCACGGTCACCGATCGCACCGATCACGGTCACCTCGTCGCCGGTCGAGACGTGAGCGCGCGCGCCGACGCTCTCGACGCGCGCGATGACGTGAGCGATGTCCTCTTCGGTCGCCGTCGGTTTCATCACGATCATCATCTGGCTGGTCCTTTCAAGTCTTCGGGAAGCTTATTGCGGGGCTCGCGCTAGGCATGAACGAAGCGTTGCGCGGGTGGCTTACGGCGCTCGGCCCCTGTGGGCCCCGTTCGGAGCGTGCGCGTCGCGCGGAGCGCAGACGCAGGCTCGAGCGCCTAGCTAAATCGCCAGGACCAGGCGTAGCAGCGATAGGCGCCGTGCGACGAGGAGCCCGTTACGGGCATGCCAGCGTTGGCCGATCTGTCGCGTGGTGCGCGCATCGCTGTCCAATGTGTAGCAGATCGCCGGCCCGATTTCGAACGGCAACGTCGCGCTTCAGCCCAGCACTCCGCGCTGAACAGGGCGACGATCCCGCCGCCCACCACGCCGCCAGGGTGCCTGGTGGGCGGTCAGCTGGGCACACCAGACCATTGCGCAAGTGACTCGACGGGGTCAGTTGCTTGAGGGGCGACACGCTCGAATGTCTTGTCGCGGGTTTACCACGGGCGAAGCTGTGGAAGGCCGAGCAGGCGTTTGATCTGAGCGCCGGCGTTGCGATCCGCGGGGATGGCTTGGTATAGCCCTGCTGCCCATGCAGATCGCTGCGACGGGGAGTAATGAGCGACCCGGCGCAACTCGCTGATGGAGGCCGCCAGGCTGGCGAGGTATGCCGGGATCTCGGCTCGAACAGCGAGCGGCCAGTGTTGTGTAGAGATCGCTTGTTCGTAAGCCCGGTACGCGCTCACCACCGGGGCGACTTGTGCCGCGACAGTCCTGCGACTGGTGAGCGCCGTCCAGTTCTGTACCTCGATGAGCAGGTTGCTGTAGGCGGCTCGAGCTGCGTTGTCATCGTTGAGGAACTGGTTGCCCGGGCTGCTGATCCTGGCGACGTGGAAACCGAACTGGTCGCCAACCAGCGGCGTCGGAGCGAGATTGCGTTCCCCCGGGAGCGAAAGCCACTGCGAGTAGACGTTCGCGTATGCGGGCGGCTTGCCGTTCACCAGGAGCCGCTGAAAGCGCACCGGCGACAACTGCGGGTACGGCATCCGCGAGAACCTCGACAGGTCCGAGACAGAGGTCACCTCCATGGGGTCCTCCTGCAACCACAGCCCCACGTCGTAGCGAGAGCCCACGCCCTGGTAGCTCATGGCGGTCCTGCTGGTGCGGGTCGTGATGTCATCGACCGTGACTGCCCAACCGATCTGCGTTTCGACAAGCCTGGCGGAAACGAGATCCCCCGCACTCACGGGACCGAGGAACACCGGTGAGAACGAGTGGTCCGCGTCGCTCCAGAACGCGTGATCGCGGTCGTGAAAGCCCACGCCTTGCTCGATCGTTCCCACTTGGACGAACGGAACCGCGTCGCCGGGGAGCTGCACGGCAGGCTGCCAGCCCGCCGGCACGTCGGCCTCCCAACCCGCCTGCACGCCGACCCAGGTACCAGCCTGCGCGTCGCGTGCACCACCCAGCACCCTCGGAACCCGCCAGGTCGCGGCAACGCTCCGCACCCGCCCCGCACTGACAGCGGCGTAGCCGGCCTGCGATCCAAACGGTCCAGTCGTGCTCGGGAACAGAATCGGCCCGACGAAGTGGACGGCGACCACGACGATGATCACCAGCAGCGGTATCCAAAACACGCCAACGACCGCCATCACCCCGGACCAACATGTCGCCACAAGCTGACGTCCCGCTGAAAGCACGCGCCACGAGCGCATAGGCATCGCGAACCGTACTACCACGCCCAGCGCCCACGAGGACCGCGATCGCTCCACGGAAAAGGGGACATGTGCGAGCCACCGCCAGCCGGCGCACGCGTTGCGCGATGAGCAGCGGCGTCGTGTTGCATACGGGACGCGGAATGGGTGACGTTACTCAGGCACGTGCGTGCAGCCGTTTGGCGTGAGTTTTGCCCCAACGGAATGCTCGAGGTCGAGGCGTGAAACGTCGCAGAATGCCCCAGATCGCGTCGGTTGCCGGCATCGGTGCGCTCTGATCTCTCGGGGCAATCGCGAAATCGCGGTTCTGGGCGCTACCCTTGGTGGGCGGGACGAGGAGCGGCCTAACTCGCGCGTTCTCGCTCTTCCTCCCTTGCAGTAGCGCCGCGATGGACATCGGTGGCGTGTCCTGCGCTCGTGCGGAGGCGCTCTCGCTGGTTCGGAAACGCGTTGGCGGTGCCCGCAGACCGTCACGCCGTGGCGTTTCGGGGGTGGGCGCGCTTTATTCGCGGCCGCGCTGGTAGTATCGCCGGGCTGCTCCTGGGAAAAGGGGTGTGCGAGTGCGAGGCAGGGTACTGGGAGGGCTGGCGGTGGTAGCGGCGAGTTTCGCGTGCGCCGCGTGCGGGGCAAGTTCGAGCCACGCCGTCTACGTCGTGAACATCAGTGGGGTTTCGCAGTACACGATCGGTGCCGGCGGCATGCTGCACCCCGACCCGACGGCGACCGTCAAGACCGGCGCCGGCCCCGTGGGGGTCGCGGTGTCCCCGAACGGCCGCTATGTCTACGTCACGAACTCGCGTGGGGTTTCGCAGTACACGGTCGGCGCCGGCCGCATGCTCCACCCCGACCCGACCGCGATCGTCAAAGGTGGCAAGTCGCCCAGCGCCATTGCGGTGTCCCCGAACGGCCGCTACGTTTACGTCGCGGACACATTCAGGGACGGGGCTCGTGGGGTTTCGCAGTACACGATCGGTGTCGGCGGCATGCTCACCCCCGACCGAACCGTCGCCGTCGACACCGGGGACGTCCCTGTCGCGGTCGCGGTGTCCCCGAACGGCCGCTACGTCTATGTCACGAACCAAGCCATGTTCGGGCCGGGGCCGGCTGATGTCTCGCAGTACACGGTCGGCGCGGGCGGCATGCTGACCCCCGACTCGACTGCCACCGTCGCAGCTGGCTACAGCCCCGTTGCGGTCGCAGTGTCTCCGAACAGCCGCTACGTCTACGTCACGGACGGAAGCGCTGACGGGGCGCGCGGGGTTTTGCAGTACACGGTCGGCGCTGGCGGCATGCTGAGCCCCCACTCGGCCGCCACCGTCGCAGCTGGCCCCGCCGGGGTCGCGGTGTCCCCGAACGGCCGCTACGTCTACGTCGCGAACGAACACTCGGCCGGGGGGCTTGGGGTTGTTTCGCAGTACACGATCGGCGCCGGCGGCATGCTCCACCCCGACTCGCCCCCTTACGTCAACGCCGGTGATTCCGCCTTCGCGGTCGCGGTGTCCCCGAACGGCCGCTACGTCTATGTCACGAACCAAGCCATGTTCGGGAAGGGGCCGGGTGATGTCTCGCAATACACGATCGGCGCCGGTGGCATGCTGACCCCCGGCCCGACCGTCGCCTTCAAACCCGGTGATAGCCCCTACGCGATCGCGATCGCGCCGTAACGCACGGCCGGCCGCAAGCATGACGTGCTAGCGCCGCGACGCCGCGCCTGGCCCTCGCAACGGACAAGCAGCAGGAGCCGGCGGAGATCGTCCGCCCGTTACCGCATCCGCCCAAACGGAGGACGGGCGACCGTCTTTGGCCTGGGCATCGGTCACCCGCGCGCCTCTAGCGACGTAAGCTCCTCAGACGGCTCGACGATGCTGCTCAGTCGGAAGCTGGCAACTCGTCGAAGCCCCAACATGGTCCCAGGCACCTGTCGCACGACACCGGGGTGCCGGGCACGAACGTGTCGCCGAACTCCGCCATCAGGTCTGCAGTCGGTACCGAGATCTTCACGAAGCGCGCCTCAGGCTGGGCTGGCCGCCCGACGAGGCTGACTTCTGGAAGCTCTGTGACTTCGTTGATGATCCCAACAACGGGCACCCGAAATAGGCGGTCGGATGTGTGGCGGCACTTATCCTGCATGCACACGGGACAGCGCCCTGATGGCCCGGGGCCACCACGGACCCAATAGCTGCGATCGCGGAAATGCGGACACTCCGAGAGATCTCCGCCGCATATCGAACACAGGCGCTGCGCAACAAACGCAATCGAGAGTCCCATCCGCTTGTGCGCCAACAGGATTGGGCAAGTCATGCTGTAGTTCTGCCCGTCGAGGTCGAGATGACAGCCGAACTCTGATCGGGTCCAGCGCCCGATCTCGTGCATGTACGCGTGTTGCCTCGCTTCAAGAGGCCCATCCTCGGCCCACCAGAATGCGCGCACCACGGATGAGATCGCCAGTCGCGCTTCGCGCTCTGCCGCAGAACGGTCCCGGCTCAGCAGCCGTCGGGCGGTCCCAAAGTGGCGCGCTGCCGTCGCGCGATGGCGCCCGATGGTCGCACGATTCCTCGCGGCGATGAGATCCGCGTTGCTGCCTGCGTCGCTGCCCTCTTCCGGCGCACCATTGGCTCCAACGCGCACGCCTTCGGTGCGGGCGCGGCGGTCGGCACGGCGCCGGTGCTTCAACCGGCCCTCTTACCGGTACCGCCCGGCTGGATGGCCTCGAGAGCGTTCGCAACCTCGGCTCCCGGACCTTCAACCTCGAACCACTCCCAGGTAACACCGTCGTCGGTGCTTGTGCACCGAGCGATCTTTGCGTGAACTCGCTCGGACCGATGTCTGTCTCCGCTGAGCAGTGCGCGCAGCCCGTCCCAGCCAGCGGCGCTCGCGACGCCAACTATCAGGCTGAGCACGATCGCCGAGACACTGCGCTCGCCGTACCAGCCGCGGTCCTCCGCTTCGTGTTGATAGGCGGCGTCGGTGTCGAGCGCGCGCAGCTCCTTTACGAGCGTGAGCACTGACTCGTGGTAGACGGCGGTGCCATCCTCAGCAATGGTCTGAGGAAGCACGAGCACGTCCACGCGAACTTGCTCGGGCAGCGGGACGACCGGCGGTGACGCGGGCGTCGCGACCACGCTGCCGCGAGGCTCCGCCCGATCCGTCATGCAGACTGCCGAGCCGACTCAGGCCCGCTCGGATGTTCGTCTGCGAGCCGCCCGGCCAAGCTGGCGAGTAACTCCACGTCTGCATCCTCCAGCCGATCGACGGTCGGACCTAGGCGCAACACACGCGCCGAGATCTCCGTGTCGGGGTACACGCCGTACCAATCGGCCGCGACCATCGCCGCGACCTGCTCGGTTGACGTGCCAAACAGCTTGGCGATTCCGACTTAGGACCTATCCCGGTTGGGGTTGAGCGATTGTCGCGAGGTGGGCCTTCTTGAAGGCGATCAGGCCGCTGGCGAGCTGGAGTAGCGCGAGGTGGTTGCAGTCTTTCTTTGACCAGCGGATCAGGATCGCGCGGTTGCGGTTCAGCCAGGAGTGCGTCGCCTCGACGACCCAGCGGCGGGCGCGCCACCCAGGCGTGTTGGCTCTGAGCCTGATCTCCTCGCCGCGCGCGCGGATGTGCGGCGAGTAGCCG